>WGLU01000004.1 GCA_016125375.1 Pseudomonadota bacterium | reverse complement strand
TTATCAGTGCGTTTCTGTTCGCAGTGGTAGCCCTTATAGGGGGTCACTTCGGCATGTGGATGCTGGCCAGCGACCTTGCACAGGAAAAACTGATCGGCAGCATCAACAAGACCAAGAACTTCCGTATCGAAGTCGGCGAGATTAAAAAATCCGGTTACCCCAAGCGGATTAATCTGGAACTGCGCAACGTCAAAGTTTACTGGAGCGACAAGGACACGAACCAGAAGCTGACGCTGAAAGCCGGCGACATGAGCATGAGCACAGATTTTCTGGCCCAACAGCGCGTTGAAGTGGTTTTTGACAAGAACCAGTCCCTGATTTACGAGGTGGGTGGCGAGGCCTCTCACTACACGCTGCTGGTAGACGGCGGCAAACTGTCGCTGTTCCAGCAGCAACATGTTTCGGAAATCCAACTTGGCGTCAATAGCATGACGCTGCGCAACGACGACAGCCAGAAGACCGTTCTCAAAACAGCCGACGCCTACTTCTCCAAAGAATCGGCCAGTATGAATGCGAATAACTTCAACAGCCGCCTGACGGCAAACAAGCTGACAGTGGAAAGCGAGAACGGCCCCGAAACACTGAACGCACTGAATGTTGATGCGAATGTGACAGCTTTCCCGCCGCAACTGACAACAGACGTGGTCAGTTGGCTGTTCAAACCGGCTGAGCGTGAGCAATTGACCGAGAAAATTGTCAAACAACTTGCCTCTAACGCCAGCTATTTCGAATTGAACGACGTCCGTCTGGAGCGCAATGATTTCTGGATTACCATGCGTGGGCAGTTCCAGCTGGATAACCGCCTTCGCCCGGACGGGAACGTCTCGCTGACAACCAACATGCCCGACCCACTGATGGCCTACCTGCGCGAGCATGAAGTGATTAACGATATTGCACTCTCCCAAAACAAATACGTACTGAAGCTGCTGAGTGATAACCGTGACAAGGTTAGTCTGCGGTTTGAATGCACCGACGGTAACCTCTCCCTCCAAGGGGCGCCTGTGGGTGTTGTGCCACCGGTTACAGAATGGGCCGCGCGTGGCTAATGTTGACTACAAGGGCGCCATCTGGCGCCCTTCGCCCAACCACGAGGCAAGAACCGCCCCGATAAGCTTTGTTATTCTGCACGGCACATGGATGGCGGATGATGAGGCAGCCCTCAACCGCCTGTCGGACGCGTCCGCAAAGGTCAGCTGCCACTATATGATTTGTGCCGACGGGCGCATCATCCAGCTGGTGCGCGAGGAGCAAACCGCATGGCATGCCGGTATCAGCGCATGGGGCAGTATTGAACGCTTAAACCCCCATAGCATCGGCATAGAAATCTCCAACCCGGGGCCCGCATCAGGGGTGGCCTATTCGGATACACAATATGCTGTGCTGGAGGCGTTGCTGACAGATATTCTGGCCCGCAACCACCTCACTCCCGCACAGGTGCTGGGCCATAGCGACATTGCCCCTGACCGTAAAGATGACCCGGGCGCCCACTTTGACTGGGCAAGACTGGAGGCACTGAACCTTGCCGCACCTTGGCGGCCCTACCCTACCATCGACGATCCACTTGCTGCCCTGCGCCATCATGGCTACCGGGGTGCGGATAAAGACATTCTGGCGGCCTTCCAACTGCGTCACCTACCCACCCACGTCAGCGGCACCTTGTGCCCCCTTACCCGTGCACGGATTTTAGGCCATGAAAGAGCTTGAAACAAAAGCCGATCCGGCGCATAGTGCGCCCACTTATCTGGCCGCTCAGGCCGTTGCACATCTTCGTTTCGTCTTTTACCCCACTACCGGAAAGGTCACCCCATGACCCGACGTGAACGTCCCCTCAAGACCCTTGGCCCGCTGTTTGCGGACAAATACGCCTTTACCATGGGTCAGGCACTCTTCACCCTCGGTACGCACAACACCCGTACCGCCTTCAACATGTTCATCCGCAAAAACCCGTTCGAGGGCGGTTATCTGCTCACGGGCGGCCTGTCGGACTTTCTGGAATGGCTGTCCGACTGGCGCGTGCTGGACGAAGACATCGACTACTTGCGCAGCTGCAAGGACGGGCAGGGCAAGCCCCTGTACACCGAGGCCTTCCTCACCTTCCTGAAGGAAGCCCGCCTCGAGCTGGACATCAAAGCCATGCCCGAAGGCACCATTGCCTTCCCGCATGAGCCCATCGTCCGTGTGGAAGGACCAGTCTGGCAGTGCTTGGCTATCGAGTCTGCTCTGCTGACGTTCCTCAACCAGGGTTCGCTGGTGGCCACCAAGGCCAGCCGCGTGGTGTTCGCCGCCGACGGCGACCCCGTGTTCGAGGGCGGCATGCGCCGCGCCCATTCGCTGGGCAGCCTGCTCGCCTCGAAGATGGCCTACATGGCCGGCTGCATCGGTACCTCCAACATGAAGGCCGCGCAGCTGTACGGCATCCCGGATGTGGGCACCTTCGCCCATGCATTCGTGATGCTCCACCACAGCGAGCTGGAAGCCTTCGAGAACTACGCCAAGGCCATGCCGCACGGCGCCACCTTCCTGGTGGATACCTACAACACCATCGAAGGGGTCAAGAAGGTCATCGACGTTGCACAGCGCCTGCTGGTCCCTAACGGGCACAAACTGCTGGGCATCCGCCTCGACTCCGGCGACCTTGCGCACCTTTCCAAAAAGGCACGCAAGCTGCTGGATGCGGCCGGCTTCACCGATACCCTGATCGTCGCTTCCAACGACCTGACCGAGTACCTCATCCTCGACCTCAAGAAGGTTCAGGGTGCGCGTATCAACTCGTGGCTGGTCGGCACCAACCTCGTCGTTTCCAGCGATCAGCCCGCCCTCGGCGGCGTCTACAAGCTGGCTGCAGTGTGGGAGGACAGCGACGTCATTCGTGACGTGATGAAGCTCTCGGAAGACCGTATCAAGATCTCCAACCCGGGCGTGCTCAACGTGGCGCGGTACTACCGCCCCGATGGCATGTTCTGGAAGGATATGATCGTCCCCGAAGGCACGGACCTGTCTGCCGGCACGACCTCCATCGATCTGGTGGACGACCGCAAGCGGACGACCTTCAATACCGAGGTGACCTACCAACTGCTGCTGGTCCCCATCATGGAGAACGGCACGCAGGTGTACACCGTACCGGTGCTGAAGGACAGCCGTACCTACGCGCTGAACCAGTTGGCGGCACTCGACGAATCGCATCGCCGGTTCGCCAATCCGCACCTGTACCACGTGGGCCTGGAAGCAGACCTTCATGCCCGCAAGGAAGCCCTCATCGACGCGCTCAAGCACGCGGCGTAAGGCTTTTTCCACTTCTCACAGGGAGTCCCTTCCATGAGTCCTTCTCCCCTCAGCCGTACCGAGCTCTTCGCCCTCGTCGTCATCGACATGAACGGTGACTTCGTCGGCGGCAGGTACCTGCGTGATGCCGCCCTGCCCGTTCCGGGCGCGGACGACATCGTGGCGCCCATGAACACGCTGTTCAACCGCCTCATGCGCACCACCTGCAAGCTGGCCCTCTTCACGCGGGACAGCCATTTCGGCGGCGAGTACGAAAAGAGCCCCGAGTCGGTGCCGTTCCCCGGCATCCACTGCGCCGTCGGCACCCCCGGCCACAAGCTGGTGGTCAACCCGGAACTGCTGGAAAAGCGCAGCATCACGGCGTTCTACATGAACAAGAACGTCTTCGACAGCTGGGGCACCCAGCACACCGGCGCCACCGAAGCCGATGTGCCGCCGCACCAGCGCGAGGTCTACCGCAACCTCTTCCAGATCACGGACGAGAGCGGTGTGGACGCCATCTGCACCCGTGACGCCCTGTTCGACAACATGTGGCAACACGGCGTGCGCACCCTTGCGGTGTGTGGCGTGGCGACCGACTACTGCGTGCTGATGTTCGTCATCGGCGCCCTCAAACGGGGCTTCCGCGTGGTCCTGCTGCGCGATCTGGTGCGCCATATCGTGCATGATGTGGATACGCTGCTGGATATGGAGCCGGCGGACATTGCCGCGCACCTGAACCCGGGCACCGATGCCCAGAGCATGGCGCAGCGTCAGGCCGTTGTGGCCGCCATGGGCGGCAAGCCGCTGTCGGCGCACAATCTGACCGTCACCACCAGCGACCAGCTGGTTTAACGATAAAAACCCCCGACCGGAAGGTCGGGGGTTTTCTTTTTTATCTTCATGGGTATACTGGGTGGGCTTCGACCTCTTCATCCCTTTTCCTATTTCATGGAGGCCGTAATGGCCGATACCCCAACCATCAAAACCCGCTTTTGGGAGAGCATGGCCAGTGTCCACAACGCCACGGACATCATCGGCCACAAGCTGCTCTCGGTCGTCCGCTTCGCCGCCATCCGCTTTGCCGACAACTGGCACGCCCTGTGCCGCTGGCTGGAGAAGAAAGGCTGGAAGCGCCTCGGCAACGGTTACTTTGCAAACGTCTATGCCACACCCTGTGGCCGCTTTGCCCTCAAGCTCGCCCGCGGCGGTACCGCCCAGGGCTACGACGGCTACGCCCGTTATGCCATGGCCAACCCCGGCAACCCGTATCTGCCCAAGGTCTATCTGCACATGAAGACCGAGTTCGGCATGATGACTTTGCTGGAGCGCCTGCGCCCCATGGGCGATGCCCTGCGCGACGAGTACGCGCGCATCTGCGCGGCCCTGCGCAGCAAGGACATGCCGGATATGAAGGACAGCACGGCTCTGGTCAGCCTCCTGCGCCATCTGCATGGCTTTGGTGACAGGCTGGACCTGCACCCGACCAATTTCATGGCCCGGGGCAAGCAGCTGGTCATCACCGACCCGCTGGCTGCCTGACGTCCGAACAAACGCCAATACCCCCTGTTTTTCAGGGGGTATTGCTTTTTCGTACCACAGTCCTATACTTGGGCGTTAACTCCTGAAAGACAGAAAAGAAATGACAACCCGCCGCTCTCCGTTCCATGATTTGCGTCCACGCCTGTTTGACTTTATTCCCGGCTATTCCCTTAGCCACTTGCGACAGGATGCCATCTCGGGGCTTACGGTTGCCATTGTCGCCCTGCCTTTGGCACTTGCTTTTGCCATTGCCAGTGGCGTTGCGCCAGAACGCGGCCTGTTTACCGCCATTGTTGCCGGGTTCTTTATTTCTTTTCTGGGCGGCAGCCGCCATCAGATAGGTGGCCCTACAGGCGCATTTGTTGCAGTGCTGTTTCTGGTGGTTGAAAAACACGGTTACGACGGCCTGGTTCTGGCAACATTGCTTGCCGGCCTGATGCTGATAGGCTTGGGTCTTGCCCGCCTCGGTGCGTTCATCAAGTTCATTCCCTATCCGGTGATTGCGGGTTTTACGACCGGGATTGGTGTCATCATTTTTTCTACCCAGATACGCGACTTTTTGGGCCTGAACATGGACAAGGTGCCGGGGGACTTCATTGCCCGGATGCAGGCCTACATTGCGGCCGGACCAACCATGAATACCTCTGCCGTTGCCATTGGCCTGATGACTGTTGCCATCATCCTGACCATCCGGAAAAAGCTGCCTAGAATGCCTGCCGCTATTGTTGGTGTCGTCGTCGCTTCTGCAGCGGTTGCCCTCCTCAACCTGCCTGTGGAAACCATTGGCAGCCGCTTTGGTGGCCTGCCTTCTGCCATCCCGACGCCCCAGTTGCCTGTTTTCAGTCTGGAAAAAATCCAGACTGTTTTCCCGGATGCCATTACCATCGCGTTGCTGGCCGCTATCGAATCGCTCCTCTCCGCCATGATTGCCGACGGTATGACGGGTGAGCGTCACAAGTCCAACACCGAGCTGATTGGTCAGGGTGTTGCCAATATCACGTCCGTCCTCTTTGGCGGAATTGCCGCAACGGGCGCGATTGCCCGTACGGCCGTTAACGTGCGCAGCGGTGCTTATTCACCTGTTTCCGGCATGTTGCATGCTTTGTTTCTGCTGCTGTTCGTGCTGTGTCTTTCCCCATTGGCCAGCGCAATTCCACTGGCTGCGCTGGCAGGTGTGCTGTTCATTGCCGCCTACGATATGGCCGACTTCCACCTCTTCCGCCGTCTGATGCGTGCCCCCGGCAGCGACGTACTGGTCCTCGTGACGACATTTACGCTCACTGTGCTCGTCGACATTACGGTTGCCGTGCAGGTTGGCGTTGCACTGGCTGCCCTGCTGTTCATCAAACGCATGAGCGACGTGGTTGGGATTGAACTGGGCATGGGTGATGAAGACACTCTCCACGAAGGGCAGACCAAAGCTGCCACGCCACATGTTCCCGCAGGTGTGGAGATCTACAAGGTCGGCGGTCCGTTCTTTTTTGGTGCTGCTGATAAAATGGCAGAGGCCGTTGGCCGAACAGGCGGTAAGCCCAAGGTGCTGATTCTGCGCATCAAGTCAGCTCCTTTTATTGATGCGACCGGCATCCACGCACTGGAGGAAATCCTCCACCGTTGCCAGAAACAGGGCACGGTCCTCAAGCTTGCAGGCGTTCAACCAGCCGTGCATAAAGCACTGGATAAAATGGGTTTTACAACCGAATTGGGAGGTGAGAACCTGCACTCCAGCACAGCAGATGCCCTCAAGGCTGCAAAAAAACTTCTGGCATAGGTGTTAGCTGGCCCTTTACAGAGCGCTTGTTCGCCTCTACATAAGCGATTACCGAATACATGCGGTGTTTTCCACCGCCCTGTAACGTTTCCCCGCACAGGCTCTGCCTGACTGCGATTCCCTTCTCTTTCTCTGGAGACCTGAACGATGAATACCCATCAACGTTTTCTCGACCGCCTTCTGGGCAAATATTCGTCTGCCGAAGAGGTGGGCGACGCGCTGGAAGCCATGGGCTGGTCGGAGATTGGACGCGGGCACTTCGGTGCCGTGTACATGTCCCCGAACGGCGACAAGGTTGCCAAAGTCGCAAACTGCGACTGCGCGTATGCCGACTACATTCGTCTGGCCGAAGACCATCCGGACAACCCCTTCTTTCCGAAGGTGTTCGGATGGGCGCATACGGACGACGGCGGACTGGTGGCTCTGATGGAGCTGCTGGAACCCGTCGAAGATGAAGACGGCAACGTCGATACGCTGCGCCAGCTCGTGCTGGACGGCAGCGACGGCGACGATGTGAACAATGCCGACATGGCAGAGTTTCTCGGTGCCCTGCGGACCCTCGATGCCCACCGGCTCGATCTCGATGGTGATGCCAACTTCATGGTACGCACCAATGGTCAGCTGGTTGTCACCGACCCGCTGGCGGCCTGAGCCTTCCCAAGCGTAAGCCCCCCGTGCAAACGGGGGGCTTTTCTTTGTCTAGCTAGTTCTTACAGGCCCGTTTCCATACCGGTAAAAATGTTGTTAATCTGCTGCGATACCCGCACAAAGGTTGTCCGCTTGCTGAGCTCTTTCAGGCGTTGGGCACCCACATAGGTGCAGGCGGAGCGTACCCCGCCCAATATTTCCTGCGCCGTCATTTCCACAGCACCTTTATAGGGTACGTTAACGCTCTTGCCTTCCGGCGCCCGATAGCTGGCAACGCCGCCGTGGTGGGTATTCATGGCCTCGGCACTGCTCATACCGTAAAAACGTTTGAACTTACGGCCATTTTCTTCCACCAGCTCGCCTGCACTTTCGTCATGACCGGCCAGCATGCCACCCAGCATCACAAAGTCCGCTCCCGCACCGAACGCCTTGGCGATATCACCGGGGACTGTGCAGCCGCCGTCGGCGCACACATGGCCGCCAAGGCCATGGGCTGCATCCGCGCACTCGATAATGGCGGACAATTGAGGATAGCCCACACCTGTCATTTTACGGGTTGTGCATACGCTGCCGGGCCCAATGCCAACCTTGACGATATCCGCACCGGAGAGGATAAGTTCCTCCGTCATTTCGCCCGTCACCACGTTGCCGGCCATAATGGTTTTGGTCGGGAAGGTATCCCGCACACGCTTGACAGCGTCCACAAAGGCCTCGGTATAACCGTTGGCCACATCCATGCAGATATACTGCACATGGTTGCTCAGGCGTTTGGACAAAGCCTCAATGCGCTCAAAATCATTCTCGGTCACGCCAAAGCTGGCAAAAGCGTGGTTTGGCATCCCTTCTTCTGCCAGAAAATCAGCCAGCTCATCGGTTGTATAGTACTTGTGCAGGGCCACCATCATACCGTGCTTGGCGAGCGCACGGGTCATATCCATGGTGCCGACGGTATCCATATTGGCGGCGATAATCGGCACGCCGCTATAGATCTGACCGCTGTTACGGAATGTAAAATCCCGCATCAGGTCTACCTGTTTGCGGGATTTGAGGGTGGAACGTTTGGGGCGGATAAGCACGTCCTTAAAGTCGAGCTTGAGGTCTTGTTCAATACGCATTGTATTCCCTATCGGTTGAGCATTTCAGCATCACTTGGGTGCAACCTTGGGATGATCTGCCGGAAGCGACAGTAACATAGAGGGGTTGCGATCTTGTATACCAAATTGTGCACAGCATGCCAAGCGCGAATATCGGTAGTGATACCCGTCAGCCTTGATTCTGGTGCCTAACCCTATAAACTTAGGAGGATGCATGCGTCATCCTCCGGTGAGGGGATGTCACTGGCGCGGTTGTTACCAATCGCCACATGTGCGCTCTTGACGCTGTCGCCCGAAGAACAACGGTGACAGGAATGGCAGTTGCCCGGCTTGTGCCGCCTGTCATATGTTTTTGTAAACGAGTGGAGTATCCAGATATGATGCGTACGGTTTATATGAGTTTGATAGCCTTGGCCCTGGCAATCCCCAGCGCTTATGCCGCAGGTGGTACAGGCGTGGAAGAGGGCATTCGCGACGCGAACACAGATTTGCGTGCAAAAGCCGATGAAATTCGCGGCCAGGAGATTCCTCAGGTCGTAGGTAAGGTTCAGGCCATGAGCAATACAGTGGACGATCTGTATGTGTTGCTGCGTCAGAAATACGCCGAAGGTAATAACGGCGGTGTGGTGCCCGAGCGTCAGAACCAACTGCCTCAGGACTTCGGTCAGTAACACTGGCTTATCTGATTAAAAAAGCAGGCGGTTACCCGCCTGCTTTTTGTGCTTTGAACTACTTCGCTTCCTGCTTCGGCGGATTATCGAGTCTTGCCAGCCCCTTGTCGATGTAGCTGCGGTCAATAGGCTGACCTTTCATCCAACCCTCGAAAAGGCTGTAGCCTTTCGGAGAAAGTGCAGCTTTCATGACAGACGGGAGCGTGTACTCCTTCTTGCTGTTGATAAGGCGCACATACTGCATCATGGTTTCTTTCTTGCCTTCTGCAACCAGCAGTCCATCCAATGCCACCATAATCAGCGGACCCAAGTCACTGTTGGCATATTTTACGGCCGCAGAGCGACGTGGACTGTTTGGTGGCATACCAAACGGTCCTTTACTGCGGTCAATTTTTTTATACCTCTGCAGATCAGGCCACGTTTCATCATCGTCGTCAGTCAACGCCTGATGTACGCTGTACAGGGCATTTACCCGATCCAGACGGGCTTTGGCATCGTCCAGCAAGGCAAATGCAGCCCAACCACCTTCCATATCGCTCCAGCTTGGTGCGGCAAGCAGCGGGTCGTCTTTAAAAGTTTCATCCCGTGGTCGCATCTTGTTCTGCAGATAGACCGCCTGACGAATCAGAAACTCCTTGTTAAAATTACTGCCCAGCGGTCCTGCAAGTACAGACAGGTGTGGACCCGGATAAGGGAAGACCCTATTTTCAACACGTTTACCATCACCTGCAACACCTGTGGTGACAATGATATGGTGGTCTTGCCGCATGTACTCTTTAAGACCCAACGGGAATAAATAGGAAACTTTTTCATAGACTTCCTGAATCAGGGCATCCGTTTTTTTAACATCTTCGTCGCTATATGTGTTCGGGATAAAACGCACAACATAAATGCCCAACACGGGGACAAGGTATGCGTCGACCTTCCAATGCAGCGGATTGATGAAAACAGCCGATTGCCCATCCGGGAAGAGCGCACATCCCTCATCTTCCTCTTTCTTGATGCGGTAGCTGCCTACCGGCACCCAGTATTCCGGTGCTTTAACCCGCTTGCCAGGATTGGCCGCCATACGGAGCTTATCATCGCTCCAGTGTTCCATACCAAAGCTGCCCCCTCGCGGTATATGTGGGCCCAAAGGCACGCACACGTCAGCTGCATCGGGCTGTGTGGCGGAGGTATCCGCCGTTACGGAAGCAGCTTGAGCGGCTTTTTCTGCATATGCAGGACTAAAGGCGGTAACGGACAACAAACAGGCACTCAATGCCAAAACTGGTTTGTAGTTCACGAACGGGCGACTCCGTTTTATGATTTCTTTTATGGCTAACATATGGTGACATGGCCTTACTATTACAGCCAGCAGAAATATAGAGCCCCAAGAATGTTGGCTCGTGCGCCCCTCCATAAACATTAAGAACAACTCGGGACATCACATGAAACGCAGATTGTTACTTATCACCCTACTGAGCCTGCTGGGAGCGGTTAGCGCTCATGCCGGCAATGCTGATCTGCCTCGTGTGACACCCGAAGAGTTTGACCAGAAGATACTACCTGGTTACGGCATGAAGATTGTTGAGGTATGGGCCAGCTGGTGCCCCCATTGCAGGAATACCGAGCCGGCCGTGGATGAGTTTACAGACCGCTATAGCAAGCAGATACCCGTCTACATTTTGGACTATGATAAATACCGCGATTATGCGAAGTCTCTTGGCGTGGAGAAAATCCCCACCTTCCTGCTCTACCATCAGGGTAAACGCGTCGACAAACTACAGGGCGAGCGTGACGTGCGCGAAATAGCCCGCTGGGTCAACCGCTATGCCCGCCCCTACTTCGGTGCAGGCTTCCTGACCTTACCCCCTAAAAAGCTTACCGATTAGGTGCAATGTATTTAGGCATCAAATCGTCGACCCTAGTGTAGTCTACTGGGTCCTTGCCCGTATCGTAGCGCTTAAGTGCCGCATAGATATATTTACGTGGAATAACCTCTAAACCGTCTTCCCAACGGCGGTATGTGCGCATTTGGTCTTCACTCAGATACATGCCCAGCACACCGTATAAATTGGTGCCATACTTGTTGGTGTGCACGTCCCGCAGCACGTCTTCCATGCGCACGTCCTTGCCACCTTCAATCAACAATCCTTCAGCACCCATCAGCAGCAATGGCGCCAGAATATAGTGGGCATACTCCTTCTTCACATGCATGTGTGGCGGTCGGTGGCGAACAAGGTTTATAGGCAGTGGTCCAGACATGTCGTTGAGCTTGCGGAACATGCCAACCTCTTTGCCCATCTTAACCTCAGGCAGTACAACCCCTTCGTGGATATGCAAGATGTGCATGGCACGCTTCCATCTGTCCATATCGCTACGGACGTAACGGGACTCTACCCACGAAGCCAGGCACTCCTGATACTCGACGTAATTCAATGTAGGGGCAACAGGACGGTAGGAATACATATACCGGAACCGATTATACAGGTGTGCCACCGCATGATACAGCAACTCTTCCATACGGGCGCCGGGCCAGTGATAGATGTAGCTGGCATTGGGCCCCACGTTTGGGTACAGGTTCCTGGTGGGTGCCTTTTCGTCAGTAATGATACCGGCTGTAATCATGACGGTATGTTCGCCCAGCATGCTGTTTGGCACGCCATAGGGGTAGATACTGCTGACCTGCTCAAAACCGTTACGGATCACGTCCAGATATTCTTTGACCTGTGTATCGCTCAGGGTATTGCGCCAGACTGCGCGTACCGGAAAATGCACGCCCTCAACCTGCAAGGTGGCCGATACAAAATGAGCCGTATTTACAAAAGTCGCAGACTGATGCGGAGGAAACTGTACACATGTCTTGCCCTTTTCCTGTCGTGTACTCTCGGCACCTATAGGTGACCAGCCGGCGGGCATCTCGTAATAAAACCGTCCCTTGTTCGGCTGCAAGAAGGTTTTGAAGATGTCATCCTGCCATACCTGCAGGCCGTGTTTATTAAAGGCTTCCTTATACGGCGGAATTGGCAGACACGTGCCATCCGGTATGTCTCCGCTTTTACCTGCGGCCCATGCAGGGAGTGCTGCGACCATACAGACCAGATAGGTTAAAAGGTGTTTCTTCATTTATGCGCCCATCCTTTTGCAAGGGTCCAATCCAGATAACCGGCCGTTTTATAGCGTGCCATGCCGGCATCCACGAGCACCCGGGGGATACGTTCTCCACCGAGCCAAAGTTCAAATTGCGCCAGTTCGTTAGGCGTTAGTTGCTGGTGCAACACATCCAACAACGACTGCTTGGAACTGTGCACCATTTGCAGCAATTCCATAACGCTCAACTTGCGTTCCCGCTTTGCGAGGAGACCATCCAGAGCCACCAGTGACAACGGACAAAGATAATAGTGCAGGTACTCCATCATTGGCCCGCTCCGCTCGTGAGTACGGGGCGGAATACCAATTTTACCCTTATGGACACGCAGCCCTTTCAAGGTGCGGTCTTTGGGCCACGTAGTAGAATCATCATCAGTCACAAGCGCATGCACATCATAAATGTAGTCTACCCGCTTGTTGAGATATGCAGACGGTGGGGACAAAGCCAGCTCCGCCCACGATGCGACAAACTCAAGATAGTCATGCATGGACAGATTCGGGTCATCGGGCTGCGTTTCAGTTCTGGGACGGCGTTTATTAAACAGGTGGGTTGTTGTATGCGTCAACAAATCATAGGCACGCCCGTCGTCAGGTTCCCGAAAGAAAACCGTCAGCCGCTCACCTGGCTCCGCAAACAAGCGTCGGTCCATATTACTGGCATCACCTGCAATATCTGTCGTCACCAATAGCGCGTGGTCAAACTTCTGGTCCTCCCTCAGGCCCAGTGGGTAAATTTGTCGGACACGGCGGTGTACATCGTCAATCATCCGGTCAATACGCGCCAGTTTGGCAGCATCCATCGCCTTGGGCGCATAACGGACAAGTGTGATACCAGCCTCTTTGTGGGGATTGCGTTTGATGGTCCATTCGGAAGGTTTAATAAAAACAACGGCTTGCTTGTCCGGAAAAAGCGCGCAGCGCCCTTCTACCTTCGATGCTCCTACAGCCTGCCACCCGGATGGAATACGGACCGGCGCTTCCTCATGATGGGCAACATATAATTTGTCGTCGGACCATGTGGCCTGACCATGTTTGTTAAGCTCTTCATGAACAATTGGCGGCTCTATACAGCTTACAGGATCTGCATGCAGAACAACTGCGGGGGGCGTATCCGTCAAGGCGCACCCGGCAAGCAGCAGGGTAAACAAACACGCGATACTGGAGCCACAACGCAATATCATGCTAGGACAGCTTTGTTTTTGTTCATTAAATTAAGTATGGGCTCTAACGGCACAATTTGCCAGCCCTGTAACCATGTTTGCTTTATGGCAGAAGAAAGAGGCTCAGCGCAGGCCAGTACGTAATCACAGCCAGTGCGGCCAGCAGAACAACGATAAACGGTGCTGTGGCGTGATATATCTGCTCAATCGGTTTATCAAACCGGTAACTGGCGATAAAGAGGTTCAACCCCACAGGCGGCGTCAGATAACCAATCTGCATATTGGCCAGGAACACCATGGCCAGATGCACGGGGTCCACACCATATCCCGCGGCGACAGGCAGGATAAGCGGCACAACAATTACCAGTGCGGCAAAAATATCCAGCAGCGCTCCAAGAATGAGCAGGAAAATGTTCAGCACCAGCAGGAAGGTATATTTGTCGTCAATCCACGCCTTCACAAACGCGAAAAGCTTTGTTGGCACTTCCGCGTCAATCATCAGGTTGGTAAGCACCATGGCCGACGCCAGCACAATCAGAATTCCGCCCACCATCAGCATGGATTCCACTGCCAGCCCGGGCAGGCGTTTTAGCGGAATCTCCCGATATAGCAGAACCTCGACAATCAAAACGTAGAGCGCCGTTACGGCCGCAGCTTCGGACACAGCAAACCAGCCGCCGTAAATACCGCCAAGCACAAAAAAGGGCAGAGGCATCTCCCAACGGGCAGCCCATAACGCGGCACGAACTTCCCGCGCGCTGAAACGGGTAAGCTTTACTCCATGCTTAAAGCTCATCCAGACCACGTAAACAGACAAGGCACCAATCATCAGCAAAGTTGGCCCTATGCCGGCAATGAACAGCCGCTCCATAGTCACACCATAGCCTGTATCCATCTGCTGGCTGACAATACCGTACAGGATAAGCGGCAAGGATGGTGGTATCAACAGACCCAACGCACCCGATGTTGTCACAAGGCCAAGGCTGAATTTTTCGCCGTAGCCTGTACGCACCAGCGCAGGCATCAGCAATGCGCCCAAAGCCACAATCGTCACCCCGGAAGCACCGGTAAACGCCGTAAAAAGTGCGCATATAAAAAGCGACACAATGGCAAGCCCCCCAGGCAACCAGCCAAGAATTGCCTGTGTCAGACGGACCAGACGGGTCGAGGTATTGGCCTCGCTCAAAACATACCCTGCAAAGGTGAACAGCGGGATTGCTACCAGCACTGGCGTATCCGACAGGCGGTAAAACTCGACGGCTACCACACCCAGATTGATGCCACGTGCAGTAAATCCGGCCATCGCCAGGCCCAGAATCAGCGCAAAAAGGGGCATCCCCAGTGCACCCAGAACAGCAATTGGCGCGGCAACCAAGTTCATCGGCCAATCTCCGTTGCCGATGTCAAAATGGTCAGTATGGCAAGCACCAGATAACGCAGCGCCAGAACCCCCAATGCGAACGGGATAACGCTCATCGTCACCCACGTGGGCACACCCGCAAAAGCAATGCTGCCGTAGCTGTACTCGTCCATCACAAAAGTCAGGGCTCCGTAGGCGGCAACAACGCTCACCAGTGCAGTGCCAACCTGCGCGGTCAATACAACAAACTTACGGGTCACCGGTTTTAATAGCCGGGTAAACAAATCAATCCGCAGGTGCTTGTCGGTCCGTGCCGCAGCCATTGCCCCTAGCAGGCCAACCCATAGAACCAGCACACGTGCCAGCTCATCCCCCCACACCAGACCGGCCACGCCAAAGTTACGTGCCACAATCTGTGCCACACTGAGCAAAAGCATCAGCAAAAACATCCCCGTCAGCACCATGTCTTCCAACTGGTGCAGACGGCGCAGGAACTGGGAGAACATCAACATGCCTATTTATCGTTCATTGCGTGCTGGGTACGGTAGGTCTGCAGGTAGTCATCTACCATTTTCAGGCCACCTTTACTGAACATCTGAATACGGTCATTCACTTTCAGGGCAACTTCCCGAATGCCATACCAGGACTCCAACTCGGCAGAAGTGGGTGTTACAACCTCAATCCCCTGATTCTTCAGCGCTGCCATCGCAGCCACGTTGTCACTGCGGTTACGCTTGTCGATACCGGCAAAAGCTTTACCCAGCTCCTCGCGGATAACCTTCTGGTCTTCCGGCTTGGCTTTGGCAAATGCCTTGCCGTCCAGCACCATCAGGGCAGAGAAGTACACCACCGGCAGTTCGGTCATATACTTGACCCCTGTGTGCCACTGCAAAGCAAGCGCGCCAACAGGTGATGTTGCCACAGTATCTACAATCCCAGTCTGCAAAGAGGTGAGCACATCGCCCAATCCCAAGGTCACAGGCGTCACGCCCAGTTCTTTAAGGGTCTCGATGCTCAGGTTATCGTTGCTGGGTGCCCAGACCTTGGAGCTTTTAAGGTCGGCGACACTACGGATAGGGGACTTGGACATGATATAGGCAAAGCCGCCTTCCGCCAGACCAAATGGCACCAGACCGCCGGCTTCAATCCCGTCCAGAATCATCTTATCCATTTTGGCGCGGACAAAATCCACTTCGGCAAAGCTGTTAAACTTGAAAGGCATGCCATAAATCGCCGCATCAGCGTAGGCTGCACTTAACGCACCTGTAGTCACCGCACCGCCCTGCAATTGGCCCAAACGGATTTTACGCAGCACAGCATCGTCACTGCCCATCACGCCACCGGCATAAATTTTAAATGTCACGCGGCCATCGGTCCGCTTTTCAATCGCGTCCGCAGCAGAACGGATTTCCTGCACCCAGAACGACCCGTCCGGTGACAGCGTCGCAATTTTAAAAGTCTGGGCATGGGCGGACAGTGGGAGCGCAGCAGCGACCAACAACCAGGCGAGCAGTTTTTTCATCAGTCTTTCCTCTTAAAAGTAGCTGTCGGCACTTTCCAGCAGCTCTTTGGCTTTTTGCTGGGCGAGCACATTCATCAGAGTCAGCCCTTCGACCTTGGGCTCTGCAGCCACAACCTCCTTGAGCAGACGGTCGTGCAAAGCACGGTCAAAGACCATACGGGCATAGCGTTCGGCGTACAGGGTTTTGGCCATCAGGTTATGGCCGTCAGAGATAGAAATCGCTTTCTCGAAATACGCCTTACCCTCGTCCGGCTTGCCGCCCATGGCAGGCGGTAAAATTGTTGCCAGCGCACCAAGGTACAAGGAGATGCTCCCATTATCGTACGCAGGATTTACCCCATCAGCCCAGACCAGCAGCGCCTTTACTTTGGCGATATCTGCCACCGCATTCCAGTCGGCACTGTGGGTCTGAATCCATCCTGTCCACGTGGTGGCAAGGGTATAAATGGCGGGCAGCTCGCCCTTGTCGAAATCTTTCAGACGTGTTTCAAAAACAGGGAAAGGCACTTCTTTCACGTCACAGAGCAGCTTTTCGCGAATGCAGCTGCCTTTAAGGGCATAGGTAAAAGCCTTCTCGGTCATGGCTTTGCCGCGGGCAGCATCTTTAACAAACGTACCGCCATAGGCACTGTAAAGCTTGGCACCCGCCAGCAGGACAGAAGCATTATCCGGATCGTTGGCCAGAAAGCCGTCCACCATCAGCAGATAAGTGGGCACACCATCCGCAACAAGCTGCGTATCATCCTGATTCAAAATGCCTTTTGCCAAGCCATCGGACAGACCACCCGTAACCGACGACATAACCCCCCCGCACGCCGTCAACCCTGCGAGCACCGTCATCAGGGATAAAAATCGGCATACAGCGTGGAACATGGGGAGCCCTCTTTGCAGTTACGGTACGAGTGTACGTATGTTGCACCCGCAGGGCAACGCCTGTAGGCCGATACTTGCCATAAAGGCGCATTCGGCACAAGATGATATGGCAAGGAGGACACAATTCATGACGCTCAGCCGCCGCCACGTGCTGACAGCAGCGCTTGCCGTACCACTTTCGACAACTCTTGTTGCCTGCACAACCGACCGCAAATCATCAGATACGCTGACAGGCAAGGTACACAGCCTCGGCTTTTTGGGGCAGCGCCACCCGGATGGCCTGACCATGTGGCGACAGGGCGTTTTCGAGTCCCCCAGCCTGCTCACCAGCCTTGACCTTGCCACTGGAGAGGCCCACCAGACTGCCCTGCCTATGGCACGCGGCCACAGCGTCGTGGCCCTGTCCGACGGGCGGCTGGTCTGCATCCCGCAAAATGGCGATACAGTATTGGTTGTCGACGCGGACCATGCACACAGTATCAGCATTGCCGCGGGTGACGGATTTGCCTTTGGTGGCCACGGTTGGGAAGACCTTGAGAATAGCCTGCTCCTCTTGCCGGTTATGGTCAGCCCTGCCCGCTCGGTGAAAGACAGCGGTCTGTTGCGTCTTCACGACCTTCAAACGCTCGAAATGGTGATGCAAAAACCCAGCGGTGGCATTCACCCGCATGAGATTGTCTACCTGAAAGATGAGGATAAACTCGCCATCACCCACTATGGCAACATCCGCCAGATTGGCCGCGAAGGACCTTTCGCCTTTTCACCGGCGGACCCTAAACTCAGCCTGTACAAGCGCCAGACCCTCAAAAACCTCAAAAACTACAGAAAGCCCGACCTGAATGGCGTTTTAACCCATCTGACAGCCGACCAGCAGGGGAATATTTATACCGTCAGCAACCAGTACCTGACCTTCGACCCGGATGTACAGACCAGCATGTTCGCCGCTATGGATAACTACAAACAACTCACGGGCTTTCACGTGCCTGCGCTCACCCAGCCACTAGTGGAAGAACGTCGTTTCGCGTTGCCCCACCCTATTCGTAAAACGAATCTAAAGAGCGGCATCACGCAGCTGCTGGAAGCGGATAACACCCACCTGCTACGCTCCCAATCCATCACTCACCACATGGCAAGTGGGCGGATATTTGTAACCTTTGCCTACAGCGATAACATCCTCATTCTGGAAGGTGGCAAACCTGCGCTCACTATTGATGCCCACCGGTTTGGCCTTGGGAATATCCGCGGCGCAGCAGACTTGCAGGGTACGCCTTACCTCATACTGACCGACCGCCATAATGGCATTGCAGTGGTGCATGCCCAAACCCTTGAGCTGCACACCCGTTTTGACGTACCCTTGTACGGTAGTGCCCATGTGAGTGCTGCAACAGCCTGAGGATTAAAACATGAAATTTCTAGCCAGCCTCACAACCGCACTTGCCGCTATGACCGGCCTCTGGACCACGCACCCCAAAGTAGCGCAGGGCAGCGACAACCGCACCGCCTGGGACTTTTCTTTCACCTCTATCGACGGGGACCCGATGCCCCTGAGCCAGTACAAAGGTAAAGTGCTGCTGGTGGTGAACACAGCCAGCCAGTGTGGCTTTACCCCGCAATACGACGGCCTGCAGGCCCTGTGGGATAAATACCGCGACCAGGGGCTGGTTGTGGTTGGCGTCCCCTCCGATGCGTTTAATCAGGAGCTAAATACCGCTGCAGAAGTGAAAGGTTTTTGCGAGACCAAGTTCCATATCACATTCCCGATGACAGACATTACAGCTGTAACGGGAGACACCGCCCACCCCTTCTACAAATGGATTCACGCAAAGCTGGACAGCCAACCGCGTTGGAACTTTTTCAAATACCTGATTGGCCGGGATGGTCAACCTATCGCCCGTTTTACAAATTTCCACACCCCCGACAGCAAAACACTGGCGGATGCGGTAGAAGAGGCTTTGCGCCAAAAATCCGGCTGAAACCGTCAGGAACAGAGGGATTTTCACTAACGTTGCCTGCCATAAGAAACTAAGAGAAACAGAAGCGATTCCGGAAACAGGGGAAAGACCATGAAGACAACACGCCGCTCATTAATTTACGGACTTGGGGGAGCCCTCGCCAGCGCCACAATGCTTGGCAAATCTGCGCATGCCGTAGAGGGCGATTTGGTCAAGACACAGGCTTCGGAGCCCTTCAAACTTAAGGGCCTTGCCCTGACACTGGGTACGCTCGGTGTCTATCACCCGGATAACTTCAAGGATATCGCCCATGCACCCGCCCGTGACCGCTCCCTTATCACGGTAACAGATTTGGAAACAGGGGCGTTTCGCCAGCAGATTCTGGACATGCCGGACGGCCACCATGCCATGCGCCTTGGCAGCAGTAACCGCATTGTCTGCATCGCCCACCACAACAAACTGTGTATGGTGCTGAGCAGCGATCTGGAAGTCATACAAGTCATGACGGCGCCTGATGGCTATGTTTACGGTGGCCACGGATACGCGGACGAGAAAAAAGGCATCTTTATTTTGCCGGCCCGTATGCATCGCGCTCAAAAGGCCGAAGATCATGGCATTCTGGAAATCTATGACTTCACCACACTGAAGAAACTCGACCAACTGCCGAGCGGCGGCATTCACCCGCACGAGATTCGCCTGCTGCCTAACGGGAAAGAAATCGTCATCACCCACTACGGTGAAATCTCCCGCAGTTTGCAGCCCAAAACATACCCGTACTACTTCAACATTATGCAGCCACAGCTGATTGTTTACGACGCAGAAACACTCAAACCCCTGCGCCACTATATTCAGGAAGACCTCAACGCCATCCTGACGCACATGGATGTGGATAAGAACGGGAACGTTTTTGCCGTCAGCAACCAGTATGTGCCGTTTAGCAAAGGGGGCGCCAAAGGGGCACTTTCTGCCATCCAAAAGCTGCAGGAGCTGACCGGTGCGGAATACGACTACGAGCTGGACCCTGCCGCTCGCGAGGAGCGCCGTGTTGCGGTGCCCCTGCCGCTGTTGCGCATCAACCCACAAACGGGCGAGGTAAAAAAATACCTCATTTCCAACCGGGATAACCGTCGCTCGCAGTCAGTGGCCTATCAACCACAGGCGGAGAAAGTTTTTGCAACCTTCACCTACTCCAATACTGTCGTGACCGTGGACAAAAACGACAAGTCCGAGGCAGTTGATTGCTTCCGTTACGGTATTACTGCCTGCCGCGGCGTTGATGCTGTTCCCGGCACACCGTATATGCTCATCAGTGATACCTATCGCGGTGTTGCCCTTGTAGATGCCAACACCATGGAGCTTATCCGCCTGTACGATGTACCGGTGTACCGCTCGCCGCACGTGCACTTTGACCTGCATATGGATACGGCTTAATAAAAAGGGCGGGGTTAACCCGCC
Source organism: Pseudomonadota bacterium (assembly GCA_016125375.1). Lineage (GTDB taxonomy): Bacteria > Pseudomonadota > Alphaproteobacteria > UBA1280 > RI-95 > RI-95. Next base: position 130,305 of record WGLU01000004.1, on the reverse strand, counting down.
CGGTTTTTAAATAATACACCTAGGGATTCATCACTGTGCCCGCTCTTGTATGGATGCGCAATGACCTGCGCCTGACCGATAACCCGGCCCTATATGCTGCTGCCAAGAGCGGTATGCCCGTTTATGTGGTCTATATTCATGACACAGCTCAGCCTTGGGCGGTTGGTGGTGCAAGCAAGTGGTGGCTCCATCACAGCCTTCATGCTTTCACGCACGCACTCGGCGGTAACCTGAATCTCTACATCGGAGATTCTGCAGAGGTCATCCGCAACCTCGTCAAACGTTTGGGCGTTACACATCTTTACTGGAACCGGACCTACGAACCTGCTGCCATTCAACGGGATACCAGCCTTAAAGCAACACTGCGCCAACAGGGTGTTCAGGTGGAAAGTTTCAACGGTTCCCTTTTACAGGAACCGTGTGACGTACGAAACAAGTCCGGAGAGCCGTTTAAAGTCTTCACACCGTTCTGGCGTGCGCTGCAAACTCTCCCCATGCGCACGTCACTGCCAACCTGTCAACCAACCTGCCTGAGGGACAATAAAGCTCTCCCTCTGGACGCTCTGGACCTGTTGCCCAGAATCAAATGGGACAGCGGCCTTGCCCAACACTGGCAAGCAGGCGAAGCCGCGGCCGATGACCGCCTGGAGGCCTTTATTGCCAATACACTGCCCCGCTACGCAGACAGCCGCGACCTGCCAGCAGTCCAAGGCACATCTCGCTTGTCACCGCACCTTCACTTCGGCGAAATCAGCCCAATAAGGGTCTGGCACCGCATCAAACAGGAAGTGGAAAAGTCCCCCAATTTCGGCCAACAGGCGGACAAGTTCTTCTCAGAGCTTGCATGGCGGGAGTTCTCAGCCCATCTGCTCACGCATACACCTAGCCTGCCCGATACTCCCTTGCGCACTGAGTTTGCAGCATTTCCCTGGCAAGCTGACTATGCAGAAAACCTTACCCGTTGGCAGCGCGGCCAGACAGGATTCCCCATTATTGACGCTGGCATGCGCGAGCTCTGGCACACTGGGTACATGCATAACCGTGTGCGCATGCTTGTTGCGTCCATGCTGGTTAAAAACATGCTTATTCCCTGGCAAGAGGGGGAAAAGTGGTTCTGGGATACACTGGTCGATGCCGATTTGGCTAACAACAGTGCCTCATGGCAGTGGGTGGCTGGCTGCGGTGCCGATGCGGCACCTTACTTCCGCATTTTTAATCCAGTCCTGCAAGGGCAGAAGTTCGACCCTGATGGCACTTATGTGCGCCGCTGGGTACCAGAGCTGGCAAAACTGGATACACGCTATATTCACGCCCCTTGGGAGGCTCCCAAGGATATTCTGCTCCAGGCAGGGATTATGCCGGGCACAACATATCCCCGTCCCTGTATAGACCTAAAGGCTACCCGCGACCGTGCGCTGGCGGCCTTTGCAAAAATCAGGAAGGCTGGTTAAGACGCTCAACAGCATTTCTGACGTCTTCTTCCGGTATCAGAACGCCCTCATCCAGCCAGCGACGGACTTGCGCCAGCTCATCACTTCCCAGCCACCCTGCCACAGCATCACTAAAAGTCGCGTATGTACCATCATGTATCGACTGGAACAAATCTTTGATGCTCTTCTCCGGGTCCAGCCTATGCATGGCTTCATCCAGCGCCAACGCAATCAGGGGCATTACGTAGTATTCATAGAAAACCTTTACCGGTTTTATCTGCGTCATCATGCTGCGCGTGGGCCGCTCGGGGAAATGCCGCGCTGTCATCAGCGTTGGTGCTTCCGGCTTGGTATGGGGCAGACCGTCCATAGCGGCGTTATAGTTGACCCAAAGCTTATCCAGTAATGCGTTACGTTCCGCAGGTGTACGTGCTGTCACAAACTCGAACCATGTAGCCACCATCTCCTGATACATGATGATGCTGAGCGTCGGGTCCTGTTCAAACCGGTGAAAATCCTGCGGCATATGGTAGCGGTTGAAAATATGGACCAGCGTATGTGCCAGTAACTGGTGCGCCCTGTCCCCATCCAGTGGACGGGATACGACCAGCAAATGAATCCCTGGCGCAGGGAAAACCATATTTTCCGGCACATCTCCCTCTTTGCCCGTCATGCCGGATGTAACCAGAACATCAAAGGGTCGCGGGTCGCCCACACCTTTAGGGAATACAGGCAGAACACGCTCTGTCAGCATGGCCAGCCACGACAGGACACTGCCAATAACATTACCCTGTGTTTCCGGCAGGTAATACACACGGTAGAAGAACGGGGCGCCCTCTACCTCCAGCTTGATATCGGTAAACTGCTGCGGGTTGATGAACAGGATTCCCTGTTCCTCTGGAAAATAGGCGCAGTTTCCTTCTACATGGTCCTGCCCGAGGGGTATCCAGCCATCCGGAATTGCGACAGGCCCCCGCTCTTCGCCTTGCGGCTGGGTCCACAGGCGCTCATCGTGCCAGACCTCGTTCCCGTGGCGGCCCATTTTGGGTTCGGCAGGTGCGGGGAGCGTACAAGGGGCATCAGCTGCAAAAGCCGAAAGGGCCATGCTCGCGGCAATTCCCGTAGCGCCCAAGGCGCACAACACCTTTTCCAGCATTCACCCGTCCCTTATTCTTGTACGGCACTTCTTTATATGTGCCTTGTTGTTCCGTAATTATAGGCTTTTTCTGCTGCTGTCCTGCAACCATAAAAAGAACCCCCGTACATGGCGGGGGTTCTCGCTCGGTCAGTTCAGGATTTCGGTCGGCACGTCGAAGGTGTGGCCATTATGGTCCAGCACGACGCTGAACGTGGCATGCACGCCCTCGGACGGCAAGGTCAGAAGGACCAGCCGCGCCTTGGTGCCACTCGGCAGCACAAGGCGGTAGGTATCCTTGCCCTTACGGCCCAGATAGTGCATCCGGTTGGCCGAAATCAGCACTTCCACGTCCGAAAGCTCGCTCCGCAGGCCGTTGGCCGCGTCGCGCAGCCCCTCGGGGATGAGGGCCTTACGCAGCTGCTCGCCGGCGCCGCGGCGCATACGGTCGACCAGCGTGCCGTCCTTGTTGACGTAGGTGTACAGCAGTTCGTCGGAGTAGATGAGGCTCACCGTCACCGTCCGGGCTTCGCCCTTGGCATCGGTATACGCCATCGTCACCTTGTTCGGGGTGTTGACGTTCTTCTCGTCCAGTCCATCCATGGTGATGAGCTGCGAAGCGCTCACCTTGGTGCCGTTGGCGTCGATGGCACGGGTTTCGGTCGGGCGTTCACCGCAACCGGCGAGCAACAGAGCACTCATCAGCACGCCCATCAGGGCGCCAACGCGCAGAAAGTTCCGCATGTGATGCGTTCCTTGTATCTAAGTCGTGAAAACGGGAGGAAAGGGATTCCGGCCCTTTGTATACGATTTACACCCCAAAAACAACCCCGCCGAAGTGGGGTTTATCCAGCATCCTGCACATCCTCTGCCAAACCAATCCATCGCATAACAACTATTGAGATCACATAGAACGTAATACCAAGTAACGTGCCCCACGCTGCTAGACCAATGTTGATAACTACATTCATAACACCGGGATAATGACTGACAGAGTTGTATGACAACATAACAAAAATGTTGAGAGCCGCGATAACCATCTGATATTTTACAACAACTGGCAAGAATGGCTGAATCAGTTCAGCTATTTCCTGATATGTTTTGGACGGCGCATAAAAGGCTGCAAATGCAATGAGGCCATTTTTAACAATAACGCGCATCATAACAAAAAAAACCGCCACAACCGCAGACACTATAGATGTCTTTTCTGAAAGTATATTTGCCAATAAAAGATGACTACATCCACCCGCAACCACCATGACTGGTAAGACGTATATCAAAGCCTTCCAAAGGCACTTCAAATGCCGCAAGACTATTTTCTTGATAGCCCCAAAATTTGGGAATTTGCCGTGTGCCTCATAGTAAAGCCAAATTCCAACAGCACAGTAACCACTGCGGAGCGCTGTATGCGCTGTGCCGTAGCCACGTAGTGAAAAATAGCTGAGGCAGGCCATAATAACTGCATATCCAAGGATTATTTCCTGATAGTCCAAATAGACCCGCACGGCTGATTGAACGAAATTATTCTTCATTGCGAGGCTTCCCAAAAGGTAGAGCCCTGCCGCTCGGCAGGGCTCTTGATGGCTTAATTTTCCGAGTAGGAGCGCATCATGCGCGCGCGGCTCGGGTGACGCAGTTTCTTGAGCGCTTTTGCCTCAATCTGGCGGATACGCTCGCGGGTAACATTGAACTGCTGGCCCACTTCTTCCAGCGTATGGTCGGTGGACATACCGATGCCGAAGCGCATCCGCAGTACACGTTCCTCACGCGGGGTCAGGGTTGCCAGAATCCGCGTGGTGGAGTCACGCAGGTTGCTCTGGATAGCAGCCTCTACCGGCAGTACAGCGTTGGTGTCTTCGATAAAGTCACCCAGGTGCGAATCTTCCTCGTCGCCCACCGGTGTTTCCAGCGAAATGGGCTCCTTGGCGATTTTCTGTACCTTGCGGACTTTATCCACCGGCATGCTCAGGCGTTCGGCCAGCTCCTCCGAGGTCGGCTCGCGGCCCATCTCGTGCAGCATCTGGCGTTGCGTACGTGCCATTTTGTTAATGGTCTCAATCATGTGCACCGGAATACGGATGGTGCGTGCCTGGTCGGCGATCGAGCGTGTAATGGCCTGACGAATCCACCATGTTGCGTAGGTGGAGAACTTGTAGCCACGACGGTACTCGAACTTGTCCACCGCCTTCATCAGACCGATGTTGCCTTCCTGAATCAGATCCAGGAACTGCAAGCCGCGGTTGACGTACTTTTTGGCGATAGAGATAACCAAACGCAGGTTGGCCTCAACCATCTCTTTCTTGGCGATACGGGCTTCTTTCTCGCCCTTACGCACCAGAGATACCAGCGCCTTGAACTCCATGACCGTCAGGCCAAGGTTGCGGCACAGGTCTTTAATGGCCATGCGGCGGGCATCCACATCCGCAGCGGACTTTTCTATAAAAGTCGCCCATGCAGCGCCTTTGGAGGACACGCCGTCAAGGAAGTTCTCATCCGGGTTGGCAGCCAGGTAGACCTTCAGATACTCCTCGCGGGAGAGGCCTGCCTCAATTGCCATGCGCATCATTTCCCCTTCCATACGGGTAATGTTGCGTGAGGTTTCGTACATTTTGCCAACCAGCTGCTCAATGCGCAGGTTATTCAGGTGAATACCGGCCATCAGCTCTTTGAGCTCGTCGGTCAGGACATCATGTGCCTTGCTCAGCTTTTTGAACTCGGCAGCCGTTGTCCCTTCAGCCAGACGTTTGGCATCCAGTTCAGCCAGTGCGGAACCCTTATCGATGATTTGCTCGAACAGCGGCACCATGGCAGGCATCAACGCCTCTTCCATTGCGGCCAGGGACAGGATTTCCTCGTCCTCTTCGCTGGTTTCGCCATCGGCATCGCCGTCTTCATCCGACGCTTCGGAACCTTCTTCACCTTCTGCGCCAGCAGCAGCTTCTACTGCCGGTTGTTCGGTTACTTCTTCTTCCTTGGCTGCGGATTTGGTAGCGACCGGGGCGATAACAACATCGTCACCGTCCACATCGCCGTCTTCATCGCCCAGGCCTTCAGGGCCTTCATCGGTTGCGCCCATGGCAGCCGACAGGTCAATCAGGTCGCGCAGGTAGCGGTCACCGGACAGGATGCTTTTAGCGTAATCTGTCACCATTGCGTAGGTGTACGGGCTGGAGAACAGCGCGTCGTTCATGGCCAGTTTGCCTGCTTCGATGCGTTTAGCAATCTCGATCTCGCCTTCGCGGCTCAGCAGCTCAACGTTGCCCATCTCGCGCAGGTACATACGCACAGGGTCATCTGTACGGCCGTAGTCTTCGCCGGCAGCGTAGGTTTGGCCTTCTTCGTCGCTTGCAGCGGCTTTGTCTTCAGACCCTTTGCCGAAATAGCTGGGGTGCTCCTTCAGGAGAGAGTCGTCCGATTCGTCGCCTTTGCCCGGCTTCTTGGAACTGCCGACAATGGTACCGACATCATCATCCTCGTACTCGTCCTCATCGACAGCAAAGGTCTCTTCGGAATTGCCCGGCGTAGCCGCCATTTTTTTGGAGGCTTCGTCCTCTTGAGGCTTACCAGCCATCATCGGGATCTTTTCTTCGGCCATTTATTGCTCTCCTCGCTCACTTGCGTCGCCATTATGGCGCGCAGTTAATCAATCTCAGTATCCGTCATCATTCAGACGGCGATCCTCACGTCCGCTAGCGCACCTGGATTAACTTTTTCCAAGCATCGCGGTCGTGGGTAATCGCGTCGGCGCACGCATCTAGCAGCGCGTTTTTTTCGCGCTGGCGCCGTGGATTGAGCTGCACCTGATGCCAGAGTGCCATCCAGTAGTCGCGTAAAGCGTCCAGACTTTGGTCGTCTAGACCCTCAGCCGCTACAAGGCTGGCCACATCAAGGTTGGCGAGAAGCTCATCCGCCGCCCGTTTTATACCCGTGCTGAGTAGATAAGTGCCCAGAATATCCTTTTCAAGTCTTTTTTCCGCCAGCGCTCTAACCAACGCTTTTTGCAAGGATTTTTCCCGTTCACCGCTATACGTTACGCGGGCAAAGGCCTCCTCCACATGGGGCAGCACATCGGGCCGCACCAACAGGAGAGCCAAGAGTATACGTTTGTTATGTTCAACGTCAACCGACACTTTCGGCGCGCTCACCTTACGTTGCGGCGTGTTCTGCCCCTGCCCACCCTGCCACAGGCGGTCTTTAAGGGCGCGGAACATGTGATAGCGCACGGTATCGTTCTTGATTTCCTGCGTCAGGTTGCGCAGGTCGGACTCAACAGCGGCACGCCCTTCGCCCAACGAAAGGTCACGCTCTTCCGTCAGTTCCTCCCACAGCACCTCTTCCAGACTGAGGGTATCGGCCAGAATACGGCGGAAGGCGTCTGCACCGTTGGCCTTTACATAGCTATCCGGGTCTTCACCATCCGGCATCAGTGCAAAACGCAAGGTTTTACCTGGCCCCAGTACGCCCAACACACGGCGGGCAAGGCGGCGCGCAGCCATACGGCCTGCTTTATCGCCATCCAGACAGACGGTTGGCGTGTCGTGATACCGCCAGAGGTAGGCAATTTGCTCCTCCGTTACAGCTGTGCCCATCGGCGCAACTGCTGTACGCACACCCTGATTCCAAAGGGAAACCACGTCCATATAGCCTTCGACCAGCAGTGCCTCTTTTTCCTTGCGGATATGCTCGCGGGTCAGGTGCAGGCCATACAGGGTCTGGCTCTTATTAAAGAATGGCGTTTCCGAGGAGTTGAGATATTTGGGCTCACCACCGTCGAGCACACGGCCGCCAAACGCAATCGGACGCCCCTTCAAATCGCTAATCGGGAACATGACACGCCCGCGGAAGCGGTCATAGTCGCCCTTACCCTTGTCAGATTCCAGCACCAACCCTGTTTCGCGCTGGATATCGGCGCTGAACTTTTCATCGGTCAGGAAGTTACGCAGGTTCTGCCAGCCATCGGGCGCCCAACCAAGGCGGAAGGTTTTAATCGTCTCGTCCGACAACCCACGTTTTTTCAGATAGGCCAGCGCCTCACCGCCCAGTTGCTTCTCAAACCAGCCGGTTGCTTTTTCAAGGACAGCATACCCATCGTCCCGGCGCTTTTGCTGGGCTGGATCAACCGCCTTCGCCTCCAGACGGATACCCGCCACGCCGGCCAGATATTCAACAGTTTCGGGGAACGACCCACCGCGTGTTTCCTGTGCGAAGGTAATCACATCACCATGTGCGCCACAGCCAAAGCAGTGGTAGAAACCTTCGTCTTCTTTCACATGGAACGAGGGGGATTTTTCGTTATGGAACGGGCAGCAACCCCACCAGCTGCGCCCTTTGCGCTTGAGTGGTACCGTCTGGCGCACAACATCTACCAGCGACACGCGGGCGCGGATGTCATCAAGTAGCTGCGGTGTGAAACGCGTCCCTTTCAACGGTGCCCCTCGGTTGCGGTTTGATTGCCCAAAAATTAAGCATCCCACCATAAGCGGTTTGACATTCATAGGCAAGGACTGTCTGCTTGACCGGTAAGGCTGTATCCGGTACCGTGAGCGGGCTTGCCTGTTATTTGTATACAATACCAGAGGGAAAGGATTCTGTCCATGCTGCACCCCACCCAGCAACCGTTCAGCGAATCAGTCATTGCCGTTATCTGGGACTTTGATAAGACCCTGATTAAAGGCAGCATGCAGACCTCCATTTTCGAGCACTATGGCGTAGCTGAAAGCGACTTCTGGCGCGAGACCAATAACCTTCCCGCCTTCTACGCCAAACAAGGTCACCAGCGCATGCTGGGCGACACTTTGTACCTCAACCACATGCTGACTTATGTGCAGAAAGGCATTTTCAAAGGCCTGAACAATAAAATGCTGCGCGGCTTCGGGGCAAAAATTGACGAGATGCCCGGCTACTTCCCCGGTGTGCACGAGATTTTCGACCATCTTAAAAACGTCGCTGCCGACCACGCCGCCCAGAAAGGGTTCGAGGTCAAGCTGGAGCACTACATCATCTCCACCGGCTTGCAGGAGATGCTCGAGGGCAGCTCCGTCCGCAAGTACTTTAAAGATGTCTGGGGCTGTACGTTCATTGAGCACCCCGCGCAACCGGGTTACGAGACCGCAAAAGGCGCGGCAGTTGACGACGGGCAGATAAGCCAGCTCGGCTACGTCATCGACAATACGTCCAAAACCCGCTGTATTTTCGAGATTAATAAAGGCAGCAACGTCCACGCGCAAATCAACGTCAACTCATTCGTACCGCAGGACAGCCGCCGCGTCCCGTTCGAAAACATGATTTATGTGGCCGACGGTATCAGTGATATTCCTGTCTTCTCGCTGGTCAAACAGTACGGCGGCCGCACACTTGCCGTTTATGACCCCAGTAGCAAACGCGCTTTCGATCAGGCCGAAATGATGCTGGAAGACGGCCGCGTTCACCACTTCTGCCCGGCGGATTACACTGACGGCAGTCAGGCGCGCATGTGGCTGACAAAACGCGTCACCAATATGGTCGAGCGCATCATTACCGCAAAAAAACACCACATCGCCACAACCGTGTCGCAACCTATGGGTCACCCCCTCTCCGGCAAGGAAGACTGACCTCCACGGTTGGGTATTGCACATAACGTCCGGTTGCTGTATGGTGACCCGCCCCTGAAATAAGAGGGCTGATATTATTTTGTTGAAAGGATGGATGCACACGATGAACCGTGTCCCTCTGACCCCCGGCGGCCTGAAAAAGCTTGAGGATGAACTGAACAACCTGATCAAGGTCGAGCGCCCCGCCATTATTGAAGCTATTGCCGTTGCCCGTGACCACGGCGACCTGTCGGAAAATGCCGAATACAGCTCCGCCAAAGAAAAGCAGAGCTTTATCGAAGGCCGCATCGCCGAGCTGGAAGGAAAAATCGGCGCCGCTGAAGTGATTGACCCGACTAAACTGAGCGGCAGCCGAGTTGTTTTTGGTGCTACCGTCACACTGGTTGATGTCGACGCCGACAAGGAAGTCACCTACGCACTGGTTGGTACAGATGAAGCCGACCTCGACAAAGGCCTGCTGTCCACCTCCTCCCCCATTGGCCGTGCGCTGTTGGGTAAGGAAGAAGGTGACGAGGTTACTGTCCGCGTACCCGGCGGCGAGCGCATTTACGAAGTGCTCAAGGTCGCCTTCAAACCCATTTCGGTCTAGTTCCCTCTGGACGAACGTAAAAAAGCCTGCCGGTTGGCAGGCTTTTTATGTTTCAGTGTACTGAATCTTAACGTCCGCCTTTTTCCCACCATTTATCGGTACCCACAGCAGGATTGTTGTCATGACGTTCACGTGCAGCCTGAATACGGGCATCCAAATCCCTGGAGCGCTCGCGCAGTTCTTCAAAGCTCAAACCGCTCAACTCGCTGGCAGGTGCTTCGGGGGCGGGCTGCTCAACATCACCTTTATACAGATGACCTTTGCCGGCCGCTTCAGCCTCCTCACGCGTCACACCGCCCACTGCGGGCGCACGGCCCAGAACTTCCGGCTCGTCACGTGTAGCGCGCAATTCCGGCATATCCGGGTTACGCGGCGGTACAGAACGGTCTGCACGCAGGGTATTGTCCCGCACCTCGGCCTGCGGCTGTGGCGCAGCTGTCGGCTCCTGCACGGCAGGGGCAGCTGGTTGGGCAACAGCAACTTCCGGTGCTGTCTGTACAGGTTCAACCGGCCCCTGTTCTGCTAATTTAGCAGCCTTACGGGCCTCACGTTCGGCCTTGGCTGCCGCACGTTCCTCTTTCAGCACAGTATGCATGGGCACATATTTTGTTGTCCCATCCTGTGCAGGAAAGTTCTTGGCAAAGCGTTTCTGCAAGGTTTCAAGCTGCTTGGGGGTCATGAATCGTGCACGCTGCGCAACCTTAAGGCCCAGCGGGTTCTCGCCAGCTGCCAGATCAGGCTCTGTCGGGAATGCCTTCTCCACTCGTTTCTGAGCTGCGGCAATTTGATTCTCGGACAAGAAGTGCGCACGCTTTACTTCCTTAAATCCATGCGGATTCACGGTTGCCTGCGCTGCATCCTGCCCCTGCTCAGCCATTTGTTCTGGGGCTTCAGCTGTCCATCGTGGTTCCAGAACCATTTTGGATGGATCATCCTTGCTCGGCACCTTCTCCCACTGCATCTGCATATCAGGACGATCCGGCTGCCCGGCTTCCTGAGGCTGCACAGCAGCTTCGCGGACACCACCATCAAGTTCCTGACCTTCGGGAGCAGTACGTTGTGCTTCAGTCACCTCAGGCTGCGGCGCCACAAATGCGGCACTGCTGCGGGCAGGTTGTACACCTGCACGTTGGGCCATAATATCGTTATACATGTCGAGCTTGCCCATCAGCTCAATTTCCAGCGCCTTGCGGTAATGGCCGTCAATCTGCTGGAACTTCTGCTGAACCATGGCCGCAATCATCTCGGTTTTTGCCAACCCGAGTTCAGCGTCCGCAAAGTCACGTGGATGATAATCTTGCACAGCCGCAAACGCCCGCTGACGCTCAGCGTCTGGTCCGCCCTTACGGAACAGTCCTTTTGGAATATTCTTACCACGCAGCTCGCCAAACAGGTCGGGGTAGGTTTTCAAAGCAAGCTGGGCAAAGGTTCGGCTTTCTCCCTTAGCTTCCTGCATCAGCGCATCAAAGTCGACCTTCTCGACAGCGGCCATGTTCGCCTTTGTTTCCTGCAGGCGTACTTTCATGGTACGGATTGGGTCATGGCTGGAAGCAACCTGTTCAAAAGTCTCCTGAGCCATGATGGATGTGACGTAAGTCTTCTCAAAAAACGGTGTCATCTGTTTTTTGACCTGCTCACGGGCAATCAGCACCTGGGATTCAAAGTGCTTCACAATCCCGCCGACCTGACGCATATCCTGCGTCATTTGTTCCAGGACCGTGTTGTCGCCCAGCTCTTTAGGCGCAGCCGAGGTTTGACCCATTTGCTTGGCGGCCTGGGCTTTCTGCTCTAGAAACTCAATATCCGGATTGTTTTTAACCATGTCGCGTGCACCGGCCGGTGTCATCCGCTGACCACCCAAACGCTCAATGCGCAGGTTAATGCCGTCAAAAATGTTGTTAAAGTCTACGTTTTCGTAGATTTTACGGCGCTCAGCATACCAGGTGTCACCCTCTTTGCCGCTTCCGATCATGGAATAGGCCTCGCGGGCCAGATCATCAGTCCAACGCTGTTTTTCTGGTTCTTTTTGTGGTTCCGGGCGGCGCTGGCCGCGGGGGGCGCCAAACCGGGTTGGTGTTTCTGCCATGTCAGTTTCCCCTGAAAGAGACTTGAGTTACCGTTCACGAGTTTATGGGAACGGTCATTTATAATTTCAAGGGATTTACTGACAGGTTAGCGGACCCAGTGGCCAGACTCTACATCCAGAATACGCGACACACTGCCATCCAGCTTCACCGGGCTTTCCAGCACATAGCCGCTGTCATCCGGCAATTCGGCCGGGGATTGGGCCGGTTTTTCTCCGCTGAGGTTCGCGGAGGTCGACACCAATGGCCCGCCCCAGGCCTTAAGGTACCCCAGCACGTGAGGGGCAGATGGCATACGCACGGCAATCTTGTCTCCACCACCTGTCAGGAGCGGCGGCACATCCGCACGGGCTGGCAGCAACAACGTGACAGGGCCAGGCCAATACTTATCAATAGCTTCCCAGTGGTATTTGGCCAGTGTCTCTGTCAGCAGCGACAAATGCCCAGGTTTTTCTACAAGCACCACAAAGCCTTTACCGGGGTTGCGGTCCTTGATCGCCAACAGGCTCTGCAAAGCATCGTGGTTAAAGGGGTCGGCACACAAGCCATACACACCTTCAGCAGGCGCGGCGACCACGTCCCCTTCACGCAAGTGTTGGACCATTTTTTCTAATTGCGCATCCGACCAGCTCACGGTTTTTCGACCTCGTCCTTTTTGTTGCGTCTGGCTTTAAAAAAACTCTGCAACAGCTGTTTACTTTCTTCGGCCATCTGGCCGTCTACAACCGCAGGCTTGTGGTGGCATGCGGGATTATTAAACACCCGTACCCCGTTCAAGGTACCCCCGCTCTTGACATCATGCGCGCCAAACCGTAATTCTTGCAACCTTGCAAGCGCTATTGCCTGTGCGCACATGGCACAAGGCTCCAGCGTAACGGCAATCACGCATCCGTCCAGTCGCGGGCGCCCCAGTGCAGCACAAGCTGCGCGCAGGGCCTCCACCTCGGCATGGGCAGTGGGATCAGCTTTTTCCACAACGCGGTTACCGGCTTTTGCAAGCACCGTGCCGTCAGGCTGATAGACGACGGCGCCAACAGGCACCTCGCCCCTTTGGGCAGCACTGCGGGCTTCATCCAGAGCCAGCTCCATCATGTGGGTGTGTATATCCATATGGGCAAATCTAGGACAAACTGCAAATAACTGGCAAGGACAATATGTTATGGCGCGTAAACCCGTTATTGGCTTGAATGTAGACTACTATCCCGGCGGGCAGAGTGACCACCCCCTGTTGCAGAACGTGCGCGTGGGCATCGGACATACGCCGTATGCGCACCATGTGATTAATCTCAAATACCATCTTGCTGTTGAAGCTGCCGGCGGTGTACCCGTTCTGCTGCCGCACGCGTTTGACAGTATCGAGCAGTATGTTGAGCTTGTTGACGGCTTTTTATTTGTCGGCGGTCTGATGGATATCCCCCCCGAGGCCTATGGCGAGGACATCCAGACCGACACTCTGTACCTCGATTCCCAACGCACAAACTTTGACATGTCGCTTGGCAGAAAAGCCCTTGAAAGCGGCAAGCCCATGTTGGGCATCTGCTCGGGTGTTCAACTCATCAATGTACTGACGGGAGGCACGCTCTACCAGCACATACCCAACCATTTCCCCTCTAATATCAACCACTTTTGCTTTTACGAGCGGGAAGAGTACGTTCACGACGTGCACATTACAGAGGGCACCAAATTGCGCAGCATATCGGGCGTGGACCGTCTGGCCGTCAACTCTGCCCACCACATGGCCGTTAAAAACGTAGGTGAGGGCATGGTCATTAACGCAACAGCACCCGATGGCGTACCCGAAGGAATAGAGTCCACACAACACGATTTTGTCATGGGCGTGCAATGGCACCCGGAGTTCCTGACCGGCGGCCCACACGGTAATTTGTTCAATGCCCTTGTGCGGGCTGCCAAGCGTGCTTAAATAGGCTAGCCATGAGCACACATACAGATAGTCAAAAATCCGGCGAACGGCTGGCCAAACGGCTGGCACACGCAGGTATTGCCAGCCGCCGCGATGCGGAAAAAATCATTGCTGCAGGCCGTGTGCAGGTAAATGGTAAAATCGTCACCACACCCGCATTCAATGTTACAGCCACCGATAAAATTGTCGTAGACGGCAAACCTGTTGCCGCCGCGCAGGCCGATGCCACACCTCGGTTGTTCCGCTTTTACAAACCCACAGGCGTGCTCTGCACCAGCAAAGATGACCGCGGGCGCCAGACAGTCTTCGACCTTTTGCCCCCGAATGTACCGCGCCTTGTGCTTGTCGGCCGCCTTGACTTTAACAGCGAGGGCCTGCTGCTTCTCACAAATGACGGCGACCTGTCCCGCAAACTGACCCTGCCTGCGACTGGTTTGGAACGTACCTATCGTGTGCGCATACAAGGAAAACCGCAGGAAAAACACCTTGCAGCCATGCGTGCGGGCCTTAAAATCGAGGGTATTCAATACCGCCCTGCCGAGGTTACGCTAGACGCCGCCCCAACCAGCGGCACAAACCACTGGATGACCATCACCCTGACCGAAGGTAAAAACCGCGAAATCCGTAAAATGCTGGAACACTTCGGCTTTCAGGTAAACCGCCTGTTGAGGACCGCTTACGGGCCATTCCGGCTGGGAGAGCTGCCTAGGGGCGCGCTGGTGGAAGTCCCCCAACACACCGTCAAAAAATTGCTGAAAGAGCTGGAAGGCAAAGCCTGATGCGCATCATCGCAGGCACATTGCGCGGCCGTGTTCTGGCCGGACCCAAAGGAAGGGATGTACGCCCCACAGCCGCCCGTGCGCGCGAGGCTGTTTTTAACATGCTTAACAGTCATGCAAATGTTGATGGCGTGCAGGTACTGGACCTGTTCTGCGGCACTGGTGCCCTTGGCCTTGAAGCACTTTCGCGCGGGGCTGCCCATGTCACCTTTGTTGACCTAGACTCGCAATATGCCCAGCAGAACGTTACCAAGTTCGGTGTAACGGGTACATGCACAGTTATCAAGGCCAACGCGCTGCGTTACAAACCACTGGCCCCTGCGGATATTATTTTTCTGGATCCGCCCTACAATCTGGGACTCACCGAGAAAACGCTCGCCATGCATGCCAGCATCGGGAAAAGCGGTACTATTTGGGTGGTCGAAGCCGAGACAGGCCGTATTGGCCCTGACCTTACGCATCTGGGCCCCTTTACCCACATTGCCGAACGCACTTACGGCGCAGGAACTATTACCCTCCTCCGCCAGAACTAACAAACCCCACAGTGCGGGGTTTGTTCATTACTGTACGGACTCTGCCAGCGGCTTATGCTGGATAAGCTCCAAAGCGCCCTGTATGGCGGCTTCTTTCGGCGGGAAGATACCTGTCTGCTCGTACATCCATACATGGAAGCCCAGCAGCGCAACAAACAGTGCGATACCCACAACCTTACGGAAAACCAGTGCCAGCCACAAAGCCAGCTGGAACACAACCACATCCAAAATAAAATACTGCGTCAGGTGGTGGGTTGCGCCTGTCTTCTGCGCATCCATATATTCCAATACCAACGCACCCCACATCAGGACGCTCAGAAAAACAACAAGAGCAGCCATACGGCGGCGGCGCTGCATAGTTTCAATGCGCCCGTCCAGAGAGTTCAAATGACGAATAGCCATACTAATTTTCCAATCTTCCGTTACTTATAAAAATCTTTTACAAACCGGTTCAACCAGCGGTCAATCTTCGGCAGCGCATCCGTCGCGACTTGCAGATCGTGCGCCAAAGGTTTTGTGCCGGACGGAATGCCCTCATCAGCTTCCGGTTCGGTATGCCAGGCACGCATGATTGCGGTATCCACCTCAGGATGGAACTGGGTACCGTAGGCGTACATTCCGAAACGGATGGCTTGATGGGCATAGGTATCCCCCTTCATCAGGTGGCGGGCAGCGGGCGCCAGAGTAAATGTATCCTGATGCCACTGATAAACCTGTGCTCCATTCAGCTCATCACCAAAAACGCTGTCATCCGTAACATTGCGAACGGTTACAAAACCTGTTTCAAACCCTTTGTCGCCCTTGTGCACAGTCCCGCCGGCAACGGTCGCCAGCATCTGGCAGCCCAAGCATACCCCAAAAACTGGTTTCGGACTGGCCGACGTCAGCACTTTATCCATGAGCCGCATTTCGTCGTTGATGGCAGGCAGATTGTCATAAACGCCCATTTTGCCGCCCATCACAACCATACCTTCGTAGCCGTCCAGCGTATCCGGCAATGGATCCCCGCGCAGCGCAACCCGCTCCTCCAGATCAAAACCATTACGAATAAAGGCTTTGCGCAGCAATCCCAAGTCATCGTAAGGGACCTTTTTGTGTTTGAGCACCAGTATTTTAGGCATGCATGCCAAAACCTTCATAAATCATTGTTGTCGTTACATTTTCTAGCAATTACATAAAAACGCAAGCGCTATCGGCGACCGAACAGGCGTTCAATATCCGGCAGCGCCAGCTCAACATAGGTCGGGCGCCCATGATTACATTGGGCGGAGTTGGGTGTTTCTTCCATCTGGCGCAGCAGAGCGTTCATTTCATCCAGCGTCAGCTTGCGGTTTGCCCGTATGCTGCCGTGACAGGCCATAGTGGATAACGTTTCTTCCAGTTTGCTCATCAGGGTTTGGCCCTTGCCCAACTCGTGCAGGTCATCTATCAAATCCCGGACAAGAGCAACCGCATTCATATTCCCCAGCAAGGCAGGTGTTGCCCGTACACTCACAGCAGACGGACCGAAAGGCTCCACTTCCAGTCCGATAGCGGCAAGTTCGTCCTGATGGTCAGCCAACAAGCTGACATCAGCAGCAGGTAACTCAATCACTTCGGGCAGTAGCAAGGCCTGCCGCTCTACGGTTTTGTTCAGAACCTGTAGTTTCAGGCGTTCATACACCAGGCGCTCATGAGCCGCATGCTGGTCGACCATAATCATGCCACGGTCTGTCTGCGCCAGAATATACGTGCCGTGGATTTGCGCAACCGCCGCTCCCATCGGGAAAGCCGCATAATCGCTAACAGCCTGTTGCACATGTCCGGCATCAGGCGTGCGTGCCAGCGGGGGGGCCTGAAAGGCTACGGCATTGTCACGCTGCTCCTCAGCAACGTATGTCGGCCGGTACGGCTGCGCGTTCAGACTTGCAAAAGTTGTCTGTACGGGCAGCGACGCCGGCGTTGTAAACTTGGCCAGTGCAGCAGCCGCAGGCGTGCTGCTAACCTTTTGGCTTGCCCCATCCAAACTGCGGCGCACACCGCCACGAATCAGGGCAAACACGTCACCGCTGTTTTTAAAGCGGACCTCGGCCTTGGCGGGATGCACGTTCACATCCACACTTTCCGGCGGCACATCAATAAACAGAACAGCAACGGGGTGACGGTCTTTAGCCAGCAGGTCATGGTATGCCTGCTTGAGGGCACTCAGGAGGACCTTATCCTTCACCGGACGGCCATTCACAAACATATACTGGCGGCGTGCACTGCCAACATTGTATGTAGGTAAGCTTGCGAAGCCACTCAGATGCATGTCTTCGCGCCCGGCATCAATGGTCAATGCATTGGCAACAAAATCCTTACCCAAAAAGCTTCCAAGGCGGGGGAGGTAATCCTCCAACAAGTCCCCTTGGGTACCATCAAAGCGCAACTGTTCCCGGCCATCCGCGGTAAGTGTAAATGTGCAAGCCGGGTTCGCCAGCGCTAGGCGCACAACAACGTCCGTCACCTGCTCCTGCTCGGTCCGCAGCGACTTGAGGAACTTACGGCGCGCCGGCGTGTTAAAAAACAAATCCGCTACTTCAATCGTCGTACCTTGAGGTCGCGCGGCGGGCTTGGGCTGCTCCAGTTTACCGCCGACGCAAGCCATCTCCCACGCCTCGGTTTGCCCTTCTGCTCTGCTGGTTAACTTGAAGCGGCTCACCGATGCGATAGACGGCAGTGCCTCACCGCGGAAGCCCATGGTGGTGATGTGAAACAAATCCGCGGTCTTGGCAATTTTGCTGGTGGCGTGGCGAGCCAGCGCAAGAGGAAGCTCGTCTCTAGGAATGCCGGATCCGTCATCGGATACGACAAGACGTGTCAGGCCGGCATCCTCAACCGTCACATCAATGTGGCGCGCGCCAGCATCCAGTGCGTTTTCCACCAATTCCTTCACGACAGAGGCAGGACGCTCGACCACCTCGCCCGCTGCAATCTGGTTTGCAAGTGCGTCCGGCAGGACTTGAATAGGTTTACGACTCATGCAGCATTTTCCTTCAAAATAGCCAGTGCACGACGTTTACCATCCTCCACTGCGGGCTGGTCGAAAGGATTAATTCCCCACAAGCTCGCTGCGCAAACAGTTGTCAGCATAAAATGCATGAGCAAGGCACCCAGCACAGCCTCGTCCAGCGGCGGCGTATCTATAACGCGCACGGGCCGACCAAATCCGCGCAGAGAAGCAATTGTCCCCTCGCCCTGTGCGCGGATAAGGTCACCAGCCGTTATGCCCGCAAGGTGCGGTACATTAGCTTTTTCGGCCAATAATGGGTCGATACGGGGGCCGGTTCCCGCGCAGTCCGTCAAAATGAATGTGTAAAGTTTATCGTCCGGACCGTCGGCGAACAGTTGCAAGACGGAATGCTGGTCTGTCGCACCAAGCGCGGCAATAGGTGTGGTGCCTTTGCCTTGTTTACCCAGACTTTCCGCCCAAAGCTGGGCAAACCATGGGCCTAGGCGGGCAAGACGGTCGCTGTAGGGCATCAGCACTTCCGAAGCCATGCCGAATTCTGCCGCTTTGACCGCGGCGAAGGCGGTTTGGGCAGGCAGGGATGTTTGCGGATTAGACATGAATTCTTTCAACACGTTACGTGCACCATGACGGAGCGAGAGCACATCCACACCTGCGAGCAGCGCCGGAAGCAGGCCAACATTGCTGAGGACCGAGAAACGTCCCCCCACTTTGGGGTCATGAGGCAATGTCGTCAGGTCATAGACTGCAGCCAGTGAACGCATGGCATTTGTGCCTTCCTCGGTCAGGAGCATCAGGTGGTCGCGGACAGAAAGGCCTTCGTGGTGGAGTTC
This sequence comes from Pseudomonadota bacterium, assembly GCA_016125375.1. GTDB lineage: Bacteria > Pseudomonadota > Alphaproteobacteria > UBA1280 > RI-95 > RI-95. Next base: position 111,422 of record WGLU01000004.1, on the reverse strand, counting down.
TTCAATCCACGTGAGTGCGGCGAGCAGCGTTTCCGCGGTACTGCCGGATTTGGACACCGCAACCATGAGCGTTTCGCTTAGCGGCAGATGGCCGTAGAGGCGCGCTATGGTGACCGGGTCATCGTTATCCAGAAAATGCAGCTGTGGGGTATGAAAGCTGCCGGCACCCGCAAAATCCGCCAGCAGTCGCCCGCCCAGAGCGGAACCGCCCATACCGGCAAAAACCACATGGCTGTAACGGGTTGCAATCTTGTCGGCCAGTGTGCGCAAGGGGGCAAGATCGGCATCGTCCAGCGCCAGTGTGAAGGCCGGATACGTACCGTCACGAAGGCCATCGACAAAACCGTCCAACGCCGTTTTTGCCGCACCTGTATAGGCAGGACTCTGCCAGAGGTCGGGCAAGCCGGATGTGTCGATACTGTACATGTTCTGCTCCTCCTGCGGGTGGAGGAGTATGGTGCGTCATTTAGACCATTTGGTCAATGAGAACGGGGGTTATTCCTCGTCCAGCAGCTTGGGCTTGGGACGGCCGAAGTGGTAGCCCTGACCGTAATCGATACCCAGCTCGTAGAGGTATTGGACAACGTTCTCGTCCTCGACCATTTCGGCAATGGTTTTAATACTCATACCGCGGGCCACATCAGCCAGAGCTTTTACGAACACACGGTCGTCCTCGCTCTCCAGCAGGTTGCGGACGAAGGAACCGTCGATTTTCAGATAATCGATGTCCAGGTGCTTGATGTAGTTGAAGGACGAATAACCCACACCAAAGTCGTCCAGCGCAAACTCGCACCCGTAGCGCTTCAGCTCGCGGATGGACCGCTGGGCACGGCCAATATCGCGGAGCGCTGCTGTTTCGGTAATCTCGAAAATCACCTTGCCGGGAGGAATGTTGGATTCTTCCAGAATCTGGCCGATACGCTTGAGGACTTCCTCGTCGTCAAAGGTAATACCGGACAGGTTGATGGCGAACGAAATATCACGCCCCTCGTCCCGCGCATCCTTCAGGCGAGCCAGTGCCTTGGTGCATACATATTCGTCAATCCGGCTGATAAGACCAAAGTCCTCTGCGGTCTCGATAAACTTGATGGGGGGGACGATCTTGCCCTCGTCATCAATCATCCGGCACAGTACTTCGTAGTGCTTGACGGTACGGTCCCCTGTCTGCAACGGAATGATGGGCTGGTAATGCAGCTCGACCCGGTCCTCGTCCAGACATTTGAGGATAAAATCAACAACCTCAATGCGTTGGGCCATGCTGTGGTCGCGTACGGCTGATTCGTCGTACACGTGCATCCGGTTCCGGCCCTCCTGCTTGGCGCGGTACATGGCGATATCGGCTTTGGAGAGCAGCTCTCCAGCCGCATTGCCCTGCGCCGGGAACATGACTACGCCGATACTGGCACCGACCGAGAGGTCATGGCCTTCGTAATTGAAACCTGCGTTCTTCATCTTGTCGAGCAGCTGACTGGTACGGGAGATGACCTCGTTCGGGTCGACCTCCGGCAGAATAACGGCAAACTCGTCGCCGCCGAGGCGGGCAACGATATCGCTGGAGCGCACAGCATCGCGCAGGACGTGAGCAACGTTGATGAGCAGGCTGTCCCCTGCTTCGTGGCCAAAGGTGTCGTTCACATACTTGAACCGGTCAAGGTCCATCAGCATCAACGCGCCCTGACGGTTATAGCGGCGCATAGTGCGTATCTGGCGTTTGAGCTCGTCATAGAAACGGCCCCGGTTGAACAAACCGGTCAATGTGTCGTTATTGGCCAGATAGAACAGCTGGTCCTGCGAGGCCCGCTCGATGGACACGTCCTTGGAAATACCGCGGTAGCCGATAAAGGTGCCATCGGCATCGAACATCGGCACGCCGGAAACCTCCCAGCAGACGCGCATGCCTTCCGTATCCAGACCCCAATACTCGCGGTCATAGAACGGCTCATGAATCTTGAACATCTCGACCAGGTCTTCGCGCACTTTTTTACGGTCTTCGGGCAGGAAGCAGGTGCTGAAATGGGCGCCCTTACGGATGCCTTTACCAACCTTGGAGCGGCCACGGGACGCGAAGGTAATCATACCTTCGGTATCAATTTCCCACAGCCAGTCGGAGAAACTGTCGGCGATGTCGCGGAAGCGTTTCTCGGAAAAGTTCAGACGTTCCTCGTAGCTTTTACGCTGGCTGATGTCGCGGAAGAAGACGGCAATGTCGTTCCCTGACGGCACGGCCTGAATGCGGAACCACCGCGTGACATTATCAATCGGTGTGGAGACCTCGGTCTCGGCCGATGTGCCTGTCCGCTGCACCTTGGCAATCAGGTGTTCAACGGTTTCCCAGTCAACGGCGGTCAAATAGTCGCCGGCCCGGCACCCTTGCAGGTTGCCCAGCGGCTTACCTGTAAAGAACAGGTCTGCCGCAGAGGGGTTATAGAACGTGATGGCATAGTCCGCCGGCTTTTGCTTCTCCGCCGTTGGTGCAATAAACACCAGCGCATCCGACAGGTGGTCGGCCATGGCGCGGAAACGGTGTTCGGATTTTTTGAGTGCCGAACGCAGGCCAAAGTGCTGGGCGGACCCGCGCAGCGCGTCTTTCAACGCCAGCGGTGTAGCCAGTTCCTTTTGCAGAAAATACGGCGCGCCCAAATCCCGCAGGGGTTCCATATGGGGGTCGTTATCCTCGACAAACACGACAATGGGACCGTTTTCCTGACCATCGGCCAGCTTATAAAGCTCACCCGGATCAATACTGCTCAGGCGGGTATCGATAAAAATCAGACCGTAACGGCTGTCCAGCTTCAGGCAGGCCTTGATGGATTTGGCTGTATCGGCAACGCAGACCACCTCGCGCTTTTTAAAAACGTCGAGGGTACCCAAGCGTTTTTGGATGGTCTTGGCAAAATCCGCATCGGCCGCAATGACCAGAACGGGCAGAACTTCGATATCTCTAAAGTCCATAAAGATTTCCTGTTCAGGGGCGACCTTGACCATACATGGGCCTACTTGACGATGCAGTTCGGGCCTTTGGCCCGTGCTTCGGAAAGCTTTTGGTCCATAACATACAGCAGACCGGCCATATCGGCGACGGCAGGGTCACGGCTTTCGATAATGCCGCCGCTCATGGTCATGTTGACCTTGCCGTTGGACAAGTCGTAATTACGGTCTACGGATTTACGGATACGCTCGGCCAGAATCAGCGCGCCCTTGGCATCAGTCTCCGGCAGGAGGGCCATGAAGGTACGCTCGGACGTGCGGCCGGGCGAGTCACTGTCGCGGATGAACTTGCGGATAGTACGGGCAGCCTCGCCCACCAGCAGGTTCATATCTTCCATACCGATGTGGATACCGCCATCCTTGATGGGGTCCATTTCAAAGGCAATAACGGAGAAGTGTGTGTCGTAGCGCTTGGCGCGGTAGAGCTCTTTTTCTACTAAGTGGAAAATATAGCGGCGGGAGAACATCTGCGTCACTTCATCATACGCCATCAGGTCGCGCAGGTAGTGGACGGCTGTCTCCAGCGCTTTGCCGGAACGCTCCAGCGTGGTAATCAGGTCGGCGATTTTAGCCATCTCCTCACGGGACACACTGTAGGCGCCATTGCTCAGCGTGAGGCGGACCTTATTGGTTTTCACGCGGGAAATAAAGGCTTCCGCCTCCTCGAGGGAGGCCTCGATATCACGGATGGTTCGGATGTCCTGCAGAATGCCGGGAGCGTCTCTCATTGTTCGGAGGGCCCTAAACTTATTGTTGTTCTTTATTGTGCCGCTTTAAGTAGGTTAGCACAACGTCTTATGAATGCATGTAAAAAACCGCGCCAACGGGCAACTGACACCCTGCGTTTCTCTCCACACGCCCTTAAAGGATACCCGACTCGTCACGTGGCTTCAAAAACAAATGGAAATTATTCACCCGCCACTTTGGCACGCCCTGTGCATTGATAGGGCAGCAAGCAGGCAAGATGCCACTTGCGGGGGAATAAACACCGGGAGAGAAAGACCATGAACAGCGGAGGTAGCGTCTACGTTCTTGCTAGCCGTATGATCGGTCAGAACAAGCGTATGGATATGGTGGCCGATAACGTGGCCAACGCCAATACCCACGGTTTTAAGCGCTTGACGCAAGATATGAAAGAGACCATCGGGGGCACGCCTGTGCATCCGGCCGGTTCATTTACCGAAAACAAGCCCGTCCGTATCGTTTTTGAGGACGGCACACTGGAACGTACCGACAACATGTATGACCTGGCCCTGCAAGGGGAAGGTTTTTTTGCCGTACAGGACAAGGCATCCGGCCAGCCGAAATATAGCCGGCTGGGCTCGTTCCAGCTGGACATCGGCGGCAACCTGACCACCGTAGACGGCGAACAGGTGCTGGATATCAACAACGCGCCTATCAACCTGCCACAGGACAAAACCGTCAGCATTGCACGGGATGGCTCCATCTCGACAGAAGATGGCCTGCTCACGCGTATTGGCGTGTACACCTTTGCCGACCCGCAGAAGCTGGTCCGCGCCGGTAACGGGGTGTATTACAACGATCCTGCCACCAACCCGCCACAACCCGTGCAGAACCCCCAAGTATTTCAGGGTTCGCTGGAAGGCACCAACGTTAACCCCATTCTTGAAACGGCCCAGATGACCGCCGCCTTGCGCGCGTACCAGTCGGCCGTGCGGGCAATGACCACAATCGAGGACTCGGAAACCACCGCTATCCGCGATTTGGCACGAATCCCGCAATAGGTAATCAAACAGGTTTTAAAGGGAGAGTAAAACCATGATGAACGCACTGCGCACCGCCGCCACAGGTATGCTGGCTCAGCAGACTAACGTGGACGTGCTTTCTAACAACATCGCCAACTTGAACACGACAGGTTTCAAACGCCAGAAGTCGGCCTTCCGTGACTTGATTTATCAGGCACCCATCGCCGTCGGCGCCCTGACCTCCAACAACGCCACCGCATCACCAACCGGTGCTCAGGTAGGTCTGGGTGTGAACATTGGTTCCATCTACAAAATTATGGAACAGGGTAACCTGACCAAAACAGAGAACACCTTCGACTTGGGTATTCAAGGCCGTGGTTTCTTCCGCATTAACTTGCCGGACGGTACCTTCGCCTACACCCGTGATGGTGCCTTCAACATCGATAACACCGGTACGTTGGTGACCAAAGAAGGTTACACCGTCGACCCGAACATCGTTATCCCCGATGACGCGCTGGAAGTCAGCATCAGCGACCTGGGTGTGGTTTCGGCAAAGGTCGGTGGTGTTGTCACCAACCTCGGCCAGCTCCAGTTGACAATGTTCATCAACGAGGCCGGCCTCGAGAACATGGGTAATAACTACTACAAGGAAACCGATGTTTCCGGCGTAGGTGTACCCAACAACCCCAACGAAAACGGTACCGGTACCTTGCTGCAGGGCTTTCTTGAGTCCTCCAACGTGGACCCGATTACCGCGGTAACCGACCTGATTAGCGCACAACGTGCCTATGAGCTGAACTCGCGTGTGATTTCTACCGTCGACGAGATGCTCAACTCGGTCAACCAGATCCGCTAATAGCTAAGCTTTAAGGGAGAAGAGCCATGATTTGCAAACTCAGCCGCTGCGCCCTGACTGCCGCCGGCCTGATGTATGCGGTCAACGCCGCGGCAGGCGAACAAAACATGCCGCAACAAATACCAACCGTGACACGCACCATTCAGGCCGGGGAGCTTATCAGCGACGCTGATATCGAAATCCGCGACATGACAGGCCGCGGCCTGCCCAGCGGTACCGTACTGCACAAAGCTGACCTGATCGGACGGGAAGCCATGCGCACCCTGTATCCGGGCAGCCCGATTACCCAGCGTACTGTACGCAAGCCGCCTCTGGCCCGTAAAGGTGCCACTGTCACGGTGTATTTTCAGGCTCGTGGCCTGCACCTGCAAACCGACGGCAAACTGCTGGAGGACGGCGGTGCCGGCGAAACGGTTCGCCTGATGACCGAACTGTCATCGCGTGTGATTACCGGTACCGTCATGGAAGACGGCACCATTCAGGTCAACTAGAGACCAAGGGAGGAGAGACCCATGAAGACCATGTTTAAGACCACCTACGCACTGGTGCTGGCAGCGTTGCCGCTGGCAGGGTGCGCCTACACAGAACACCCCACACATACACCCATTGCCCAGAGCCTGGCACAAGCAGCTCAGGCACCGATTGTGCCGACATCGGTGATGATTCCGCAGCCTGCGGAGCGCAACCCCGGCTCCCTGTGGCGCCCGGGTGCCAAGGAGTTCTTCAAGGACAGCCGCGCCGCCAACGTGGGTGATATTTTGACCATCATCATCTCCGAAAGCGCCACCGGTGCCGTAGATGCCAAAACCCAGACCAACAAGACCCACAACAACATGTCCGGCGTGACCAATCTGCTGAACCTGACCGGCAAACTGGCCGCCCGCGGCCTGCCGCTGGGTACAGGCGGTCTGGTGAACACCGACAGCAACCGTGACTTTAACGGCGATGCCAAAACCGACCGTACAGACAAACTGGATGCACGCATTGCCGCTGTTGTGACCCAGGTGTTGCCGAACGGATACCTGGTTGTACAAGGCACACGTGAAATGATGGTGAACTACGAAATGCAGCAGATGAGCATTCAGGGCATTGTCCGCCCCGAGGACATCAGCTCCACCAACACCATTGACTCGGAAAAAGTTGCCGAGGCCCGTATTTCCTACTCCGGTAAGGGCCTTGTGGACGAAGCTCAGGAGCCGCCAGCCGGTGTGCGTTTCCTGGATAAATGGATGCCGTTCTAACGTATAGACGCTCCATTTCTCTCCCCCCCGGAAAGGGCTGCGGACTCCCCCTCCGCAGCCTTTTCTTATTGCGCGTTACCGCCTTTTCCGGCAAGGTGCTTTGTATACACAACGTTCCCTTTTCTCGCTCCGCTCTGACCCAAAAGGACAGCTTATGTTCTTCTTCTCCCATTGGTGGCTGCGGCTGACCCAACGCTTGCTTTACCGCAAGACATCGGCCACGACCATCGGCATTTCCGTGCGTTACGAGGGTACCCGTTACCCCTGCCGCGCCAGCGCTTTTCTGCTGGACTGCGGTCTGGTCTGTACGGCGCGCCACGTGGTGGAAAATGCCATGTGGATCTACGTGCACCCCAAAGGTGGCGGCATGATTGCCGTCAATCTGGACAAGGTCACCATCGTGACGGAGGCGGACATCGCCTTCATTCACGTGCCGGACCTTGTGGGCAGTGCCGCCGGTGTCGGTGACAGCTCCGCGATTACCGACAATGACCGCCTGCTGATGCTGCGCACGCCGTTCGGCATCACCACGGTGTTGCGGGCGGAGGAACCGGTCTATGGCCGTATCCTCTACGAAAACGCCAGTGTGAACGACTTCCGTTTCACGACGGACTGGCTGTTCACCCAGCATGACAACCTTACCGTCACCGACCATCCGACCATGCAGGGGGACTCCGGTTCCGCCCTGTTCGATTCGGACGGCAACGTGGTGGGGATGGTCATCCAGCGCGTCACCTCGGCACAGGCCAAGGCCTTTCCGGAACGGGGCTGGCACCATGCCAGCTTTATCGTGCCGATGCAGGATATTGTCCGCGCCGCCCGTGACCGCGGCCTGATATAACAAACGCAGAACCGCCCCCGTTTGGGGGCGGTTCTTTTTATTGCAGCACTATGTGCCGTATCAGATAGCCGTTTTGGTGTCCTTGCCAAAAAGCGCCGTACGAAGCACCTCTTCGTCTGCGGCCTCTATGAGCATGATATTCTCAGCAGAGAGCCGCTGCCTCATGGTGGCATCCAAACACATGGCATTTCTGAACAGATGGCCCAGTTGAACCACACAGTCATCGCTGGCAATACGGTTGATGTTGATTTGCCCGCATGTTCTGCACATGTGAACGGTCATCACATCACCCAGCCGCGTTTTACCGTATTTGTCGTAACCGTTGTATTTGAGCGTCAGGGCGATAGGTTCCATGCGCCCATGACAGTCCGACTGCCTGTTGCCAGGCTTTGTATCAACGTGTTTCGACCACAAACAGTACGGGCAATGGTTACGATGCCGGGTTCCCATAACCGGCGTGCTGTAAATCATTTGCCTGCATTGACAGCACCGAAAATCTTTATCGGCGTCTTCCTGCCAGCTTTTCCGGGCCTTTTTGTTAGTATGACAAGCGTCATCCGGACGGTCCTTGGACCGCCGTGTATATTTCTGAAATTTCATCGTTCTTACCGTTCATTCGGGGAATGATTGGGCAGAACATATCGCTAGGTTATTTTAGGATAATGAACTGCCAGCCTGGCGGCTGCACAAGCTGACAAAACAGACGTGATTTAAGCTGTAGTCAGATCTTGAAACAGCCAAATACGCGCACACGAGCGGGCGCGGATTTGGCAAGATCCGATGCTGGTTTAGAATACTGTGATGTTTGAAGAGAGCTAAACATACTCCAGAGATAGTCAAGCACGCTTTAGAATGCAAGTCCTTTAGAAGGTCTACTGTGCGGCTGGCAGTTTATCGCCAAGTTTTTCCTTCACCGCACTGGATAGCCCCTTGGACTGGTAGGAGGTCTTGCGCCCTTGCCCCATGGCAAACACGTAGGAGATAACCTGCGCGACCGCCTCGTACAAATCAAGCGGCACCTCACTGTCCACATCCACCATTTCGTAGAGCGCGCGGGCAAGCGGCGGATCTTCCAGCAGCGGCACCCCGTTCTCGGTCGCGAGTTCACGGATCTTTTGGGCAATATGGTCCGCACCCTTGGCAACAACACGCGGCGCGGCATCCTTGTCCCGGTCGTAGGACAGGGCAACCGCAAAGTGCGTCGGGTTGGTCACCACCACCTGTGATTTGGGGACCTCCTGCATCATCCGCTGGCGGGCACGTTCCATACGGATTTGGCGCTGACGGTTTTTGACGAAGGGGTCGCCCTGCGTTTCCTTGTATTCGTCCTTCAGCTCCTGCTTGGTCATGCGTTGTTCCTGCATGAAGTCGAACCGCTGATAGAGGTAGTCCATAATCGCCAGCAGGGCCGCAATGGCCAGCACGCCCAGAATACTTTTGAGCAGAATCTCCTGCACCAGCAGCACGCTGCCGACAATATCGTAATCGGTGGACTGGGCCATCTGCACCTTATAGCTGGCCATGACCATCCACATAACGCCGCCGATAATGGCCATTTTGGCAATGGACTTGAGCAGTTCGACAACAGATTTGAGGCCAAACATACGCCCCAGCCCCTTCATGATGCTGATGCGGGCGAGCTTGGGCTGAATCGCCTCGTAAGCGATGAGCGGACCGGTCTGGATGAACCCGCCGGCAACGGAAAATAACAGCAGGATGAACATGGTTGGCAGTGTGGCCAGCACCATTTTGTAGACCATGATTTCTGCAAGGCCACCGCTGCCAACACCACCATCGGCCTGTAATCCGGCCTCTTGCAGGATAGTGCCCAGAATATCGCGCAGGTCACCCATCATGGGCGGAATGGTAAAGGACAGGGCAAGGGCCATGCCCATCAGCATAAAGAAGTTGTTCACTTCGCGGGATTTGGGGACCTGACCTTGTTCACGGGCCTTCTCGAGCTTTCGCTCGGAAGGCTCTTCGGTCTTTGAACTCTTATCCTCTTCCGACATGGGCGCCCGTTACAGCCTACACGCTGCGCTTTTTGCCCACTTCGGCCTTGGCAATTTCTACCGATGCACGCATATCGATTTCGTCCATCAGGGCGCGTACCTTGGGTGGCAGTTCGTTGCGGTCAATCGCCTCGGTCGCCAGTGCGTGGCGGATTTTTTCCAGCGCGACAGTCGGGTCGCCGGCCAGAATATCCTTTTGCAGGTCGTCGAGTTTTTCCAGCAGATAGGAGCTGCGGCCGCGGGCATCGCGGGGCACATCATCGCCGATGGCGTCCTCGTACACGCGGGGAGCGACACCGCCTACGCTGCTGAGCGATGTGGTGGCCTCTGCCGCGCCGGTGGCGCTGGCACTGTCAATCATGCTGGCAAAAGATCCTTCACCGGACTTGGCGGCGCCGGATGTTTTCTTTTTCTTGCTGGTGCTGCTGACGCTTTTGCTGTCGTTTACTTTAATCGTCATCTATTCCTCCTGGAAAAGGATGATGGCGTGGCCGTTCATCTCTTCTGCGTACAATGTTAGCATACTGCCCAAAGTGACCCCAAGCGCGAAGAGCGCCATCATGATGGTCAGCGGCAAGGCAATGAAAAAAGCCTGTACCGAGGGCACCATACGGTTAAGGATACCAAACCCCGCATAGGTCAGGAATCCGACTATCGTCAAAGGCGCTGCAATTTTGAGGCCAACAACGTAAATATCCCCCAACAGGCGGATAACCGCCATGGCAGAGTCCCCCATAGCAGGGAACCGACCCGGTGGCAGAATATCGTAACTGCTGACCAGCGCCCCCAAAATGACGTGGTGCAGGTCAGTCGCAAACACAAGAACGGTCGCCAGCATTACCAGCAGTGTTGCCGGTGCGGTCGAGGCCGAGGCCGAACGGGGGTCGAAAAGCGTTGCCGCCTGAAAGCCGCTCATAAAACTCATCACATCACCGGCAACGTTCATCACCGAAATGAACAGACGCGCACCCATCGCCATCAGCAGTCCGGCCATCACCTCCCCCGCCACAAGGAATACAAGCTGGGCCACCTGCCCCGGTAAATCCGGCAGTTTAGAATAGAGCACCGGATACAAAACAAAGGCCGTCGTCATCGCCAACAGCGCCCGAATACGCGGAGAGATAGAGGGGTCGGACAGACCCGGAAAAATCATGATCGCGGTTCCCAGACGCACGCAAACCAGGAAGAAGGGAAAAACAAACAGCTGGGCGATAAAGTTCTCACTCATCGGTGGTGGCAACGCCTATCTTGGCAATGGCATCGAACAGCTCCAGCGTCATGGTGTTAATGCGGTCCGCCATCCACGGCATAATCAGCATCAGAACCAGAAAAACCGCCAGAATTTTAGGCACAAATGTGAGCGTCATTTCCTGAATCGACGTCAGCGCCTGAAACAGTGACACGGCCAAACCCACGACCAGCGCCACGACCATGATCGGCGAAATAACCACCAGCAGCGTGCTGATGGCCAGTTTGGCAAAATCCAGAATCATTTCGGGGGTCATGGTTTTTTGCGCCTTCGCTCTTCTTTTTCAGCCTTAAGTCTACTCTGTTCCCGCCTTTTTGACAAAGCTGCAGGTTTATCACGTGATTTATGCTTCTTTTTTAGGCAAATCCCGCAGGTTTACTGGCCAGACAAGCTTTTTATATGCTAAACAGACGCAATTTTTGAATCACCTTTGCCTAGCACCTGACGTTTTGCGACCCATGACCGGAAAGAGGATAATCCCATGACCCGGTTTACCTATCAGGTAACTGTTCGCCCCAAGTGGGCTGACACCCGTTACAACCCCGCCCGCAGCTTTGCCCATGCCTGTGACATGCGCGAAAAGGCTGCTACCTACCTCATCGATGCCGGTTTTGCTGTCGATGCCACCGATTTGGGACCGGCCACCGATGAACCAATGGGATTCCAGATCACCTGCCCGCGCGAAGCTGCGCAGATGCTGCGCAACATGCCGGGCATTGCCTCGGTCATCCGCCTGCAGCAGCAGGAAACCGTCGACAACGACCCGCCGCGCTAACGCGCCCCTTACGTAAAAGACCCGCCAGACAGGCGGGTCTTTATTTTTTACTGCTGAGCATTCGAGCGTTGGATGCGCTTTGCCAGACTATTAATTTCCACTTTCGTCTGCGCCAGCATATCCGGTGTCATCTGCTGTTCAAGCTTAACCAGCATGGGCAGGATGTTTTGGCCAATGTCTGGATTCTCGGTCAGGTAACTGCATTTGAGCGCACGGCAAAGGTACAGCCATTTGTATTTCTCTTCAGGGTAGACATCCGGATTATCCAAACGCAATTTCAGCAGGTCACTGATAGACCCCACGTACCCCGCGCGGACTGCACGGTTGAGCCATATTTCCGCTTTTTCCTTATCGGCCGGGATACCCTGAAACTCATCTCCGTCGATATAAAGGCGCCCCAGAACAGGCATGGCGGGGTCAAATCCCGCACGTGCGGCCGATTCAACCAGTTTCACACCTACAGCCATGGAGAACGGCTGCTTTTCGGTCATGGATTTGAGGCCTATCTTAAAGACATTCGCAGCCATACCCAATGTGGCTGCCCTATCCATATAGCGGATCGCATCCTCGTCACTGGGGTTATCCCCGACGAGGGCATAGACGAACATTGCCTCGACCTGATTGTTGTTGATGGCATCCTGCAGGTAACGGATGGATTTGTCCCGTTCCGCCCACTGCTCGCCAAGTCCTTCATAATAAATCTGCGCCAAGCGATAGAGCGCTGTGTTGGAACCGTCTTTCACAGCCTGCTCAAGGGCGGCGATTGCCTCCGGCCCCTTCTCCTCCCGCATGAGCTGAATGCCCTCAATCTCCGATTTAAGGACCGCAGGAACCGCAGGGATAGGCCAATCCGGCAAAGCTTGCGCTGCCTGAGCCCACAAAAGAGCAGAAAGACCAACTAGAATATGCCGCATCTTGTTTTACCTTTTGTTTTACAAGACGTATTTAACTTAACGCTGCGCGGGGGCAGTTTCAAGCCGCGAGAGCAGAAAACCACCCCGAAGGGTGGTTTTCTGTTGAGGGATATATCCAACCAGCCTCAGGCCGACGGATTCTTGTACTGGGCGCTCGGTTTAGCGGGCCCCCACTCGGCAACCTTCTTGTTGAAGTCGCCGAAAACATCTTCCCATTTGCCTTTCGTCGCCGCACGGGAGTATTCGGTCGCGCGGGTTTCGAAGAAGTTGGCGTGTTCGACACCGTTAAGCATGTCGCTCAGCCAGGGCAGCGGGTGCTTCTCGATAAAGTACAGCGGCTCGATATTGAGCTGGGTCAGACGCAGGTCCGCAATGTAGCGGATGTAGCTCTTCACATCCTCGGCGGTCATGCCTTCTACCGGTCCCAGACCAAAGGCGAGGTCGATAAAGCGGTCTTCCATTTCCACAATACGGGCGCAGATGGCTTGAATCTCGCTGTTGAGTTTCGGCACATCCAACTCGGATTTATTTTCGCTGATGAAGGTGTTGTACACCTTGATCATGGACTTGCAGTGCAGGGTTTCGTCCCGCACGGACCACGCGATAATCTGCCCCATGCCCTTCATTTTGTTGAAGCGCGGGAAGTTGAGCAGCATGGCAAAGCTGGCGAACAGTTGCAGGCCTTCGGTAAAGGCCGAGAACGCGGCCAGTGTGCGGGCGATGTTTTCTTTATCGTCCACATTGAAGGTGTGCATGTAGTCATACTTGTCCTTCATTTCCGCATATTGCATGAAGGCGCTGTATTCCACTTCCGGCATGCCGATGGTATCGAGCAGGTGCGCGTAGGCAGCGATGTGAATGGTCTCGATATTGGAGAACGCGCTCAACATCATCTGCACTTCGGTCGGCTGAAACACTTTCATGTAGTGCTTCATGTAGCAGTTGTTGACCTCGATATCCGACTGGGTGAAGAAGCGGAAAATCTGGGTCAGCAGGTGGCGCTCGGTATCATTGAGCTTGCTGTGCCAGTCTTTCACGTCCTCGGCCAGCGGCACTTCTTCCGGCAACCAGTGTACCTGCTGTTGGGTCTGCCAGGCTTCGTACGCCCAAGGATATTTGAACGGTTTGAACGCGGCGCGGTGTTCCAGCAATGACATGGCGCTTTTCCTTTTATTAAGTTTCGTTATCTCTATTTCTCAGTATTCCCAAGCAACAAACAGCCATGGCCATTTGTTTAACGCTTCCCGACGCTTCATTAACATTCCGGCTACGCCTTCATATTAATTCCGCTGACCTGCGCTACAAACAATTCACTGGATTGTTTGCTTAACGCTTGGTCATTGGCAGGCCAGGCACTCGTCGTAGTTATTCACGCTTGCCTCTTCAGCTTGGGCAATGGACTTGCCGTTCGCCATAATATTGCCATTGTTGCGTGGCATCGGTGTAACCACCTCGGCACGTTGAACCGTTTTGCTGCGGCAGTAGTACAGGCTCTTCACGCCACCTTTCCATGCCATGTAGTGGAGCATGTGCAGGTCGGCCTTGTGCACGTCGGCCGGGATGAACAGGTTCACCGACTGGGACTGGCACACAAACGGGGCGCGGTCGCAGGCGTGTTGCACCACGTAGCGCTGGTCGACTTCAAAAGCGGTTTTGAAGACTTCCTTCTCCTCGTCGGTCAGGCACTCCAGATGTTGGACCGAACCTTCGTTGGTGGTGATGCCGCTCCAGGTATCGTCATCGTTGCAGCCACGCTCTTCGAGCAGTTGCTCGAGGTAGCGGTTGCGGACGTTGAACGAACCGGACAGGGTTTTCTGTGTAAAGCTGTTGGCAGCCAGCGGCTCGATACCCGGCGACGCGTTGCCGCAGATAATCGAGATGGACGCTGTCGGCGCAATAGCCATCTTGTTGGAGAAACGCTCCTTCATCAGGCACTCGGCAGCATCCGGGCACGGACCACGCTCTTCGGCCAGCTTTTTGGAGGCTTTGTCGGCTTCCTTGCGCAGGTGTTCGAACATTTTCTTGTTCCAGACTTTCGCCATCACGCTGTCGAACGGAATCATTTTCGATTGCAGGAAGGAGTGGAAGCCCATCACACCCAAGCCGACGCTGCGCTCGCGCAGGGCAGCATAGCGGGCTTTGGCCATATCTTCTGGCGCACGGTCGATAAAGTCCTGCAGGACGTTGTCGAGGAAGCGCATCACGTCTTCGACGAACAACGGGGACTTGCTCCACTCGTCATAGTACTCCACGTTGACGGAGCTCAGGCAGCAAACGGCTGTGCGGTCCTTGCCCACGTGGTCCTTGCCGGTTGGCAGGGTGATTTCAGCACAGAGGTTGGAGGTTTTCACTTCCAGACCCAGTTTTTTCTGCCAGACGGGGCGGGCTTCGTTCACACGGTCGATGAACAGCATGTAGGGCTCGCCGGTTTCTACACGGGCGGTCAGGATACGCACCCACAGGTCACGGGCCTTGATGGTACGGATGGTCTCGCCAGTGTGGGGCGATTTCAGCGCCCAGTCGGCATCAGCTTCTACCGCGTGCATAAAGTCGTCGGTAATGACCACGCCGTGGTGCAGGTTCAGCGCCTTACGGTTGGGGTCGCCACCTGTAGGGCGACGCAGCTCGGAAAACTCCTCAATCTCGGGGTGCCATACAGGCAGGTACACAGCAGCGGAACCGCGGCGCAGTGAACCCTGGGAAATGGCCAGTGTCAGGCTGTCCATCACGCGGATGAAGGGGATAATGCCGGAGGTTTTGCCGACGCGGCCCACTTTCTCGCCGATGGAGCGCAGGTTACCCCAGTAGCTGCCGATGCCGCCACCTTTGGAGGCGAGCCACACGTTCTCGTTCCACAGGCCGACGATTCCTTCCAGACTGTCGGAAGACTCGTTCAGAAAGCAGGAAATAGGCAGACCGCGGTTGGTGCCGCCGTTGGACAGCACAGGCGTGGCAGGCATAAACCACATGTTGGACATGTAGTCGTACAGGCGCTGGGCATGGGCGTCGTCATCTGCATAGACAGAGGCCACGCGGGCGAACAGATCCTGGAAGCTTTCTTCCGGCAACAGGTAACGGTCCTCCAGCGTAGCTTTACCGAAAGCTGTCAGGTTTGCGTCGCGGGAGCGGTCGATACGTATGTTGCGTTTGATCTGCATGAGCGGCCTATCCTTCTTTTGGGTCATTGGTAGGATGTTTTATTCTTTTTTTCGCAGCCTGTCATGGGGCATTTGGATTATTTTTACGGGTGTTCCAGCTCTTGGGGGCCCCGTCTTACTAACCACCACATCTTGTGCCTTGATAGTTTTATCCTATCGAACCGTCATACCCGTCAGCAACCTATATTTTGGGTGTCAATTACATACAGCCACTATATATAGTATGCCATAGTTGTATACAATACGGAATTACAGGGGTTTAGCACTGCTCACTTTTTTGAATTGACCCACATCTTGGGTACTGCCGGGTAAATTACGGCTGACAGTTGTTTGACAAAACGCCTGACATTGTCGCAGTGCAGTGTCAGCTGTTACCAAAAACTGGCGGATTTTGAAGTTTTATGTCACAGAACAATTGATGACATATAAAAAACACGGCCCCTACCCGTTGGGACTTGCCACCCGCCCAAGCATATTGTATACATGAAACCCTGATCACCACTTTACCCATCCCTTTTTACATCCTGAGATAACCCCGAACGCCTCTCAACGATGCGCAACACCGACCCGAACAAACGGGTATCACCTCGCGGACGCGTGGGGAATGGGGTCCTGCATAAAGGGCGCACCGACTGTGGCAATTGCCACGTCCGGTGCGCCCTTCGCTTTTTCTCAGTGTCCTATATCTATAAGTAAAGCCCCGGCATGTGCCGGGGCTTTTGTTTGTGGAGATACCTTTAGATAGGCATCTGCATAATCTGCTGATACGCCTCGACCGCCTTGTCACGCACACTGAGCATGGTTTGCAGGGTCAGTTCTGCCTCGGACACAGCCTGGGTCAGCTGGTGCATGGGCACCGGCTCGCCGTTTGCGGCTGCGGCGGACAGTGCTTCGGCATTTTTTTGTGCCTGCATGGTGTTGCGCAGGGCATCGCTGAGGAGGTCGCCAAACCCCTGGTCGATAGAGGGCGCCTTACTACCCACGTCCTTGATCGGCCCGGTGCCGATACCTGTTGCGGTGGTCAGTTTATCAATCGCCATGGGATGTACCCTTTGCTTTTTCTTTTCAATATATCAGGCTTAGCGCATCAAGTCCAACGAGCGGGCCATCATGTTCTTGGTGTTCTCAATCACGTTGATGTTGGCCTCGTAGGCACGGGAGGCCTCGCGCAGGTCGGTGCTCTCAATCACCGTGTCCACGTTCGGCATTTCCACAAAGCCCTGCGCGTTCGCGGCCGGGTGCGTGGGGTCGAACACCTGACGCATGGGCGAATGGTAGTCCGGCGTGACACTGGCCACTTTGACTTTCTTCAGGCCGGTTGCATTGTCGGTCACGGTCTGGAAGCTAACAACCTGACGACGGTACGGGCCGCCACGGTCACCCTCGGCAGAGTCCACGTTGGCAATGTTTTCCGAAATAACTTTCATCCGGGCGCTCTGGGCGGCCATGCCGCTGCCGGATACTTTCATGATTTGCATCAAATCCATGGTTTATACTCCCCCTTCTTTAAGATTAGCGGCCGCGCAGGACGCTCATCTGCAACTCTTTTTGCTTCTGGTAGATACGGCTTGCGGTCGTAAAGCTCAGCTGCACGTCATTCATTTTCAGGAACTGCTCATCCAGTTTCACGGAGTTACCGTCATGACGGATGTTGGTGTAATCCCTGACCAGCTCACCGGACTGGCCACCTTCCCCGCGGGCACTCAGGTGGTTTGGGTTGGTGCGGGCGGCAGTCAGACCCGGTTTAAAGTCGACCATCTTCTCGAACGTCAAATCACGGGCGACATACCCAGGTGTGGACGCGTTGGCAATGTTGCCGGACAGAACACCCTGACGCTCGACCAGATAATCCATCCGGTGGCTCAGAATGTTGACCAGACTCGGCGATTTCATCGGTGTTGGCATGTTAGTCTCCCCCTTCACATACCGGTTTATCTTCTCTCGCCATTCCTAGAAGCATGAACCGTGCCAAGTTTCCAAAAACGGCTCTATAGCACACAGGCGCACTCTACGCGCGCGTACGGGGGCAAAATCTGCCGCCCGTTGGTTTTGGCACGGCTTATGCATTTAGTTTTTGCGAAACCACCATGCAAACGGGAGAGAGAACATGCAAAGGCTGGTAAAAACACTAGGGATTCTGCCCGCGACCGTCGCACTGATGCTGATGGCGCCCGCGCCGGTTGCCGACGCCGGAACCCCTGTCAAACCTGCCCATGCACGTGTGGTGGCTGCCACAATCGAATACACCGGGGGATTACGCGGATGAAACGTTTTGTATCTACACTCATGCTGGCTGCGGCGGTGACACTGTCCATGCCGGCACTGGCCGCAGCACCGTCTGTGCGCATCAAAGACATCGCCGATTTTGAAGGCGTCCGAAACAACGTCCTGATCGGTTACGGTCTGGTCGTCGGTCTTGCCGGTACGGGCGATAGTGCCAACTCGGTCCCCTTTACCAACCAGACTCTGATTAACATCCTGGAGCGCATGGGCCTGAACAGCCGTGACTTCCAAAGCACCCTGAAAACCAAGAACGTGGCTGCCGTCATGGTAACGGCCAACCTGCCCCCGTTCGCACGTCAGGGCAGCAAGATTGACGCAACCGTATCCTCGCTGGGTGATGCCAAGTCCCTTGAGGGCGGTATGCTGCTGGTCACGCCGCTGCTGGCTGCCGACGGCAACACCTACGCCGTTGCCCAAGGCTCGCTGATTATCGGCGGCTTTAGTGCAGAAGGTGACTCTGGCACCGTATCCAAAAACCACACCACTGTGGGCCGTATTGCCAGCGGTGCGATTGTCGAGCGCGAAATCGGCTTTGAACTGGCTGACATGAAGCGTACCCGACTGATCCTGCGCAACCCTGACTTTACAACCTCGCTGCGCATGTCCGAAGCGATTAACAAAGCCTTTAACGCCCCCGTGAGCGTGGCCCGCGACAACCATACCGTCGATGTTGCCCTGCCCGAGCGTTATGACGGCAACACCATGGTCGCCGCCATCCAGCGTATCGAGAACCTGCGCGTACGCCCCGACATTGTGGCCCGCGTGGTCATTGACGAGAAAACCGGTGCGATTGTTATGGGTGAGGATGTGCGCATCTCCGACGTCGCCATCTCCCACGCCAACCTGACCATCCGTGTGAACGAGCTGGCGCAGGCCTCCCAGCCCGGACCGCTTTCTCAGGGCAACACCGAGGTGCTGAACCGGACCAACATCGACGTGGATGAAGGCAACGGCAAGTTCCGTGTGCTGGAAACCGGCGCAAGCCTGGCTGACCTTGTCAACGGCCTGAACTCCCTGGGTGTGAAGCCGCGCGACATCATCAGCATCCTGCAGACCATCAAGGCCGCAGGTGCCCTGCAAGCCGACATCGTGTTGATGTAAGCGGCGGGAGGAACGTCACATGGATTTGCAACTTAACACCGACCTGCTCCGCATGCAGCAGCAACTGGGCCAACAGCCCAAGCTGAACAGCAAGCTGGAAAAAACCGCACAGGACTTCGAGGCTTTCTACCTGTACACGGTCGTCAACGAGATGTCCGCCAGTGTGGAAACCGACCCTGCCATGGGCGGCGGCGGTTATGCCGAACAGGTCTGGCGCGATGTGTTGAACGAAAACATCTCCAAGGAGTTGGCCCGCGGCGGCGGTATCGGTATCGCCGACAGCGTGCGCAAACAGCTGCTGATTTATCAGGAGGCACAGAAAAAATGACGCAACATCCCCTTGCCACCCACCTGCGTGAGGCCACAGCCCTCTGCCACGAGCTGATTACCGTCGTGAATGCGGAAACCGATGCCGTACGCACCCGTACCATGGACAAGGTGCCCGAACTTGCCAAGCGCAAGGAGCGTCTGACCAACGCCCTTGAGGAGATGCTCGCCAACGTCAAGCCCCTGCTTGCCGACACGAAAGCCAAAGCAGAGCTGGCACCCCTGATGACCGAGCTGCGCACCGCCGTCGGTACCTATGACCACGCCGCACGCCAGAACCTGCTGGTCCTGCAGGCGGCGCATCAGGCGACGAGTATTTTTCTGGATTCCGTGCGTCAGGCTGTCGCCAAACCCAAAGCCGAAACCTACGGCAAAAAAGGCGTCATGACCGACAAGGAAGAGAATACCAGCCTGATCAATAAATCTTACTGATGGGAAATACGATTCTGGCACGCCCGTTGCATCTGTAGAGGAGAAGTGCCAACAAACCTGAAGGATGACCCCATGGCCGGCTTAACAACGACACTGAACATCGCCAATACTGCCCTGTCGTTCAGCCAGGTATCCATGAACACGATTTCGCACAACATTGCGAACGTGAACACCGACGGTTATTCCCGTCAGGAAGTTTTGGGCGGCGCCTACTTTGTTGGTGGCTACGGTAACGGCGTTAAACTGGATGTTATCGACCGTCGTGTCGACGTCCTGTTGCAACAGCGTCTGACCCAGCAACAATCGTCCACCGGCTATGCAGCCGCCAAGTCCCAATACATGAAAAACCTCGAGGTTATCTTCGGTACCCCCGGTGCAGACAGCAGCCTGGAAAAAGTGATTGGTGCCATGTTCGAGGAAATCAACAACGTCGCCAACTATCCGGATGCCACATCCCAGCGCCTGAACTTTGTCAAACGTACAGAGTTTGTGGCCGATACCCTGAACACCATGGACCAGCAGCTGACCGACACAGCCCGCCAGATCGACAACGAACTGGACAGCACCCTGACACAGGTCAACAGCGCCTTGCAGCGTATCCACCAGTTCAACGAACAGATTGCCCAGATCGAGAACACCTCCATCAACGGCCAAAACGCCAACGACCTGCGCGACCAACGTCAGAAGGACATCGACTATGTGGCCAGCGTCTTCAAGGTCACTGTAACCGAAGACCAGTTCGGCCGTACCCGCATGCTGACCGAGAGCGGTAACCGCCTGGTTGATACATCCTATGTACAATTCGAGCGTACACCCGCCTTGCCGGGCCAGAACTTCAAAGGTATCGGCACCCGTGCAGTACAGGTTGACGGTTCCCTGTCCAACACTGTTTTCCAGCTCGACACCAACCGCCTGACCTCCGGTAAGGTCAAAGGCATGGTGGACGTGCGGGATACCGAGATCGAGAACCTGCGCGACCAGTTGGATAATCTGGCTGCCGGCCTTGCCGCCGAGATGAACCGCGTGCACAGCGGCGGCGTGGGTGTACCACCCCCAAGCAGCCTGACCAGTGCTGAGCTTGCCACCCCGGGCGTTGACCTGTTTACCGAAATTGGCCTGGTACCGGGCAGCAGCTTCGACGTGTCGATTGTCGACCCGCTGACCGGCTCACCTGCAAACACAGTTACCGTTACACTGCCGGCTGTCGGCCCCTACTCGACCGCCAACCTGACGGCCGATATTAACGCCGCCCTGACAGGTGCGGGCTTCCCGGCCACGGTTACAGCCAGCTTCAGCGGCGTGACAAACAAACTGACCATTGCCGACGCCACCAACACCTTCGGTATTGTGATGGGGAACGATGCGGATGACTTCCTGGGTAAAATCCAGATGAATCCGCTGTTCGAAAGCTCGGTCAACGGCGATCCGATCGATGCCGGTAACATCCGTGTACTGACCGCCATCTCTGCCGACCCCCAGCTGGTTGCCGCGGCTAGAATGCGCAGCGCCGACGGTGGTCTGTCCCTGCACGACAACCAGAATGCCCTTGCCCTTGCAGCCGTTGCCGACACCAACTTTGTGTTTAATCCGGCCGGCGGCCTGAGCACCCAGAACGACACACTGGCAGGGTACTACATCACCATTTCGTCCAACCTGGCTGTACAGCTGCAGGACAACACCAACCGTCAGGACTTTGCAGACACCCTGCAACACGACCTTGAGGAGCGCAAACAGAGCTTTGCCGGTGTGAACATGGACGAAGAACTGGCCAACCTCATTGTGTTCCAGAACGCCTTCCAGGCCTCGGCCCGCGTGATTACCGTGGTGGACGAGCTGATGGACACCCTGATTAACATTATCCGCTAACGAGGGGGAGGAACTTAAACCATGCGTGTAGCCACCGCCTTCCAGACCCAGACATCGCTGACCCAGATGCAGCAATCCAACGCAAGCCTGCAAACCCTGACGGCACAGATTACCTCCGGCCTGAAAGCCCAGCGCTTTGAGGAAATTGCCGGCGAGGCCAACCAGCTCCTTAACCTGAAAGACCTGCAGGGCAATACCGACATCTACATCAAAAACCTCGAATCGGCCGACGCCATGCTCAAAGCGCAGGAAAGTGCATTGAACAGCATTTCCGACCTGCTGGTCGAGGCCGCCAACCTGTACACCCTCGGCAGGAACGAAAACGCCGCCGACGTACGCGCCACACTGGCGCCCAAGGCCCAAGGCATTGCCGAGACGTTCTGGAACACTTTCTCGTCCCAGTACAACGGCCGGTATATCTTCAGCGGCCAGGCCAGTAACGTGCCCCCGATTCAGACATCTCCGACGGCAAACCCGTTCCCGGGTGACCCGCCGCCAACCACCTACTACACAGGCGACAGCGTACGTCTGGCGACCATCACCTCGCCCGCCAACGCCGACTCCTATGGCGTAACCGGGGACAATATCGGCTTTGCCCGTATTGTTGCAGGTTTGGAATCCCTGATTTTCGGCCTCCAGAATGACTCCGAGCCTGATCTGGACGGTGCCATCGATCTGTTGCGTCAGGCCCAGAAAGACCTGGGCAGTATGCAGGGTCAGGTTGGTGGTGACCTTGCCGGTTTCGACCTGATTAAGGAACGGCACACGAACAACCAGATTTTCATTCAGGAGCGCATCGACGATGTCGAGAAAGTCGACGTGGCCGAGGCAATGACCAAGTTCTCTCAGGAGCAGGCAACCCTGCAGGCATCCATGATTACCATCACACGGTTGCTGAACGTACGATTGCTGGACTTCCTGTAAGCCTAGCAGATAGCTGACAAAAAACGCCGCCCGCCCACGGGCGGCGTTGCCATGCGCGGCATTACCCGTTACTATGGGGGCTGTTTAACACTTAGACTGCCCGGGAAAAACCCCCATGCTCCTGATAACACGGCGCGTATCCGAATCCATCATCATCAATGGCACCATTGAGGTGAAAATCATTGATATCAAAGGTGGCCGCGTCAAGCTGGGCTTTGAGTACCCCGAGGGTAACTCCGTCTACCGCGAAGAGCTCTACAAAAAGATTCAGGATGAAAACCAGAACGCCAGCAACGTTGACCCCAACAAGCTGAAGAACGCACTGATGAGTATCGGGAAAAAAGAAAAATGACCGACCATACACCCATCTCGCAGAACGATACAAAACGCAGCCTGACCTACACCACCAAATTTGGGGATGTGCACCTGCGCGAAGACCGTCTTATCAGCTTCCCCAAGGGCTTGCTTGGTCCCCTGTTCCACGATTGCACGGTTTTTGGCCTGTCTACGCTGCCCGATGCGGATGAATCGCCCCTGCTGGTCATGCAGTGCATTAACAAGCCAATGTATTCTTTCCTTGTTGCCGATCCGGCATCCCTGAGTCTGGAACTGGACGAACTGGACAAGCGTCAAGCCCTTAAAGAGCTTGGCCTGAGCCGTGAAGACGCCCAGTTCCTGCTGATTATCACGCTTTACGAGCACGGCGACAGTTTCTACCTGACTGCCAACATGCGTGCACCACTGGTTATTGACAGCCGCAAGCGTGAAGGCTTCCAGCACATCCTGGCCAATCCCAAGTACACAACCCAGCAAAAAATCTGAACTTTTTGCTTTACAGAGTTGTAATTCGGGGGTTTAACTCCCACGTTTACGCTGTTGTCTAATCTTCGCTTTCTTTTCCCATCTCTCTCGATCCCAATGGAGCCTGTTTTCCTATGTACCAGCTCCCTCAACCGTATCGTGCTTTTCTTCAGAGCCGCGCCGATGCGCATATGGCCTTTGCCCGCTACGTGGGCGGCCTTATCCAGCACCGGCATTCCGTCAACCCCAGCAACCCCGTGACCATCACGGTCGGCACCCATGCCGAGACCTTCCACGCCGACGAACTGATGGCGTGTGTGGTGCTCAAGCGCTTCATGTCCATGGTTTCCACCGAAGTCGGTGTGACCGTGAATGTGGAGATCCAGCGCCTCAACCGTGAGAACCAGGCTGCGCTCGACGCCGCTGACATTCTGGTCGACGTGGGCCGGGAATACGACCCCGCGCGGGGTCGTTTCGACCACCACCAGAACTTCGACGAAGGCATGACGCCCCGCCGCTACAACGAGCGGGGGCAGCCGGATGTGGAACTGTCCGCTATCGGCATGGTCTGGCATGCGTGTGGCCTGTTCGTGACCGGAGAGGCCGTGACCAACGTCCCGACCGACCGCGAACTGGACATCCTGCGCATGAAAGCCCGCAGCGACGCGCTGGCCATTGGCCCGTGCGACGTGCGCCGGGTGATGGATCAGGCTGTTCGCGATGTGCTGCGCCGCGAGGCGTATGACCACATCGACTGGTCGTTCGTTCGTGGCTTCGATGCCTCGGACAATGGCTACGTCATGAGCCGTGCCCCGCGGGAAAAGCGCTTCGTGCGCCTCCTGCAGGAGAACATCGGCCTGCTCAAGACCGCAGTGACCAAGGCCGCAATTCTGCTCTCTGGCCAGTTGCTGACCGTTCTGAGCGATGTGGAGCGCGAGCTCCCGGGCGAGCAGACCTACTACGGTCAGCTGTCCCATCCGAGCAAGCTCATCGGCAATGCCAACGGGCGCGACATCGGCGACGATGCCGAACAGTACCGCCGCTTCATGCAACAGGTGGACATCTGGACGCTGATGTTCAGCAACACGCTCGAGGAGGCCTGCCGCATCCGCGACGACCGCCAGAAGCTGCAGGAAGCTGTGGACAGCCAGCGCGGGGGTGACAATCCCCAGGTGCTGGTCCTGGCCGAGTATCTGCGCTGGACCGACCACATCAACAGCATCAACCGTGCCGACCACATCCGTGTGGTCATCACCCCCATCTCCGATAAGGGCCACTGGAACATCAGGGCCCGCAACAATCGGGATAACGCCCCCGCCGCATGGCGCGGGCATCAGGGTGACGAGCTGGTCGCTATCAGCGGTATCGCCGACATGGTGTTCTGCCACGGTCACGGCCACATGGTCCGTACCCGTTCGCTGGAATCCGCCATCGAGGTGGCCAAGCTGATGATGACGTCCAACAACGCCTAACGATGATGACCCCGCCATTCGGCGGGGTCATTTTTTTGGCGGAAAAGCTTGAAATATCTGCCTACAGCGTTATATATGCTCCCGAACTTGTCTTTTGGCAGGACACATCTGTTTCTTTAACGGTCCCTTTTTCAACCTGGTATCTGTATAAACCGGCACCTGCGTGCAGGTGTCATTCTCTCTTCCTCCTCACCCGGAGTACGCTTTATATGCACTCATCCAAAGTCACCGTTGTGACCCACCGTGGCCGTTTCCATGCTGACGAGGCGTTCGGCGTTGCCGTCCTCTCGCTGGCTGGATACAAGCTTAAGGTCAACCGCGTCAGCCGCGGTGATCCGGCCATTCACCGGGCGGATTTCAAGCTCGATGTGGGCAAGCGGCATGACCCAGACCGCGGTTATTTTGACCACCATCAAGGTGGCGGCGCCGGCCGCAGGCCCTACCCCGCCCCCCATAACGTGCCATACGCAACGGCGGGGCTGGTGTGGCAAAAGTTCGGATTGTCCCTGTGCGGGGGCGATACCGATCTGTTCGAGGCCGTGGACCGTGCCCTGTTCCTGCATGTGGATGCAGTGGACTGTGGCCTGAAGCTCTACGGTGGTGAAACGCTGCCTGTTTCCACCATTGTGGCGCAACACAACCACGACGACGAAACCGACGACCGTGAACAGCACCGCCGTTTCATGCAGGCGGTGGCCATGTGCAAGGCCATCATCACCAACGCCATCCGCGATGCCCGCAAGCAGCGCCGGTGTGCCGGTGTCATCCGCGGCGCACTCCGCCAGCAGACCGGCAAACAGCGCGTGTTGGAGTTGCCCGAGCAGGTGGAGTGGCGCGGCAAGGAAAGCAAGCAGCTTCTGGTCGAAAACGGTGTGGATGTCCTCATCATGCCCGGCGGGCACGAAGGGCAGGCACTCGTTCACGTGGTCAACCGCGACCTTGCCTTTGCTCCCCAGTGGTGCAAGGGCGGCGGTGTCATGAGCGGCAGCGAGGGCCGTGTGGTGTTTACGAACCACCGCCACGCCCGTGCCGACACACCGCAGGCTGCCCGTGCACTGGCCACAACTTTCCTGAAACTCAACAACCGGCTGGACCTTGACGAAGGGTGGCGCGATACGCCGCAAAACCCACAAAAACACACAGCCTGAAGCGTTTTTGCCGCCCCCTAACCGGGGCGGCTTTTTGCTTTTTTGCAACATAACGCCAAATGGTTTAAGGGTTTTATATTGCGCCGTAAAAACTTTTGCGTATAAATGAAGCGATGTTTGGCAAGGCCAGACGAGGGTGCTATATTGATAGCGCTTTCAAAATAAAGACTTTAAACGGACAAGACGGAAGCCGACCATGTCACAAGATGCTACCACAAAAGCCGCAGACAAATCCCAACACGACGCTGAACGCCGCCAGTTTTTGACCGACATGACCACCGCTTTCGGTGTTGCCGGTGCCGCCTGTGCAGCCTACCCGTTTGTGACCTCCATGAATCCCTCGGCGGATGTGAAAGCCCAAGCAACGACAGAGGTTGACCTGTCCGACCTGCCCGCAGGCAAGAGCAAGACTATCCTGTGGCGCGGCAAACCGGTGTTCATCAAGCACCGTACCGCCGAAGAAATCGCCGAAGCCCGCGAAATCGATAACGATCCCGAAAAACTGGCCGCTCTGGCCGACCCTCAAAAAGATACCGACCGCGTTGTCAACGAGAACTACCTCATTGTCATGGCCGTCTGCACCCACCTGGGTTGCGTCCCCATGGAAGGTGGTAACTACGACGGCTGGCTGTGCCCCTGCCACGGCTCCCAGTTCGACACCTCCGGCCGCCGCCGCGCGGGCCCTGCCCCGGCCAACCTGGAAGTGCCGCCGTACAAGTTTATCGCCGACGAACGCATTCTTATCGGCTAGAACAACGGAAGTTAATGGTCTGTGTATGAACGTTTCCCCCAAGGTTTGAACCAAAGCACGTTCAAGGCGCGGGAATACACCCTCAAAAGCGGTGAGAAAGTTCTTATCAGACCCGGCTCTCCGGATGATGCAGAGGCGATGCTGGCCATCAAACTGCAGATTCTGGCAGAGCAGGTACACGACTCCCTGCTGCCCGAGGAATACCTCTCGGACGCGGAGCAGGAAGCCGAATGGATTGCCAGCAGCCTGAGTACTTTTGACAGTTTCTTGGGCGTGGCGTGCCACGATGACGAGCCGATTGGCGTGTTGTACTTTAAATGCTCGCAAGAGCTGCGGTGCGCACACTGGGGCGAGTTCGGGATGGGCATTGACCGTGCTTGGCGCGGTCAGGGCATTGGCACCCTGTTGCTGGATACACTGTTTGCGTGGGCGGAAGGCCACCCGACGGTAGAGAAAATCTGCCTGAAGGTGTTTGATGCCAACCCCGACGCGCACCGCCTGTACCAAAGGTACGGGTTTACCGAGGAGGGCCGCCTGCTCAAGTGCCTGAAGTTAGGGCCGGAGCGCTACAGCGATGCCATCCTGATGGGAAAATTTGTGAAGAAACGTAACTAAACGAGTGCTCTGAGCCATGAATAAAGCTATGAAATGGTTTGACGATCGCCTGCCAATATTCAGCTTTCTGGATAAGCAGCTGGCCAACAAGCCTGCGCCGAAAAACCTGAACTACATGTGGAGCTTCGGCTCGCTGGCTGGTGTTTGCCTGATGCTGCAAATCATCACAGGCGTTTTTCTGGCCATGCACTACAAGGCCGACGTTAATCTGGCCTTTGACTCCATCCAGCACATCAGCCGCGATGTGACCTGGGGCTGGCTCATCCGCAACATGCACATGGTCGGTGCGAGTTTCTTCTTCATTGTCGTATACGTCCACATTTTCCGCGGCCTGTACTACGGATCCTACAAGGCACCACGTGAAGTCCTGTGGTGGATGGGCATCCTCATCCTGTTCCTGATGATGGCAACTGCCTTCATCGGTTACGTCCTGCCGTGGGGCCAAATGAGCTACTGGGGTGCGACGGTTATCACCAACTTGCTGTCGGTCGTGCCGGTTGTCGGCAAGAGCATCGTCGTCTGGCTGTGGGGTGGCTATAACGTTGGCGACCCGACCCTGAACCGTTTCTTCGCCCTGCACTACCTGCTGCCGTTCATTATCTGCGCCGTGGTGTTCCTGCACCTGTGGGCCCTGTGGACCAGCAAATCCAACAACCCCAAGGGCATTGACCTGAAAAAGCAAACGGACTGGATTCCGTTCCACCCGTACTACACCATCAAGGACATTTTCAGCCTTGGCGTGTTCCTGATTCCGTTCACCTTCATGGTGTTCTATCTGCCGGACTATCTGGGCCACACCGACAACTACATTCCGGCTGACCCGATGAAAACACCCCCGCACATTGTGCCTGAATGGTACTTCCTGCCCTTCTACGCCATTCTGCGCGCCATCCCGCACAAGCTGCTGGGCGTGATTGCCATGGTATCCTCCATCGCTATCATGTTCGTCCTGCCCTGGCTGGACAGCAGCAAGGTCCGCTCGGCGAACTACCGTCCGATCTTCCGTCAGATGTTCTGGCTGTTCCTGATCAACGTGTTCGTACTGGGCTGGGTGGGTGCAAACCCGCCGGAAGGCCAATTCGTGGTCATCGGCCGCGTATGCACCGTCTTGTACTTCCTGTTCTTCCTGAGCCTGCCTCTGGTATCGAAGTACGAAAAAACCAAACCGCTGCCTACCAGTCTGTAAGGGGAGCAAGAGCTATGAAAAAAATTCTCACCGCCCTGACCCTGTCGGTACTGGCTGCCACAGCGGCACAGGCCTCTGAAGGTCACATCGAGCTGAAAAAGAGCGACTGGTCCTTCACCGGCCCCCGCGCCCACTGGGATACCATGCAAATCCTCCGCGGTTACGAAGTAGCCACGCAGGTTTGTATCTCCTGCCACAGCTTCAAGTACTTCAGCCACCGCAACCTGACCACTGCCGGTTTCACCGAGGATCAGGCCAAGGCGCTGGCCGGTAAAATGGACATGGACGTAAACCAGAAGCTGCTCTCCGGCCTGACGGCTGAAGACAGTAAAGAGACCTACGGTCTGGTTGTGCCAGACCTGAGCGTGATGGCAAAAGCCCGTCACGGCGGCCCTGACTACATCTACTCCATCCTGACCGGTTACGAAGAAGCACCCGCTGGTGTTGACGTGGGTAACGGGAACTACAACAAGTACTTCCCCGGCCATGTGATTGCCATGCCGGCACCGCTGTCTGACGGCCAGGTGACCTACAGCGACGGTACCGAGGCAACACTGGAGCAAATGGCGCATGACGTGGCGACATTCATCGCCTTCATCAGTGAACCGGAGCGTGTCGAGCGCCAGCAAATGGGCGTTTACGTCCTGATTTATCTGGTTATCTTCACAGCACTGGCCTACGTGCTTAAGTGCGCCATCTGGCGGGACATCAAGAAGAAGTCCTGACGGAGATGATTTAAAGGCGGAGCGTGGTCCTTAAAAAACCGCCTCCGCCTTTTTGTTTTTACAAGGATACGCCCATGCTTAAATCCCCCATCTATCGCAATAGCCTGCGTTACAAACTGGCCCAGAAAATCCTGTGGCTGCTTTTTGGCGTCAAGGAAATGTACATCTCCCCCTGGCAGCACACCGCTGTTGGTACGGGCGGCCTGTTGTTCCACAACGGCAAACTGCTGCTGGGTCAGAGGGCTGCACACACAGCCAGCGGCGGCAAGTTTGGCGTTGCCGGCGGGTATGTGGATTTTGAGAAAGGCGAAAGCCCGTCCGAGGCACTGGTGCGCGAGGCATGGGAAGAAGCAGGCATCCACCTCAAGCCCTTCACCTTTGACCGCGATAGCATCTTCCACATCGATCAGGTCCATGACCAGTTCTTGGAGGGGGAGTTCGATAAGTTCAGCCGTTTGGACATTACGTTTATACGCTTGCTGGATGACAGCGAGATCCAAGGCATGCGCGATACCGAAGAAATGGCCAACTGGCGCTTTTACACCTTGCCCGAAGTAGAGGACCTGCACACCCAGAACATACTGGCGCTGGATATTGACGTGGTGCGCGCCGCATTTGCAGCGCTTTAGGCCTGAATATCATCCGGTAGTTTTTCGACAGTTTCGTCGTAGATGCGGAGCGTTTGGCGGATGGTCTGAATCAGCACACGCAGGAGCGCGCGGTCAAAAGCATCCATCTTATCGAACCGCTGACGCAACAGGTCGATGGAGATTTCATCGCAAACTGTAGGCTCCATTGCCGTGGCTGATGCGACGCGCGGACCACCATCCAGCAGGGCCATCTCGCCGAAAATTGCCCCCTCTGTAAGCTCTGCGAGGATTTTATTCTGGTTTTTGACCTTGCGTGAAATGGCTACACGGCCCGAGCGGACGATATACAGGTGCTGGCCGCGCTCCCCTTCAAAGAAGATGACCGTCCCCGTATCAAACGTGCGTTTTGTTGTTTGCATGTTCTTGTTCCTGCTCGTAAAAACGATTCACCCCCTTATGGGTAAGGGGGTGAATGTTGTAACTAACAGGCGGAATGTTATCAGACGTTGAAGAGGAAATGCATCACATCACCGTCCCTGACGATGTAGTCCTTCCCTTCCTGACGCAGTTTGCCGGCATCTTTTGCGCCTTTTTCACCCTTACAGGTCACAAAATCATCGTATGCGATGGTTTCAGCGCGGATGAACCCCTTCTCGAAGTCGGTGTGAATGACCCCAGCTGCCTGCGGTGCGGAAGACCCGGCACGCACGGTCCATGCACGCACCTCTTTCACACCCGCGGTAAAGAAGGTAATCAGCCCCAGCAGGCGGTACCCCTCGCGGATGACGCGGTTCAGGCCAGGCTCGGTCAAGCCCATGCTTTCCAGAAACTCTTTCTTCTCTTCCATGCTCTCAAGTGTGGTGAGTTCGGCTTCGATAGCGGCGGAAATAACTACAAAACCTGCGTTCACGCTCTTGGCAAACGCGGCCACCTTGGCGGAGAAGGCATTCCCTTCGGCGGCAGAGGCTTCATCAACGTTGCAGACGTACATCACCGGCTTGATGGTCAGTAGGCTCACCTGCTTCATCAGGGTTTTGTCCTCGTCATTCAGGCTGACGGTGCGGGCGGGCTTGCCTGCTTCCAGCGCATCTTTAAACCGCGTGTAGAGGGCAAGGCGCAGCTTGCCGTCTTTTTCGCCGGATTTGGCCTTTTTCTCCACGTTGGCAATCATTTTGACAATGGTATCAAGGTCGGCCAGCATCAGCTCGGTCTCGATGGTATCGATGTCGGCAAGCGGATCGATACGTCCCTCGACGTGGGTAATATCCTCGTTCTCGAAGCAGCGGACCACGTGGGCAATGGCATCCACCTCGCGGATGTTGGCCAAGAACTGGTTCCCCAGCCCTTCGCCTTTGGAAGCGCCGCGAACAAGACCGGCAATATCCACAAACTCGATGGCTGTGGGCAGGATTTTCTGCGGATTTACAATACCGGCCAATGCGCTCAGGCGGTTATCCGGCACCTCTACAATGCCAACGTTCGGATCGATGGTGCAGAAGGGATAGTTGGCGGCCTCGGCGGCAGCAGACTCGGTCAGGGCGTTAAAAAGGGTGGACTTACCCACGTTCGGCAAACCCACAATGCCACACTTGAAGCCCATATTGCTTTCTCCTTCTGCTAAAAAATCTGCCGCAGTTTATGCGGTTTGGAACGCCTGCGCAAGATCGCTGACCAAGCGCTCGCCCTTCCCGTCCAGAACCAGAGGCAACCCGTCAGCCAAACGGACACACAGCTCGGCAAACAGAGGGGCCTCGTCCTTGGAAAAATCGTTCAGCACATAGCCGGATACACGGTCCTTATGGCCAGGGTGGCCGATACCGATGCGGATGCGCTGGTAGTTGGGTGTGCCCAACAACTGGGTAATGGATTTAAGGCCGTTATGGCCCCCATCCCCACCGCCGGTTTTGATACGCACCTTCAAAGGCAGCAAATCCAGCTCGTCATGCAGCACAATGATATGCGCCGGGTCGATTTTGAAAAACTGGGCGGCAGCCACAACCGACTGGCCGGACAGGTTCATAAAGGTTTGCGGCATAAGAGCGGTCACCTTGTGGCCCGCCACCTCGCCACTGGCATAGTGAGCGTTGAACTTTTCCTTCAGTGCGCCAAAAGAATGGCGGCGCAGGATTTCCTGCACCGCCATAAAGCCGATGTTGTGTCGGTTGTTGCTGTACTTTGCGCCCGGATTGCCGAGGCCGACCAACAAAACCGACATCGAACCGGTTACTCTTCGCTTGCGCCTTCGCCTTCAGCAGAAGCGGTTTCGCCTTCGGCACCGTCTTCAGCTTCGGATTTTTGCGATACGCGGGTGGACACGATGGTCGCGATGGTAAAGTCGCGGTCAACGGTCGGGGTAACACCATCAGGCAGCTTAACGCTGGAGATGTGCACGCTGTCACCGATTTCCAGACCGGCAACAGAAGCTTCCACAAACTGCGGAATGCTGTCAGCGCGGCACCAGAGTTCAACTTCAGGGCGAACCATCTGTACCAGACCGCCGATTTTAACGCCGGGGGACAGTTCTTCGTCCAGAATGTGAACGGCAACCATAACTTTTACTTCTGCTTTCGGGTCGAAACGCAGGAAGTCAACGTGGATAGCCTCGTCACGCACGGGGTGCAGCTGCACTTCGCGGGGCAGAACCTTGATTTTGTCCTTACCCATGTCCAGCTCAAGAACGTTGGTGTAGAAACCGCCCTTGCCCATCATAACTTCCAGTTTCTGGGCGTGAACGCTTACAATTTGGGGTTCTTTGCCGGCACCATAAATAACGGCGGGAACCATCCCGTCGCGGCGAGCGGCACGTGCGGCCCCCTTGCCGCTTACAGTACGCATGCTGGCAGGCAGTGTGTGCGCAGTGGTCATCGTGCTATCCTTTCATAAATCTTTCAAAGGCTTGCGCCCGGCCTCCAAGGGTGTCGAGTCGCGCAAACCGCGCCTGCATACTGCAAGCGCCCGCAGAACATAGGGAATTACGGGTTTTCTGTCAAGCGTTTAAGCAAACAGGGAGGAGAGTGATTCCTCGCCCGCAACACGCTTGATCGCCTCCGCCATCAGGGGAGCTGCCGACACGATGCGGATTTTGCCGCAGCCGTGGGTCTGGGGGATGGTATCGGTAACGACAATCTCCTCAATCGCGGCATTCTCAATCCGTTCAATGGCCGAACCGGAGAACAACCCGTGGCTTGCGTAGGCAACCACACGCTTGGCGCCCTGCTGCTGTACCAGAGCATCAGCTGCTTTGCAGACGGTGCCTGCGGTATCAATCATATCGTCCAGAATGATGCAGGTTTTGCCACGCACATCGCCGATAACATTCATCACTTCGGCCACGTTGGGGCCGCTGCGGCGCTTATCGATAATCGCCAGCGGCACATCCAGACGCTTGGCGGATGCGCGGGCGCGGACAACGCCGCCAACGTCCGGCGAGACAACCACCAGTTCCTCGTGGGCGTATTTGGCCTTCACGTCGGCCATAAGGAGCGGTTCGGCATACAGGTTGTCTACGGGAATATGGAAAAATCCCTGAATCTGGCCCGCATGCAGGTCCATACAGAGCAGACGGTCGGCGCCGGCAACTTCCAACATGTCGGCAATCAGACGGGCAGTAATAGGGGAGCGAGAATGGCTCTTGCGGTCCTGACGGGCATAGCCAAAGTACGGTACCACGGCCGTGATGCGCATGGCCGAGGCACGGCGCAGGGCATCAATCATAATCAGCAGTTCGGTGAGGTTTTCATTCACGGGCGGACAAGTGGGCTGGAGCACAAACACATCCATGCCGCGCATGTTCTCGTTTATCTCCACGCGGATCTCGCCGTCGGAGAAGCGCGAGATCATCGCATCGGCCAGCGGCATGCCCAAATGCTGGGAAACCGCCTTGGCAAAGGCCGGGTTGGCATTACCGGCCAGCAGGCGGATGTCCACACCGTGCGTTGTCATTGGGCGGCCTCCTGCAGGGGCATATCAGCCTCGGGCACCAGCAGGCTGCGCACACGTTCCAGCATCAGTGCCTTGCTTTGTTCGTCGTAAGGTTTGGCCGGCACCTTGCCCCAGATCGGGGTCGGCCAGGCGGGGTCTTCCTCGAACCGGGCAACCACGTGCACGTGCAGTTGGGGTACCATGTTACCGAGGGCGGCGACGTTCATTTTTTTAGCGCTGAAAGCATGTTCCAGCTTTTGGGCAACATTGCTCATTTCGTCCATCAGGGTCTGGCGCTCGGCACCGTCGAGCTGGTGAATCTCCCGGATATTGTCCTTGCGGGGGACCAGAATCACCCACGGGTAGTTGCAGTCGTTCATCAGCAGGACGCGGCACAGCTGAAGGTCGGTCACAGGGAAGGTATCGGCCTGCAATTGCGGATGAAGGGCAAACATATGACGAGCCTTTCGGTCAGGTTTTTTATGTGACCGATTGTAGAAAGATTTTGCGCATACAGCAAGGCTAAAGCCGGAAAGGAATCAAGCTTTTATGACGGTTATGATTGATTTTCCCGAGCGAGGGGGACATCATGGAGCGACAACAAAAACAATGCCTGCGCCATGACAACCCGACGTCTGCTTGCCATCTGTACTCTTGCTCTTGTGCCGCTCGCCCTGTCCGGCTGTATGACTACGGCCGAACGTTCGCGCTTTTTTGTGGATGTTCAGGGCCTGCACGAGGACAGTTTTGCTTTTGGCAGTACCGTCTACACACGCCCGGGTACCGATTGGCATACCTACACCGCTATCCGCCCCGTCACCATTGACCTGACCTACAGTGCACCGGATGCGGAATCCCCCCTTCAGCCGGAGCAGATAGAGCATCTGCGTGACATCTGGCGGGCCGCCGTCATGGCCAAGCTGAATACCCTGCTGCCAACGTCCAGCCAGACGACGGCGACGACATTGCTCATCAAAGTGGGGCTGACGGGTATTGAAACTGCAAAGCAGGATGACGCCTTCACCCTGTCGGGCAGCAACTCCCTTTTGCAGGCGGAAGTACGGGATGGCAATACCGGACAACTGCTTTTGGCCGCTGAGCAACCGGCAAACGGTGCCAGCATGTTCGGAGGCGGTACCCCTGCCCTGAGTGCCGAGCAAAAAACCGCCCTGCTGGATGCCTGGGCTGAAAAACTGGCCGACCTGCTAAGCCGTCACATCCGCCCCTAGAGGCGTTTAAATCTCCTGTGGTGTTTCCACTTCCAGTTTTTCGAGTTGGTGCTCGCGCTGGCGCGGCGAGCCAGTATTGCGTGCCATCAGATGATAGAAAACCGGCACCACGTAAAGCGTGAGCACCGTACTGAACACCACACCGCAAAAAACCACCACACCGATGGAAACACGGCTTTCCGCCCCGGCGCCGGAAGTCATGATAAGCGGTACAGCCCCCAGAGCGGTGGAAATGGACGTCATCATAATCGGGCGCAGACGGGTCACCGCCGAGGTCACCAGCGCTTTATCAAACGGCAGTCCCTCGTCACGCAGCTGATTGGCGAACTCCACAATCAGAATCCCGTTCTTGGCACACAGGCCAATCAGCATGACCATGCCAATCTGGCTGTAAATATTCATGGTACCGCCCGTGGCGACGAGCCCCATCAGGGCACCCAGTACCGCCAGCGGTACGGTAAAGATAATCACCAGCGGGTGGATAAAGCTCTCGAACTGGGCGGCAAGCACCAGAAACGCAATCAGCAGTGCCAGACCAAAGGTCAACATCAAAGCGCCGCTGGACTCCATGAACTCCCGCGACTGGCCCTTGTAGTCCAGCTGGGCGGTACCGGGCAGCTCTGTCTTTGCGACGTCGTTCAAAAAATCCAACGCCTCACCCAGCGTGTAGCCTTCGGCCAAACCGGCACTGATGGTAATGGCCCGCAGACGGTTGAAACGCATCAATGTAGAGGCATCAGCCTTGGGTTCCACCTTGAGCAGGTTAGATAACGGCACCAGATGCCCCGTGGTGGACGAACGCACGTAAATATTGGTCAGGTCCTGCGGGTTTTGGCGGCCTTCCTGCGCGGACTGGAGGATGACATCATACTCCTCCCCCCTATCGATATAGGTGGTGACCTGGCGGGAGCCGAGCATGGTTTCCAGCGTGCGGCCAATGTCTGCCAGCGACACGCCAAGGTCGGCCGCACGGTCGCGGTCAATGCTCACATGGAACTGGGGCTTGGTTTCCTCGTAATCCGCATCCACGCCGATAAGGCCGGGGTTCTCGCGCGCTTTTTCGAGCACCTTGTCACGCCAGACGGCAAGCTCCTTATAGTCTGTCCCGCCGAGCACGAACTGCACCGGCTGGCCGCTGCCACGCTGGCCCAGGCCCTGCGGCAGAATCGGGAACGCCCGCACGCCGGCAAGCCGCGCCGCTTTTGCTGCAAGCTCACCGCTAATCTGTTGTACGGTCCGCTTGCGGTCAGCCCAGTTGCTGAGCACCACAACCACACGGCCGGAGTTCACATCCCCGGCGGCACCAAAGCTGCCTGGCACACGTGCCAGTGTGCGCGTTGCCTCGCCTTTGTCGACCAGTTCCATCAGGTCGGCCTCAATCTGGCGCATGTATTTCTGCGAATACTCGAACCCAGCACCTTCCGGTGCCTTCATGGACATGTAAAAGACGCCGCGGTCCTCTGTCGGGGCGAACTCCGACGGCAGGGCTTTGAGCAACAACGCAACCAAGGGGATGGAAAGAGCCACCAGTGCAGCGATGCGCAGCGGCTTTTGCAGCACCCGTTGCAGACTGTGCTCGTAGGCGTTGTGCAGCCTGTCAAAAACTTTGTCCAGCCTGCCTGTGAGCGCATTGTGTTCCATTTTGCGTGACAGCAACTTGGAGCACATCATAGGCGAAAGTGTCAGCGCAATCAGGCAGGAGAATGCCACCGCGCCGGACAGCGCAAAAGCAAACTCGGTAAACAGGCGCCCCACGTTCCCCTGCATCAGGCCAATAGGAATAAAAACGGCAATCAGCACAAAGGTAGTTGCCAGTACGGCAAAACCCACCTGCCGTGTGCCGCGGGCTGCGGCCAGTAGGGCCGGCTCGCCCTTTTGGATACGGCGCACCACGTTCTCCAGCACCACGATGGCATCATCCACCACAAGGCCAATCGCCAGCACCAACGCCAACAGGGTGAGCAGGTTGACCGAGTACCCCATGGCGAACAGCACCGTCGAACTGGCAACCAGCGACACGGGTACGGTAACGGCAGGCACCAACACCGTGCGCACGTTGCCGAGGAAGATGTAAATAACACCGACCACCAGTACCATGGCGATAAACAGAGTGAAGTAGACCTCTTTAATCGCCTCCTCAATAAACACGGACGAGTCGTAGCTGTTGTACAGGTTTGTACCTTCCGGCAGGCCTTCCTGTACTTCGGCCATTTTCTCGCGGATACCACGGGCGACCGCCAGTGTATTGGCTTTTGACTGTTTGACGATACCCAGACCAATCATGTCCTGACCATTCCCGCGCAGCTCGTTGCGTTCGTCCTCGGCACCAACCTCGACACGGGCAACATCCCCCAAGCGGACAGGGGTGCCATCGCCATTCATCTTCAACACAAGGGCAGAAAAATCGGTCGCGTTGTTATACAGGCGCGCCACCCGCACCGTGTATTCCATCTGTTTGGATTCCAGCCGACCGGCGGGCAGCTCGACGTTTTCACGGCGGAGCGCATTCTCCAGATCCGCCACGGTCAGGTCGCGGGCGGCGAGAGCATTACGGTCAATCCAGATGCGCATGGCGTAACGGCGTTCGCCGCCGATGCGCACGCGCGCAACCCCGTCAACGACCGAGAACTTGTCTACCAGATACCGGTCCGCAAAGTCGGTCAGCTCCAGCCCGTTCATTTTGGTGCTGGAAAGGTTAAGCCACATGATGGGACTGTTGTCGGAGTCGGATTTAGCCACTTCCGGCGCATCCACCTCTTCCGGCAAATTGCCCAGTACACGGCTCACACGATCGCGGATGTCGTTAGCCGCGGCGTCGATATCGCGGTTGAGGGTAAACTCGATGTTGATGCTGGAGCGTCCGTCCTGACTGCTGGATTCGATGGTACGGATGCCTTCGATACCGCTAATCTGGTCCTCGATAATCTGGGTGACCTTACTCTCTACTACGGCAGCAGAGGCACCGGGGTAACTGGTGGTCACGGACACGACCGGCGGGTCAATATCCGGATATTCCCGTAGCGGCAACCGCTGGAAGAACATTACCCCGAAGGTCACCAGCAGCAAGCTGATAACCGTCGCGAAAACCGGACGTTTGACCGAAATATCCGACAGAATCATGCGCCGCCCCCGTCAGCAACAAAGGGAACGGTTTTCGCCTCGGCACCGGGGCGGAGTTTGAAGGCGCCTTCCACCACAACGTTGTCACCGGCATTCAGGCCCTCTGTCACCTCGATCATGCCATTACGGCGAATGCCTGTTTTGATGGTCACACGCTGGGCCCTGCTCGCCGCGTCCATAACGTAGACGTACTGCCGGTCCTGCAAGGACATGATGGCCTGTTCGGGAATCATAATCCGCTCGCGGGGGTTACGCACCACGTCAACCACCATCAGCATGCCGGGGCGGATGATAAACTCGGGATTATCCAGCTGGGCACGTACCGTTACCGTGCGGGTTGCGGGGTCCACACGCGTATCCACGCTGGAGACCTTCCCCTCGAATACCCTGTCGGGATAGGCAGCATTACGGGCCTGAATGCTCAGGCCTGTTTGAACTTCGGCCAGATAGGTTTCCGGCACTGCAAAGTCGAGCTTGATGGTGCGAATATCGTCGAGCGTCGTAATAACCGTACCCGGTTGAATCAGCGATCCTGGGCTGACCTGACGCAGACCCAGAATACCGGTAAAGGGCGCTTTAATCACACGGTCGTTGATGCGGGCCTCGGCAACGGCAACCTGTGCTTTGGCGGATTTAAGGGCGGCAGTCTGTGTGTCCAGGCGGGATTTTGTAGCAGCGCCCGATTTGACCAGCTCGACCGCACGCTGATACTGTTTTTCCTGCTCTGCAAGGTTGGAACGGGCATTTTGCAGTTCGGCCGTTTCCTCGAACTTGCTGAGCTCTACCAGAATACGCCCCTCGTCAACCATTTCGCCGTCGTCGAAATTGATGTCCTTGATACTTTCAGTCACGTGGGAGGTAATTACCACCGACTCGTTGGCTTTCGCAGTACCCAATGCCTCAATCAGGTCCTCAATGGTGCTCAGCGCCGCAGGCTGTACCATCACAACCGCTGCGCCACGCTCCTTTTTGACACCGCTGCCGGCGAAAAAGGCCTTGTACCCCACCCACCCGAAGGCAGCAACGGCAACAACAACAAGTACGGGCTTAAGGCGCATGGTTTTTCCTTACTTTTGCTTACGTCCAACCGGATTTATCAACAAAGTCTAGCACATACAACGCAGCGTCAAAGCAAACCCTGCGCAGGTTGCCCAACAATTCATTTTTTTGTCTGTTCCGCTATCCGGTGAGCGGCAATACGCTTGGCGGTTTCTGCTGCGCCGGGCCGGCCGCTCACCTGCGCCGTCACAATCGCCCCTTCGAGCAGGAGTGCCAGCTCATCCGCCAGTCCGT
The DNA here is from genome assembly GCA_016125375.1 of Pseudomonadota bacterium. GTDB lineage: Bacteria > Pseudomonadota > Alphaproteobacteria > UBA1280 > RI-95 > RI-95. The sequence continues at coordinate 71,898 of WGLU01000004.1, read as the reverse complement.
CAGGGTTACCGGCACCGGCGGCAACGCACAGACTACGCACATAGTCATGCATCTGTTGTTTGAAGAGTTTGCTGATCTGGCGGACAGGGTTGTCGGTATCGGCATACTCGCCAACCGCATTAATGAACGGGCAGCCGTAAAAGTTATTCTGGCCAAACCAGTCATGAGCCACATCGAATACGGCGAGCAGTTTGTCCTGCGGCGTTGTGGTGGCGGCCTCGACCGCGCGCATGAACTGGTTGCGGAACACACTGTCATAGGCCATAAGCGCCGCAAGCACCAGTTCCTCCTTGGTGCGGAAATACGTGTACATGGTTTTTTTGGAAACCCCGGAAGCCTGCATAATCATATCCACGCCCGTAGCATGGTAGCCGTGTGCACAAAAGAGTTCCATGGCCGTACGGACGAGGTGGTCACGGCGACTGGGTTTGTTGATACCTGTTTGTTTCCTGCTCATATATTTAAGATAACACGCAACAACGCACTTTCAATCCATTCAAAATCAACATGTTAGTTATTTTAAAAAATTTTAAGAAACCATGTAACCAATTTCCTGCCCCGCCGAATTAATCTGTAGAGGAAACAATTTTGTTTACCAAAATGAAAGGATAAAACCATGCAACGCATCCCCACTCTGAAAATTGCAACCACCGACGGTAAAGCCAATGCTCTGCTCGGCGCTGTTAAAAGCGCTCTTGGCGCGGAACTGAATATTTTCGGCGCCATGGCAAATGCGCCAGCCGTACTGGAAGGGTATCTGGGGTTTAACAAGGCCCTCGGCAGCGGCACGCTACCTGCCCAGCTGCGCGAACAACTTGCCCTGACAACCGCAGGCTATAACGGCTGTAACTATTGCGCCTCCGCCCACACTTTCATGGGTAGCCGCCAAGGCCTGAGCAAAGAGGAAACGACTGCCAACCTGAGCGGCACAGCATCCGACGGTAAAGTACAGGCCGCGTTGGATTTTGCCCGTAAAGTCATCGACAACCGTGGCCACGTGGCCGACAGTGATGTTGACACTATACGTCAGGCCGGTTTTACAGACGAAGAACTGGTAGAGATTGTTGCCCACGTTGCCCTGAACACCTTCACCAATTATTTTAACGAGGTGTTCAAGACCGATATCGACTTCCCAGTGGTGGAAACTCACCCCGTCCGCAAGTCGGCATAGGCAACGCTTACAAAGCCCGCACCGCAGGCCACGCTGGCCTGCGGTTGCTTTTTATGTGTAACCTATTGTCCACATGAGCCGAACCTTCTGGCATGACCATGAAAGGATGCCCCATGCTGCGCGCTGCCCTGATAACCCTCGCCTGCCTGAGTGCGGCACAAAACGCCAACGCTGCCGTTCTCGAGCTCTTCACCTCTCAGGGATGCTCCTCCTGCCCGCCAGCCGAGGCGCTGTTGCAGAAACTGGACAAACAGGAGGGTGTTATCACCCTCGCCTACCACGTGACGTACTGGGACTATCTGGGGTGGGCGGACCCTTATGCCACACCGGAAGGTACTGCCCGCCAGCGCGCTTACGCCGCCGCCGGCAGCGGCCGTGTTTTTACGCCGGAAATGCGCATCAATGGTATCAGCAGTCTGGTTGGTTCCGACGCGCGCGGCATTAACGGCGCCATGACTAAAAACACCCCTTTCGTGGCCCTGAGCGCCGATGCGACAACCCTGCGCCTGCCCGCAAGCGATTTGCACGGCCATGAGGCAGAGGTTCTGCTGCTAACCGTCCAGCCAAAGGCAGCAACAGACGTTACACGTGGTGAAAATGCCGGAAACCAGTTGAACGAGATTAATCTTGTCCGCAGCATCCAGTCGCTTGGCACCTGGCAAGGGCAGGCCACAACACGCGCACTGCCCGCAGCACCTGACGGTACCCACCGCGTGGTACTGGTACAATATGCCGGCATGGGCCAGATTGTCGGCGCGCTGAAAGTTGACTAAAGCTGGAGCCAACAAAAAACCACCCGCCGGGTGTGACTGTGATTTAACGTAGCCGTCAGGATTGCGGCGGGTCTGCTCCCCACCGCCCTTCGGGCTGGCTGGCGCCAGCGCCGCTCCGGCTTGCTGCCTGCGCGGTCGAACCCTCTTGTTCGGGTTCTCGGCCCCTCCCACTCAGCCAACAAAAAACCACCCGTATAGGGTGGTTTTTTGTTGGCTGGGGAGGAAGGATTCGAACCCTCGAATGGCGGTACCAAAAACCGCTGCCTTACCACTTGGCGACTCCCCAACAGCAGGGGCTAAAGTAAAAAAACGGCGTAAGGTTGTCAACAACCATTTTCGCTATTTTACCTGCCCTCAGCCTTTTGTTTTAAGGCCGAGTTTCTTTTCCAGCTCGCGGCGCTCCTCCGGTCTGTCGGGACCGATGGTCAAGGCACGGTGCCACTGGGTGCGGGCCTCATCCGCACGGCCAAGCTTGTCGTACACGTCGCCAAGGTGTGCATTGATGGTCGGGTCGTTCGGCAACAGCGATGTTGCCTGCTCCAGATATTTGACCGCCGTATCGTAATCGCCTTTTTTGTAGTAGGCCCAGCCCAGACTATCCACAATCGCACCATCATCGGGGCGCAACTCGATAGCGCGTTTGATATAGCCGTAAGCCTGCTCCAGATTGCGGTCGATATCGGCCCACATATAGCCGAGATAGTTCAGAATCATCGGGTTGTCCGGCAGCAGCGCAAGGGCTTTTTCAAGGTCTGCCGTGGCCTGATCGAACTGGCGCAAGCGCTCATGGCTGGCCCCGCGGGAGAAGAACAGCATGGCGTGGCGCTTCTCGGGCACCGTCACATCCTTGAGGATGATGTCGTACTGCTCGATGGCTTTTTTATAGTCTTCCATGTCGTAGTACATCTGTGCCAACGCGCGGTGCAGCGCTGTTGCGTGCGGATATTCTTTCAGCAGCTGTTTAAGCTGGTTGATGGCACCTGCCTTGTTCTTGTCGGCGTAAATGGACTCTGCCACGCGAATCTGGGCAGAAAGATATGGCGGGCTGCCTGCGGGAATCTTCTGGTAATAGACAATCGCCTGATCCATACGTCCCGCCTGTTCGTTCAGCAGGCCAAGGTAGAAATTGGCAAACTCGTGCTTGGGGTCCACCAGTACAGCCAGTTGGAAAAACTGCTGCGCCGTCAGGAAAACCTGCTGTCCCACCATAATGGTGCCAAAGTCGAAGACCAGATGGGCCAGACCTGCTTGCAGGGAGGTATCGGCAGGTGGTGGCGCCTTACCGGCGTGGATGCGCTCATACGCGCTGTCGAGCCAGCTGGTATCCGGGTTAAGGCTGGAAAAACTGTCATAGACTTCCAGCGCTTTATCAACCTGCCCGCGGCGTTCGTACAGCTCGCCCAGCGCCAGTGTCAGGAACAGCGATGATGGGTCAACCATCTGGCCGTTACGGTAGGCAACCAGCGCGTCGTCAACCTGGCCTGCACTCTCGTACAGGCGGCCCAGGTGATAATATTTGAAGGCAACCAGATAGGATGAAATCTCCGCCCCGCGGACAGTCTCCATCGCCTCGGCAACCGTTTTACCGCTGTTCAGGTCCAGATAGGCGCGCGCCAGTTGCAACAGCAGCAATTGCGGGCTGGTGGCTTCCGCCGCATCCAGTGACTTGTAGGCCTTGTCCATTTTGCCGTCGGCGACGGCTTTGTAAAAGCGGGTCAACTGCACCATCGGCTGGCCAGATACATCCACCATGGAGCCGTCGTCCGGCACCAGTGCCAGCGCACCGGTAATATCCCCTTCTGCCAGCGACAAGCTGAATGCACGCTCACGTACAGGGGTGTGGATAGGGTCTTGCTTCAAAATCTGGCGGTAATAACCGGAGGCGACATCATCATCCCCGCGGGTATCGGCAATAATGGCCGACAGGTAGCTCGACATCAGGCCGGCAAGGTCGTCCACCTCGAGTGGCGGGCCTTGAACTTCCTGCATGGCAGCGGCCACATCCTCATCATTCAGTTCCAGCGCAGTTGCCGGATCAACAGGCGGTTTTGTGGCGGTTGTCTGGCATGCGCTCAGCGCCACACCGGCAGCGAGGATAAGCAACAGAGACGAGAAGGAACGGTGTTTTTTCATGTCTTCCAGTGTGCGGCGAACGCCAGCGGCTGTCAACGCACCCTTTGTGTTTGTTATTGTTCTTTACTCAGGCATTCAAGGTTGCCGGGAAGAACGCCTCTATCCCCAGCAGAACAAGCGTGTATTTGGCATATTCTTTTAGCCAGATGCGCACCGTTCCACGGTCAGGATGCACCTGATGGATGGTCACGGCAAGCCGGGGCATGTACCTGCGAAACAATAACCGGCAACGCGCAGTATGGTAGGTGGACGTAACAACGTTCAATGTGGTGATGTTGTTTTTTTCGGCCCACTTGCCGGTTTCCAGCACGTTACCGGCTGTGGTCTGGGCGGCATAATCCAGTGTAATGCGGGCACGCTGTTCGGGGGTAACACCATAGGGTGAGAAAAGGTGGTCCACGGTCACGCCGGGGTACACACCCGTAACAAGCACTGGCCCCTCATAGCCGTCCAGCAAGGCTTTTGCACCTTCTTCGATACGGTTTGTGCCGCCGGTAAAGACGACCAGACCCTGATGAACCTCGATTGTGCGGGGCACGGGCGTATCACCCAGACTGTCCACGGCAAAAAAACCGACAGTCACCGCAAAAACCAAAGCCAGCAGCATCACCAGACGCACAGAGAACAGGAACATCCGTTCGGACAGGAGAATCACCCCTAAACCTCCTTGCGGATGACATGAATAGAGGCTACACGGGCCGTCAGCACCGCCACAGCCATCAGGACAACCGGCATGGCACATGTTGCCAGCCAGACATTGGTCCCCATGAAGGTTTGCAGGGCGGGCCATACACTGCTGGCAACGGCCAGCGAGCCACACCCCAAAACGACAGCCCCTGCTGTCCCGATAAAGGCCTGCGCCAGTACCTGACGGGTAACCAGCACGGTCAGGAAGGCATCCGTGGCCCCCACATATTGCAGCACGTCCAGTGCCGCTTTTTTACCGCGCAGACCCGCATGAACAGTCAAACTGACAATCACAGCCATCACCATAAATACAATGAGAGCCAGCGCAACGGTGAGCATCTGAACAAACCGGACGACGGTTGCCACGGCTTTGAGCATGTCGCGAACGTCATCCACCTCGGCCATCGGGAAGCTGTCCACCACCCGCTTTTGCAGGGCGGCACGGTCCAGCTCGCTGGTTACTGCCATGTCCAGAATACGCGGCAGGGGCAGCAACACATCGTCGCGGGTATAGGGTTTCATCAGCACCTTGACGGCATGCTGGTCCAGCTCGATAACGTCACGCACACCCTTCATGGTACTCAAATCATCGCGCAGGTGTGCCACTTCCTCGGCACTGCTGTCAGGCATCAGGTAAATGCTGACGCGGCTCTTCTGCGCCAGTTGCCAGTCCGCATACAGGTTTTGCAGGCCTGCCATACCGGCGGCCCCGATGCCGGATATCCACCCCAGCAGCACCATCATCACCACCACAAGGCGGAAAAAACTGTCCTTCCGCAGCGATAATGCCTTGCGGGCCGACGGGTCCAGACTTGCCAGAAAACGCATCAGGCCACCTTCCTTACCGATACCTGACCCTCGGCGATGTGCAGCGCAGGGGCAGGAAAATCTTTAATAATCTGCTGGTCGTGCGTGGCAATCAGGATCGTGGTGCCGTGGCGGTTCAGCTCGTTGAACAGGTGCATGATGCGCCGCCCCATCGCCTGATCCACGTTACCTGTCGGTTCGTCGGCAATCAGCAATGCGGGGCGGTTGACCACAGCGCGGGCAATGGCGGCCCGTTGTTTCTCGCCACCGGAAAGCATTGCCGGGTGCTGGTCCATTTTCTGACCCAGCCCGACCCAGTCCAGAATCTCAGCCACGCACTTTTCCTCTTCCGGCGTCAGACAACGCTGGAGGGAAAGGGGCAGGGAGACGTTCTCACGGACCGTCAGATGGTCCAGCAGACGGAAGTCCTGAAACAGAATGCCCATGCGGCGGCGCAGGCGGGCAATATCGTCCCGTTCGAGACCTGCAACGTTGCGCCCAAAGATATGCAGCTCGCCAGCTGTGGGCAGAATGTCCATGTACAGCATACGGAAGATGGTGGTTTTACCGGCACCGGACGCACCCGTCAGGTAGTGGAAGGACCCCTCCTCCAGCTCAAAATTCAGATTAAACACGGCCGGCGTGTCTGCTGTCTGGTAGGTGTAGGACACGTTATCAAACCGTATCATCAACCTTTACCTCCACCTCAAAAACGACTATACACAATGGACGCATTTTAGTCCGAAGCCCAAGAGGTTTGCAAGGCGCGCAACGGAATACTTGCCATTCTGCCTCGCATATTGGATGCTAGTGAATACAAACAGTTGAGGGCATCACAGCAGCATGATTCTGACCTGTCCGGCCTGTCAGACCCGGTATATGGTTCCAGCGACGTCGCTCCGTGACGGTCGCCTCGTCCGCTGCACGCGGTGCAGCCACGAGTGGTTCCAGCCCGCGCCGACAGCCGCCCAGAAGATGGCAGAATCCAAAGCATCCCAGCCCCCGCGCCCCGATCCGATGGAAGCCCGCCGCGACCGTATGGCGTCCGGCAACACCCAGGCATCCGTCCCTTCTACGGTACCCGCAGTCGCCACATCTGCACGGCAGGCACGGCGCAGTTTTTACCTGTCCCTGTTTGCCAGCGCCTTGATGCTGGTTGGCCTTGGCAGCGCGCTGGTTATTCTGCGCGCCGATATTATGGACGGCCTGCCCTGGACTCGTGGCATGTATGGTGCCATCGGCCTTGGGGATAAAAACGCCGCTGCCAACGATGCCTTTGCCAAACTGACGCAGGGCCTTGTCATCCCGACCGACAAGCTGAGCCGTGAAGTGATGGAAAATCCGCAGGACCCTGACAATCCGATTCTGATTCTGCGCGGCGAAGTGCGTAATGATAATAAACTGGAAAAAGAACTGCCGCCTATCCGCGTGACGTTACTGGATGAAACCGGCGGTGTTATCGACTCGTGGCCTGTACACGTGGAAAAAACCGTCCTTGAACCGGGCGAGCGCACCACGTGGATGGGGCATTTTTACAATATTCCCTTCGACAAGGTGGCCTCTATCAAGGCTGTCTTCGACCATCACGCCAGCAAATAAACGCCCTAGAACCTGTCCAGCAACCGTTTGAGGTATTGCTGCTCCTTATCGGGGCGGCCAAGGTCGTCCGCACGGTTATAGAGCTCATCACGGATTTTACGCGACAGGGTTTCCGGTGACTCCTCCGGCACAGTGACTTTTTCCCCGTCGTGATGGAGCTGTCCGGAGGGGTCGCGCTTCATGCCCATCATATTGCCGTAGCCCGCCTGTTGCATGAGCTGCTGGACCATATTCTCTTTCGCTTGCTCCAGCGACTGGAATGCCTGGTTCATCAAGTGGTTGACGTAGGATTCGCTGCCCGGCTTACCGGCGTTCTGCATCACCTGCCGCATAGCCTCCATCGCCCGGTTCAACTGCCCGGCGGGCAGACCCATCTGTTGAAGCTCCTGCGAGAGCTTTTGCGTCTGCTGAAGCAACTGTTTCTGGAGCACCTGTTGCTCAAGCGTCAGCCGACCCGGCACGGGGTTTTTAAAACTCTGCTCGATAAGCTCTTTCTGCTGACGGGACAGGTCGCCCATTTTCTGCAACATCTGCACAACCTGCATGGTCTGCGGGTCGTTACCGAACTGGATGTTGGCCATCAGATCCTCAAGCTGTTTCAGGGCCTTGCGGGCCTCGTCATAGGCACCGCTGGCCATCAGGTCGGAGATTTTTTGCATCAGGCGGGCCACATCCTCATCCCTCAGGCCCGGAATATCCTGAAGGTTCTGCATTTTATCCGGCCCGTTGAATGTCATGCTCTGGAACAAATCTGCCATCGCTTGCTGGAACTGGGCGAACAGGGCTTTGAGTTTTTCCGGCGAGGCTCCCTCCGCCAGCGCTTTTTGCAATTCCTGCTGGCGCTGCATCACCTCTTCGAGCATCTGGCTGACCGGCCCTTTCTCGATACGGATGGCCGCGTCCCACATCAGGCCGGTGGCGCGCGGAATAAAGTGGTCCTTATCCTCTCCACGGTAAAACAGGATCTGCCGCGCAAGGGTCATGGACAAGTAGGCACGCGTGTCGTTATTAAAGGTGTCCGGCGCGGCCATAATCGCATCCAGCGCCGTCATGGCAGAAGCGCCACTGAGCGGGTCGGCAACCAGGTCTTTGCGTAGCTGGACCAGCTTTTTGGCCACAGGATGATGGAACTCCCGTTCCGGCAGCAGCACATTGAATGCATCGGACTCGCCCATCTGGCCGGCCACATCCATGACCTTGAGGTATACCCGGGCTTCCTGCCCAGCAATCATTTCGGCGGTAAAGTCCACATAGGCATGATCGTCGACCTGTGTGTTATTACGGGTCGGCAGAACCAAAGATTGAGATATTTGCCCCACGGCAGGGTGTTCGGCAACCAGCCACGCGGCCTTAAGACCGTAGTCATCCGTTGCACTAAAGTTGACTTCCAGCAGGCCCTCCGACGTGCGGGCAAGGTCTTTGGAGAACTGAATCATCGGCGGGCTGTCCGGCGTTACATCCACATGGGCGCCGAACAGTGTTGTCCACCCGTAAGACAGGGTAACCGGGCCGCTGACGGTGAGCGTGGTACTGGCCGTATAGCCGCCACTCACAGCAGGCAGAGGGAATGTACTCTCCGTCGTCAGCTTTGGTGTGACCAATAACGGTTTGCGCACGTGCACCTGCGCGCGCAGCGTGGTACCTGTCAGCACTTGTGCCGTAGTTCCCTGTTCCAGCGCAAAACCGGGCCGTCCGGTATAGGCTGGCGGTTCCAGCCAGACCTCTACCCCCAGCACACGGCTGAGCCCACTGGTTTTGGCGATGGGGAACAGGGCCTCGCCGATCAGGGTTGGCGCACCGTTGGTGGCGCACAGGAGCAACAGCCCCAGCGCCAACGGGTAGCGCACGCCCCACATATCGGTTTTATGGAAGGCACTTTCCGGCCAACGGGGCAACAGCACGCGGGTGCGCATGGCCTGTTTACGTGCTTTTTGCCACAAGACATGCTGGGCAGGCGTGAGCGGCACAGAAGGCCGATCTGACAGGAAGGAGAGCGGCCTGTGCAGCAGGTTCTTTTGCTTTTCCAGTCCACGGCGCGCATCAAGCGCTGTCGGGTAGACCGGACAGCGGCGCAACCCACGTACGAACAAGACCCCCGCGCCAATAACACACAGCCCCAGTAACGGCACATGCACGAGCAGCGGGAGCGGTGACCATAGCCCAAGGCCTGCGGTAACCAGCACCCCGGCGAGCAAAAGAAAAAGAGGGAGAAACGCCTGCCAAAGGCGCTCGACAAACATTAGAAAGCGAGAGGATTCTGTCAGTATCCGGGGCAGCATGTCGGTTTAGTACTCATAGGCGTCTTGCACACGGTCCGGCGGCGGCTCCATGTTCAGACGCTGGCCACATGCCGACAGAAAAACCGACATAGCCAGCAGACAAAGGACGACAGTTATTTTATTCTTAAAGCGCTTCATAAGACGATGGTACACCAAAGATAATAAGAAAGAAACGCCGCCCCCATGCGCACCGGTTTTTTGCTCCTTTCCCTTTTATGGATGGCTCCCAGCGCACAGGCGCAGATGATTCCGAACGCCGATACACTTAACTGGCAGCCACAGGACACCATGAACCTTGGCCAGCCGGAGCAGGCTTACAGCCGCCCGGATAACTTCAAATACATCCCCTACCCCCAGCCTTTGCCAGCGCCGGAAGTCACATGGCAGGACCGTGCCGGTAAGGCCGTCGCCCTGAAGGACCTGAAGGGATATGTGGTTGTGGTCAACTTCTGGGCCACATGGTGCGGCCCCTGCGTGATGGAAATGCCTGAGCTGGACGCCCTGCAGCAGCGTTATGGCAGCGCCGGACTGCTTGTGGCAGCTGTGTCAGTAGACGAAGGCGGCCTGAACACGATTGAGAGCTTTTATAAAGAACACAACATCCGCAATCTGCCCGTTTTTTCTGACCCGACGGCAGATGCACCCGCGTCATTCAACGTACGCACGCTGCCGGCCAGCTTTGTCATAGACCGAGATGGCCAGCTTGTCGGCATGCTGCCCGGCTACGGCAGCTGGATGAGCGACAGCGCCCGCATGGTTTTGGAAGATACACTCCGCCGTCAGGCGATTCATAACCCTGACCAGCCCAAGTTCGACAATGTAGAAATTATGGACGTTGCGCCCTAATAGCGCAGGCGCCACGGGGTGCTAACATACCCCGGGTGCGGGTAGGCGTTGCGGAACGTCAGACCTGTGTTGGTGATTTCAAACAGGTAAGAGTTCTCCGGCTGAAGGTCATCCCCCATCATGGCGATGATATCCGGTGTAGAGGTATGCACCCACAGATATTCATACCCACCCTTGAGCAGGGCGCGGTGGAATGTAATAAAATCACCGCCTGAGCGCGCAAATTCCTTGATGACCGAGTTCACCGGACTGTAATGGCGCAGGCCGTAACCCAAAGCGGCGGCGTAGTAGCCGTTGGACTCGAAACTGTCCAGCACGGCAACCTTGTTCCCCCAGCCAATCTGCTTGTTGAGCATCATGGTGTTGGCCACGCGGAATGTATGGTCAAGCTGGAGGGAAACCGGCACAACGATGCGGTTTTTGCTGGCAATCACCAGCCCCATAAAGACCAGACACATAACCAGCGCCAGTGTGCCAGGTGTTTTAGCAACCCACGCACGCAGCTCTGTGGTGCCCAGATACCAGTGATTCAGCCACAGCCAAATCGGCAGAATGACCAGATACTGCATGTGGAAAAGGAACATCCATGGCTGTTCATACAGCTGCTGGTCACCGGAGCCGTAACGGCTGAGCGCCATCACGCCAAAACCAAACACGTAGACAATCAACATCACCATTGGGAAGGTGAGCGGGCTTTCGCTGATAAGGAAGCGCTTGATACCCCCGAAAGAACTGACCGACAGCAGCCTGCGCAAGCCCATTGCCAGTACAATAACAATCAGAAATGCGGCAGCAGGGTTGGCGCTCAGCGTTTCGCCATAGGCCAGAATCACATCGACAAAGTTCGCCGTCTGGAACTTAAGGGGATCGGTAAGCGGCACACCATTCGCGAGCAAATAGTTACGCCAGATGAACCACGCCACCATCGGCAGCATGGCCAATATGGACCAGCCCAGTATGTCTTTAATCGCAGGAACAGGACTTTCCAGCATGCTGCGGAGCAACCAGTACCCAAGCAGGAAAATGGTCAGGGCCTGACCAATTTCGCTCGTGCCGACCAGCAGGGCCAGCCCGAAGGCGGTGGGCACAACCTCCAGCCCGCGGGGCAGATGCTCGCTGCGCATCAGCGGGGCGCAAACCGCAAACAGCAGCGCGGCAATCAGCATATCCGGATAGCCGGAGAAGATAATCATTTCCTTGAAGAAGGGATTCATGACCGTCAGCGCGAACAACGCAAAGACGGTGCTCAGCACCACGTTGTGCCAGCCAACCTGTACGCCCGAAATCCGAACCATGTGGCCGGATGCCGCAGCAACCAGCGCAAGACCGAACATGGCAAAAGCGGCAGGGACAAACTTGCCCATGATGATGCTGACCGGCAAAACGACAATCGCCAGCCCCATGGGGACCGGCGGCAGGTAGATAGCAAACTGGGCGGCATCGGCTGCTGTGGGCAGGCCATCAAGCCGGAAAATATGGTCGGCATTTTTAACATAGTGGGTCAGCTCACCCCAGAGCATGGGGCTGTCACCGGTCAGATACCAGAAAGCCGGCAGCGTAACCACCAGTACAACCATAATCACGGGCCAGAAGAACTTCATTGTGCGGTCGTGCATCTGGTGGGCTTTGGTCATGACCAGCAACAACCCGACAACAGACACGGCAAACAGCCACCAGACCAGCTTCATGCTTGCGCCCAGCAAACCATGCAGCATCAGGAACCACAGGTACCAGATACCGGCCCCGGTGAGCAGTGTATTGAAGGGAGTGGCCCATTTATGCTGGCCGATATGGGTAAACACAAGTCGCCCGGCCGCCATGTACAAAAAGACGGTCAGGAATCCAAGAACAAGAATCTGGAGGTTTTCGACCATGTACCTTTGCTGATTTCTGTATATTTTTTCAACCTGACCAGTATCATACACGCATAAACCGATTGCAAGGCATAGCTAAAAAAAGCACCCCAAAACGTCTTTATATGCGCTATACTGCGGCCCTTTATGCTGTGTACAATCAACCAGACAACGTGAAAAATGCCCGCGAAACTTGCCTATTACCTGCATCGTCTGAAGGAGCTCCCGGCACAGGAGATTGCCCGCGTTGCCGTGCGTAAAGCAAACCACCTTGTTGCCAACCGCCACAAGCAGGCACATGACCTGCTGCGCGGGACATTCGCGCTGGAACACACACCCGCCTTTACAGGCCTGCAAACCCTGCTGACAGCGAGCAAACCACCGCGGATGGATGAGGCCCTGCACCGCCTGTGCCGCAAGTTTGCCGGCCATAGCTTCAACCTGCTGGGTTCCGGCTGGATTGAGCAACGTTATGGCATGCGCTGCCGTGGCCGTGACGGCAATACCTACACAATGGGTGCCGACGTGGTTGCCGATGCGACCGGCGACTGGCTGGCAGCATATGTTCCGGCCAGCATGCTGGCGGAAAGCCGCCGCCGCTGGCGCCTTATTAAAGGCGGCTACACCCCTATCGACTGGCAGCTGGACTTTATCAGCGGCTACCGCTGGAGCAGCAAGCTGCCCAGCAGCGCCATAACCTTTGGCAACAAACCCGGCGCGGATGTGAAAGTGCCGTGGGAGCTTGCCCGCATGCAGCATCTGCCCTTGATGGCACTCAGCCATCTGGACAGTCCGGACGTTGGACTTGTCCACGCCATCCGTAACCAGATTATCGACTTTGCGGCCACTAACCCGCCCCGTTTCGGTGTGAACTGGGTATGCACGATGGACGTAGCCATCCGTGCCGCGAATATTGCCCTTGCCGCCACCCTCATCGAAAAGAGCGGCCATGAATGGGACGCGCCGTTCCGCACCCTGCTGGGAACCGTCTTGTACGAACATGCCCGCCATACGGCAACACATTACGAATGGCACCACACCCTGCGCGGCAACCACTATCTGGCAGATGTTTGCGGCCAGTTGTTCACCCTATGCGCCCTGGAACGCACCCCGCAAACGGATGCCTGGTTTGCGCTGGCCGTACAGGAGTTTGTCGGTGAGCTGCCGTTGCAGTTCCTCCCTGACGGTGCGAACTTCGAGGCCTCCAGCGCCTATCACCGCCTTTCATCGGAAATGGCCGCCTATGCCACCGCGCTGCTGACCGGGCTTTCGTCCGAACGCAAACAGGCATTGCAGAGCTACGACTGGACAAAAGCCAAGGGCAACCCCCCGCTGGCACCTGCACCGCAAAGCGCCGACCTGGATAACGAGCTGCTGGAAAGGCTGGAAAAAACAGCGGAATTCAGCCTGCATATGACACGTCCGGATGGCGTGCTCTGGCAGGTAGGCGACAACGACAGCGGGCGCTTTTTCAATGTGCAGCCCGCCGTCCATGCCGACACGCTTATCGAGGACGGTCTGGACCACCATCATTTATGGGGGGCTATTGGTTCCCTGTTCGGACGCGAGGACCTGCGCAGTGCAGCCGGCAGCTTTAAAACGGACGGTTGGCTGGTTGAAGCGTTGAGCGCCGGCATTTGCCTGCTTTCCTACCGCCGTCCCGGCGCTGCTGTTGCCGCCCATGTCTGTACCATCGGTCAGGATTTTGAGTTCGATTTGTGGAAAGCCCGCGTGGCAGAGCTGCCAGACCGCCAGAAACTCAGCCAGTCTTTCAAGATTGATGAGAAGGTCGGCAATCTGAACCTTTATGCCTATCCCGATTTCGGTGCCTACATCTGGCGCGGAAAAGAAACCTTTATTGGCCTGAGGGCAGGCCCCAACGGTCAGGCCGGCAATGGCGGCCATGCGCACAATGACCATCTGGCGCTTGAGTTGATGACAAAAACAGGGCCTGTTTTCCAGGATCCGGGCACGTTCATCTACACAGCCCTGCCGGAAGTGCGCAACCGCTACCGTTCCGTGCGTGTACACCACGCACCCAAGGCAGGTACCGCCGAGCCGTGCCCGTTTGAGTACGGCACCTTCCGTCTGCCGGACCGCGCACTGGCAGGATGCATGTATTTTGGCACCAGAGGCTTTGTCGGAACCCATCAGGGCTACGGCCAGCCCATCTACCGGATGGTGGAACTGTCAGGCAAAGACCTGACTGTGACGGATTTTGTTCTGGAAAATGACGGTATTACGCCGACAGACCCGACACCCGAGCCGATTGCCTACTCCCCCGGTTACGGGATACGCGAAAAAGCGTAAGGCTTAGAGGGCTTCCTTGAGTTTGGCGATGCCCTTCTCCAACGATACCTGAGGCTCGAAACCCAGCCACTCTTTCGCGCGGGCTGTATCGGCAATCGCGTGGGGCATGCGCTGGCGATTTTCCGGCAGGTAAGTGATTTCCACCGCTTTGCCTGTCACATCCTGAACAGTTTTGGCCAGCATATTGAGCGATATTGCTGTTCCAGTCCCCACGTTCACGGCACCAATTTTTGTGCACTTGAGGGCGCGGTCCACTGCCAGGCAGATATCATCCACATGGACAAAATCACGCAGAAACTCCCCGTCACCGAACAGGGTCATCGGCTGGCCTTTCACAGCTTGCTGGAGCAGGCGCAGCACAATGCTGGGGCTTTCGCCCTTGTGGTAGCTGGTGCCGTAGACGTCGAAGAACCGCAGGGTCAGGTAGCGGATACTGTGCAGGCGGAAATACATATCCACGTACTGCTCCACCTTCTGCACGTCGGCAGAATAGAAGTCCAACGGGTGACCGATATGGTCCTCGCGTTGTGGCATCACCACCATGTCACCGTAAACGGCGGCACTGGAACCCAGAATAAAGTGCCCCTGAAAGCGCACCTTGCCCAAAGCTTTGAGCAGGTACATCAGGCCCTGTGTGTTCACGTCGCGGGTTTTTTTGCGGTCGGGTTCGCGCTGGGTGGACAGGTAAACAACCTTCTCGACACCGTCAATCGCAGCTTCCATCCCCTCACCGGTCAGCAAGTCACCGCCCACAACGGTCAGACCGTCGCCAAAGCCCTCGGGCACGTCGCCCGCAAACAGGCGGATGTCATGCCCCGCTTCGAGCAGTGTTTTCAGAACATGTCGGCCAACGTAGGTGGTAGCACCGGTGAGCAGTATCTTCATTCTTCTTCCTCGTGAAAAGTAGCGCCATTATGCTTCGGTCATGCAGGGATGACAAGCCGGAATTGGCACATCTCCTGCATTATGAAAAACAGAGAAACATCTGAGGGAACCTTGCTCAACGTCTGTGACAGGAGGTTCCATGCTTTACTACACCGCCAGCCAGATTGAACGGCTGAATGAAGAACGTGCCCATATGGCCAACCAGATGATGATGCTGGGGCTGATTACCGGCATTGTTCTGGGGATGGGCTATTGTGTGTTTGTACCAACT
This sequence comes from Pseudomonadota bacterium, assembly GCA_016125375.1. Classification (GTDB taxonomy): domain Bacteria; phylum Pseudomonadota; class Alphaproteobacteria; order UBA1280; family RI-95; genus RI-95. The sequence continues at coordinate 56,284 of WGLU01000004.1, read as the reverse complement.
TTGCCCACTGTTTTGCGGTATGCGGGCTATAAAATGGCCTTTTACAAACCCGCTGTACCCCCAACGCCTTGCGGTCCCGCTGCAAACTGAAAAACCCGCCCTTCCGGGCGGGTTTTTTGTGTAGCACTAGGCGCGCTTGGTCGGTACCGGCGGCTCTTTGCTGTAGTCATAAAAGCCTTTGCCACTCTTACGGCCCAGCCAACCGGCATCCACGTATTTAACCAGCAGCGGGCATGGACGGTATTTGCTGTCACCCAGCTCTGTGTGCAGGACGCGCATGATGCTCAGGCATGTGTCCAGACCGATAAAGTCTGCCAGCTCCAGCGGGCCCATCGGGTGGGCGGTGCCCAGTTTCATGGCGGTGTCGATGGACACAACGTCGGCCACACCGTCCTGCAGGGCGAAGGTCGCTTCGTTCAGCATGGGCAGCAACAGGCGGTTGACGATAAAGCCCGGCGCATCTTCGGCCAGAGCAACGGTTTTGCCCATTTTCTCTGCCGTGGCAACAACGGTCTTATACGTTTTGGTGGAGGTGGCGATACCGTTGATCACTTCAACCAGTTTCATCATCGGCACCGGGTTCATAAAGTGCATGCCGATAAACTGCTCGGGGCGGCTGGTGTAGGAGGCCAGACGCGTGATGGAGATGGAAGAGGTGTTGGATGCCAGAATAGCGGACGGTTGCAGCACGGCATCCACCTCGCGGAAGATTTTGGCCTTGATGCTCTCGTTCTCGGTCGCGGCCTCAATCACCAGATCCATTTTCCCCAGATCAGCAACCTTGGTCGTGGTTTTGATGCGGCCGAGGATGGCGCCTTTTTCGTTCTCGCTGATGATTTCTTTCTTTACCTGACGGTCAAGGTTCTTGCCGATGGTAGCCATGCCTTTTTCGAGTGCCGCTTCCTGCATGTCCATCATCACCACATCGTGGCCACATTGCGCGGCAACGTGGGCAATACCGTTGCCCATCTGGCCTGCGCCAATAACACCGATTTTCTGAATGCTCATGGAAAAATCTTCCTGTTTAAGGGTTGTTTGGGCCACCAATGATGCGGCGCATCAAAAGTGTACCAAAGTCACGGGAAAACGCAAAAACAGAATAAACACCTTTATCCCCTTGCAGGTCGTGGCCGGTGTACCAACATTCCTTGGGCGATTTCAGTACCATCGTTCGATTACCCGTTTCTTCCCCCAAACCGGAGGTCGTTATGACCAACGCCCAAATCCTTGCCGCCCTGGCGTGCAAGTTCACCCCCAACACGGCCTTTCATCTGACGGCCGACGAGCATCCATCCTGCTTCCAGACGCTGGAAGAGCGACTGGCAGAGGCCCGTAATCCCACCTTCTGGTGGAAACCGGAGCTGCTGGAGCCGGAGGACGAGATTCTCCGCAAGGGCCACCTGTTCGAGTTCTACGTCATCGATAACGGCAACCGTCTGCACAACATGGTCGCCGGCGACCTGACGACGCTGCTCACAGCCTGCAAAGAACGTCTGCTCGGTGCCGATGACCTGACGGACCAGCCGGATGTGGACACGGCGATCGCCGCACTGCTGGCTGCCTGCAAGGGTGGCCTATGCATCCACGCCAACGACTACCGCGTCGCTGGCGACGGTACTAACTGGAACACGCTCGAGGACTTTGTCACCGAAGGCTGCGGCTTCACCGATGCTGACGAAGTGGTGGACCGTGCGGCCATTCTGGCCACGGGCACCATCTGGGAAGTGCAGTTCTACTGCACGGCCACGGGCTTTCGCAGCAAATACGCCAGCATGCTGGACGGCGCCCTTGCGGCCACCGTCGCAAACGAGCTGTAACAAACGAGAAAGGCCGGACACATGTCCGGCCTTTTTTCGTGCGGTACCCCTAGCCTTTGGCCTTGCCGGACCACTGGGGGATAATCTCGAACAAATCACCCACCAGCCCGTAGTCAGCCACCTTGAAGATGGGGGCATTGGGGTCTTTGTTGATAGCAACGATGGTCTTGGCACCCTTGATACCTGCCAGGTGCTGTACCGCGCCGGAGATACCCACCGCCACATACAGCTCGGGCGCGACGACCTTACCGGTCTGCCCCACTTGCAGGTCGTTGGGCACATAGCCTGCGTCCACCGCCGCGCGGGAAGCGCCGACGGCAGCACCCAGCGCATCGGCCAGATCCTCGATAATCTTGAAGTTTTCCTTGGAGCCGAGGCCACGACCACCGGAAACAACCACTTTGGCGCTGCCCAGCTCGGGGCGGCTGGATTTGGTCAGTTCCACACCCACGCTGGCATTGGCCACTTTGGCGGGTACGGCTGCGATAGCTTCAACAGCGGCGTTGCCGCCTTTGGAGCCTTCCGCAAAGGCTGTTGCACGGACGGTCAGTACGGTCAAACCTGCCGGCACGTCCACTTTGGCATTTACCGCACCTGCGTACATGGGGCGGGTAAAACTGGTGGGGCCATCTACGGCCAGCACGTCGCTCAACATCACGGCGCCTTTACGGGCAGCGAAACGGGCGAGTGCGCCACGGCTGTAGCTGCTGCCTGCGGCCAGCACGTACTGTGCACTGCCAACATGGGCATCCAGCATCTCGCACAGGGCCTCCGCAGTCGGGCGGGCGAAGCTGTCATGCTCGGCATACAGGACTTTTTCCACACCTTGATAGGTCGCTGCGTCGTCGGCAACGGCTTTGGCGCCTTTACCGCATACCAGCACTGTGGCTTTGCCCAGCGCCACTGCGGCACCCATCAGTTTGGCAAAGCTGGGCGCAAGGGTGGTGCCGTTATGTTCGGCCAGAACGAGAAGCGTACTCATGCGCGTGCCTCCAGATGTTTGAGCAGGTCGTCGAGGGTTTCGACCATGACCTGTTTGCGTTCCTGTTTGGGGGTGAAAACCGATTTAACGGTCACGCGCGTGGCGGCCATACCGTCGACGGTTTTCTCTTCAATCGGCTTGCTGCGGGCTTTGATAATGGCCGGCATGGACACAAAGCGCGGTGTGTTCAGGCGCAGGTCCACGCTCACCACAGCAGGCAGCTTGAAGGCAAAAGTTTCCAGACCGCCATCAATCTCGGACGTGACTTTGGCATCATCGCCCGTCAGTTCCATTTTGAAAGCGTTCAGCGCCTGCGGCCAGCCCAGCAACTCGGCCACCATGGACGGGGTCTGGCCGTGGTCGGTATCAATGGCCTGTTTGCCGAGTAGAACCAGTTTAACGCCTTCATCCTTCGCGACCTGTGCAAAGGCTTTGGCAACGGACAGGGCATCGGGCGTGCCGTCGGTTTTGACATGTAGGGCACGGTCGGCGCCCATCGCCAGTGCCGTACGCAGGGTTTCGGCGCAGCCGGCATCGCCAATGGACAGGGCGACCACTTCGGTTGCAAGACCTTGCTCTTTCAGCTTTACGGCCTGCTCGAGGGCAATCTCGTCAAAGGGGTTGGGCGACATTTTTACGCCGGACAGCTCCACAGCTGTTCCCTGCGCATTGGGGCGGGCGGTGATGTTGTAGTCGATCACCCGCTTGAAGCCGACAAGAATTTTCATGCCCGTTTCTCCGTTTTTTGATGCACAATAACAGCGGCCAGTTTAGGCCAAAAGAGCTTGTTATCCAAGCCAAATTGCCTATAGTAGGCGTGCAACGCACCAAGTGAGAAAATGGCAGAAATATGGCGATTTTGAAAATTATCGTAGCGCCGGACCCGCGGCTCAAAATCAAGGCAACACCTGTTAAGGAGGTGGATGCAGGCATCCGTAAACTCATGGATGACATGCTGGAGACCATGTACGCAGCACCGGGCATTGGCCTTGCCGCCACACAGGTTGGCGTAGACAAGCGCGTGATTGTGATTGATATTGCCGATACTAAAAATGGTGAAAAACCCAACCCGCTGCGTCTTGCTAACCCGGAAGTTATCTGGGCATCGGACGATACCAGCGTGTATGAGGAGGGCTGCCTGTCCCTACCGCAGAAGTTTGAGGAAGTCACCCGCCCTGCCCGCGTTAAAATCCGCGCGCTGAACGAAAAGAACGAACAGATCGAGTTTGAGGCCGACGACCTGCTGGCCACCTGCGTGCAGCACGAAATTGACCATCTGGATGGTGTGATTTTTGTCGACCACATCAGCCGCATCAAGCGCGACATTATTTTGCGTAAACTGATGAAAGAAAAAAAGCAGGGTGCCTTTGACCCTAAAATGCACGCCCTGTAACGGAGTTTAATCCTATGCACGTTGTCTTTATGGGTGCGCCGGAGTTTGCGGTCCCCAGCCTGCAAAAGCTTATCGCCAGCGACCAGCACAAGGTTGTAGGCGTATTCACCCAACCGCCGCGCCCTGCCGGACGGGGCATGCAGGTGCGTAAAACACCTGTGCATGAAGTCGCCGAAAAACACGGCATTCCCGTGTTTACCCCCGCGCGCTTCAAAGGCGAGGGACTGGAGCAGTTGCAAGCCTTGCACCCGGATATGATTTGCGTGGCCGCCTACGGCCTGTTGCTACCGCAGAGCGTGCTGGACGTTGCCCCTTGCCTGAATGTGCACCCCAGCGCCCTGCCTCGCTGGCGTGGCGCAGCTCCCCTTCATCATACGATTCTGGCTGGCGACACCACGACAGAAGTGTGCATCATGCATATGGAGAAGGGCCTCGACAGCGGGCCCGTGTATCTGCGCCTGCCGGTAAAAATCAAAGACGGCACAACCACAGGAAAACTGCACGACGACCTGGCCACCCTCGGCGCCAGCGCCTTGATGCAGGTGCTTAAAAACTGGCCGAATTACCGCGAGCGCGCTGCACCCCAGCATGAGGAAAATCTCACCTATGCTCACAAGCTGACGCCGGAGATGAAGGTGACCGACTTTGGCAAAACCGCCCATGAGGTGCGCCAGCATATTCTGGGCATGTGCCCCTTCCCCGGTGCAACCACAAAGCTGGACGGCGTGCTGTACAAACTGCTGGACGCCAAACTGGCCGAGGGTAACGGCAAGCCCGGCACGGTGCTGTCGGTTGACCCAAAAGGCGGCCTGATTGTGGCCTGTGGCGAAGATGCCGTGCGCCTGACACAGCTCCAGCGCGAGGGCAAAAAGCCCATGAGCGACAGCGAGCTCCTACGCGGCGGCGGGATAAACGTCGGGGACGTTTTTGCATGAGGCGTTTTAAGCTCCTGCTGGAGTTTGACGGTACCCCCTTCCACGGTCTGCAAAAGCAGGACGGCTTGCCCACCGTGCAGGGCGAAATCGAACGCGCGCTGAAAACGCTGGCCAATGAAGAGATTACATCCTTCGAGATGGCGGGGCGCACGGACGCAGGTGTTCATGCCCGCGGCATGGTCTGCCATGTGGACTTGCACAACGACCGCCTGCAACTCATCAATATAAAAGACGGCCTGAACTGCCTGCTGCGCCCCCACATTGCCGTACGGGAAGTGGCGCACGTGGACGAGAAGTTCCAGGCCCGCTTTGCCGCGACGGCGCGCCGCTACAATTACAAAATCCTCAACCGCCGCGCCCATGCGGCGCTGGAGGACAACCGCGCCGCCCACATCAAATACCCGCTGGATATTGACCTGATGCGTAAAGAGGCCGCCGTACTGGTAGGCCGGCACGATTTTAGCGCGTTCCGCTCCAACGAGTGTCAGGCAAAAAGCCCGGTTACCGAAATCCTGCACCTGAACATCGTGCAGGAGGGTGAGCTCATCACCATCGACATCAAGGGCGTGGCATTCCTCCACAACATGGTGCGCATCATCGTCGGCACGCTGGTGGATATTGGCCGCGGCGCCATGCCCGCAGGCACCATGAAGGCGCTGCTGGCAAGCAAACAACGCACCGACGGCGGCCGCACCATGCCCCCTTGCGGTCTGTATTTTATGGATGTTGATTATCCGGAAAACCTGTTCACGGTTTTTGAAACCTGCTGAAAATAACAAAACCCCGGTGCCTAAGCACCGGGGTCTCGATTCTCGCTTGTGGAGCGGTCGGGTGTGTTGTGGTTACGAACCGCTGCCGTAGAGGGGGGAGGAACCGGAGCCACCCCAGTTGATGGAGCCGGAGCCGGAACCGCTGCACTTGATCGAACCGCTGCCGCTGTGGCAGCGAATGGAGCCGGAGCCCGACAGAGCGACGAAGTCGGCGGAGTTTTCGATGGTCATCATGATTTAGCTTCCCTCAGCTAGAACAGAAAAGGAGCGCTTTCGCGCCGGAGGAGATGTGAGATAGGAAAAGATTGCAGGTGGTCCCCGATGGGGATTTGCATTTCCCATCAGAACATCTGCTTCCGTATGGAGGGGGGCACAAAGGTGTCAGCTGACAGACAACTGACGGGGGGTAAAAAAACTAACTCTCGTATTCGTGTTTTCTGATTTCCTGCACACCCGTCTCGGTCACAAGAAGCACGTTAGTGACCACAAATCCCTGTGCAGGCGGGAACTTTTGACGCATCAGCTTTACAGCTTCCTGCGGCGAAGCCGCCATAATACTTTCATACACCGCATCGGCCCAGCGGTCACTCAACCCTGTATTATTTGTTTCCCCGTGCTCCAGCAGCTCGCGTACGCGGGCATTATAGATACGGACCTCGAAACGTCTGCTAATGACACGTCCTCCCTGACGCTTACCCTTGGCCATTTTATGTCAGTTTTATGACACAAGGGCAGTATTATTTTTCTTAGCACCTAATTATGGCAGTCGGCACAAAGGTGCCTGACCTACACCCAAAAAGAACGCCGGCAAGAACCGGCGTTCATTCAATCAACAGGCGCTTAGCTGAAGAACTTGGCAACGGCCTTGCCCAGCTCTGTCGGAGTTGCCACAACGTGGGCACCGGCATCTGTCAACGCCTTGATTTTGCTCTCAGCTGTTCCCTGACCGCCGGAGATAATCGCACCGGCGTGGCCCATACGCTTGCCCTTAGGCGCGGTTTGACCCGCAATGAAGGCAACCACTGGCTTGGTCACGGACTTTTTGATGTAGTCGGCTGCTTCTTCTTCCGCCGTACCACCGATTTCGCCAATCATGACGATAGCTTCGGTCTGCGGATCGGCTTCAAAAGCGCTCAGGACCTGAATAAAGTTGGTACCGTTGACAGGGTCGCCACCGATACCGACGCAAGTGCTCTGGCCCAGACCCACTTCGGTCGTCTGCGCTACAGCTTCGTACGTCAGTGTACCGGAGCGGGACACGATGCCCACTTTACCCGGCTTGTGGATGTGACCCGGCATAATACCGATTTTGCACTCACCCGGTGTAATAACGCCCGGGCAGTTGGGGCCGATAAGGCGCATGTTGCATTTGGTCTCGGTGATGTATTTTTTCACCTTGATCATGTCGAGGATAGGAATCCCCTCGGTAATGCACACGCACAGGCCAATACCGGCAGCAGCGGCTTCGATAATCGCATCAGCCGCAAACGGCGGTGGTACGAAAATCATGGTCGCGTTGGCACCTGTTGCTTCCACAGCCTCTTCCACGGTGTTGAACACAGGCAGGCCCAGGTGTTTGGTCCCACCTTTGCCCGGGGTCACGCCACCAACCATCTGGGTGCCGTAAGCCAGTGCTTGCTCGGAGTGGAAAGTACCGTTAGAGCCGGTAAAGCCCTGACAGATAACCTTGGTATTTTTATCGACAAAAATCGCCATTGTTCTTTCTCCTTACGCTGCGCTTTGCTGACGCACGGCGCCGACGATTTTCTTGGCGGCATCGGCAAGGCCGTCAGCCGGGGTAATAGGCAGGCCGGACTCGGCAAGAATCTTCTTGCCCGCGTCCACGTTGGTGCCTTCCAGACGCACCACCAGCGGCACGTTCAGCTCTACGTTCTTGGCAGCGGCAACAATACCGCGGGCAATCACGTCGCACTTCATAATGCCACCGAAGATGTTGACCAGAATGCCTTTAACTTGCTCGTCGGAGAGCAGAATACGGAAGGCAGCGGTTACGGTTTCCTCGGTTGCGCCACCGCCAACGTCCAGGAAGTTGGCCGGCTCGCCACCGAAGTGCTTGATGATGTCCATGGTTGCCATGGCAAGGCCCGCACCGTTCACCATGCAGGCGATATTACCGTCGAGCGCGATGTAGTTGAGGTTGTATTTGTGAGCCTCTACTTCTTTCGCGTCTTCCTGGCTTTCGTCCTGCATCGCTGCAATGTCTTTATGGCGGAACAGGGCGTTACCGTCGAAGTTGATTTTGGCATCCAGTGCCAGCACTTCGTTCTCTTTGGTCACAACCAGCGGGTTGATTTCAATAATCGACACGTCGGTATCCACATACACTTGGTACAGCGCCATCATGAACTTGACGGCCTTACCAACCTGATCACCTTCCAGACCCAGTTTAAAGGCCAGATTGCGGGCTTGGAACGGCATCAGACCAACAACAGGGTTGATTTGCTCTTTCAGGATTTTCTCAGGGGTATGCTCGGCAACCTCTTCGATTTCCATACCGCCTTCGGTGGAAGCCATCATGACCAGCTGGCTGGTCGCACGGTCCAGAATAATACCGAGGTACAGCTCGCGGGCAATGTTGCTGCCCTCTTCTACCAGCACGCTGTGAACCGGCAGACCGGATGGGCCGGTCTGTTTTGTGACCAGCGTCATGCCGATGATTTTTTCGGCAGCGGTTTTAACTTCTGCCTCGGTCTTGCAGACGAAAACACCGCCAGCCTTACCGCGGCCACCTGTGTGCGCCTGTGCTTTGACAACCCAGACCTTGCCACCCAGTTCCTTGGCTGCTTTCACAGCTTCGTCTGCGGTTTTGGCAACAATCCCGCGCGGCACGGCAACGCCGTACTTACGGAAGATTTCTTTGGCTTGATACTCGTGGATATTCATCGGTCTTAGGCCGCCTTTTTGCTTTTGATTTCGTCAATCAGTTTGCGTACGCCTGCAACAGAGGCGTCGAACATGGTTTTTTCGTCTGCTGTCAGTTCCAGCTCGATCACTTGTTCCGCACCTTTGGCGCCAATCACAACCGGCACACCGACGTACAGGTCCTTAACGCCGTACTCGCCGTTCAGGTTGACGGCACAGGGCAGAATGCGCTTGAGGTCCATCAGGTAGCTTTCGGCCATGGCAATGGCGGAGGAAGCCGGTGCGTAGAACGCGGAACCGGTTTTCAGCAGGCTGACAATCTCGGCACCGCCGTTACGGGTGCGGACTACGATTTCGTCCAGTTTGGACTGGGAAATCATACCCATTTTCACGCATTCGGGCAGGTTGATACCGGCAACGGTGGAGTGACGGACCAGCGGTACCATCGCGTCGCCGTGGCCACCCAGAACGGTGGTGTGCACGTTTTCAACGCTGATGCCCATCTCGTCAGCTATAAAGTGGGCGAAACGGCTGGAGTCCAGCACGCCGGCCATGCCAACAACCTTGGCATGCTTGAAGCCGGTGACTTCGCGCATCACCCAAACCATCGCATCCAGCGGGTTGGTGATAACGATAACAAACGCGTCAGGCGCATGCTTTTTGATGCCTTCGCCGACAGCGGTAATAACTTTGGTGTTGATGTCCAGCAGGTCGTCACGGCTCATGCCGGGTTTGCGGGCCACACCTGCGGTGACAATCACCACATCGGCACCGGCGATGTCGGCATAGTCGTTGGAGCCTTTCAGGCCGCCGCCAAAGTGTTCAACGGCGCCGCTCTGCGCCAGGTCCAGGGCTTTGCCTTGCGGAATACCCTCGGCGATATCTACCAGAACCACGTCACCGAGTTTTTTCAGACCAATCAGATGGGCCAGTGTACCGCCAATGTTGCCGGAACCGACCAGAGCAATTTTGTTGCGCGCCATAGGAAAATCCTTCGACTTTAGTTGGTGTGTGACGCCCGCGGCGTTTGGTAGCCCCAAGCGATATGCGTGACCACTTTACGCCTTTTAGGCCGCGAGGTGAACCGTTTTTGCGCAATGCAGCAGCGATTGTTGGCGCATATGCTTGCCAGCGCTGCCCGGTGTTTTTATACTCGGGCTATTGTTTGACCTTTAAGTCCCGTTTCTTTTTCATCCCGAATCTTCGGATTTCTGTCACTTTTACCCCTCTTTTACCGGGATTATCCCCATGTCCAACAAACGCACATGGGTCAACCGCCTGCTCGGGCGGTTCGGAGCCCTCAAGCGCACCGACCTGCGCTACAAAATCATCCAGTCCATAGGCTACCTGCTCTACGGGCGTAAAATCGGTTACCTGTCGTGGTGGCAGCATGCGGGCCTGTCGGCCAGCGTTCTGCTGTTCCACAAGGGCAAACTGCTCATCGGCCAGCGCCGCAACATGCTCGATGCCAACGGCAAGTACAGCGGCATCGGCGGATTTATCGAAATGGAACGCCGCGAAACCTTCGAAACCGGCCTCGTGCGCGAGGTTTGGGAGGAAACGGGCATCCGCCTCGACCCCGCCAAGTTCACCGCTGCAAACCTGCTGAACATGAACATGTGGTACGGCGACATCTACGAACTGCGCGACATGGCGCAGGTCGGGGTGACGTACGTCTATCATCTGACCGATGACGAGGTTGACCAGCTGGTCGAAACCGATGAAATGCACAATTTCGTCTTTGCTGACGTGGCCACTCTGGACGCCATGTACGCCAAGGGCGAAATGGCCTTCGACGGCGAGTACCGCAAAATGCGCCGGGCATTTGACGAGGGGCGCAACACCCCGTAAGCTGATGACCATGACGCGCAACACATTACCCAAAAACCCAGTTTTTGTGGCACTCGACACAAACGACATGCCGGCTGCAAGCTCTCTTGCGGCCGGCCTTTCTGCGTTTGTGGGGGGGATAAAACTGGGGCTGGAGTTCTTCTGTGCCCACGGTCCGGAAGGCGTTCGTCAGGTCAACAAACAGGAACTGCCGTTGTTCCTTGACCTCAAACTGCACGATATTCCCAACACGGTTGCCGCCGCTGTGCGCGAGGTCAGCTGGCTGGAGCCGTATTTTCTGACCGTACACACCACGGGCGGCGCAGAAATGATGAAGGCCGCAACAACTGCCGCGACCGAAGCCGCGTCCCGTAATGGCCTGCAACGGATGCACCTGCTGGGTGTGACAGCCTTGACCAGCCTGACGCCTGCCCAGTGCCAGGCCATATATGGCCGCATGCCGGAAGAGCAGGTCCTTTTCCTGGCAGAAGAAGCCCTAAACGCCGGACTGAACGGGCTGGTTGCCAGCGCCGTGGAAGCCCCTGCCCTGCGCGCCGCGTTCGGCAGTGACATCACGCTGGTGACACCGGGCATCCGCCCCACCGGTAGCATGGTCGACGACCAAAGCCGTGTCATGACGCCCGAGCAGGCTCTGCGCGCCGGTGCCGATTATCTGGTTATCGGCAGACCTATTACGCAGGCCCTGTCCCCGGTGGCCGAAGCAAAACGCATCGCAGCTGACTTACGGCCCCGCTTGCGGACGGCCTAAAGATTCTTTTTTTGTGCGCTTGACAGCCCCCCGGGGTCCTGTCGTAGTGTGTATACACCTTTCCTGACCTCTGCTTTTCCTCGCTCTTTTGTTTCCTGCCTCTAGCAAAAAACGAAGAAGGAGCGTGATATGACCCACTTTCTCTACACCTCCCGCAATGGCGAAGCGATCGCCGACCTGCGCAAGGCCACCGGCATTGCGCCTCTCGACGTTGCCGTGACCGCCGCGCTGGACGCCGCCAAGGATGCCATGAAGGCCACCTGCGCGGAGTACCTGCGTCAGGTCGCCGAGCAACTGAAGGTCCTCGGTGTGCGCATCGACCGCGTCATCCTGCCCGTGTTCTTCGGAACCTCGGCGGGTGAGACGGCCTTCCGCGCCAGCCGCGCTGCCAACTGGCCGTTCCGGCTCGTCAGCCTGAACGCCGACCCCGCGCGCCCCCTGCCCGCCGACGTGATGCCGCCCAAGGCTGAGCGTCCGCAGCGCACCGAGCGCCGCCGTGCCGAGCCGGCCAAGAGCCCGCTGGGCAACAAGACCGCCCCTGACAGCAAGGCCCGTGCCGCCGCCCGCAAGCGCGACCGCAGCCAGCGCGATCAGGAAATCCGCAACAAGATGAAGGGATCCGGTAATGGATACCGAAAGTAGTAGTAGTCGATGAAAGCCGAGGGATGGTGCACAACCCCCTCGGCTTTCTGATTTTTTGTTGAGGCATTCGCGCAATCCGGCTACCGTACAGGGCATGACAAGTACACAAAAACAGCCCCCGTTCATCGTCAATCTCAGCCGGACAGAGCACGCTCTCCTGCCTGTGCAGGGTACTTTCGCAACCGATGATGATTTGCAGGCCATGATCGGCAACCTGCAAACCCTGCCGCCTACCGAGCAGGAAAACGAACGCCGTCTTCATATTGCCTGGGCTATCTCACTGGCCTTTGAACGCGCCCCCAAAGGGGCGGAGAAGGTCCTGATTCTGGGTTCAGACGCCCTGCGTTTTCTGGACGCGAAAGAACGCTACCTGGTCGAAAATGAATTAAAAAAACGCTTCGGCATCCGTACAGAATCCCTGAACACGCGGAGTTAAGCCCCCTTTCAGCGCGGGCGTTTTTGTTGCCTGCGGCTCAAATATCGTATACAAATCTGGTCTGAAGATATTCATCAACCCCTCAGGGTCTTGCTTTTTCAGTTTTATTTACACGCATTCCTCCCTCACCACAGGAGTCAACCATGCGCTTCCTGCTTGCCCTTTTGGGCGTTACGGCCTTTACCTTCGCGTCGATGTTCTTCCACATCACCAGCGAGGCGGTCAACATTGCCCTTACTGCCGTGTTGCTGGGCCTGATGGGTTTTGCGACCTATCTGGGCCTGCCGAAGGACACCATCAAAGCCGGTTGGGCCGCCAGCAAGGCGACGACCATCCAGTGCACCCTGATGTGCCTGATGGCCAACATCATCCTGTCCACGGTTGCCGTCATCACCGCGGTTGTGATGTATCTCGCGCCTTCCAATCAGGTACCAGCAGCGGAACTTGGCCAGATGGGCCTGTTCGTTGTGGCCATGGCTGTTAGCGGCGGGCTCTTCCGCCTTCTTGCGCTGTACCTGCTGCGCAAACGCCCGCAGTGGCTGTGGCGCTAAGCAAAAATAACGAACGCCCGTCGGATGACGGGCGTTTTTTTGCCTCCGGCTTGGATGATTCCCTTCCCATCCCCATATTTGTTGCCAGTTGACAGTTTTTCCGTTTACCGACTTTCACCCCTCTGGCTCCCTCTCAACCCCGAGAAACCTGCATGCTACCTCCCATCATCCTGCTCATTTACATGATCAATGTATTCATCATGTTCATCGGCCCCAACCCGGCTCAGAACATCACGGCCATGATCATCGGTGCCGTGACATTTTTGGTCTTCATCCCGCTCACCCTGAGCCCGAACAAGGTCCGCAAACTGTGGGCTATCAGCCGCAGCGGCGCCCTGAAGGTTCTGGCCTGTGTGGTCGTCTGCGGCCTGATGATGTTCGGCGGCCTCGGTGTCGTAGCTGTTCTGTTGGTCGGCTGGCTGACAGATATGCCGATTATCGAGACAGTACCGGCAGTAGTGAGTGTCGCGCTCCTGTTTCTGACCTGCAAACTGGTTGGTATGGTGGCGGAACACCTGTACTTCGGTCTGACCCTCAATCGATGACAATAAGAAAACGCCCGTCGCAAGACGGGCGTTTTTTGTTTTCAGGGGCTGTATCAGGCCACTTTGATATTGCGGGCGCGCAGGGCCGGCTGCACATCCTGGTGCAACCGGTTCAGGCCCAGTGTTTTCTTGTCCAGGCCAAAGGCAACCCCCACCAGCTGGCTGATGTTCATTTCCGGCAGGTTGATTTTAACACCCAGATGCTTCTCGCTGCGGGACTGGTAGGCACCCAGCGACATGTCGCACAAGGTGCACGGCGATACCATCACTTCGGCGCCACGGGTTTTGGCTTCGAGACTGTGGTGGCCAGACATACTCAGGAACTCTTTCTCATTCACCAGCATGTAGTGGAAGCCGCAGCATTTATCCTTACCCTTGTAGTCCACACTTTCACCGCCCAGTGCGGCAATCAGTGTGTCCAGATACTTGGGCGCCTGACCGCCACGACCGTGGAAAACCTCGGACGGGCGCAGGGCATGGCAGCCGTAGAACGGCGCAACCTTGAGGCCACCCAGCGGATTTTTAATCTGCTTTTTGACCTTTTCCACACCGACATCATCAACCAGCACCCAGACGAGGTGCTTGACGTCGATTGTGCCGTCATACGGGCGTACACCGGCTTTTTTAAGCACAGTATTGATTTTTTCGCGCAGCTCGGGCTCCTTTTTCAGGCGCTCGTTGGCAAAGGTAAAGGTTTGCAGGCAGGTGTTGCAGATGGTGACAATATCCATGCCCATCTCTTCCGCTTGCGAGAAAATACGTGCATTCACAGCCAGCGCCGCAGCCAGATCATGCTCCTGCAGGTTGCCAGCCCCGCAGCAGGTGGCTGCCGGCATATCGTGCAGGGTGACGCCCAGTTGTTTGGAAATTTCGCGTGCGGACCAGTCGGCCTCTTTCTGAATCTGCTTGGCAGCACAGCCCGGATAGTAGGCGTAGTTCAAATCTTTACTGATACCCATTGTCTCGTGTCCTCTCGGCTGGCTTGTTAGTTTTGTTGGTCGCTTTGCGACAGGTCGATATCGTTTGCACGCACCCATGCGGTCAGGCCGTTGTGGTGGATTTGGAGCCACGCACTGTCCCCTGCCAGAATGTGCACCCGGTCACCGGCACTTGCCGTACCGAAAGAGTTACCGTTACGGCTGCTGTACAGCGCCGTACCGTTGCTTTTAATCAGGCCGCTTTCAGGCAACGTGCCGTCAGCTGTGGTAACGGGGTGGCCGCTGTCCAGCCCCAGATAGGCGTTAATCTGATCGCGGAAGAGGAAAATACCACCGACAATCAGGGCCACCAGAACGATCTGAAACTTCATATTCCCACCTTGCTTTGGAGGTTGTTTGCGGAACACAGCCTGCTCTCCTTAACCAGCCCCAGGGCCGGTATCTTCTTTGCGGGTTTCCACGCTGATGGGGTTGGCTTCCAGCTCGGCAAAGATTTTAGCCACTTCATCCACGCGCTCGACCTTGTGCGGCAGCGGAGACGGCACCTTGCCTTTTTTCACCAGATTCAGCGCGTTGCCCAGTTGGCCCAACACACCGAAGTGCAGGGTCTTAAGGAGCAGCAACGGTTCGTTCAGCAGGCCGCCGGTACGAATGTCGTTTTTAAACGCCATTGCATGGCGGGCACCCGGGTTACTGGTCACACCGGCATTTATGGCGCGGGTACGCAGTTTAACGATGGCTTCCATCGGGGCAACGTCTTTCGGGCAGGCATCAATGCACATGCCGCATCGCGTGCAGTCCCACACGCCGTTCTTTTCTGACAGTTGCTTCAGGCGCTCGGTCTTATGGCCTTCACGTGGGTCGGACACAAAGCGGAAAGCTTTGGCCAACGCGGCAGGCCCCAGATAGTCGGGATTCTCGACCATCGCCGTACAGTCGCTGTAGCAGGCACCGCACATGATGCAGTTGGACACCATGTTGACCTGCTCAAACGAGCTTTTATTAACGTTCCTGTCGGCTTCTTGGCCTTCTTGCACGTAAGGCTTGATGGCATCCACCTTGTTGTAGAAGGGTGTAATGTCGACGACCAGATCCTTCAGCACCGGCTGGTTGTTCTGCGGGGCGATTTCAAGCACGTCAGAAGGCGGAACATTCTTCTCCGGCATGCCGTTGACAATGTCCTTAATCTTGGTTTTACAGGCCAGACGCGAGCGGTTGTTGATGAACATACCGCAGGAACCGCAAATGGAGGCACGGCAGGAACGGCGGAAGGTCAGCGATCCATCCTGATCACCCTTGATCGCCTCCAGACCTTGCAGCACGGTGGTGCTGTCGTCGTAGGACACCTTGAACTCTTCCATCCACGATTTGTAATTACCGTCCACAGTCTCGCCGCGGCGGATACGGAAGGTTACGCTGCGGGTTTCGCCCATGCCCTTTTTGGCAGGAGTGGCAGCCTTCGGCGCAGCCGCTTTTTTGGCAGGTGCTTTTTTGGTTGTTGCCGGTTTGGCGGCAGCTTTGGCAACCGGTTTTTTTGCGGCTGTCTTTACAGCAGCTTTGGCAGGTGCTTTTGCCGCGGGCTTTTTAGCAGCTGCTTTTACAGCTGGTTTGGCGGCAGCCTTTGCAGGCTTTGCAGCAGCTTTTTTAGGCGCAGCAGCCTTGGTTTTTGCTGCAACTGCCGTTTTTTTGGTCTCGGTTTTCGCCATCGGTTCTATCCGCCTGTTTTATCGTTTGTTCCGTGCAAACTTTGAAGGGACATCAAAGTCTAGCCTATTTCATCAAGAAATCCAAGACGCTCAACCCCATGGGCCTGCGTGTCTGGACTGTAAAACATTGCTCTTCATCAAAATCCATCCTGCGGCAAATCCGCCGATGTGGGCCATATGTGCAACACCGCCTCCACCACCGCCAGCCTGTTGTATCAGCAACCAGCTCAGGACGTCACGTCCGAACCAGAACGCAATCAGCAGCCACGCGGGCAACAGAATAATCCGCGTAAAAATGCCCATCAGCAGCAGGGTGCGCACCTGTGCATGGGGGAATCGCGCCACATAGGCGCCCATCACACCGGAAATAGCACCACTGGCCCCTACCATCGGCACCGCACCACCATCGATGATGGCGTACATGATTGCCGCCGACAGGCCGCACAGCAGGTAAAAAAGCAGATAACGCCCGCGGCCCAGCGCGTCTTCCACATTGTCCCCAAACAGCCACAGGAAATACATATTAAAAATGATATGCATCCAGCCGCCATGCATGAACATGTGGCTCAGGACCGTAAACCAGCCCCAGTTCTCTGACGGGTCAACTTTGCCCCAGACATCGGGCAGAATCCGCATCAGGTCGTAGCCGTTCATTCCAGCCAGGACATCCGGCACCATACCGCCAACGATGACCGACACATCCAGCCCCACTTGCAACTGCCACAAAAAAACAGCAAAGCAGGCCGCAATAATACCGCCCGTCACAAGCGCCGGACGGGCGGTGGGATTAAGGTCGTGCAGGGGCAGCAGCACCCGCGTCTTCCTGCCTAGTACTTACGTTCTACAGGTTTGTAACGGGCGTTGCCTGTGGTACGGACAGCCTCGTAATCAACCTCTATGCCACCGCGGTTGTGGTTCCACACGGCAAGCGAGTGCTTGCGCCAGTTGGCGTCGTCACGGGTGGGGAAATCCTCACGGGCGTGGGCGCCGCGGGATTCTTTCCGCTCAATCGCGCACAACACGGTGCCTTCGGCCATATCAATCAGGTTTCGCAACTCCAGCGTAGTCAGCAGGTCGGTGTTAAAGGCGTCGGATTTGTCATCGATGTACACGCGGTCAAAGTCTTTACGGACTTCGCGGACGACTTTCAGACCTTCTTTCAGGTGGTCTTCAGTCCGGAACACGCCCACAAAATGCTGCATGCCCTCGGTCAGCTTTTTACGCAGGTCGGCCGGGCGCACACCGCCTTGCTTGGTGCGGGCTTTCAGGTCGGCGACCATGCGCTGGGCATCGGCCACCTCGTCTGTGGATGTTTTAGGCATTCTGTTGCCTTCGTTATTCACAAAGCGCACCATTTCCTTACCGGTTACCTTGCCGAACACAATGGTTTCGAGCAGGGAGTTGGCACCCAGACGGTTAGCCCCGTGTACGGATACGCAAGCAGCTTCGCCTGCGGCAAACAGGCCGGGCAGACTGTCGCTCATACCCAGTGTATTGGTGCGGATGCCGCCCATGGTGTAGTGGCAGGTCGGACGGACAGGAATCGGTTCGTGAATGGGGTCAACGCCCTCAAAATCAATCGCCAGTTGGCGGATTTGCGGCAGACGTTCCAGAATCAGGTCACGCCCCAAGTGACGCACGTCGAGGAAGATAGCGCCGTCCACGCCATTACCGTTCATGATTTCCAGTGTTTCGGCGCGGGAAACCACGTCGCGGCTGGCCAGTTCCAGCTTGTTGGGCGCGTATTTTTGCATAAACCGCTGACCGTCCTTACCAATCAGGTACGCACCTTCACCGCGCACACCCTCGGAAATCAGCAGGCCGGAGCTCTTGAGGCCAGTCGGGTGGAATTGCACAAACTCCAGATCGGCAGCATGGGCGCCAGCGCGCATGGCCAGCGCCACACCGTCGCCGGTGTTAATCATGGCGTTGGTGTTGGAGGCGTACACACGGCCATAACCGCCAGTGGCAATCAGCACGGCTTTGGCAACAATCGTCTCGACCTTACCGGTGGCGATTTCCATCACCATAGCGCCAGCGCAGCGGCCGGTTTCGGGATCCTTGAGCACCTTGAGCAGGTGGTATTCCTGATAAATGGTGGTGCCCAGCTTAACGGCCTGCTCCCATAGGGTGTGCAGCATGGCGTGGCCGGTACGGTCAGCAGCGTAAGCAGTGCGCGGGAAGTTGGCGCCGCCAAAAGGACGCTGGGCGATGGTGCCGTCTTCCTCGCGGGAGAAGGGGCAACCCATAGCGTCGAGGTCGAGCACGGCCTGAGGCGCTTCGCGGCACATAATGTCGATGGAGTCTTCATCGCCAATGTAGTCCGCACCTTTAACGGTGTCGTAGGCGTGATCTTCCCAGTTATCTTTAGGGTTAATGGCAGCGTTGACGCCGCCCTGCGCCGCGCAGGAGTGCGAACGCAGCGGGTGCACCTTCGTCACGACGGCAGTATCCAGCCCTGCTGTAATCCCTTCAAACGCGGCACGCATGCCTGCGAGACCAGCACCGATAATCAGAATGTCGTGACGTTGCATTTTACTCTTCCCGGAAGTTGATTTTATTTTGACCGATATATCTGTCCGGCAGTATAGGCCAAAAAGCCCACACTGGCCAAGCGGATAAGCAAAAAAACGGGGCACATACGTGCCCCGTTTTACGGTTTCGTTCGGTCAGTAGGCGCCGGAGGTGTTAAGACCCGACGCGCCCAGACGGTCGGCACCAGCGGCAAGCAGGGCCTTGGCATCGTCCGCGGTTTTGATACCGCCGGAGGCCTTGACGCCCAGCGTATCGCCCACGGTGCGGCGCATCAGGGTGATGCGTTCCACCGTCGCGCCCGTATGGGGCTGGCCGTCCAGCTTGTCCATGGAGAAGCCGGTGCTGGTCTTGACGAAAGCGGCGCCAGCAATCTGCGACAGCAGGCAGCCGAAAACCACCTCTTCATCGGTCAGTTTGCAGGCTTCCAGAATCACCTTCACCGGCACACCGTCCGCCGCCTTGACGACGGCCTGAATGTAGGTCAGTGCCTCGGTGAAACGTCCTTCCTTCACCAGGCCGACAGGCAGGACCATGTCGACTTCCAGCGCGCCGTGCTTGAGGGCGGCTTCGGTTTCGGCGGCCACAGCTTCCGGCAGGGTGGCACCCAGCGGGAACCCGACCACGCAGATCGGCTTGACGGCCGTTCCGGCCAGCAGCTCCGCCGCCAGGCTGACCCACATCGGGTTGACGCATACAGCGGCAACGCCATCGGCCTTGGCCTTGGCACACAGGGCGGTGATATCCGCCTTGGTGGCCTGCGGCTTGAGGTTGGTCAGGTCCAGATAGGCGAGCAGATTGCCCGAAAAGCCTTTCGGCAGGGCATTGGTGCCGAAGGGCGCATCCGCCGCCAGAGGCGCACGGTTACCCAGCACGGCAGCCAGTTCGGCACGGCACTTGAGAATCAACTTATCGTAGGTCATTGGGGACTCCCCTCATTTGAATGAATACGCGGAAAAGTCACGGTAAGGAAAAATTGTATACACTTTTAGGCTACTCTCCGGCCGGTGTCAACCGAAACAGCATAACAAACAACCAAAGCAAGGTTGGCCACAATGCCCAGAGCCATGTCTGCCGCTTATCCGGCGTGCCGCCCGACGTTGTACGGGGAAGGAGAAGACGTATTTTATCTTCTTCATCCCACAGGGCATGCCAGACCATTGCCCGGGCACGTTCCAACGGTGAACTGCCTTTCACCGTCCGGTACAGATGGGGGAGATGCGTCACCCAGACCAACGTCATCCCGACCAGTGCCATCAACTGTCGCAACACCGGAATATGAGCCGATTGGGCAAGCAGGAGATGCACCTCTGTCCGGCTGAGCAGGAAAATACTGTTCGCCGCCAGCACGGCCAGCAGCGCATACATGTGCCAGCCGGCAACCACGCCTTCATACGTCGGCGCCCAAGGCTGTTGCCCAAGCCTGACGCCGCCGTACATGTAGCCGTACAGCAGTACAAAACCAATCGCCATCCAGCAGGTGCGCCACAGGAACTTGAACGGTACGCGCCACCCGGCAAAAACACCCCATACCAGAAGCACGCCTGCAAGGGCTGCGCTCCGCGGCACGGGCGGCAGACAGGCCAGTGCACAGGCAGCCAGCAGTGCGTACAACAAAACGGCAAACGGATGGGCAGGCGGATGTTTTTTCATACCCCAGAGCATACGCGTAAATCCTGCAAAACGCAAAAACCCGCCTGCTGATGCAGACGGGTCTTCGATGGGGAGGTTACTTGCCCTCATGCACTTCCAGCAACCGCAGCAGCGGCCCCGGATTGCAGTTGTACTGGCCGTAGACGGCGATCCAGTTCTGGGCGGCGGCCTCACGCTTGATGAGCGTGTCGCGCGACCAGGCACCTTCGGCAGCCGTCAGATTCTGGTCGATGCGGACCAGAGCCAGATTGCAGGCCTGATTGTCGTTGGTCAGGCCCTGCTGAACGCCGTTCAGGATGCGGGCGAGCTCGGTGATGGCGCGGCCGATATCGTCCGGGGTCTGTTGGGCCTGGACGGAGCCGGAACCGCTGAGCACGGCAAGCGAAGCGACGGCAGCGAGAGCGAGGGTACGAATGCGAGACATGGGATTCTCCGTTGGTCTCGTGTGACTTTTGCGCTAATGCGCGGCGAAAGGGAGAAAACAATAGAGGAAAAGATAATGGTGAAGTATTCCGGTTAGATAAGGGCTCACATGTTGTTTTTCAAGCAAAAAGGCGGGATAAACCCGCCTTTAAGAATATACCCGGCCTGCTTAGGCAGCTGTGCCTACAGCCACCTGCTCGACCATGCGGACCATATTCTCGGCCACACCCGCACGCAGGTTGTCGGCCACAATCCACAGATTCAGGCTGTTAGGTGTGCTGGCATCCGCCCGTACACGGGATACGTAAACCGCACCCATTTCCGCAGCGCCAAAGGGGGTGGAATACTCCCCGCTTTCAGGGTCGTCAATCACAACCAGAGTGTCGCTTGCCTCCAGCATATTACGCACTTCATCAGCCGCCAGCGGCTTATCCAGCGTAATGTTGACCGACTGGCTAACCCCAACGAAGGTCGGCACGTAAACGCAGCTGACGCTCACAGGTACGGCCGCACCCATCAGACTCTGGAAATCGCGGGCAATCCGGTTCTCGGCCGTCGTCTGGCCATTTTTCTCGAACTCACCAACCTGGGGCAGGATGTTGAAAGCCACCTGCATGGGGAAGTGTTCGTTATCCACAGCACCGGCGCCGGCACCGCCCAGAAGGGAAACGGACTGGCGGTACAGCTCGTCCATCGCCAGTTTGCCAGCTCCGCTGGTGGGCTGCATGACGGTGGTTACAACACGTTGAATCTTGGCTTGGGCCTGAATGGCCGACAAGGCCGATGCCAAGGCCAGCGCAGCAGGGTGCGGACATGCAACAACACGGGCTTTTTTCAAATCACTGCCCAGGGCACCGACCTGTGTGTCCTTGTCCTGACGGCCGGAGGCGTCGAGCACCATGACACCGGCATCGCGGGCGACAGGCACATATTTGGCAGCTACAGCGGCGGGAACCGCAAAAATGGCAACATCGACCCCCTTGAAGTCATATCCGTCCAACGGCATAACGGTTGCTTCCAGCCCTTTGTAAGGGACTTCTTCGCCCTCACTGTCCTTGGAGGCCAGGAAAACGGGCACGGCATCAATCACTTCCGACTCTTCCAGCACGCGGACAATTTCGCGCCCCACCAGTCCTGTTGCACCTGCCAGCGCTACCCGAATCCGTTTTTTCATCCTCTTCCCTCTTCCACAAATCTGTAAAAAATCTGGCCGTATTATGGGGATAAGCGGCACAAATGCAAGCAAACAAAAAAACGCCCCTCCACATGGGAGGGGCGTTCGTCGCTTGTTCAGGTATGGTCCTCGTAACCGTCACCGAGGCGCATGCCCACATGGCGGGCAGCACGCACTTTGGTGATGACGGCTTCGCAGGCCACATCGTCGCAGTTGCCTTGCACGTAGAAGGCCAGCACACGCGGTGCGTTGCCTTTGGCGTCGATGCTGCCGAACGTGGTGTCGCGCTCCCCGGTTTCGACGGGGGACACCACCGCACGCACGTAGACCGCCTTGTCGAAGGCCTCCTTGTAGCCGGGATCGGCCGGACTTGAGAAGGTCGCGAAGACGCGCTTGGCGTTCTCGCTCGCCATCCACTCTTCCACACCGTCATCGTGCAGAAAATTGGAGGTGTACGGCAAGCCGCTATAGCACTGGATCACGACCTTCATCGGCTTGCCGAAATCGGCGGCCATGGCGTCATGCAGCGTTGTCACCGCATACGCCAGCTCGACCGCCGACATCGGCATGACCCAGCTTTTCCAGCTGATGCGTTCCATCAGTCGGTCTTTTCCGTTTCGTCGGTGACGACCTTGCCGTCCGCGTCGACGGGGAAGACCTGCGGCTTGCGCGGCTCGGCCGGCGCTTCGGCCGCCGGAGCGGGCTCTTCCGCAGGCTTGTCGGCAGGCTTGGCCGGCTCCGCCGGCTTGACGCCCGTGACTTCCTTGAGGATGTCGATACGCACGGCGTCGATCTCCGCCACCAGAGCGGCAGCGGCATCACGCAGCGGCGTCAGGTCGGGCGACGGGCCGCGCTCGCGCTTGGCACCGGCATCGGTCACGGCCTTGACCAGCGGGTCGAGGCGCGCGTCGATGATGCGGGCCTTGCGCTTCTTCTCGTTGCGGTTCTTCAGTGCGTTGCTGACCGAGCGGATGGCCCAGCCAACGAGCACGAGAGCGAGCACGGAGATGATGGTGTAAAGCCCGGCTTCGGAAAGGAGGAAGCCCATGAGGGCGCTCAGGATACCGTCCATCGGATACCTCACTAGGTGTTGGACAGAAGAAAAAAGAGAAAAGGAAGCACAGATAGGCAGGAAAAACCTACGTTCAGCAGATAAGCCCTTTGAGCCGTCATGTCAAGGTGCAAGCGCTTGACGCTGGGCTGTTTTTCAACGCAATATAGCGCCCATGGAAAACACATCTGTACAGCGCGAGACCCTCGAGTACGACGTGGTCATCGTCGGCGGCGGGCCGGCAGGTCTTTCTGCGGCCATCCGCCTCAAACAACTGGACGGCAACCTGACGGTCGCTGTGATGGAAAAAGCCGCCCAAATCGGTGGCCACAGCCTTGCGGGTGCCGTGCTGGAACCCCGCGCGCTGGACGAACTCCTGCCCGACTGGCGTCAGGACGCGGATTTTGTCCACCAGAGTGTGACCGGCGACGACTTTATGTGGTACACGGCCAAAGGCGCCTTCCGCCTGCCAACCCCGCCGCAGATGCATAACAAACACAATTACATCATCTCCCTGTCCCAACTGTGCGGCTACCTTGGCCGCAAGGCAGAGGCACTGGGTGTGGACGTCCTCCCGGGCTTTGCCGCACAGGAAGCACTGGTCGAGAACGGCACCGTTGTCGGTGTACGCAGCGGTGATTTTGGCCTGAACAAGGACGGCACCCCGGGCAACGGCTACATGCCAGGCACCGACCTGCGTGCGAAAGTAACAATGTTCGGCGAAGGCTGCCGCGGTCACATCACCAAGTCGTTGGTCCCTGTTTTTGGTCTGGGTAAGGGACGCGACCCGCAAAGTTATGGCATCGGTCTGAAAGAAATCTGGCGCATCAAGCCGGAGAACCATAAAACCGGCCACGTGGAGCACAGCATCGGCTGGCCGCTGGACGGTGACACCTACGGCGGTGGCTGGATTTATCACCTGCCGGACAACAAGGTGAGCATCGGTTTTGTGGTCGGTCTGGACTATAAAAACCCCGCGCTGATGCCGACCGAGGTCATGCAGGCCTTCAAAACCCACCCGCGCGTCAAGGCGCTGCTCGACGGCGGCGAAATCCTGAGCGCCGGTGGCCGTGCCTTGTATGAGGGTGGTATTCAGGGGCAGTACAAACTGGCCGTGCCCGGCGCTTTGTTTACCGGTGATGCGGCAGGCTTTTTGAACGTTCCCAAAATCAAGGGCATCCACACAGCGATGAAGAGTGCCATGCTGGCTGCCGAATGCGCACACGCACACATCGGCCTGCAAAGCCCGCTGGAAACATTCCCAGATTTTGTGCAGCAAAGCTGGCTGGGACAGGAGCTGCATGCCGTGCGCAACATCCGCCCCGGGTTCCAGAAAGGGCGCCTGTTCGGCCTTATCAATGCCGGTATGGAAACGCTGCTCGGCGGCAAAACCCCGTGGACGCTGCATTACAAACACGCCGACCATGAGGCGCTGGAAAAACGCGCAAACGCGTCAGCCCCCGTCACCTATACCAAAGATAGTCATACCATTGACCGCCTGACGGGTGTATCGCTCACCTCCACAGCGCACAACGAACATCAGCCCGTACACCTGCACGTGGCCGATACCGACGTATGCGTGACAAAATGTGCCGAGGAATACGGCAACCCCTGCACCAAGTTCTGCCCCGCAGGCGTGTACGAAATGGTCAAGGCAGAGGATGGCAAACCCAAGTTGCAAATCAACAGCGCCAACTGCATCCACTGCAAAACCTGCGACATCAAAGACCCCTACCAGATTATCACCTGGGTAACGCCGGAAGGCGGCAGCGGTCCCAACTATAGCGAGATGTGAGGAACTCCCCATGCGCCGTTTGTTTGCCCTGTGCCTGTTGGCAGCCACCCTTGGCGGATGTGCCCCCACACTCCAGACCCAGCGCGTCAGCACCGGGGCGATGGAGGCGGAAGCCGTTAACCAGTACGCCTTCGCCCTACAGGAAAAACGCGACAACGAACGCCGTGTCTACGGCATCGGCCTGCGTATCCTTTCCCGCGCGGCGCCCCTGTGCGGCGACAATCTGCGCTTCCTCTACACATTAAGCTTCTGGAACGCACCTTCGATCACGGACAAACTTGAACGGCAGGCTGCCGTCAGGACGTTCGGCCTTGGCGACACACCTGTCGTGTACATTGTTTTTGCCGGATCGCCCGCAGATCAGGCCGGCCTTAAAGAAGGCGATGCCATCATCAAACTGGGAACCTACACCCCCGTGGCGAATGGCAAGGCCGCGATCAAGGACATGCAGGACTATGTAAAAAAACTACAGGAGTCCAAAACTGCTGTTCCGCTTGATCTTGTCATCCAACGCGGCGACAGACAGCTGACGGCTACAATCCACCCCGCCCCTACCTGCAATTACGGCTTCTCCGTTTCGCCGGACAGCGTGGTCAACGCCCACGCCGACGGCCAAAACATCGTTATCAATCAGGGTATTGTTGACCTTGCAAAGACCGATGATGAACTGGCACTGGTCATCGGCCACGAACTCTCCCACAACATTTTGGGGCACGTGCAAAAGCAGCAGGGGAATATCCTGATTGGCGGCCTGGGCGGCCTTTTGCTGGATGCGGCGCTGGGCACCGGGAATGCTTTTAGCAACATGGGCCAACAAATCGGCTCACAGGTGTTTTCCCCCGACTTCGAGAGCGAGGCCGACTACATGGGTATGTATGCCACCGCACTGGCCGGTTACGACTATAACAAGGGCTATCTGATCTGGCGGCGCATGGGTGCCATGAGCAAAGAGGCCATCACCATGACGACCACCCACCCGCCAACGGCAGCACGCTATGTAGCTCTTGAGCGCACCGCGAAAGAAATCAACGACAAGCTGGCAAAGGGGCTTCCCCTGCAACCGAACACCAAAAAATAGGCTGCCCGGTCGCCCGCCTTCACTGGCAGCGGGCAAAAATCAGCGTATCGCGCAGGTCACCCGTATCGGGTTTGAGGGCATGGTGCTTCATGCGCCCCTCCTCTATAAAGCCGCAGCGGCGGGGAACGGCTGCACTTTTGGCGTTATCGGCATCGCAGTGTATCTGCACGCGGCGCGCACCAAGATGGGTAAAGGCATAATCTGTCAGTGCCTTGACCACCTCGGTTACATAGCCCTGTCCCTGTTTTGACGCCCGGCACCAGTACCCGATTTCGAACGACGGCACGCCCGTATCTTTAGGATGAATGCCCGTGCTGAGTACGTGCGCGCCAGTGGTTTTATCCACTGCAATCAGGATAAGGTCCTTGCCCGCCTTGCGCTGGGCATCCGCGTGTTTGCAGAAAGATTCGGTATCCGCCAGTGCGGGTGCAGGACTAGCCCAGGGCATCCATTCCTGCAGGTGCGGTAGCGTCTCCATAATCGCGGCGTAAATCAACGGCGCATCGGACGGGTAAATCGCCCGTATCACCAACCGCTCGGTCGGCAGGGTCAAATCGTCATCCCATTTGCGTGTCAGGGCCATCATTTTATCCTCTCTTGAGGTAAAAAGGGTGGCAGCTTGGCCTTGTACTTTCAAGCAGAAAGCCTATATTCCGTTGAACGCTTTTTTTGACGGACGGACGCCACATGACCAAACCACACCTTCTGGGCCTGAGCCTTGCACAACTGACCGACCTGCTGGTTGGCGGCGGCATGCCTAAATTCCGCGCGGCCCAAGTATGGGACTGGGTGCATGTAAAAGGTGTTCTGGCGCCGGAAGATATGACCAACCTCTCCAAAGGCGACCGCGCCGTCATGGCCGAAGTGCTGGATTTGCGCCTGCCAAGCGTAAGCGTGGAGCAACGCGCCGCCGACGGTGTGATTAAATGGCTGTTCAAAATGGCCGACGGCCACGAGGTGGAGAGCGTCTACATCCCGGAAGAAACCCGCAGCACGTTGTGTGTGTCCAGCCAGATTGGCTGCACCCTCACCTGCCGCTTTTGCCACACGGGCACACAGGCCCTGGCGCGCAACCTGACCGCAGCGGAAATTGTGGCGCAGGTGTGGCTGGCCCGTAAGGCTTTGAGCGACTTTAACGGCAAAGACGCCGCCCGCAAACTGAGTAACGTTGTCTTCATGGGCATGGGCGAGCCGCTGTATAATACCGAGAACGTATTCCCCGCCATTCACATTCTGATGGATGAAAAAGGCCAGGGCTTCGGCAGCCGTAAAATCACCCTGTCCACCAGCGGTGTGGTGCCCGAGATTACCCGTGTGGGCGAAGAACTGGGCGTGAATCTGGCCGTTTCCCTCCACGCGCCGGACGACGAAACACGCACCGCTATTATGCCCATCAATAAAAAATACCCTGTTGCGGCGCTGATGAGCGCAGTCCGCGGTTTTAAACTGAAAGAACGCCGCCGCATTACGTGGGAGTATGTGATGCTGGACGGCATTAACGACAGTGACGCCCATGCCCGCAAACTGGTCAAGCTGATCGAGGGCATCCCCTCGCTGGTAAATATGATTCCGTTCAACGTCTGGCCGGGCAGCCCGTTCGGGTGCTCCAGCCCCGAGCGCATCGACGCCTTTGCCGCCATTCTGGACAAGGCCGGTGTACACGTAACCGTGCGTAAAACCCGCGGCGAGGACATTCTGGCCGCCTGCGGCCAACTGCGCTCCGAGACCAGCAAGCGCAACACCATCAGCCTGCAGTACCCCAGCGTGGTGGCCGTCTACGGGAACGAAGGCCAGAAAACCCGCGTGCACATCAGCGGCGATACCGACTAATTCCTGCCTCTGCATAAAAAGATGACTTTCCCCCTCGCCAAAGGGGCCTTTTGGCGTTACAATCAGCGGGTTTTTTGACCCTTTTTTCCTTTTAGTTCCAAAACATACATCCTGTTCCCCCGTCTTTTCTCCTGATGGCTTTCCAAACTGACCTGCCTGCAAGGAGGCGGTTATGTTCCTGTTTCTTCTCTCGCTGTTCCTCTCGGCGGGACTGGTTGCCTATGGCGCCGGCTACCCCGCCCCTGAAGATCCCAACTACGGCAAGACCCTCTCGCGCAAGAGCAACGCCCTGGCGCTTGCAGCCGTCGCCAGCCTGCCTTTGTGGGTGGTGGCGTACGATTTGCTGCATGGCGTTTTCATGGTGCTTTCGGGCGCTGACTGGGTGTTCTACGGTTTCGAGGCGCTGGACAGTCTGAATCTGTTCTACCTCGGCATTGCCGTCGGCGTCCTGACGCTGTTCTATGTGGGCATGCGCTACAACCTCCGTGTGCGCGAAGCGCTGCACGAGGAAGCCACCAAAAAGGGTGGCCGCCAGCTCAAGACCGGCGACGCCCTGTACGACATGGTGCGCCTCCTGACCGAGGTGGAAGGCATCAGCCCGCCCGAGGTGTACGTGTATCCCATGGATGTACCCAACATCATGGTGACCGTGCAGGGTTGGCAGAGCACGCCCATCATCCTCATCGACCAGACGCTCACCGAGACCATGACGCGCCAAGAGTTGGCCGCCGTACTGCTCCACGAGCTGGGTCACGTCAAGAACCGCGACATCTCGCGCGCTGTGCTGTTCCATGTGCTGGGCGGCATCGCAACCGCTGCCACGCTCATCTTCGCGCTCATCAATACGCCGGTTACGTCCGGCTGGGCGCCGCTGATGCTGTCGTTCATCCTCACGTGGGGCGCTGCCCGCATGGCCATCTTCCTGCTGTCGACTGCCTCCAGTCGCCGGAACGAGTTCCATGCCGACTACTTCAGCGCCCGCCGTATGGACCCGCAGTTGCTGGTCGCCGGCCTGTTCATCGTGGAAGAGGCACAGCGTGCCTACTACCGCAAGCTCGGCCACGACCCGGATATGCCCGTTCAGGGCTGGGTGAAGTATCTGGCTTCCCATCCGCCGTCCACGGCCCGCTATGACGCGATGCGCCGCCTGCGCGCCGTCTATCACAAGAAATAACGAAAAACCCCCGCCTTTCGGCGGGGGTTTTGTCTTTGGCAGATGCCTTAGGCGCTGCGGCGGCGCGGGCCACCACGGCCGCGGTCACGGCCACCACGCTCTTCCTTGCGCTCACGAGCGGCAAGGGTTTCGGCGGTAGGCTGGGTGCCACCGGCTTCCACAACGGCTTCCACACGGGCCTGAATCTCGGCCGTTTGTGGGATTTCCTTCATGGTCAGGCGGATTTTGCCATTGTCTTCTAGGTTCACGCACTTGACGGTCACCACTTCACCCTCGTTCAGGACATCGCTTACCTGACCGATGCGGACAGGAACGATTTCGGAGATGTGGAGCAGACCTTCGTGGCTCGGCAGGATGCGGATAAACGCACCGAAGTCGGTCACGCGGGTCACTTCGCCGGTGTACATGGTGCCGGCTTCCGGCATAGCGACAATGCCCTGAATGCGCTCAACGCACTCTTTCAGGGACTTACGGTCAACGCCGGAGACAGACACGGTACCGTCGTCCTGAATATCAACCGTGCAGCCTGTTTCTTCTTGCAGGGCGCGGATGATTTTACCACCGGTACCAATCACTTCGCGGATCTTCTCTTTGTCGATCTTGAAGGTGGTCATGCCAGGGGCTTTTTCGGACACTTCGGTACGGCTTTCGCTGATGGCGCTCGCCATTTTGCCGAGGATGTGGATACGGCCCTCGTGAGCCTGCTCCAGCGCCTGTTTCATAATCGCCTCGGTAATGGAGGTGATTTTGATGTCCATCTGCAGCGCGGTAATCCCTTTTTCGGTACCGGCTACTTTAAAGTCCATGTCGCCGAGGTGGTCTTCGTCACCCATGATGTCGGACAGAACGGTAAAGTCTTTACCTTCTTTCACCAGACCCATGGCGATACCGGCAACAGGGCGTTCCATCGGCACGCCAGCGGCCATCAGTGCCATCGAGGTACCGCAGACGGTTGCCATAGAGGACGAACCGTTGGATTCGGTAATCTCGGACACAACGCGGATGGTGTACGGGAAAGCATCCTTGGCAGGCAGCATACCCTCGATGGAGCGGCGTGCCAGACGGCCGTGACCGATTTCGCGGCGGCCCGGGGAGCCCATGCGGCCAACTTCACCAACCGAGAACGGAGGGAAGTTGTAGTGCAGCATGAAGCGGTCTTTGAATTCGCCTTCGATGGAGTCGATAATCTGCTCATCACGGCCGGAACCCAGCGTGGCCACAACAATGGCCTGGGTTTCGCCGCGGGTGAACATGGCGCTACCGTGGGCACGGGGCAGCATGTCAACTTCGCAGACAATCGGACGGACGGTGCGGGTGTCGCGGCCGTCGATACGCTTGCCGGTTTCCAGCACGGCGCCGCGCAGCACGCGGGCTTCGGCTTCTTTAAAGACGCCTTTAACCATGTTGGCGTTTTCGCCTTCAGCACCGCCGAATTTCTCGATGGCCTGTTGTTTCAGGCTGTCCAGCAGGTTGCGGCGCTCGGTTTTTTCTTTGATGCCGTAAGCTTTTTCGATGTCTTTACCGAAGGCTTTGGCGATGGATTTTTCCATGTCGTCGGTGTCGGCAACGCTGAACTCGAAGCCCGGCTTGGCAGCAGCTTCGGCCAGTTCGATGATACCGTCGATAACAGGTTGGAACTCTTTGTGGGCGTACATAACGGCGCCCAGCATCACGTCTTCCGGCAGTTCTTTGGCTTCGGACTCAACCATCAGCACGCCTTCGCGTGTACCGGCAACCACCATGTCGAGGCTGGTGTCAGCACGTTCTTCGGTGGTCGGGTTCAGCACGTATTCGCCGTTGATAACGGCAACACGGGCAGCGCCTACCGGGCCCATGAAAGGCACGCCGGACAGGGTCAGCGCAGCGGAGGCAGCAACCATGGACACAACGTCGGCATCGTTCTGGCCGTCAGAGGACAGTACGGTGCAGATAACCTGTGTTTCGTTTTTGAAGCCTTTGACGAACAGCGGGCGGATAGGACGGTCGATCAGGCGGGAGGTCAGGGTCTCCTTCTCGGTCGGACGACCTTCACGCTTGAAGAAACCGCCGGGGATACGGCCGCCGGCATAGAATTTCTCTTGATAGTTCACGGTCAGGGGGAAGAAATCCAGACCTTCTTTTTGCTTTTTCTCAAAGCAGACAGTGGCCAGTACCACGGTTTCGCCGTAGGTCACCATTACGGCGCCATCGGCCTGACGGGCTACGCGGCCGGTTTCAATTGTCAGGGGGCGGCCAGCCCAGTCCATTTGTTTGCGGAATACAGTAAACATGCTGTTTATCTAACTTTCACTCTTACATTTAACTTTCATACGTCCCCCTCTATATAGAACGGTTCGCCGCAATCACAAACAAAATTATCAAAAAACATCCCCAAACGCATAAAAACCGCCATCGTTTGGATGGCGCACGGCAACAAAAAAACCCCCGCGGCATGCGGGGGTTTTTAGCGTGTGGCAGGTAAGTGTTACTTACGCAGACCCAGCTCACCAATCAGTGTGGTGTAACGTGCTTGGTCTTTGCCTTGCAGGTACTTGAGCAGACGACGACGGGTCGAAACCATCTTCATCAGGCCGCGGCGGCCGTGATGGTCTTTTTTGTGCTCTTTAAAGTGTTCGGTCAGGTGGTTGATACGACCGGTCAGAACAGCAACCTGTACTTCTACAGCGCCGGAATCTTTACCGTCTTTACCGTATTTTTTCACCAGAGCGGCAGTGTCGATATAATGCAAGCTCATTTGTCTTACTCCTTCGCGATATCCGTTTCATCCAAGTTAAAATTGCGCAGAATACGCTTTGTCCCTTCCGCATCTGCGCCGATGCTGACCAGTGACAGCAATTGCCCGTTGACCTTATCGTGCACGCGGTACGTGCCGGGAGCCAACCCAGGCCAGTCGGGTACTCGGCCTGTTTTCAGGGTTTGCCTGTCCTGGGCATCCGCCGTGTGGGCCGGGATATCGGCCAGCGCCACTTCGGGCGGGTGCAAAACAGTTTGGGGACTATGCCCATTTTGTAGGCAGTTTTCAAGTGTTTCTTTTGTAATCGCCATTTTTTCGTCAAACGGCCCGGCCTTGAGGCGGCGCAGGTAGCTCAGGTGCCCGCAACTGCCCAATGCCACCGCCATATCCTGCCCGAGGGAGCGGATATAGGTGCCTTTGCTGACTTCAGCCTCGAAGGTGCTCTCCTCCGGCGTGTAGGCGCGCAGTTTAAGGCTGTAAATGGTCACGTCGCGGCTGGGTATCTCCACCGTCTCACCGGCGCGGGCACGTTCATAAGCAGGCTTGCCGTCAATTTTAAGAGCACTGTAGGCGGGCGGTGTTTGGGTAATCCCGCCTGTAAACTGGGGCAGAATAGCCTGTATTTGTGCTTCGGTCGGGCGTACATCGCTGGTTGCCACGATGTCACCTTCCGCATCCCCTGTGGCCGTAGCGGTGCCAAAACGCAGGGTGAAGCGGTAGGTTTTATCGGCATCTAAAATATAGGGCAGGGTTTTGGTGGCCTCGCCCAGTGCAATGGGCAGCACGCCTTCGGCCAGCGGGTCAAGCGTGCCGCCGTGCCCCGCCTTCTGCGCATTAAAGACGCGGCGGGCAAAACTTACAGCAGGTGTGGAGCCCATACCGTAGGGCTTGTCCAGTATCAGCCAGCCGTGAACAGGGTTACCTTTTTTGCGCCGTGCCATGTGTCCGTCCTTTTAAAAACACTGTATCCATCGCCTAAAAATCGGGGGACGTCAAGTTACGCTCTTGAAACACGCCGCCCCCCACCCTAAATCTGCGGGGAGATTACCCATCTTGCTTTCACGCTTTTCCGCCTGCTTTTAAGGAGCTGCCATGTCCCTCCCGACGCCCGAGACCGATCTGACGGTCCTCGAAGTCACCTACGCGCGCTTTTCGCCCATGCTGGACGCCGACAACAAGGCCCAGTTCGCAGAAGCCCTTTCCATCGCCCGCACCCGCGGCATGCCGGAGAACGATACCGAGTTTCGCAAGCTGACCGCAACCGATGCCGAAGACCTGCTGCTGAAGATCAACACCCGCATCGTGGCACTGATCAAAGACCTGTCGGTGGATGTCGGTCTGTTGAAGCTGATCACCGCCATCCAGCCGGTCATGCCGCTGCTCGACATCGTCAAGGCCCTGATGATACGCGCCCACAACGGCGAACTGCCGGAATGGCCGCTGACCATCGAGTTCTGACCACACCAAACGACGACAAGCCCCCGCACTGCGGGGGCTTGTTCTTTTGGTGCGAATAACTTGACATATCTGCCCACGACTGGCACTTATGGGTCCTTATTTATCTTTTCCGTTTCCTGTCTGGAGAAGACCTATCATGACGCTCCCAACCCCCATAACCGACCTTACATTATTGAAAGCTGTTAACGCCCGCTTCTCCGTCCGTGTGGATGCCGAAACGCGGCGCCGGTTCGCTATTGCGATTAAAACTGCCGAGATGCACGGCCTGCCGACCGACGATCTGGTGTTCAATACCATCATCGCCGCCAGCCAGGAAGACCTGAACCTGAAAATGTTCATGCGCCTCGCCGCGCTGCTGCAGGACTTTCCGGCCAATGCCGACATCAAGGACCTGAACAAGGCCATCCAGCCTTTCAAGCTCCTGCTGGAGGAGGTCACGATCATGATGCTGGTCGCGACCATTGACAACCTTGACTGGCCGATTACGATCAAGCTCGAGTATGCGGCTTAAGCCCCTCCCAAGCGAAAGCCCCCGCAAGTGCGGGGGCCTTTTCTATTTGCAGATACCTATTCTTCTTCGTCCACGCCAATCGGTTTGCTGTTGGCACGGCGAATAAGGTCGTCCATCCTGCTGGCCTCGTCGAACGCATCGTCATACACAAAACGCAGACGCGGTGTGTATTTGGTATGCATCTGGCGGCCCAGCACGGCGCTGAAGTAACGGGCTTCATCATTCAAGGCTGTGGCCAGCTCTTTGATGTCGCCACGGCCACCCAGCGGGCTGAAGTACACCTTGGCGTGGCGCAGGTCGGGGCTGACCTCCACGGCGGAGATGGTAATCAGGCTGGTCAGCAGCGGATGGTGCGTATCCCCACGGGCAAGTGCCTGACTGACAATCTCTTTAATCAGTCCTTCTACCCGTTGCTGGCGTGTGGATGTACCGGCTTTCAACCTGCTTTTTCCTCGTTCGCTGCGGCAGCTTTCTCTTCAGCCGCTGCGGCTTTCTGGCGCTCTTCGGCACGTTTTTTCAGGACGTCGAGGTCAATTTTCTGCTCTTCCATGATGAAGCATTCAACCTGATCTCCCGCACGCAGGTCGTCAGTCTTGGCAAAGCTCAGGCCGCATTCAAAGCCGGACTGAACTTCCTTGGCGTCATCCTTGAAGCGTTTCAGGCTGGCCAGTTCGCCTTCGTGAATGACGATACCGTCACGGATGAGGCGGACCTTGGCATTGCGCTGGATAACACCGCTGGTGACCATACAGCCGGCAATGGTGCCCACTTTGGAAACCTTGAACACTTCGCGGATTTCGGCCTGACCGATGACTTTCTCGGTGTACTCGGGCTCGAGCATACCGGCCATCGCGGACTTGATCTCGTCCACAAGTGTGTAAATCACGTTGTAGTAACGGATCTCGATGCCTTCGCGTTCCGACAGGGTTCGTGCCTGAGGGTTCGCACGGACGTTAAAGCCGATAATCAGCGCGTTGGACGCTGTTGCCAGCATCACGTCGGACTCGGTAATCACGCCCACGGCGCTGTGCAGCACGCGGACTTTAATCTCGTCCGTTGCCAGTTTCTGTACGGCGTCGGTAATGGCCTCGATAGAGCCCTGCACGTCACCCTTAACGATGAGCGGCAGTTCTTTAACCTCACCGGCGGCAATCTGGCTGAAGAGGTTATCCAGCGACATTTTGCTGGTCTGAACCTGCTGCATTTCGCGTTTTTTACGGTCACGGAACTCGGCAACCTCGCGGGCACGGCGGTCACTGTCCACCACCACGAACTCGTCACCGGCGTCCGGCACGGATTGCAGGCCCAGAATCTCCACCGGCATGGCGGGACCGGCTTCGGTCACGCGGGCGCCGCGGTCGTTCATCAGGGCGCGGACACGGCCCCATGTGCTGCCGACCACCAGAATATCACCGTCTTTCAGGGTACCGCGCTTCACAATCACGGTAGCGACTGGGCCACGGCCTTTGTCCAGTTGGGCTTCGACCACAACACCATCGGCCTTACGGCTCGGGTTGGCTTGCAGGTCCAGCACTTCGGACTGGAGGAGAATCATCTCTTCCAGTTCATCAATGCCTTTGCCTTGCTTGGCAGATACGTGGACGAAAATGGTCTCGCCGCCGTAATCCTCGGACACCAGTTCGTAGCTCAGCAGTTCCTGCTTAACTTTATCTGGGTTCGCTTCGGGCTTATCAATTTTGTTCACGGCCACAATAATCGGCACACCGGCTGCTTTGGCGTGTTTGATGGCTTCCACTGTTTGCGGCATGACGCCGTCGTCAGCAGCTACAACCAGAACAACCACGTCCGTTACTGCGGCACCACGTGCACGCATGGCGGTAAAGGCCTCGTGACCCGGTGTATCTAGGAAGGTAATCGGCTTGCCGGATTTGGTGGTTACCTGATATGCGCCGATGTGCTGGGTAATCCCGCCAGCCTCGCCAGCAACCACGTCGGTCCGGCGGATGGCATCCAGCAGCGATGTTTTACCGTGGTCAACGTGGCCCATAACGGTCACAACCGGCGGACGGGTAATCATGTCCTCGGCAGAATCATCAGCCTCGACCAGATCAATTTCGATATCGGTTTCGGCAACCAGTTTGTACTTGTGGCCAAACTCTTCGACCAGCAGGGCGGCAGTTTCTTGATCAATCGACTGGGTGATAGTGACCATTTGGCCCAGACCCATCAGTTTTTTGACCACGTCAGCACTACGCTCGCTCATACGGTTGGCCAGTTCGCCCACGGTAATTACCTCGGGGATAATGACCTCACGGATGATTTTTTCGGCCGGCTGGCTGGAGAAGCCTTTTTTGTTCACACCCACTTTACGGCGCCCGCTACGATAGCGCTGTTCCAGATCTTCCAGATAGGCGTTACGGCCACCTTTTTTGCGGCCGGATGTATCTTTACCCTTAACCGGAGCGGCACGGTTGCGCTCGCGCTCTTCTGCAGCCGGATCGCGGCGGCGGGGGGCACTGTCCACCGGTGTTGCTGTTTTGGGGCGGTCATCCTCGGCAGGGCGTGCGGTAGCCTGAACGGCAGCGACGGTCTCTTCTGCTGCGCGGGCTTCTTCTGCTGCTTTGCGGGCCGCCTCTTCCTCAACTTTACGCTGAGCTTCTTCCGCGCGTTTGCGGGCCAGATCCTCGGCCACTTTACGGTCGCGGTCACGCTGCTCGGCTTCGGTCGCGGCGTTTTTCTCGGCCTCTTCCAGAATACGGCGTTTTTCTTCCAGCTCCGGAGAAACAGGGCCTTTACCGCCGACGGCAGGGGTGCTGCTGAAATCGCGGCGCTTGCGCACTTCAACTTCCACGCCACGGGATGCATTGGCGCGGGTACCGCTTGCGGTCGAGAGGGTGCCGACGCTCAACGTGCCGGATTTGACACCCAGCGTGGTACTTTTCTTGTCTTTACCTGCGTCTGTCATGTCTCGTCTTTCCATCGGTTAGGTCATCTATCGTTTTCCAGTTCGTGCAGGCGCTTGGCGCCAATTCGAACCGTTGCGGCCTGCGGGGCGTCATGCACACCCACAACCGCGCAATTCTGTTGCCCCAGCGCCGCGGACATATCGTCCCGCCCGGCGAGGGCATAAACGGGCACACCCGCTGCCTTTGCCACCCGCTCAACCCGTTCGCGGGTATGAGCGGCCGTATCCCGTGCCAGCAAAACCAGCACAATATCGTCTGCCTGCAGGCCGTCGCACACCTTATCGGTACCGAGGGACAAAGCGCCGCTTTTGCGGGCCAGCCCAAGGCTGCCAAGCCAACGCTTGCGGACTTGCGCCACGGTGCGCGCCAGCAGGTCGCCCCCGTCGCACGGGCATCCGAACAAGGTCGCCAGTGCGGGTGCCGCTGCCAGCACATAGTGCCGCTTTGGCAGAACATACGCCTGTTGTGGCGTTTTAAGTTTGCCTGTCAGGTCCGGGTGGATGTTCCCGTCCGGCCCTGCAACAAACCTGAGCAGTTCCGCCTCGGGGTGGGTTCCCCCACCCCCGAGGCAGGTAAAGGTTTTACTTGCAGCCGTATGCCGCTCAGGCATGCATGGTCCCGGCTACAAGGTCAGGC
The DNA here is from genome assembly GCA_016125375.1 of Pseudomonadota bacterium. Lineage (GTDB taxonomy): Bacteria > Pseudomonadota > Alphaproteobacteria > UBA1280 > RI-95 > RI-95. Next base: position 19,111 of record WGLU01000004.1, on the reverse strand, counting down.
TTTGGGTGTGCGTTTGCCACCTCGTCCTCGTCAGCAAACCAGTGCTGGCGGGCTGCCATGATCAGTTTTTCTGCCTGTGCTTTGGTCAGCGTGCCCTTGGGCAGCATGTCCTGCAGTTCATCGGTGGCCAGCTCGCCCAAGTCGTCACGGGACTTGATGTCGTTCTTGGCCAGAATCAGCAGCAGGTCGGTACGCATACCGTCCAGGTTACGCAGCTCTTCCTCTACGCCGAGGTTCTCCACCTCTTTGGACAGGCTGTCGACGTAAACCTGTGCACGGCGTTGCAGCTCGGCACCGATCGCCTCGTCCAGACCCTCGATGCTGCCCAGCTCGCCGGTACCGACGCGGAGCAGGTCCTCGGGGCTGTTGAAGCCTTCGACAATCAGCAGGCGGGCCAGTGTATCATCCACGTCCAGCGCAGCCATGAAGGTTTGCGACATGGTGTTGAACTCGCCTTTACGACGCTCGGACTCTTCCTCTTCGGTCATCACGTCGATATCCCAACCGGTCAGGATGGAAGCCAGACGCACGTTCTGACCGCGACGGCCGATGGCCAGCGAGAGTTTATCCTCGGGTACTACCACTTCCATGCGGTTTTCGGTTTCGTCCAGAATCACCTTGGTTACTTCGGCAGGTGCCAGCGCGCTGATGAGGTAGCGGGCAGGATCGGCATCCCACTGAACGATGTCGATACGCTCACCTTGCAGTTCGGTCACCACAGCCTGTACGCGCACGCCGCGGATACCGACGCAGGCGCCGACCGGGTCAACGTTGCGGTCAGCCGACTTAACGGCGATTTTTGCACGAAAACCCGGGTCACGGGCAGCGCCCATAACTTCGATCATGCCGGAGGCGATTTCTGGCACTTCCTGTTCGAACAGGCGCACCATGAACTGCGGGTGTGTGCGGCTCAGGAAAATCTGCGGCCCGCGCACTTCGCGGCGTACATCAAAGATGTATGCACGGACGCGGTCGCCCTGACGGTAGGTTTCGCGCGGGATAATCTCGTTACGGGGCAGGGTTGCCTCGGCACGGCCCAGATCAACCAGCACACCGTTGTGATCGACACGCTTGACGATGCCGCTGATCAGCTCGCCCTTGCGGTTTTTGTACTCTTCAAACTCTTTCACGCGCTCGGCGTCACGCACCTTCTGGAAGATGACCTGTTTGGCGGCCTGTGCGGCAATACGGCCAAAGTCGAACGGCGGGACGTCTTCGGTAATGAACTCGCCCAGTTCCAGCTCGGGGTTAATTTTCTTGGCTTCGGCCAGCAGAATCTGGGTGTCGTTACGCTTGAGGGCATTGCCCTTGCCGTCGAACGCAGGGCGCATGGCAGGTTCACGGCCTTCGCGGTGGGCCAGGCGTACTTCCTCTTCCGAGATGGGTTCCATCACGCGGTCAACCACTTCCCAGAGCTGTTTGATGGTGATGCCACCGTCAACGCGGTCGATGTGGGCGTTGATGTTCAGGCCCATACCGTATTTGCGGCGGGCGCCCATTTGGATGGCTTGTTCCATCGCCTCGAGGACGAGTTCCTTATCAATGCTTTTCTCGCGGGCAACCGCGTCAGCAACTTGCAACATTTCCAATGCCATTTGCGCTATCCTAATGGTTAGTTGTTGAACAATTTCTTAAACTCATCGTCCGTATACACGATACGGGCGGTCTTAAGGGCTTCGTACGGCAGACGGAGTTGTACCTCCTCCTGCCCGTCCTGACGGAAAAGGATGTCACCATCCTCCAGCCCTTCCATCAGGCCGACAAAACGTTTGCGCCCGTCATGGGCGACAGACAGCTCCAGCTTGACGCGATGCGGCGCCCACTGGGCAAAATCCTCGGCCAGCACCAACGGACGCTCGAGGCCCGTACTGCTGACTTCTAGCGTATAGGCATCCGGCAGCGGATCTTCCACATCCATGAGTGCCGACACCATGCGCGAAACCTTTTCGCAATCATCCACTGTGACCGATACCCGGTTGGTCCGGCTGGCGGTGGCTGGTTCGATCATCACCTGCAAGGTGGACGACGTGTTTTCACCACCGGACAGGCGCACACGAACAAGGCGCAGACCCAAATCGTCTACCCCGGGGGCAATCATCTGCCAGATTTTGTGCTCAAGCGGCTGCATGTAACCTATCAGTCCATCCCATATAAAAAGCGGGCCGTCCGCCCGCTTGTACAATCAACAAGCCTGTTTTTAATCAATGTATCTCTTCGGCCATTCGGCAAGCGCACTATAGGCGCAAAAAACACGGAACGCAACCCCCTTTATTGCACCGCCAAAACTACGCGCGCAGGCGGCAGATTCCGCGCTAATTTTTGATTTATGACAATCAGCGGTTGACATCCCGTTCAAAGTACCTACTTTAACGCCAGATTATCTATCTTCCGATGCGTTTTTCATGCAAGGTTTCCTTGCTTTCTTCCCCTAGAACCCACGGGTAGCGTCCGCGCTGCGCGTCATCACCTTCCTTCGCTTTTCCTTCCCCCATCAACGGGAGCATCCCTGATGAACGTGAAGATCTCTCTCCTTGGGGCAGCGGCCGCGCTGGCGCTGTGCCTTTCCACTCAGGCCGAGGCGGCCGTCACCCTGACCGCCCACGACCTGCTCAGCACCACGGCCATCCAGACTGGCGACGCGCACATCGAGCTCGTCGGCAAGTTTGGCAGCGGCGGTTCCAAGAGCTTCGGTGGCAGTTCCAAGAGCTTCGGCGGCGGCTTCAAGTCGAGCCCGAGCAAGCCGTCGGCGCCGAGCAAGCCGTACGTGGCCCCCAAGCCGACCACTCCGGCCAAGCCGGCCACGCCGAACACCGGTGCCAACAAGCCGAACTTCGGCGGTGCGACCAAGCCGAACACGACGCTGAACGGCGGCGCCAACAAGCCGAACACCGGGGGTGCCTTCAAGGCGCAGCCGGGCAAGACGGCCGGTGCCAACGCGACCCGTCCGACCGCGCAGAAGCCGACCACGGCCCGCGTGGGTGCGGCCCAGAGCCGCGCCAAGACGGTCATCGGGACCAACCGCCCGCGTGCGGTCGGCACCTCGACCCGTACGGTCAGCCGCGGCTACGGTACCGTGTCGGTGAACCGCTACATGATCGGCGGCTATCCGTACATGGGCTTCTACAGCCCGGGCTACGGCTACATCTACCACAACCCGTTCTTCTGGTACTGGCTCCTGTCTCCGCGTGAGCGGGTGGTCTACGCCCAGCAGAACAACATCTCCGAAGCGCAGGCCGTCCAGTACCTGCAGCAGAAGGGCTATGACGTCTCCAAGGTCCAGGCCGGCGACGAGGCTTACCTGCAGCAGCTCTCCGAGGGCGAGGAAATCTCGACCGGCGAGGACGCGAACGCGGGTGCCACCAACGGCGCGCCGTCGCTGTACGAGCAGGCCGTCAACAGCGGCCGGGTCTACGGCAAGTTCTGCGGTGGTTCGACCGGCGGCGCCTACTACGCCTACGGCCGTCACCTGAAGGACCAGTTGCCGGACATGGTGCTCGAGCTCGGCTCGAAGGCCGGTTCGGTGAGCATCCTGACGGGCGTCGACTCCGGCGAGTGCCAGATCGGCGTCTCGCAGAACGACGTGCTCTACGGCGAGCGCAGCACCATCGGCGTCAACGCGATGCCGCTGGTTCAGGTCCTGACCGAGAACGCCCACCTGCTCTGCAAGGATGGCATCGGCTCGATCCAGGCTCTGCGTCGCTCCGGCGGCGTGCTGGCCATCGACAAGCCCGGTTCCGGTACCAACTACACCTGGAACCAGATGGTGAAGCTCGACGACAGCTACGCGAGCATCCTCACCGTCCCGATGGGCGGGCAGGACGCGCTGCTGGCCATGAGCCGCAGCGAAGTGTCGTGCATGCTGTCGGTCGTGGCACCGGGTGCCAAGTCGGTCAACGACCTGGCCAAGATGGCCAAGACGCTCGGCTTCAAGCTGGAACTGTCCTCGTTCGATGACGGCGACTTCGACAACGCGAAGATCGTCATCAACGGTACCGAGAAGCGGGTCTACACCGCCTCCGAGACCGACGACGAGCAGTACGCCGACCTGAAGCACGTCTGGGGCGACCCGAACACCATCGAGATGGGCGCCACCGTCGTCGTCAACAAGGACTGGTGGAACGGTCTGGACGAACTGCAGAAGCAGGAAGTCCTGTCGGCCGTCACCGCCGCTGTCCCGCACCTGAAGGCCGAGCTGGCTTCGCGCCGCTAAGCCGAAACGATTGGAGCCCCGCATTTGCGGGGCTCCTTTTTTTGTGGCGTCTGTTAGGCCATCCGTACCGGATTGAGGTGGATGGAGCGGAACGTGGTGAGCGGATAGTAATCCACCGCGTTCATGGTCGATGCATCGATGATGGCAATACCGCTGTAGTTACTCAGCAGACCGATGTACGGCGTACCCGGGAACGCGCATACGCCGCAGGCGGTATAAATGCCGTAGTCAGCCGTCGACCGGCTGTAGGGTTTGCTGCCGTCTGTCGGGAACACCACCAGTGCGTCCGAGTGACGGGAGGCAATATAAACAGCCTTCAAATCCGGATGGTAGACGACCGACTGGACGTAACGGTGGTTCTCCCGCTTTTCCCACAGTTCCTGAATGTCGCCCGTATAGGCGTTGATTTTCATAATTGCAGTTGGCGTGCTCAGGCCCTTCTGGGCTGTTTCCGTCTGGTGCAGGGGCCAGGTACGCGGGCCGCCAATCTCATGTTCGTACTGGGCCGCAAGCTCCATCATTTTTTCGGTCGTCATCCGCTTTTTGTCAGACTGCTTGTCGTCTTTGGTTTCTTTTGTATCTTTTGCATCGTCATCGTCATCACCGTCGTTCGAGGTGATGCGCGGCGTTTTGTAGACCAGATTACGGAACTGTTCCAGATAAACGTTCCCCTCGCTATCCACATCCATGTGCCCCATTGTGTAGGGGTTCGGGGACGTGAACTGCCGTTTGAGTTCCAACGTTTCCATATCCAGCACACTGAGCTGGGCACGTTCGACATCGGCAAAGTTCCAGCCCACCTTGACCATGTCGGTCAGGCCTTCGTAGTTACCGTTTTTGGCATAACCGGTTACAACCAGCTCCTTGCCGCCGGGCAAAACCCGCAGTTCGTGGCTGTTATTGGTGCCCGGAACGGGGGCCATGCCCACCACTTTCATCTCTTTAGGGTCCACAATCGCCACAAAGCCCGTCATTTCGCCCGAATTGTCGGCATTGGTCACGGTGGAAATAATGCGGTTACGGGGCGCGTCGTAAATGCTGTGGCCGCCAAAGTTCAAGGCGGCGTACTCTTCCAGCTTAAAGGTTTTGAGCACCTCGCCATCGGGACTGAGGAAAGTGCCCTGATTGGAAAAACGCGATGTCAGGAAAATACGCCCGTCCGGCAGCACCAGCGGCCAGTGCCCGATGGGCATGAGGTAGGGCATATACCGCGCCTTGCGGGTCATCATATCCAGCTCAATCACAACGGAGAGCTTGCCCAGGTCCGGGTGAGCCATCCCCATACTGTCATAGTCGGCCGGACGCAGCAGGTCACCCATCTCGCCAACGGTATAAAGCTTGAACGGCAGCGGCACACCTTTGCCACCCCCAAGCAACGGCACGTCCTGCGTCCATGCCTTGGGCGCATTCAGGGCAGCTGCCGCCGCCACTGCCGCAGCACCAGTAAGAAGGGTACGTCGTTTCATTGCCATTGCCGGATTACCTGCGTGGTTACGGTGTTCTTATGTAGATTTATAGCTTAAACCAGAAACGGTTTAACAGGCAGGTGTTTTAAGGTTGTGGGCCTGATTTTCCTGCACTGCGCGGCGTTTGAAGTGCAGATAGAAAGGCTTACGCCCTTCCCGCAGGGCTTTTTTCTCGTATCCTGTCGGGTGCCAGCCTTCGGGCTGCACGGCCCATTCAGCCGGACTGATCGCCGTGGGGAAGAACACACCGTGGCCATACACCGTACTGATCATCCACAGGGCATAATCCACGATATCGGTCACCAGAAGCAGCGTACCATCAGGCTTGAGGACACGGGCAGCGGCATCCAGCAGGTCAGCTTGTACAATCCGCCGTTTATGGTGTTTTTTCTTGGGCCAGGGGTCGGGATACAAAACCAGCAGGTTATCGACCGAGGCATCCGGCAGGCTATCCAGCAAGGCGCGGCCATCGTGCGGGCACAGCCGCAGGTTTGACAGCCCTGCCGCCTCAATCACGCGCAGGACTTTTTCCAGCCCGTTGCGGTACACCTCGCAGCCGATGAAGCGGTGCCCGGCATTAGCCTGCGCACGCACACAAATCTGCTCGCCCTTGCCCATCCCCAATTCGACCAGCAGCGGCCCATCTTGAACAGGGAACAGGGCTTTAAGGTCAATTTTACGGCCTCCGCCCACATCGACGGCATAGGGGGCGAGCCGTGCATCCAGCGCGGTCTGTTCTGCAGGACTCATACGACTGGCCACCCGCCCGAAGGAGCGATTATGGCCGTCGGCAGTCAGCGGTTTTTTGTGCAATTTTTCTGTCATGTCCCTCCCTTACCGCAACGGGCAATCCAGCGCAAGCAAAGAAAAACCCCCGCCGAAGCGGGGGTTGTTTGTCCGGAACTAGAGATTCTTCACAATCTCGTCCGCCAGATCAGTCCGCTCCCAGCTGAAGTAGTCACCTTCAGGCTGGCGGCCAAAGTGGCCATAGCTGGCGGTTTTGGCATAAATCGGCTTGTTCAGGCCCAGATGGCTGCGAATCCCTTTCGGCGTCAGCGACATGGACTTGCCGATTGCGGCGGCAATACGGTCTTCGGTCAGGTTGCCTTTGATGGTCCCGAAGGTATCCAGATAAATAGCCAGCGGCTCGGCCACACCGATAGCGTAGCAGAGCTGGATTTCGCAACAGTCCGCCAGATCGGCAGCAACGATGTTTTTAGCCAGATAGCGGGCTGCATAAGCGGCGCTGCGGTCAACTTTTGTCGGGTCCTTACCGGAGAAGGCACCGCCACCGTGACGGGACATACCGCCGTAGGTGTCGACGATAATCTTACGGCCGGTCAGACCTGTATCGGCACCCGGGCCACCGTGGACAAAGGACCCTGTAGGGTTCACCAGTACACGGGTATCCGCATCAAACCACCCTTTGGGCAGCACTTCCTCTGCTGTATTACGGACGATGGCTGTCAGCTCGTCGCGGCTGCAGTCGGCTGCATGCTGGTGGGAAATCAGCAGCGTGTTCACACGGAAAGGCTTACCGTCGCGGTATTCCAGCGTGAGCTGGCTTTTGGCATCGGGTTTAAGGCGCGGGTCACCGTCGTGACGGCGTTTGGCCAAAGCTTCCAGCATCCGGTGGGCATAATGGATGGGTGCAGGCATAAAGTCCGGTGTTTCGTTGGTGGCATAACCGAACATGATGCCCTGGTCGCCGGCACCTTCCTCCTTCTTATCGCCAGCATCGACACCTTGGGCGATTTCGGGCGACTGGCCATGCAGACGGTTGATAATTTCTACGGTATCGGGGTCAAAATCGCCGCCGGCGTAGCCGATACGGCGGATGGTCTCGCGGGCGATTTTTTCCACATCCGGCACGTGGGCTGCGCGGTATTCGCCAGCCAGCACAACCAGATTGGTGGTGACCAGCGTTTCAACAGCCACACGGGCTTCCGGCTCGCGCTCAAAAAACGCATCAAGAACGCTATCGGAAATCTGGTCGGCAACCTTGTCCGGGTGTCCTTCGGAAACAGATTCGCTGGTAAAGAGGTAATTGCTTTGTGCCATCGCGCGGCCACTCCATTTTTACGGGTCGTTAACGTCAGGTTTATAACTGTGCCACGGGGTCTGGTCCCTGTCCAGAACCTTGCGGCGGCCTCAAAAATAGTATACAAAAAATCATCCCGACTCCCTTTTCCCTCTTCTCCGACGGAGCGTCCTATGCGTCTCTATTCCATTCAAGCACGTGCCGCTTGGGATGCCGCCCAAGTGCGCGGCTATCTGAGCGGCAGTCACACTTTTCAGAACTTTGACGACTGGCCCGGTTTCGAACGCGGCTACGCCTTTATGCGCGACCACATGGCTGCGCGTATGAACGGCTTCAGCGGTGATTTTCCCGTCTGGGCCTGGACGGTGGACCCCCGCACCCGCGGACCCATCGAGGTCAACAGCTACGGCGACCATGTGGGTGGCTATGTGCTACTGACCATCGAGGTGCCGGACGACCGCGTGCTGCTGTCGAGCCTGGATGCCTTTCATGCCGTGCTCAACGGCTGGTATCTGTCCCTGACCGAAGTCGAGGACGATGCCGTCCACGCCGACAAGCGCGAACCCTCGGACGCGGAAAAACGCGCCAGCTGGCTGCGCATCTTCGACCTGCGTCCGCAGTCCGAGGACGAAATCGCCTGGCGCGGTGCCTATGACGAGACCGACATTCAGGCCTGTATCGACCGCGTTTATCTGCATGAGATTGTGCAGGTGGAAGAAGTCGTTTTCACGCCCCACGAGCCGGTACGCAACCCGGACTGATTCCCCCGAGCGTCCACCCCCTGCCGCATGGCAGGGGGTTTTTGTTTTTCCTTGTTTTTTGCATAAATATGGTACAATTTGCGCAAAGATTATGGACAGTTCCCACATACCCACAACCGATACGCTTTATTTCGACAACACGTTTGGCGAGATTCCTGCTATTGAGAATCCGGAAGCCCTCGCCGCGCAGGCATGGCTGACCGTGTGGGCCGTACTTTCGCCAATAGATGGTTGCGGCAGCGATGGCTGGGAGGCCTCCATCGTACTGGCGGACGACGACCACGTGCGCACCCTTAACAAGGCGTTCCGCGGCAAAGACAAAGCGACCAACGTTTTGTCATTCCCCGATGGCGAAATGAGCATCGGTGCCGACGCCCTGCCGCTGGGAGACATCATCATTGCTGTGCCAACCGTCCTGCGCGAGGCTGAAGAGCAGGAAAAAACACCCCGCAATCACCTGTGCCACCTGATGGTGCACGGCCTCCTGCATCTGTGCGGCTACGACCACGAGTCGGAAGATGAGGCTCAGGTCATGGAAGATGCGGAGATACGTATTCTGGCGCACCTCGGTGTGCCAAACCCCTATGAAGAGGATACACGACATGAGTAACGGCAATGGCAACGACAACGGTAACGGAGGCCTGATGGGCAACATCCGCAACTGGCTGGGCCTGCGCGAGAACGTTCGCCTGCCGGAAGAGATTCACGACCTCATCGACAGCCGTGAGGAAAGCGACATTCCGCTGACCGAAGAGGAAAAACACCTCATCATCGCCTCATTGAAGTTTTCCAGCGTGTCGGTAGACAGTGTGTCGGTTCCGCGTGCCGACATCGTCACCGTCAGCGCCAACATGGGTTTTGACGACATCATCGGCGTGTTCAAAAAGTCCGGCTATTCCCGCCTGCCTGTCATCCGGAACGACATGGACGACGTCATCGGCTTTATTACCCTCAAGGACATCATCCGTTTTGTCGGCAGCGCGCACGAGTTTGACCTGCGCAAGGTGGCTCGCTCCTGCACCTTTGTGCCGGACACACAGTCCATCGCCCACGTTCTGCAGGAAATGCGGCGTGCTAAGGTGCAGATGGCTGTTGTGCTGGACGAATACGGCGGCACGGCAGGCCTGATTACCCTGAAAGACATTCTGGAGCACCTTGTCGGCGACATTGAAGACGAGAACGAGCAGGACGAACCAACGCTCTTCATCCCTCTGCCCGGCGGCAAATACCAGCTCGACCCGCGCATGCCGATAGAAGAACTGGAAGAGCGACTCAAACTTTCCTTCCATCTGGAGCATGACGAGGACGATGACGAGCGCGATTACGAAACCGTCGGTGGTCTGGTCCTGAGTCTGGCCCGCCACGTGCCGGAAGCGGGGGAGAGCTTCTCCCTCCCGAACGGGTGCGTGTTTAAAGTTATCGAAGCCGACGCCCGCCGCATCCTCAAGCTCGAGCTGCAACTGCCCCTGCGTAAAAAAGCGCAGACTCCGCTGACGGCGGCTAAAGGCTGATGCATCTGGCACGCCGCCAGCGCTGGATACTCGCCCTCCTCAGCGGTCTTGCCGCCGCAACAGGCTTTGCGCCCCTTTACTGGTGGCCGCTATCACTGGCTGCCATGGGCGTGCTTTTTTGGCTGGTCCACACGGCAAAAACGCCCAAGAAAGCTCTAAAAGCAGGATATACGTTCGGGTTTGGGCTCTATCTGGGCAGCCTATGGTGGATCGGGAATGCCTTCTGGTCGTTTGCCCCCGTACCCGTTGTCAAAATATTGGCAATTCCTGCGGTTCTGCTACTGTGTGCCTACCTCGCCCTTTACCCGGCCCTTGCCTGCTGGGTATGGCAAAAACTCCGCCTCAAGGGGAATGGGCTGGGCGCTGCCGCGTTTGCCCTGCTCTGGATGGGGGCCGAGGCCCTGCGCGAGGTTGTGCTCTACGGCTTCCCTTGGAACCAGTTGGGCTATATTTTTACCAACAGCCTGCCCCTGATGCAGGGCGCCGCCCTGTTCGGCGTCTGGGGGCTGACGACCTTTGCAGCCCTGACCGGCGCCCTGTTGGGTGCCCACAACCGTAAAGCCTGTGCACCTGTGGCTGTTGCCCTGTGCATCGGTTTGTTTGCCTATGGCAGCTACCGCCTCAACCACGCAGCTCCGCTTGCCAGCATCGGGACGGTACGCCTGGTACAAGCCAACATTACGCAGAACCATAAATGGGATCCGCGCCTGCGCGCCAAACAACTGATGCAGCACGTCATTCTGTCCCAAACCGTGACAGCCCAGACGCCGGATGCCACCATCTGGCCGGAAACAGCCGCGGCCTTTTTCCTCGACGAAGAGCCGGAGTTGCGCCCGCACATGGCAGCCGCAGCAGCAGGACATCTGCTGGTAACAGGCATGCCTCGGGCTGAAGAGAAAAACGGGCAAACCTCTTACTACAACAGCATCGGTGTGCTGGACGAAACAGGCACTGTCGTTGCGAGCGCGGACAAAAGCCTGCTTGTCCCATTTGGCGAGTTTATTCCCCTGCGCAGTCTGGTGCCGGGCATGGTGGAAAAGCTGACAGAGGGAAGTGTGGATTTTAGCCCTTCAGCCATACCCCCTGCCTTGCCTATCGGCACCTTGGGGACGGCTCTGCCCTTGATTTGTTACGAGGCCATTTTCCCGGCGTTTGTTGCCCGTAACAGTGCCGGTAAATCTTTCATCCTGAATATTACAAATGACGGGTGGTTCAGCCACACACCGGGGCCAGAGCAACATTTTGCCATGGCGCGCCTGCGGGCGGTGGAAACGGGGTTAAGCCTTGTGCGGGCAGCCAATACGGGAATCACGGCGGTCGTAGACGGTTATGGAAGAATTGTCAACCGTATCGAACCGGAACAGGCAGGTATTCTGGAAAGTATCATTCCGGAACATATTGATACCCCAACATTTTTTGTACACAATCTTTTATCCGGTTCTTGACCGGATTAAAAAAACATCATATGAATAGTCGGATGATATGTAACTCGGTAAGAGATTCAACCTCTTGCTGGGCCACAGAGAGTAGAGTATATAGGTAGGTCGCAGCGGGTAAGTCTTGCCAGGCAGACATTTCGGCACAAGATGTGCAGTCACTTGAGCAGCCCCTGACCAAAAGGATATTTGTACATGCCGCGCGTAAAAAAACACTCATCTGAAAATCCCAATCCGATAGATATCCATGTTGGTACCCGCATCCGGATGCAACGAAACATCCTCGGCATGAGCCAGGAAAAACTAGCAGAATCCTTGGGCGTCACATTCCAGCAGGTTCAAAAATACGAAAATGGCACAAACCGCGTCAGCGCAAGCCGCCTCCATGACATGAGCAAGATTCTGGGCGTCGATATCAGTTACTTCTTCGATAAAATCACCCCCGCCTCCGCCATGTTGCGCGTTGCTGAAAAAACCACCAATGACGAACTGGGCGATATTCTGGAGCGCCGCGAAACCATTCACTTGCTGCGCGCCTATTACGCCATCAAGGACGAGGCCGTACGCAAAAAGTTCCTCGACATGCTCAAGACCCTCGCCACTGCGTAAGCATTAAACAAAAAAACCCGCCGGATAGCGGGTTTTTTGTGGCTGGTGATGACGTTAGTCGTCCAGATCCATCGTAATCTGGCGATCGCGTTCGTCGTAGGCACGGACAATGCGCGACACAAGGTCGTGACGCACCACGTCGGCTTCGTTAAAGCGGATGACTTCGATGTCGGCCAGACCTTCGAGCACATTCAACGAATCGCGCAGGCCGGATTTAACGCCGCGTTTCAGGTCGGTCTGTGTCGGGTCGCCAGTAACAACCATGCGGGAGTTCTCGCCCAGACGGGTCAGGAACATCTTCATCTGCACGGAGGTGGTGTTCTGCGCTTCGTCCAGAATCATCACCGCGTCGCTGATGGTACGGCCACGCATATAGGCCAGCGGGGCGATTTCAATCACCTGCTGCTCGGTCAGGGCCTTGGTTTTTTCATACCCCAGCATATCGTTCATGGCGTCGAAGAACGGACGCAGATAGGGATCCACCTTCTCTTCCAGTGTGCCGGGCAGGAAGCCCAGATTCTCACCCGCTTCAACAACCGGACGGGTCAGGATGATACGTTTGACCTGCTTGCTCATCAGCAGGCTGACGGCCATAGCTGTTGCCAGATAGGTTTTACCGGTACCGGCAGGGCCAACACCAAACACCAGAGAAGTGTTACGCAGGGCGTTCACGTAAACGTGCTGCTGCACGGTACGGGGGGCGACTTTTTTCATCGGCGTGTTGATAACGGCCTGACCGCTCATCAACTCTGCCGGTTTGACTTTGGTATTAATCAGGCCGTCTGTCACACGGAGCGCCGCATCTACCTGCGGGGCGCCTACGGGCATGCCCTGCTCCAGCAATTCGTACAGGTCCTGAAGAATGACCTTTGCTTTCTCGGCCTGTTCGGGGTTGCCAAATACGGCCAACTGGTTGCCGCGGCTAACCAGCTGCACGCCAAGGCGTTCTTCAATCAAAATCAGGTTGCCGTCATGACGGCCGCACAGCTCCTGCAACAATTTATTGTCGGAGAACTCCAGACGGAGGGATTTTTCTGCGCCGTTTGTTTCTTCTGCCACGGAAAAAGTGGTCATATGGGCGGTATTCCTTATGATGCTGCGACCAGTTGTACAGTGCCAAACAGGCTGCGCGGTCTGGCTTCAACGATGTTCACACGAATAAGGCTTCCAATCAAGCGTTCATTCCCTTCCAGATTAACGGCAATGTTATGGGGACTGCGGCCACGTATCTGGCCGTCTTTGCCGCCCTTGCTCTCGACCAGTATCTCAAGCACCTGACCGACAAAGCGATTGTTGTAGGCTGTTTGCTGCTCTTCCAGCAGGGCCTGCAGGCCGGCCAGACGTTCTTTTTTAATGTTTTCAGGCACTTGTTCGTCCATAGCCGCTCCAGGTGTACCGGGGCGCCTGGAGTAGGCGAACGAGTATGACTGCGCATAGCCCACAGCATGCACCAGTGCAAGCGTATCCTGATAATCCTGCTCGGTCTCGCCGGGGAAGCCGATGATAAAGTCGCCCGAAATCGCGATATCCGGCCGGGCGGCGCGGACCTTGTCGATAATGTTGATATACTCCTGCGCGGTATGGCGGCGGTTCATGGCTGCCAGAATCCGGTCGGACCCGGCCTGAATAGGCAGGTGGAGGTAGGGCATGGCCTTGGGTTCGCTGCCGAGCACATCTATCAGGTCCTGCGTCATTTCCAACGGGTGGGACGTGGTAAAGCGGATACGCTTGATAGCGTCTATCTTCGCAATTTCCCGCATCAGGCGGGCAAGACTGGCGCTTTGGCCCGCGCTGTCCAGACCGTGATAGGCATTGACGTTTTGCCCCAGCAGGGTAACTTCCATCACGCCTTGATCGGCAAGGCGTTTGACCTCGTCCAGCACATGGTTCAGCGGACGGCTGACCTCGGCCCCGCGGGTGTAAGGCACAACACAGAAGCTGCAAAACTTGTCACAGCCTTCTTGAATGCTGACAAAAGCTGCCGCACCTGTGGGGGTTTGTGCGGGCAGACTGTCGAATTTTTCCAGTTCGGGCAGGTCGGTGTCGACTACACCGCCGCTATCACGGCGAGCGCGGGCAATCATTTCCGGCAGGCGGTGATAACTTTGCGGACCAAAAACAATATCCACATACCGGGCGCGTTTGATAATGGCATCACCTTCAGCCTGCCCCACGCAGCCGCCTACGGCCAGCAAGGCACCTTCGGCTACTTGTTCACGCAAGCGGCCGAGGTCGGAGAAGACCTTCTCTTCCGCCTTTTCGCGGATATGGCAGGTGTTCAGGATGACCATGTCGGCCCCGTCGGGTTTATCCGTCAGCCCATAACCGTGAGGTGCCAGCAATTCGGCCATGCGCTGGGCATCGTATACGTTCATCTGGCAGCCGTAGGATTTGATAAAGAGCTTCTTGTCAGCCGTAAACGGCTGCTCGGCGGTACTGTCGTGGTCGATACGAATCTGCATGGCGGTTACTTTCGTATACATATCTGGCTTGGGTTGCCGTTTTAATATGTCCTACCCCAAAAAACAAGAAAAACCCCGCCGCAAATGCGGCGGGGTTCTTAGTCGTTTGTTATTTCAGCAGCTCGCGGCCATCCACACGCTTGCCGTCGGCAAGCCACTGGGTGGCCAGCTCCTTGTAGCGGCGCTGCGCCACATTGAGGTCGGTGGTCGGAATCACTTCCGACGCGACCTTGTGGTCGTGGTTCAGGGCCGTCAGTACCTTGTGCATGACCACGTAGTCGGTGGGCTGATTCTGCGCATCGAGCACAGGCACGAGCATCACCACGTTGTCGTCCACAAAGGTGGCAGCGGCGCCATGACCGATGACCGAGATGGCGGCACGGGTGGTGGCCTGCCATTCGGTGACCTTTTTCTCACGGGCGCGGCGCTCGAAAATGCGCATCACACTCCGTGCGGCTTCGATCTGGCCATACATGTAGCCGATGGCCAGCAAGGTCAGTGAGATGACCTTCACCCAACCGGGCAGATCATTGAACCAGTCAAACATGGGGCACCTCGGGGATGTTCCGCGGGGGATTCCACCAGCAGGCCCGGCGTCCGTCGGCCAAATAGAAGGCCGACCACGACCGGTAGGCGGCAAAGGCCTCCGACGGGATGTCAAAAGAACGGGCGGTGAGTTGGTGCGTCAGACCGTGACGGTCGCAGAAGACCCACGAAACCGTGAGTTTGCCGTTCTCGAAGCGGGAGGCATCCAGCATGACGGCATTATCGCCGACAATCTTCAGCTGGGAACCGCTGCGCTTGGCACGCCGTTCCAGCCAGGTGGTCCACTCGCGCAGCAGTTTGCGGCGGCGGATCATGTACCAGGGCAGGACAAACCAACCCCACAGGTACGCAAAGCCGGCGCCAACGGCACCGATAGCTTTGATGAAAGCAGACATGGGAAAGCTCCTTGAACAGGAGGGCTAAGAGTTAAGGAGAAGAACAAAGAAAACGTAAAAAAGATGGGTAAAAACAGGCCGCCAGTATGGGGCGGACAGTCTGCGCTGTCAATCGGGACGTTTTGGCAGTGCGATACGGTAGGTCAGGGCATCCTCACGGTACGGCTTTTCAGGGGTTGGGTCGTAGTAACGCTTGCGGACACCGGTCGCTTCGGCACCTGCCTGCTCGTACAGACGGATGGCGGCATCGTTCGTGCGGCGCACTTCCAAGTACACGGCGTTTATATGGCGCGCGGCAAGTGTATCCAGCAAGTGCGCCAACAGGGTGCGGCCATACCCCCGGCCCCGCCGGTCGGGCCGGATACCGATGGACAGAATCTCCGCCTCATCCAGCACCGTCTGCACCAGCACGTAGCCAACAGGCTCGTCACCTTCCTGTGCCAGGAACCCCACAAAGGAACCCCGCCCGACAAGACCGTCGAACGCCCCTTTGGGCCATGCCTCATGCCCGAAGGCATCCCGCTCCAGAATATCCAGCAGCGGTGCATGTACTTGCGTGAGCGGTATAAAGGTCAGGGTCACGACTTCAAACCCGGGGACGTTCGGTACGCCAGCGGATGCAGATACATCGGGGATGCCTGCCGGAGCGTACCTGCGGCATAATCTGCCATACCGATACGGGCTACATCCACCGGATCAGGGTGGGTCAGATCATCACCCTCTATGGGAGTAACACCTGCCACATCCAGCAGCACGGCGGCATTACCGGTCAGCACGGCACCCGCAGGCACCAGCTGTGCGGCTGTGGCCATATCCACCAGCGCAGTGTCATGCAGGACTCGCCCATCCGGGCCGAACACGGCAACATAAACGTCACCCGCGTTGGCACGGCTGACAACAACCGTTGGACGCCCTTCCTGCGCACATTTACGAGCAATTGCAGCCTGTGCATTCACACCTGCAACCGGGCAGCCCGTTACCAATGCCAGCCCTTGTGCTGCCGCCAGACCAAGGCGCATGCCAGTATAGGAACCCGGACCACAGGTTACGGCAATACCGCTCAACTCGGCCGCCCGGACGCCAGACCGGCGCAACATATCCTGCAGGCGGGGATGCAACACGGCAGCCATATCACGGTAGACAAACGCCGTTTCGGCAGCCAGTACTGATTCTGCCTCTACTAGGGCCAGACCGAGCCGTTCCGTCGTGGTGTCAATCCCCAGCCACATGAAAATTTTTACCTTCTTTTATGACAAGCTCTTGAAAAAAGACTTGAACTTACTCAAAATACATAATGAACGATGGCATTGTGCCTCATTTGTGCAATGTTAATCAATACTGGGGATAGGTAAGATGGATAGCGTAATTAATAACGCAATCCGGGGAATGAGTCAAAGTAGTGACATGGTTGCGCGGTCGTCTGCGAACCTCGTGAACTCCTTCTTGCCCGCCAATGTACTGCGCAGTTCTACTGCCCGTATTGCGGTTCCCGTCGACAGCCCTGAATATAAAGGGATGATTAACGGGAGCGGCATGCTGACAGCTGACGCTTTCTTGGCGAGTGCGCAAGTGGTAGACACTTCGACTCCTGACCCGGCGACTGAGATCGTCAACATGATAACTGCTCAAGCAGCCTTCAAGGCGAGCGCCAAGACCTTTAAGATTGGCGACGAAACCGAACAGGCCCTGTTGGACACGCTGGCCTAAAGCCAAGCACCCCGACGCAAGCAGTTAGCTGACGACCAACAGTTGAAAACGCACTTACAAAGTGCGCCTGTCGCGTTGTGTTTCATTCACTTAAAAAATGCAAGAACCCGTATGTTTTCGGGCTTGTTCCGCTTGCCATAAGGGTATGGGTTCGGAAACAATACAAAGAACCGACTCGGTTGAAGGATGGAGCCATAGACAATGCCCTTTTCACGACGACGCCTCCTCTCGCTCATGGCTACCACAGGTGTGGCCGGGCTCCTTGCACGTCCACTGGCAGCTAAGGCCGATGCCGAAGTACAGGCCTATACCGGCACCAAGGCCACACACGCCAAGATATCCAGTTTCGAAGATTTTGCACCGGATGTTCATCTGACAGGCAAGCTCCTCTTGAGCGGTGCCCACGGCCACAAACTGCCAAACAGCGAGACCATGCACGGTGGTAACAGCACAGCCCTGACTGTCCTTGATCTTGCAACCGGTGAAACAATCTATATCTGGCTACCTGTTGCGGACGGACACATCCCGATTCACCTGACCGATGGCCGCACCATGTGTTGCGGACAGTATCAGGTAAATACCGTTATTCTGGATAAGGAGTTCAATATCATCAAAACCCTCACATCACCGGACGGTTTGATGTACACGGGCCACCCCCTGACAGACATAGAGCGCGGCGTTGTTTATGTGCCCCTGAAGTCCCGCGAGGATGCGGGCGACCAGTCTCTCGGCTTTATTGAGGTATTTGACCTCAAAACCCTGGAGAAAGTGGACCAGTTCCCAAGTGGCGGTGCGGCCCCACACGAATTGCGGTTCCTGCCGGGTAACAAGCAGATGGCCGTCTGCCATTACGGCGAGGTGCAAGGCTCTTATGGCAAGGAAATACAAACAAAAAACACCTATCTCGCTGTCATTGACCTCGAAACCCGCAAAGTTTCCAAACAGATCGATAACGGCCTTTCCGGCATGCTCACACACATGGATATCGGCACCGATGGTAACGTATATGCTGTTCTTTCCCAATTCATGGGCTATCTGCCCGACGGTGACATAGAGAGCAACATACATGCTGCCGATAGCCGCCTGAAAGTGGCGATGGGCATCACACGCGACTGGCCCCTCTCCCGCGCCATGGTTGACGACTGGCGTTATGATTTCCCGATGCCGATTCTGAAAATCAATACGCAAACCGAAGAAATCAAGACCATCTACACCAAGCCGGGCTTCCACTTACGTTGCCAGTCTGTTGCGACCCATCAAAAATCCCAGAAGGTTTTTGTCACCGCCCATTACTCGAACGTACTCATGGTGCAGGATATCGCAACAGGACAAACCACAGCCTATGATGGCAAGACTTTTGGCGTCCATGACATGCGCGGTGTCTGCGAGATACCGGGCACCCCTTACATTGCCCTTGCCGGGGTAACGGAAAACATTGTCCTAATCGACACTAACGACATGAAAATGAAGAAGTTCTTTGGCGTGCCCGTCTATCAGGCAACTCACGTTGTCTACTTACCGGACATGACAACATGACCCATTTGAAATGCGTTATGTCATTTAACTTGTCGCGCACGCATGTGCGCACTAACATACGCTAGTGTTAGCAAATTTAAGTTGTTGATTGAGTCGGATTATTCTGACTGACTGATGGGGATTTCAATATGATCTGGCGCACATGTTTTTACACGCTGGCCGTTACGCTGATTTTGGTGCCTTCCGCTGCTTTGGCCCAGACAAAGTTTTTTTCATCCTCTTCACGAGGTGGTGGCGAAGGGGCCAAGCAAAATGCTCAGGTAACCTCCCTCCAGGGCGAAAATGACCGTATGAACGCCTGTACGGCGGCCGGTATGATCTACGCCCCCACCCACGTCAGTGCCAATGCACAGGGCTGCGTCGGTAACTTTACCTTTACAGGTGGCGCCACAGTGGATAACGGCCTGACTGTTAACAGCGGCGGCGCAACT
>WGLU01000008.1 GCA_016125375.1 Pseudomonadota bacterium | reverse complement strand
TGAGCGCTTCGCCCGAAGAGTTGAATCAGGATCCCTGGGGCTCTGACTATCAGGTGACAACATTCAACGAGGATGTGATCCTGCTTGCTGACGGTACAGGCAGCATGGGCCCGTCGTCTGTGATTGCTAACGTGACGACCTTTGGTTTGTTTTCCGCAGGGCCTGATCGTGTACGCCAGACGCCTGTTCCCGGTAACGTGACGGAGCTTAAGTTTCTGACGCCGCAAGGTGACGATATTATCCGTGTTTTCTCTGACTTTGATGCCATGAACCGTACATGGAACCGGGCCTACGAAATCGACAACACAATCGAAGATGTCGCAATTAAAAACTATACGGACATGCTCAGGACGTTCATCAATTCAACAACACCGGTCACATATGCGGGCCGGACTATGTTGCCCGGTGACATTCTTGCCGAATACAGCATGTGTCTGGCTGACTTTAACGTGAATAGCAGTACCTATAACGGTAACGTCCGCAGGGCTGACGGTACCGTTATCAGCTGTGGTTCTGCCTACAGTGCATCGGTTGTAGCCAGTTGCGCAGAGCGCGTTAACGGTCAGGTTGTGATTAGTCCTGAGACGGCAAGCTGTTGGATGCGTGACCCCAATTTGATGGGCGTATCCGGTTACCCCCACATGGCAGGCAACAGCAATTTGGCAGCTCTGCCACAGGTGTCTAGCCTTGCGCCAAATGCCTTGGGCGTAGAGCACGAGGTTGCCCGTGACCCCTTCGGTGGTAACGTGGTACTGGAGTTCGACAAAACAAAACCGCAGGAACTTGTCATCCGCCGGAGCTATTCTGACGATGACTGGAATATTAACTATTACCGTGAAATCGTCGGCATAGATCCGACGGCACTGTAAAAGTTTGTTTGGAGGGAAACAGAAAATGCTTTTGCGTATGACCAAGCGCCCCAACAAGGGGTTTACCCTGCCAGAGGTGATTCTGATGGTGGCGGTAATGGCCATCCTGACCACAATGGCGTTCCCGGACATTGTTTCGTTCTTCCGTCGTCAGAAGATTGAGGAGGAAAAACAGGTCCAGAACGAAATTCGTAAGGCTATGGAAGCCTATGACAACGAGAATCTGGAATTGCCGCCTCAGGCGTCGTGGAGTCAGGATCTGTCACACTTTACAAACCTGGCCGATACTGGCATTGCCAAAGATGTGTGGGGTCACCCGCGTGTTTACACCGTCTACTCCGAAGACAAAGTGTACCGTGAGGGCGTGGTGACGTTTTATTATGCGTCCGTAGCCTCGAACGGTGAGAACAACGTCTTTGAAAGCGGTACCTGGAACGATGTAGGTGCCTATGGTCAGTATGCTGCTCAGGTGGACGACATTGTCACAAAGTTCACGGATCAGGAAACCAAGCAGAAACGTTACGATGAAACAGTGACCCGTATGGAGCGGATTATTGCCGCGCTCGACCGCTATGCTCAGGCCCAGTACAACAACGCTGTTCTGAATAACGAGCCGAACTACGACACCAAAGTATTTTATCCACCGTCTTCTGCTGACGTTCCGCCTGCCAACGGCTACGGCAACGCCGTAGCAGCCGATACGTCGGCAATTGTGGGGGGTGCTGTCCAAGGCGGTGATATTGACTCGATGAAGGGACTGATGCGCCTTCTGGGTCTGCCGGAGGACCACTGCTGTAACGCATTGGCGCCGGCTTCCGCGCCCGAAGCCTTCTACTATGCCGCTAACCCGCAGCGTGTGAACGCAGCAGGTGGTTGTGTCGGGGGCAGTACGATGCCACCCTTCGTGCCGCCGAAAATTTCTCTGAGCCCGTTGTGCTGACGGAACTTCATCTGCACGTCTGCAGAGCCATCATGCCGGTTGACGACATGATGGCTCTCAGCCATTTGGTCATGCCCTTTTTCTGGCCGCTCGTCTTTGCCGTTCTTGGTAGCGTGTTCGGGTCGTTCATCACCTGCGCGCTGTACCGTGTCCCGAGGGGGCTAAGCCTTCGTCAGCCGCCCAGCATGTGCCCTGACTGTGGTACCCGACTGGGTGTGCCTGACCTTGTTCCCGTTTTCTCATGGCTGTTCCTGCGCGGGAAATGTCGGCATTGCGGGATGAAAGTAAGTGTTTACTATCTGGGGGTGGAGCTGCTCTGTGTCGGCTGTGGTCTTGCCGCCTTTGCCATGGGTGGTCCGGCACTTGGCACCTTTTTGCTGTTTGTAGGGCTACTTTGCGCCGTGTCTACAGGCTTTCTGTGGGTTCAGGCTTGCCAATTTGCACCACGTACCGCTGTAACAGGTAGCATATGTTGTATGCTTTGGGTGCTGATGCACTGCTAAACGTTGCACTTTTGTTGTAACCTGATAGAGTTAAAAGTTAGAAAAGAACTAATAAAAAGACGATGATTCGCATGTCCTGTCCGTTGGCCGCACGTTCCGCGTTCGCCTTGGCCGTTTCGATGGCAGGTTTTGTGCTGTCCGGATGCGCGCCCTCGCATGTGACTTTTCATGAGGCGGTAGACCCGCAAGCTGGACCTGTTCAGGCTGAAAAGCCGGCGTTCTACATGCGCCCGAGCGTCTTGGAAAAAACGACCATTTTTATGAAACGCAGCGCAGACAAGTATGGTCCGGCGGGTGGTATCGGTCGCGCCGGTTCTGCTGTTCACACCAACTCGACAGAATGGATTCCCCTGTCTGACTACCGTGTTGTCGTACACGTAGAGAATATTCCCTTCGAGAAAATTCTGCAGGACGTTTTGACAGAAGCCGCCCCTTACGTTGGCCCATGGCAACTGAAATGGAGCCTACCCAAGGAACAGGAAGATATTTTGCTGGAACGCTTCAGTCTGGACGCCGAAACAACGTTCGACCAGTTTATTGCCTATCTGCGGGACTATGTCATGAACTACCGCGGCATTGGCATAACGTTCGAGATGTATGAGGCTGACCGCATTATCGTGGTGAAAGGGTAGCAGTCATGATGGCAAAACGCAGTGCGCTCCTTGTTGTCGCTCTTGGTCTCCTGAGCGGTTGCCAGCATACTGGCTACGGTGAAAGCGCGCCTCGTGCCCTGCTTCAGCAAGATAATCGACTGCCCAACCCCCGTGATGGTGTGGTAGTTGCAGAATCAAAGCTGGTTGGTCAAGCCACGGCGATTAATGCCGAACTTGGCACCCCCGACTGCGACGGCCCGGGTCTGGGCATTCGTGTTGAAACTACCACGGCGGACGACCGCTACCTGATTGATAAGCGGGATAAGCCATGCCCCGTATCCGACGTTCTGTTCGATGGCAAAATGAAGGTTTATCAGCGTGCCGCCGATCCGGGTGTGAGCATTGCCTTTCGGGATAAGTTTGGCCAACAGGTGGATTCTGAACAGCCGGAACCCCTGTTGCCGACAATCGACATGCTTAAGAAGGTAGACTCCTCCCTGCCGGACGCCCAGTCTAAAATTGACGCACCAAAGGGGACATCCCCAACGGAAGAGTCTGCAGATGCAATGCCGGACGATCTGGCCCAGTTTGCCGATCAGCAGCGCAAAATGGAAGGTGAGACGGACGAGCAGTTCCGTGACCGTCTGAGCACTACCATCAACCGCTGGAAAACCGACGAGCAACGTCAGCGTCTGATGCAGGAAGCAGAGCAGGTTCTGGCCGATGCCCGCAACGTCAACCGATTGACCTCTTTCAAAACTTTGCGCGAGCAGCAGCAAAAAATTGCATTGTTGACCGCCCGCCTGCGTGAGGCGGAGCGTGTTGCCCAACTCCAGCAGCAAAAACGTGAGACCATGGCAGATGAGCTGGCTAAAAGCCGTTCGGAGCTGGATGCCCACCGTTTGATAAAAGATAAAGAAACCCGCGACGCCCGGGACAGTGCCGAACAGCTGATGCAGCGGACGCAGGAACTGGAACGGTACAGTGAGCGCCTCAAGCGCGAGGCTGATGCCAAAGAGCAGGCATATCAGGAAAAAATTGCCAAAATGTCTGCTGACCTGAAGGCAGCAGAAGCACAGGCCAATGCCGCACGCCATGCCGCCGTGTTGCAGGCTGCGCAGCAGATTGCCGAAGCAGAACGTCTGGCCGAAGCCGCCAAAGTTGCCCAGCGTGTGTCGATGGAGCGTGAGGCGGAGCGTCTGGCCAAAGAGGCAGAAGAGTTGAGCCGTCAGGCCTCGGCTCTGCCGACAGAGGTCAAGGAGCCGGATAACAGCCTGAAAACGGCCTATGCCGATATGGTCTCCGGTGCGATCAAGGATGGCGATACAGCCCGTTTGGCCCGTATCATCAACAACAGCCGTCCGATCGGTGACCGTATGGACCGCGCGCAGCTGATGGTTCATGAGCAGGATAAACCGCTCAAAGACATCTTTGCCAAAATATTTAAGGACCTCGAGCCGCGGCTCGGGCCGTGGAATGTATCGTGGGAGCTTTCTGCCCCCAACATGTACATTGCTGACGAGCCCTGGACTGTTGCTGCCGAGTCGTCGCTTAATGATTTTCTGACCTATGTAGTGGATACTGTCCGTGAAACCCACGGTATAGATTTGCACTTCAAAGTGTTGGAGAAGAATAACCTGCTGGTCATTACTGACTGACGGGTTGATTTGGGGGAAACCCTTCCCCATAATACTTTAAGGCTTTGTTCTTTAGGTACGTTTTCTAGAGACGGCCAGATTAAAGATCAAAGTTAACGTTGTTGAGGGAAATTGTGGAGATTTCATCGATGAAGAAGTTTATGTCTGAAAAGAATCTGCTGACGGTAGCTTTTGCTCTGTTTGCAGCTGTTCTGTTCACGCTTGCGCCGGATATGGCGCATGCGGCTGGTAATACCACTGCTGGTCAGGGTGTTCTGACATCCATTGAAGGTCTGCTGACCGGTTCCGTAGGTACCGTGGTTGGTCTGGGTATTTCGCTGTTCGGCCTGTGGATCTGGCTGGCTCAGCAAAGCTCCTGGGGCCTGCTGGTTGTGATTGGCGGCGCTGCTATTACTGCTTTCCCGGGTCTGTACGGCTCGCTGGCAGGTAGCTTCAAAAACGCATTCCAAGGCGCCGGTGCTACCGCAACGAGTGCTAAGCCGACTCAGTGAGTTGGTGGAGTTGATAGGAACCCGGCTTCGGCCGGGTTCTTTTATTTGTATGATTTGCATGAAAAGCTTTCCTGATAGGAAGGCTGTTTGATACACTGAAAACGGTGTATACCAACAATAAAAAACAAGAGTAAAAACGGCTGTGCGTCAGGTACCCCGCAATATTGACCGTCCAAACCGTAATGCGGAGTTCGCATTTATGGGCATGGCGACGTGGTACGGTACCATGTTTGCCACCGGTAAACCGTTGCTGGCCTTTGTGTTGACGCTGCTCGGCTTCTACCTGACTTACAAATTGACGCTGAACAAGCCGGAAGGGAACGCGTACCGTCTGTGGTACCGCAACATTGGGCTGGGTAAAATGATTAAACCTCCCAAAAAAGTGCGCATGTTCGAAGTTTAACCTGACGAAGAAGGACAAGGACAGACACCATGGAATTTGTAGCCCGCGCCGGATACGCCATTGACCGTGCCCACCGTTTGACCGGCTTTTTTATGATTATTTCGGTGGTGTTGGCTTTTGCCCTTGTGATGACACTGCAAAACAACTCTGCCCTGAACCGGGAACTGACCCGTCTGCGTAACGAGGCGCCTGTATACGTGGTGCCGGACAGCATTGCCGGGTTCTATGAGCCGCGCTCCAAAGATATGCTGTTGACGTCGTTTGTGGACTATGTTGCCAAAATGCTGAACGAATACACACCGACCAGCCTGCAACAACAATACAACGAGGTTCGCCAGTTCTTTACCCCTGCGACCCAGATTTTGGCTGAAAAGCACTTCGCTGACCAGATTAAGAAAGTGCAGTCCGACGAGCGTGCTGCCGTACTGGTGATTGAACGTAACACGTTGAAGAACCCGGTAAAGTTGGACAAGAAGGGCGATATGGGCGGCGACTTGTACGAGGTAAAATTCAACGCGCTGCGCCAGGAAATGCTGGGCAATACCGTGGTTGACCAAACACCGCTGGAAATTACCCTCTGGCTGGAGCAGAGCTTCGTCTCCAAAACCAACCCATTCGGCTTTCTGGTAGCTAAATACTCGGAACGTCAACTTGCGGGCTTGGGTGACAATGCGCCGCGTGGTAAAAAGTAATCTTGGTTGAGAAACAGGAACCGATAGAAAAATGAAAACAATGCGCTATGTTCTGACACTCATGCTGGGGGCCTGTGGCCTGCTGGTGCAGGCTCTGCCTGCTGCGGCCGATACCCTGCAATGGAAAGGGCCGACCCACACGTTAACAATCGGTCTGTCGGAAGAAGATATTTCGCACATCGAGTTCCCGGAAGATATCGTCAACATCACCGTAGAAAACCCCGAGTACGTGGACATTCTGGTGGTGGAAGGCTACGGCAACCGCGCGTTTCGTATGCGCTCGCTGCTGCCGAAAATGGCAACCCGTATCTTTTTCACCGGTGCGAGCAGCAAAACCTACATCGTCGTTGTAACGACCGATGTGCCCTACCGCTCGTTCGTTCAGATTGTTGACGGCACCAAACTCAACACAATTGGTCAGGCACTGGCACAGAAGTTTGGGCCTAACGAACTTATCCGTGCCATGGCAATGGACAAGGAGATTCCCGGTGTCCTGCGCGAAACACACGTCATCCCCAACTGGTTTGCCGGCGCAGGGCTGACGTTTGAACTGTCCGAAATCTGGCAAACGCCGCTGATGACCGGTCTGGTTGTCCATGTGCAAAACCAGTTCCCGACGGCAAATGAGGTGAATATGCCTGCTATTACCATCCCGAAAACAAGCGAATGGGGTGTACTGCGCAGTGCCGCTATGGAGAACATGCGCCTGGCTCCTCAGGGTATGCCGAACGACAAGGGCATCCTGTTCCTGGTATTCTCCCGCTAGGTGATTTTTTAACCTGTCAGTTTTTTGTCAGGTTTCGCCTCCCGGCCACATCTATAAAAGGCTAACCGGACCCATTGTGGGTTTGGTTGGCCTTTATGCATTTGGTAACAACCGGAGGCAACGCGTGAAAAAGACCGCCCTGTCAGTTCTGTTGACGGCCTTTTTCCTCGCAGGTACTGCGCTACCTGCGAAAGCCGACAAGCTGGACCCGCGCATCTCGCGGGATGCTTGGCGCGTGATTACCAAGGTAGAGTACCGGGAAGGGATTCCCCGCGGCCTGCTGCACTCCATGTCTCTGGTAGAAACCGGTATGGCTCAAGAAGGCAAGGTTATGCCCTGGCCATATACTGCGAACGTTAACCAGACGGAACGCCGCACTTTCGCCAAGCGTGAAGACGCACTCGAGGCAATTGACCATCTGCGACGCCTTGGCTTTACCGATTTTGAGGTCACAGCCGACAATCTGGAGCGCAAGTACATTACAGCCCACGCGGCGGAGCGTTTCTTGAACGGCATCGAGGCAGACAGCTACAGTATTGCCGGACATACCTTTACCCGCCGTTTTGGTGATAAGGCTGAGGCTGTGCAATTTGTCCAGGAGTTGATCGATCAGGGCTACACAAACGTTGATATTGGCCTGATGCAGGTGAACTGGAAGTACCACGGCGAGAACTTTACAAGCGTGGATGAAGCTTTCGACCCTTATAAAAATGTAGATTATGCGGTATCCTATCTACGGAAGCACCGCCAGACACGTGACTGGTGGGGCAGTGTAGGGCTTTACCACAGCGGCACCAAAGCGTTTGCCGACAAGTATGTAAAGAGTGTATGGGGCATGTACCAGAAGGTACTTAAACTGCCGGCCAGCACCATCTGACCCTCCCTGCTGCTTCCATAACCTGTTGGAAGGAATGGTATGCAGCTCACCCCCGAGCAAAAAGCGATTGTGGAACTGGATAGTTCCTGCACCGTATTGGGCGCCCCCGGTACGGGTAAAACACGCGTACTTATCGAAAAGGCTGCTCACCTGATTAAAAACGGTGTGAAGCCGGAGCGTATTCTGGTCGCTAGCTTTACCTACCGAACCATGCTTCTGATGCGCCATGAGCTGGAGAAGAAACTGGGTGGCAACATGGGTGGCGTCCGGCTGGCAACCCTGCGTGACCTTGCTTTGGACTGCATGCAGAAACAGGACGAAAATTTCCCCGACCTGATTGATAACACCACCGTGCGGCGTTACCTGCGCCGTGCCATGCGCGAGATCGACTTCCCCGGCTCCCTGCAAGAGGCGGAGCACATTATGCGCCAGTTTAAAGGGCGTGGCCGCAAGCCCAGCGAGGGTGAGGACCATTTCGAGCTTTTCCGTATTTACCGCGATATGCTGGAGAAAACCGGCCAGATTGACCGTTACGACGTGGTGCGCAAGCACATCATCGGTATGCGTAACGACATCTATCAACCGTGCGAGGCTGACTGGCTGTTGGTAGACAACATTCAGGACACAACCCAGATACAGCTGCTCTGGCTTATTGACCATTTGAAGGTAGGCGTCAAGGTTCTGGCTCTGGGGGATGATGACCAGTGCATGTATCCATTGGACGGGGCTTTGGGTGGGTCAGCGTTTACTGACCTTGAAGAACTCAATGATTTGCCCCGTTATGTGCTGGAGAAGAACTTCCGTTCAACCGCAGCGATTGGTCAGGCATGTGCGGCAGTATCCCGCAAAATTACACAACGTCTGTCCAAAAAGGCGACCGCCGCCCGTGGTGAGGGGGGGGATGTTCGTTTGCTGGGTATGCAGACGATGGAGCAAGAGCTCTCTCAACTGGCAGAGAACGTCTCTCAGGCGCTGAAGAGGAATCCAAAAGGGCGGATTGGCATTATTGTTCGCCACGACCTGCAGGCGCGCCGTGTCGAGCGCTATTTGCGCGCGCAGAATATTCCTGCAACCAACTTCGCCCGCTCTGTATGGGAAACACCGGGTGCGATTCTGATGCTTGACCTGCTGGAGGTGCTGATTAACCGCAGTACCGATGACCGCCTCAAGAACGTTTTTGCGGGTTTTGGTTTGTCACGGCAGGCTATTGATGCGCTGTTCTATCACGGGTTGGTGGCCGATACCTGGCTGGGGCGTGGTGCACCGCTGCCCAAAGGGTTGGAAGCTGAACTGCCTAGCACAACCATGCGGGCTATTGGCACGTTGCAACGCCGCTTGCAGGGCTACTACAAAATGATGGGTGAGGTCGGTCCCAAGGATACTTTCAAAGCTGCCGCATTCGATATGATCCAAAACTTTCGCGATGATGACCGCACCGATGCGCTGCATGGTCTTGATGAGCTGTTAAGCCTGAAGGGCCGCTTAACCCAGATGCTCGACCAGATTCGTGACTACGAAACACCGGATCCCACCGCTATGGTTTTGATTGCACCGGTTCGGGAATCCCGCAACATGGAGTTCGATACGGTCTTTATGCCCATGGTGACGGTCAAATCCTACCCGATGCCGATGAAGGTTCTGGACAACCCGGATCGCAATGAGCGTAAATTATTATTTACTGGCATGTCACGCGCCAAAAACGCCCTGATTGTCAGTTATTCTGGCGAGGCATCGCCGTATTTGCGGGATATTGAGGCTGTTTTGCCCCGTCATGCCGCCTAGGTGTGCGGTTTTTGTGTTATCTTTTCCAGTAATTTAAGGTATGGTTTTAAGGTATGCCCTGAGCTTTACCCGAAAACTGACTATGCTTCCAAGAAGGTGCGACGTGTCCGCAGAACAAAAAAAACCGACTGCGAAAGAACTCCAGAAGCTGCGCGAAGCTGATGACGGCTTTGTTGCTGCCCGGGACGATGCTGTCAACTATATGCAAAGCCGCCGTCAGGCTACCTTTAACATTGCCCGCAAATATCGCCTCGACCCTGAAGAACTGTTCCAGGAGTCTTACGAGGTTCTGTTGACGTGTCTGCGCGACTATACGCCCATCTACGAAAAGGAAGAGGGCAAGTTTATCGAGGTGCAGTTCAATACCTTCTTTGGCAACCGTTTGGAAAGCCGGGCCATGGAAATGCGTAACCGTGACCCTGAATACCAAGCACGCCAGGCTGTGACAGAAGGGATGAGCGCGGAGGAGAAAGAGCGCTTCCGTGCCGACCCGCCGCTTCTGGTGCAACACCTTGACCACGAAAGCCCCATGCAGGAGCACCTCTCCCGCGAGGTGTCGATGGCCCGAGCAAGTGCGCGGGAAGACATCCGCTTTAAAATCATGCGCGACAGCTTTTTTGACCGTAAACTGTCCGAACTGGTTGCCCGCGAAAAGGACGAGAAGAAACAGGCCGCCCTGTTGCACGTCAAGGTGGGCGGTGTCTATAACTTCCAGGAAATCGCGTATCACTTCGGCGTGACCGACTCCCGCGCCAGCCAGGTCATGAACGAGCTGATGGATGCCTTTTACGTCCAGCGCCTGATTGACGGTGACCTTGAGGCAGTGGAGTACGACTTCCGCAAACTCAAGTTCAACGAAAAGCGCGTCCTGCGTCTGCTGAAAGAATCGGTAGAGAATGCCGATGAGGAACGGCGCAGCGAGATAACGAACATCTTCCTGGCCACCTATCCGGATATCAAAAAGATGGCTAAGGATGCCGCCAAGAAAACGGTGGCCGATGATGCTGACGAAGGTCCGGAAGAAGCTTTTGTAGAGGACAATGCGCCCCCTGCCTATGAAGAGATTTTCACGGAGAAGGAAAACGAGCGCTTTGCCCTGCTGGAAGTCGGGCTGCGCCCTATCTCTAGCCTGAAGTTGCTGGAGCTGGAGTTCCGCCCACCTGAGGACGAAGAACGGTTTCAGGCCTTTGTGCGTTCTTTTGACGAGAACAGCCCGCTATACCCGATAGTGGTTTCTGAAGAAGGTTACGTTATTGACGGCGAGCGCCGCCTGCGTGCCGCCAAAGCCAAAGGGAAAACAGAATATCTGTGCCTCACACGCAAGTTTGGGCAAGACTTTGACCGAAAGCTCATGCGTGTTGTCCTCAACATGCGGCTGCACAAGTCCAACAAGATCGAGATGTACTACGCAATTCGTGCTTTGAGCAGCCTCGGTCTCAGCCAGCAAAAGATTGCCGACCACCTGGGAACCAGCCGGCCGAACGTGCTTGTTTACTGCAAGGTTCGGGACAAAGCTAGTCCGGTCCTGCGCGCACTGTTTGAAGACGGCTACGTACAGATTACCAACGCCAGCGCGTGTGTTGACCTGAGCGAGGATATCCAGGCGCAGATTGCGGCCTTTATCCGCCGCCACGGCATGGCATGGTCAAAAGGCGCAAAGTTCAACAAGCTCTTTGCCGCCGCTGCGGAAGACAAGATTGCGGAACTGGAGGCATCGTTAGGCGGTAAATCGGCCAAGCCTGCCGTTGCTTCTGCAACGGGTCCTGCCGATCCTAATATTGTCCGCAAGCTTGAGGCGTTGGAGAAACAGCTGGAAACATACGCCAAAGCGCTGAAGGATGCCGAGGTTTGGGCGGCCCAGCGCGAGGCAGTCATCAACAGCCAGCGCGAGCAGCTGAATCAGACCCGCACGGAAGCGGATATGCTCAAGCGCGAGCTGGATGCGTCTGAATTGATGAAATTCGGTAATCCGAAAGCCATCGAAGACGAAATTAAACAGGTCCGTCAGTTCTACCAGATAAGCGAGCGCATGGCTGGTGCCCTGCAAGGCATGGACAGCGCCGCTCAGGCCGTACGTCGCACCGAGCTGCGCCGGAATCAGGTGATCGAACTGGTCAGCCTGCTGGATGCGCTGGAGAAAAACCTGAATGCCCTCCGGCTGGAAATCCACAACCGTGGTGCCCAGCTGGGTGTTGCCAAAAAGGTCGGATAACCGGAAAACCTTCGGTTTTGAGCGGTGTCAGGGGTTGTTTGGCGCATAATTTGATACCATATGCATAAGAACACATGCATAGACTTTCGTGCAGGTATTTTGGGGACGTACGACCATGAAGATCAAAACACTTTTACTGGGGTTTGCAACGGCTCTGCTGGCCATGCCGGGCGGGGTTCAGGCGCTGGACGCAAACCAGTCGGGTCTGGTAGTAGACTACAGTACCTACTACAACCTTGGCGGTGTACCCAATATCGGTAAGGATACCGGCACTCAGTCGGGCGGGGATGAAGCGAATATCGTCGACATTAACCTTGGCTTCGAAGCGGATTCTATCCTCGGATGTTCCGGGGTCGATATTGGTGGTCTGATTCAAAATACCTTCAACGTCGGCGACATTGGTAGCGAGTTCTCCAACTACCTGAAAACCAGCTTGGCAAAAGAAGCTCTGACACTTGTGTATTCCTCCCCGGCCGTGTCTGCGGTGCTTGACGGCTTGAAAGCCGTGGGTCACGCCCGTGCGGGTATTTTGCAGGAAAAGTGTGACGCAAACGAAATTATGGCCAACGCCCGTAACCGCCGCCTGCGGAGTGAGGGTTACCAGAAGTGTTTGGCCGAGCACGATCAGGTGTATTGTGACAGCCCAAGCAATCTGTCGTCTTATATCACCGAAGTATCCCAGACCCAGCGCTGGTCGGGTACGCTGCACAACTTCCTGTGCGACTCCTCGAAGGA
Source organism: Pseudomonadota bacterium (assembly GCA_016125375.1). Classification (GTDB taxonomy): domain Bacteria; phylum Pseudomonadota; class Alphaproteobacteria; order UBA1280; family RI-95; genus RI-95. The sequence goes on along the minus strand of WGLU01000008.1, from coordinate 184,025 downwards.
AAACTGCGACTGGCTGAAGCTGATGCCTAACTTCGCCTACGACCTTGGCGATAATCAGGGTAAAACAGCCGCTGCCGCTGTGGGGCCGACCCAGTTGTTTGACCGCGCCGATCAGGCCGCCGGTGACCGCCTGCGTGACCGTGTGACCAAGACGGAAAATATGATTAAGGAAAAAGGCGTGACCGAGACGATGGAAGCGCTGACAGGTTCTACCGACGATGCAGATCCTGCCTCCGTTGCACCAGCTAGCGATGGTGTTGTGACAGCCGGTGCGGCTGGTGACAGCAGCACAACAGCCGGCGGCGGTGACAGTCTGGCATGGCAACAGCTTTTGGGTAACGCCTGTATTGACGAAGAAAGCGGGCGTTCGCTGACGGATGTGACAGCCATGCTCTCAGGCAACAACCCTGGTGATGCGTTCGGTAACATCAACAAAATTATCGAGGGTACGGCCAAGTGCATTGTGGACCAGGAAATTCACCCCCACGTGGATGTGAAAATTGCCCTGCTCTCGCCCGAGAAAAAAGACGGCATGATTCGCAGCCTGTCGCAGGCGATTGCTGCCCGCGCCAGCGTGAACGTGATGAATGCCATTATTTTCAAAATGGCTGAGACGCTGGCCACCAAAGGCAGTGCCGAGGGTGACGGTGCCAACACCATGAACAAAGACATGCGCGACTTTGCCTTGATGCAGATTGAGAACTTCAAGAGCATGCGGGATGCCCTCGTGCAGACGTTGCAGTCTTACAAAGATATTTCTGAGCGTGTAGCTACACTGAACAAAGCAATTGACCGGGCGGACCGGGATGCATCTGCTGCATTCCCCGACGCACGTTAATTTGTTTCGCGCTCTTGATAGGTTTAACAGTGAAACCAAGGAATACGGTCTGCTATGGCGTATGAATTTCCGTACCTGTCTCTGAACTCCGACAACGCGGTTGATCAGGCCACAATGCTCCTGCGTGCTTTTGCGCACCAGACGATTATTTTTGAGAAGTTCAGCGATAGCAGTAATACGTTGAGCGACCTTGTTCTGGCCGCTGGCTTGGTTGGCTTCACCATTATGATCATCAGCTGGCTGTTCAATAAAATTGAACTCGACGCGATTATCGCGTGGTGCATCCTGTTCCTGATTACAGTGACAGGGTATGTGAGCGATACGCTGTTTTTTACGCCTCTGGAATCTAATATCAACTGGCTGAACAGCCCATATTGCGCAGTAGAGGGGGCAGTTTCGTGCCCGGTAACCTTGCAGACTGCAAAAGAAGACCTCGCGGCAGATGGGATATCGCCGGAAAAGGCAGGCGCGTCCAGCAATAAGGGCATTCTGATGTTCAGCCCGCAAATCTGGTCAATTCACTTCATCAACATTCTGCGTGCCGAATTTGCAAAGATTTTTGAGGGGCTGGCCCGTGATGGCCTGTCTACACGGTTTCAGGCACTGCGCATGATCCAGTCCACGAACGTGCTGGACTATCGCCCGCACTACGACATGGCCTTGTTCATGCAGATGTGTGGCCGCAAAGTACCGGCCCTGAGCACGCCGGAATGGGTTAATTCGGCTGTCTGGCTGACCCCGAAAGACGGGCAGCAGACACCTGAGTTCCGCGAACTGCAGGCGCAATTGCAAGGCGCCAAGATTACACTCGGCGACATTTTGGACGCACACGATTTTTACTGGGCGGAGCGTAACCGTATCCAGCCTAGCGCCCCTGCACAGACGACTCAGGCTCAGGCGGGTGTACGCTATGTTCAAACGCTCGGCTTGCCTGTTCTGGGTGTATTGAAAGACCAGAGCAAACTCAGCCAGGAGTGTAAAGCTGTCACGGCGCAGGATGGCAGTGTGCGCGACTTGAGCGCAATCTGCGAACGACTGCCGATAACCAAGACAATTTTCTACAAAGATAGCTCGTGGCAGTTTGCCCAGTATATTCAAGATCCGCTTAAGGCGCACACGAACGTAGAAGCCCTTAAGGTCGCTATCCAGAACCAGCCCGATGGTGTGCCCGAAATGCTGCGCCGTATCGAGATTCCTTTCCGTCATGCGCGTATGAAGGATGCTGGCACCATAGAAGATGACTCCAACTGGCTTAACAGTCTGCTCGGGTCTGATTGGGGTGACGATGGCCGGGTGGTCAACTGCGCACAGTTCCAGAAAAAAGTTTCCGGGTCGTTCCAGGATGCAATCCTGACGCAGGGCCGGTTTGACAGCAGCATTGGTGATGTTATTCAGCAACGCTTGCAAGGACAGCCAAAGAGCGTAGAGGACTTGACCCAACCGGAGCGCGCACGCCTTGCCTACGACGTGTTGCTGCAAGAGATTCAGGCCACAGCCGGGTGCGCGGCCGATAACTCGGTTATGCTGGCACTTGCAGCCGGTGCCGGGGGCATGCCTGTGGAGATTCCAGGTTGTTCCGCGGCAGAGGCTGCCCGACTGAGGCAGGACCTGCAGCGTATCCATAACTATATGCTCTCGGCTGCTATGACGAATGCGATGCCGGAGACAGAGGCGATTGTTGCCCGTGCGGGGCGTGCTGACGGATACTTCTCGTCCTTCCGTAACGCTGCGGGTAGTATCAGTGAAGGTTTGGCACCGGCTGTCATCTTCTTTACCGCGCTGTTTGGTGGTTTCCAGGCGGGTACCTACTCGGCCATTATGCCTAACTTGCTGACATGGTTCCTGGGCCTGACGATTGTGGCGACACCGTTCCTCTATATGATTGGTCTTGTTGTCCCGCAGTGGTCGATGGGTGTTCTGATGACGCCGATTATCGGGGTTATTTACTTCAAGTCGGTGGAGCTGTCCTTCGTCCTTATCAAGGGCATGTTCCGGGTGATATCCGGCATCGACAGCCATACGGGCAAGCTGGAAAGCAATCTCCAGAACTTCCACGACATTCTGTTGGGTATGGCCTATACATCTGCCTTCGCAGTGTCGCTGGTGTTGCTGTTCGGTCTGCGCAACCCTGCTGGCCTGATTCAGGGTATCGCTGGCAAAGTGGACAGTCTGGCCAAGGTTTCCGCTCAAGAAGCCCTGCAAATGGCTGGTAGTGTGCTGGCCGCCGGTAAGATGGCAGCGGCCTTCCTGCCCGGTGGTGCGGCTGTTAAAGCTCTGGGTGCCGTTGCCGGTACGGTAGAGGACGTTGCAACCAAGGGCGTGGTTGGCTCCATTGCGGAAGGGTATGCAGATACCTTCACCAACGCTAAAGGTGACTCGCAACAGGGTCGTAGGGACCGTAACCGCAGTGCCCAGCTCTTGCGTAAAATCGAGCTGGACAGCTCCGAGGATATCGATTTTGAAACCTCGGCTATGGCAAAGGACCATGCCGAGAAGAAAATCAACCTGCAAGGTAAGGGTATGGGCGTTGGCGGTGCTGACCGTAATGGTAAGACCTACCAGCGTCAAACCGAGGACGGTCAGATGGTTACTGTACAGGCCGACCCTGCCAACCTGCAGTTGGCCGAGGCCATCGGCAGGGAGTTGGGCAAGGGTCTGCAAGAGGCTGGTCGTATCGCTAACAAACTGATGTCGACCGGTGCGGTCAAAGCCAGCTACAACACACCTGATGGTAAACAGGTAGAGCTTAAGATCGACTCAACCCGGGGCGAAAATGTCATGCGCTCTCTTGGTGACGTTGATAAACTGAAAGCCGCAATTAACACCATCAATACGAAAAAAACGTAATGCATACATCCGGTCACACCGGATTAAGAAGAACAAAAAAATGACGGGCGGCAGGTATGGATACATACGGTTACAAGTCTTACTTTGGGGAGAGACAGGGGTTTCTCCCCCGGGTGAGGTTGGTTGCAGCACAACAACGATGGGAAATCGGTTCTGGTGAACACCCGGCGCTGGTTAACCCGAATATGGACGTCCTTAAATCCGAACAGCGCCGTGTCTTTGAAGATATACGTTACGACGGCCCTTACAGCGGTCTGTCTGTAAGCCCTACTGGCAATATTTACGGACATAATCTGGCAACGGATGTGGGGTATCAGGCGCTACTGCCGCAACTTTATCCGGTCTGCCTTTCGCCACTTTTTGTCAAAGATCTAGCCGGCCGTATTGTCTATACCGGTTTGCAGGCCACGGTGGGGGAAAAAGACTGGACGGCGAACAACCGTGATGTGCTTTTCCCCAAGGAATGCCGTGTTGTTGATGAAAATGTGCAAGGCGCGGAACTGCTGGAAAATGTTTTCCTGACGTCTTTCCGCTTTCTGGATATGTCCGAAGGGTTCAGTGGCCATCCCGCTGATGACCCGTACAACGCCGTGGCTGGTTTTTACGAACAGCCCAACCTGTATCCGTACAAAATGCGTCTGGACACTTTTTACATCGACGGGTGGCGCCTGCCCCAGACGCAGATGTTGTTCGTGCAGACTGACGGTGTTATGTCGCGCGGGGCGGAGGAAGCCGGGGCCGACCTGATGCGTCGCTGGGCGGAACGTCCGGAAGGGCAAAGTTACGAAGCGTTTTATGAGTCTTTGGGAGAGGTTTATTTTGATGGCCTGTTTAACAAAGGTTGTACGCTTATTCCAACGGTAGAGGCCTGCAACGGTTATAACAAGGTTGGCCGCGGCTTTGAGCTGGAAGACTATTGGCCCGGTCGGGCCGTCAAAGGCCTGCACGATATTGCAGAGCGTCGGACCAGTGATGCGCCGGAGGGGACGATTCTGGAGGTTCTTTCACCGGGCTATGCTCTGGGGCACCGGATAGAGTTGGCCAAGGTTGCTGTGAGTGATGGTGCACAATACGTGTCATCCAACCAACAGGATGCTGACCCGCGGGTCATCGACATCCGCCTTCCACACCAGCGCAGCTCGGTCAAGTGGGGCTCTTGCTGGTTGCCGACGGCACCCAAACACTTCGAGGCACCGGCGATATGGGGCTGGGAAGAGGATAGCGGCCACTTTGTACAGATGCGCGGCCCGGTCTGGGATCCGCTCCACTACTACTACGCGTCGGTAGATAAGGTTCTTGCCTCCTATGAGAACCGCCTGCTGCCGGATAACCAGTGGCTGGTTTCTGTGCCGGAGGAAATGCGTCTGCGTTTTTATCCTGCTGTGGAAATGCGCGGCTTTGATGTCGCCGATAAAGATGAGCTGGAGCGTCGCCGCAACGACAAAATCAACCCGCTGACCATGCTGAAGCGTTTCGATGACGGGAAGTTTTCCTGTGATGTGGGTTACCATCCGCTGCCACTTCAGTTTGAATATGAGCTGGACAACTGGTGGTTCCCGGCTCTTCACCCGGCAAACCGCCACATTGGCGAGCTTTCTTTCAAACTGGAAGACCGTGTCGTCCCTGTTGTTACGCCAAAAACCACGCCGCAGGAATATACGGCTGTTGTAAACCCGCCGGAAGAGGCTCCATGGATTGCAGCGTTTGAGCATATGCAGGTACCGCGTACAGTAGCGGTGGAGAACTATCCGCAGCTTTACAGGTACCGCGGTCAGCTGACGCTGGCGGACATTAAATCTGTGAGCTTTATCCATCTGGAATACCAGTATCTGGACAATGTGACGGCAACCGGGCAGATTGAGTACGACCCGCGGGACTTTGAACAGGTAGAGAACGCCTTCCCGACACTCTATCAGCAACTGCGTTTTATGGATGCCGGTGCTGCCGAACGCAGCGCTTTGCGCCAAAAACTGTTTGTTGACCACTACGACGATTATGTCATGGCATGGTGGTCGGGTGCAGCGCCGGAAACGCTGGCATCCCTGGTTGGTGGCGAAAAGGACAAGCGCGCAAGTCTGCCTCGTGCTGCCACCATGGGTGTGGGCAACGTTTAACCGGCCCGAAAAATTCCCCTCTCTTATCTGGTAGTATTGCACTCCGGCCAGCAACGGGTTATGCTGACGTAGAGTACCCACATATTGTGTTTTTATCTGTGATGGGTGGGCGCTCATTCCAAGATGCTGTGGCTAAGGGCCGATCTTGGTTTGTAGGTAACGTTTGAGCCTGAGGAGCATAGTCGATGTCTGATTTCGAACAGAACCCACGTGGTGGGACGGATCAGGGGGGATTGCGCACTGCCGTCGCTAATTTCCAGCGGCTGCCCAAGAATGGGCAGATGGCTATCCTCGGCCTCTTTGCATTTATGTTCCTTATTCTGCTGTTCCGCTCTGGTGGCCATGACTCGGCACCCCCACCCGCCGTTGTTGAACGGGCCCCGCTGGTAACACAAGTTGATGACTCCGCGCCAACCCCTCAGGACGGGGAGGATCCTTTTGCGCCGGTTCAAACCAACTCCGAGCAGTTGCGCCGCGGCTTTGTAACACAACAAACGGTCGCCCTTCAGAACCTGCGTGACGACCTGCGTGATGAGGCACAGCGTCAACGTACCGAATTTGAGCAGCGCACCAAGGAAATGCAGGGTGTGCAGCAGCGTCTGGAGCAGACGTTGAACACCCTGAATGAGCAGATGCGCCTGATGGAAGAGGCAAATGCCCGTCAGCGTGAAGAGATTTCCCGCCTTGCAGAGGAGGCCCGTCGTCAAGGGTTGCGCGCCGGTGCGGGTACAACAGGTCAACAGGGACAGGTTACCCGTCGGCCTAAGCAGAGGATTAATCAAACCCCTTTAGGTAGCGTGGGTGGGGCGCCAAATGTCGGCTCCAACCAGGCGCTGTTGCAGGGCGTTTTGCAAACCACCACAGGTCAGACCTTGGGCATCGACAGGCAGGACGACGTCGAGCGTAAGCCGTTTATTCCGCCGTTGGGCTTTGTAAAGGGTACGTTGCTGAACGGTATTGATGCGATTGCCGACGGTGGTGAGGCCACGCCGGCGCTGGTGCGTTTGCACGGTATTTACAAAACTGCCATGAACTCCACCGTTATTCTGGATGGGTGCTTCATGCTGGTTGAGTTCGAGGGCGTTATCTCCACAGAGCGTGCACGCGGCAAGCCTGCGCGCATGACGTGTATCTACCCCGACCGCGGCGCCGTTACTTATGACGTTGCCGGTTACGTGGTTGATGCTGAGGATGGTGTGGAAGGCGTTCCCGGCGTGTTCTTTGAGGGCGATTCAGGCCGTATCGCACTGTCGATTGCCGCCCAGTTTGCTTCCGGTCTTGCAGGTATCGTGTCCGAGAACCAGCAAACCACCGTTACCGGTGCGGATGGCAATACACAACAGTTCCTGACAGGCAACGAGGCCCGCGCCTCGATCGCCGGCGGTGCCAACGATGCCTTGTCGGACCTGACGGACTACTTGCGCGAACGTGCGGAACGGGTATCGCCGTTCATCCGTATCGACGCGACACGTAAAATCCACGTTGTTCTGCTGAGTGGCACGGAATTGCGCTCGGAAGGCAACGCCTGGACCCTGTTGTTTGACGCAGATAAAAAAGGATAAGGAAGAAACATGGTTTCTACGCGTCTTGCTCTCGTGATGTGTGCCACAGCGTTGTCGCTGGGTGGCTGTAAATACTACGGTGGCGCTCTGCCGCCGGATAACCCGGTATCCATGGACGAAGCTCTGGATAAATCCGCTAACCGTGCCCCTATGCTTGGGCCGGATGGTAAGCCAATTATTCTGGCGCGGCCGAAGTTTGACCGCCCAAGCTATATCCCGGAAAAAGAACTGGCAGTTGTAGCTCCGCCCAAGACACTGCTGGTGTGGACCTATCCCCACGTGACCGAAGATAACACCCGCGTATTTGGCAACTGGTCGACCATCTTCCTGACCGATAAGTACGAGTGGGTGCTGCCCGCAAACGAAAAATCGGTTGATGACGGTGTAGGGGGGGGCACGTATGGCGGCCAACAACAATAACAACACTACTCCGCAAAAAGACCACGGTAGCGTTTACGTACCCTCCCGCGGCTTTCGCCTGAGCGAACAGCTGCCCTATTTTGAGTTCGAGGAAGACGACAATAGCAACCTGTTCCGCGTCCATCTGATGAAGGATGGCTCGCTTGGCGTGGCGTGGAAAACACCTGTTCCGCCTTCGTATTCGTACGACGACGGTCACCTGCAAACCATTCGCGAGTTCCAGACGTTTATCGAGAGCGTACACAACTCCTACGAGGTGCAGGTCAGCATCACATCGACGAACGACCTTTCCAAAAAGATGCGCTTCTATCTGGAAAAATCCACAACATCCGAGCGTGGCCAGATTTTGCGCCACTCCCGTGCGGAAAAACTGCTTGATGCGGGTTTCAACGGATATCAGGTCTCGCCGACCAGCTATTCGATGCTGCGCGATACCTACATGATTATCACCATGCGCACCCCGGAACAGCAGGATATTCTGGGTTACTTTGCTATTGCCTTTAACGCCGTTACGGTTGTGCTGGGCTTTGTAGGCGGTCTGGTTGGTTTGCCGTTGATTGAAAAAATCATGGGCAACTTCCTGAACAATACCATGAAGGCGACGCTGGCCGAATTTAATGAGGCCGTGATGACGGCCGAGAGCACACTGACCAGTATGTTCAATATCCACCGGATGAATCTGGAGGAGCTGAAAGAGCACTATTGGAACGCTTTTTGCCCATCCTACCGCGAGGCCGGACAACGCATCGTAGTTGACCCGATGATTTCCTACGACGAGCAGCTCTTCCCTCTGCCGATCGAGCAGGATGGCGACATGATTAAAATCGGGCAGGACTACCATGGCCTGATTATGATGGCTATGATGCCTGACGCCGTGGGTCCGGACTATCTGGGTATTATCCGCCGGACATTGGCCACGCAGTACACCTTCTTCTGCAATATGCAACAGGCCAACCAGGCAGTCGAGAAAGTGGCGATCACGCTACAGGCCGCCCTGCGTGAGCGTGTGGCGACGATTTTCTCGCGTGAGGAATCCGCCGTTGTGGCGCAAGAAGCCTCACAGGTAAAATTGCGGATGGTGAACGGCCGCCGTATCATGTTTATGATGCTGGGTGTTGTTGTGCACGGATACTCCCGCCGCGAAGTGGAGGAACGCCTCCTGCGCGTTAACTCGGCCTTTAAAAAGCTCTCCGTTGTGCCGGATATGGAACGCTCCATGTGCCTGCAAGGGATTATCTACTCCTGGCCGCTGGTCTGGCGTAACCGCTTTACCAAGCCATTTGCGCGTACGCGCCGCGTTCTGTCCGACGATATGTGCGAATTGGTGCCGATTCACGGCCACTGGGGCGGGCACGAGATTCCACAGGCCGTGTACGTCAACCGTGACGGGGAAATTACTTTCTTCGACCATACCCACCCGGACTTTGTGAACTGGCACTACGCCATCACGGGTACCTCGGGTTCGGGTAAATCGTTTGCGGTGGTTGACTTGACGCTCCAGCTCTTCGCTGCGGGCATTAAAAAGCAGTACCTGATGACGATTAAGGACGACTATGACCGCTTTGCCGAAACCATGGGCAAGCTGATCATTATCGATTTGGACGCGCCCAAGTCCTGCATTAACCCGTTTACGGGTGAAATGACCAAGCACCGCCTGCAGCAGTGGTCGGTTGCGCTGGAGCTGATGCTGATGCGTGGCGGTTCTTACGAGCCTCAGCGCGAGGAAGCGCGCCTGGTCGAACAGATTGTCCAGTTTGCCTATGAACTGGTACCGGAAGATGACTGCCTGCGCCCGAGCTGGATTCGCGAAGCCTACATGCGCTTCCCGTACACCAGCACCGAGCAGCGTAACATTGGCTTCCAGAGCGCCGAGATTATCGGCTCGTACTGCCATGACGGCGTGTACGGCAAGCTGTTTGACGGCCCGCCATCGATTACAGAAAAAGACCAGCTGGTGGTGTTTAACCTCCAGAACGTGCTGTCGGAAAAAATCTCCGACGTGATTGTGAACTCCATCTTCACAATGCTCGACAACATCATGTATCTGGGTGACCGTGGCGAGAAGAAACACCTTCTGGTGGACGAGATGATCTCCATGGTGTCTGCACAGGGCGGCCAGCAGGTGGCCAACCAGCTCAAGCGTGCGTTCCGTACGTACCGCTCGCTGAACTGTATGTGCGGCATTGCCACCCAGAACGAAGAGGATTTGACCACAGAGGTCGGTCAGGCCATTATCGGTAACATTACCAAACGGATGATCCTCAAGCCCCGACGCGAGATGATTCCGCTGCTGATGCAATCGCTGGGTCTGCGTTCGGAGCGTCACGCCGAGAACATCGGCTCGCTGGATACCAAGCCCGGCTTCTATTCGGAGTTTTACCTGATGTCGCCCCACGGCGAGGTAATCTGCCGATTGTTGACGGATAAACTGACCTACGCACTGGCAACCACGACGCCGGATGACGTGGCGGAGCTGAACCGACTGGCAAGCGAAAACGGCGGTGACCGTTGGCGCGCCGCGATTCAATTCTCGCAAATGTACCCGCACGGTGTTCGTGCGGCACAGGCAGCCGCCCGCCAGCGCGCCGCCCAACAAGGCAGCCGCGTGGCTTAACGATAAAAGGGTAGCAGGACTTAACGACAATGGTGCTGAAACGGAAACTTCCTTCGCGTACAGGGGATATTAAACCCTCTGAAGGTACACCTGCGCCGCAGGATGAAGCCCCTGTTCAGGCAGGTGCGCCCGCCCAGCAGCATAAGGAAAGTCGCCAGTCGACGGACTTTGAGGCCGATTTCGAGTCTCCTCAGGCCGGCACATCCGGCCCGTCCGTGGAAGAGCCAATGGCGGAATCTGCCCGTCCACGCAAGTCTATTGATCTGGATGATATTCTGGGTGTTGCTCCTGCCAAGCAAAGCAGTGCGCCGACTATGGATAACGAGGCCTCACCGCCCAAGCGTACAGGCCCTAGCGCACCGCGCCCAAGTGCCCCTGCGTCTTTTGAGCACGAGAATGTGCCGCCGGCTCCGTCTTACGATGCGCCGTCTGCAACGCCGCCCAAGCGGACCAGTGCTTCTGCAGGTATTGTGCCGCCACCGTCGTTTGCCGAAGAGCATGATGACGAAATAGATACCGAAATGATGGCACCGCCACAAAAACCCATGGCACCGCCGCCCTATGCACCCACAGCTGACGAGCTGGACATGGGACCTGCCAAAGCGAACGAAGGCTCGTGGGACCTGGAAGAGCTGGTGGATGTGCAAGGGCCGTCCAATTCCAGTTCTGCTGACCCCGTTGCACCGGTTTCCGGCGTTTATGGCGCGGCGCCAGAGGTGAACACACCCTACACATCGCCAAAGGTGGATTCGCCGAAGCAGCCGCCTTGGAAGCACTCAGCCAAAACCTCCGACGCAGCGCCTAAGCGCGAGGCCCCCACCATCCCGAACAAAACGGTACGTCCCGGTTCGGCGAGCAAGGGCGGCGTTGTCGGCGCCGCTGGCAGCCTGTTGGTTCTGGGCGGTCTGGTTGCTGGTATCTACATGGTGTATAAGGATTTTGATAAAGTCAGCGAGATGGTTGCCCGCTGGACCGGCGCCCTGAATCAGGTATCGCAGGACCTGCCGGTCGAGCCGCCTGTTGCCATTAATAAAAACGCATCTTCCGCTGTTGTTGTCGATGCGGATACCCTGAACCTCGACCGTCCGGAAACGGATGCACCGGCGGTGGAAACAAAAACTGCCGATAGCGGTAAAAAGGGTGGCAATGGCGGAGGCGATAACGGTGGTGACGGTCCCAAGGACGGTCAGGCCGCCGGTGATGGTAAGGCTGCGGCAGCAGCTGGTGGTGCCATTGTCGAGTTTGCCGACGTCACACCGGACGAGGCCAAAAAGCCAATTGAGGCTGACGGCTCCGAAAATATGCCCGAAGACGTGAACGCATTCGCCAAGCTGATGGAAAAGATTTCCGAAAAACGTAAGGAAAAGCGGCAGAACGATTCGGCAAAACTACCGGATGAGCCGCAGGATCTTGATCCTGAGGAGTTGAACCCGGTCGAACGGACTGTCCGGAATGCTGAAGTCATCAACAACGTTGAAGACGAGCTGGCAGCCTACCGTAAAGCACTCAGCCAGACGGAGAATCCGGCACTGAAACCCCGTCCGAGCGAATTTTTTAATAACAACGGTGTGCCGACACCCGTGGCGACAACCAAGCCCGCTCCGGATGCACGTAATAACCCTGTTGTAAGTGAGCCAGTGGCCGACAATACGCCCAAAAAGCCAGAGGTTCGCAATATGGCCGACTTTGATGTGGAGATGTTCGAACCGAACGGTGAACACGTCCGGATGCCGCGTGGTCTTAAGCCCCGTTTGAGTGCAGCTGACTTTCCATCACTTGAAGTTTTATCTTTAGTTCCTAACTATGGTCTTATTGGTGTAAGCAAGGGGCGTGAGGGGGTACTGCTTGTGGGCGATACCTTTGAGGGCTGGGAACTTGTCGCTGTACGTGATATGTATGCAGAGTTCCGTTTTGGAGACCGTAAATATATTTTGTCGTTGAAAAATGCAGATCGCTGACCTCGAGTACGTACGCAAAATTGGCGAAGAGTATGGTTGGGATGAACCAACCATTGAGAACGCTTTGTCCAATGCCATCCGCCTCTGTTATGCCGAACGCGGCATGCTGGTCGAGGCTGACGTCAACATGGCCATGGGTACGATTACCTGCCGCCGTCGTAGCGGTGTGGGTGACCGTGGTGTGTGGGTGGATATCCGCAGCCCCATCATGCCCAGCATTAAAATGTTCATGTCCGTGCTGGAGATGCAGCAGTGGGGTGACGGTTCCCCGGGCCGCGTCATGGAAGGCACTGTGGTTGGTTACCGCGATGGCGGTGTGATTTACCGCGTTTCCCACAACATGGTCTATGTGCCGGAAAATCTGCTCTCCGTGTCGGATTATCACAGCCGACCCAAACTGGGCGACAAACAGGTTCTGGCCATGTGCGCAACCCGTGATAACAGTTCCGGTATGCGTCAGGCGACCCGCCGCGGCAAAGAATTTGTGGCATCGGTTATGGAGTGTCACTACCCCGAATGTATCTCTTCCATCTGGATGGGCGCCTCCAACTCGTGGGCGGTTATCCGTATGAAAGCCGATGTGATGAGCGAATGGCTGGAAAACGGCGGCGTGAACGTGCGCCACCTTCAGCAGGTTCTGGGCATCCGCCGGATTACCCTGATTCCGGAAGGCAACGGCGAGACCGAACAGGAATCCCGCGACAGCGAAATCCGTCACTTTGTGAACAACGCCTGGAAGGCCTGCAAAATCGCCGAGCTTTCCCCGAACCGGATTGTGATTCACACACCGATGGACAGTAATGATCCGCGCAAACTGCGTACGTTCACATCCATGTTGCAAAAGATCGCGCCTGAGCGTGAACAGGTTATCCTCTAATCTGCAAGTTCTGACTGCTTTTCTGGTTGTTCTGGCACCGGCTTTTGCCCGTGCCGAAATGGAGCAGCCTGCTTTTGCGCCGCTCGTAGAAGAACATGTCTCCGTTCCTGCCGCACCGGCATTACAACCTGCGGTGCCTAATGCCCGCGTCTCGCGCATACAGGGCGGGCCATCCAACAGGTCTAACCGGATTTCGCGTCTTATCCCCCCGATCGAAGAAAGCTTTGACGAGCATTTTGAAGCGTCCGTCCGCATTTTGGCATGTGAGTCTCAGGACAAGAAGGAAAAGCTCCCTAAAGAGCTGCGGGAGGCCGTGCAAAGCAAACTCATCAGCCATCCGGCCTGCGGCAAATTGCCTGCGCGTGAACTGATGAACGAAAAGACTCCGATTGAAATCGGCGAGACCAAAACAATTGACCACCAGAAGCCGGTTAGTTTTCTGCTTAACAGGGCTGCGCTTAGTGCCAAGGGCGGGTTCGAACAAACCACCACCCGGCAGGACGTGACAGGTGGCCTTAGAGTGACCCTGACCCTCCGCGCGCTGGATGGCAGCAAGGCACAGATGGAGCTGAGCGCGCAGGAACTGCAGGTAGATACCACACGTGAGGAACAGCTCCTGTTTGACGACGGCCGTGTATTCCTGAATCCGGTACCGATGCAGTGGGAGCGGGGTTTGCAGGCACAGGGTACCGTCAATATCGGTAAGCCGGAGGTGCTGGGCGGTCAGGCCTACGCCCGCAAACCGGCAGAAGCCGAGCAGGAAGTGATGCCCGAAAGCGGCCGCCTGTGGGCCGAAGTTACGTTGCAACCAGCTCCGCAAACCGCCAAAAAATAAAGCTATACAGACGAAAAAAGAGCCTCCCTTGCGGGAGGCTCTTCGTTCGTTGGCTTAGACCTTACGCCAGGCGCCCTGGATGATGTTGATCATCATGCGCTGACCATTCGGGAAGATGACAACGTGGGAGTTGCACCAGCTCGAAAGGCCCTTGGTGTAGGCCAGCTTGAGGCGGGTACCCGTGCCGACGACCCAGTTCGGGCCATCGATCATGGGGGTGTGGTTGTGACCGGTGACGGTCGCACCGACGCCCTTCAGGAACTGCTGCAGCGAGCCACGGGCGCCGTTGGCACCCTTGTCGCCGTGCATGCCCAGCTGAATGCCGTGACGGTAGAAGTCCTCGTCCCGAACCAGGAACTTGAGGCGCTTCATCGCCACGTCGCCATCCATCTTGAGCTCACCGGCGGCAATCCGCTCCAGGATGCGCTTGCGCACATACCAGGCGAACGGCATCTCGCCGTCGACCATCGGGGGCACCAGCTCATGGCCGATCCGGTAGTTGGTCGGATCGTTCATGTACCGCGCCTCGGTGAGGTAGCGGTCGAGGTGCTCGTCATGGTTCGAGCGCACCACCACGATGTCGGCATCGCCGGACGACTGGAGGATGTAGACGACTTCGTCCACGTTGGCCTCCAGCTCAGCCCTGAGGCTGAGGTGGCCGGCAGCGGACAGCTGCGCCAGCAGGACACGGTCATGCTGGTTGTGGTGGCTGATGGACGTGCTGTCCATCAGGTCGTGCTTGATGACGAACTTCGGCTTGAGAAGGTCGACGATGCCGCCCTTGCCGTAGGTCACCTCGCGCACCACGGGGCAGGTCTGCCACACGTGCCAGTCGCCGGTCACCAGCGTATCGACCGAGTCGATCTGCCGGATGCCGTGCGGGTGGTAGTACTTCATGTTGATGTCGCACACGCCGAACTTGTCGTCGGCGATGAGCTGACGGAAGTGGAAGGTCGTGTCGTCCACGATCTCCACCACCACGGCACCGAACAGGTGCTGCTTCTCGGCCTTGGCGCCCACCATGCCCGGATTGTAGTTCGGGAAGGTGCACGAGCCGGTGGTCATGGTGACCTTCGGCAGCGCGTTGTTGCTGACCGGGATGAAGTTCAGGTCGACCTTCGGCGAAGCGATGATTTCGCTGAGGTTACGACGCGTCGCGCGGACCTGACGCAGCGGGTGCAGCGTGGTCGGGCGGATGTGCGCCGTCGCGTTGATGCGGAAAACCTCGTTGAGCATCGCGTCCTCGAAACACACGTAGCCCTTCAGCTGATCGGGCAGCTGCTCCAGGCTGGTGCCGTACTTGGTCGGCAGCACCACCAGGGTGGCATCGCGGTCCTTGGCGTAACGCTTCAGCGTGGTCCACCATTCGCGGCAGAGGTCGCCGTTGTACATCGCCGACGTGATGACGTAGCGGCCCTTGCCGCCGAGCGTCTTCATGTCGATGCGGTACTCTTCCGCGCGGAGGTAGTCTTCGAAGTAGACGATGAAGCCCTTTTCGAAGTCGCTGTCCTTGCGGTTGAGGAGCGGCGGCAGGTCCATCTCGGGATGGCGCTTCTGCATGCCGAGGTAGTTGCGCAGACGGTTCTTGACGCGTTCGGACGCAATGCCGAACTGCTTCGCCACGTCGGCGTCGGTCGGGTATTCCTGCCAGTTGTTGTAGACTTCGGCAAACTTCTCGTAGTGGCTACGGGAAGTGTAGTCCGAGGCCTTACTGACCTTTCGGGACTTTTTGTTAGCCATGGGGATTTCATGCCCGGTCTCCCGGACATGCCTTTGTGTCGTGTTGACGACTAAAGAAAGAGAGCTGACGAAGAGAAAAAAGGGGGAAATCCGCAAGTGCAAAAACGAGCACTCGAGAAAAGTTAAAGCAAGATGCTTTTGAGCTGTCCAGAGATTACAGCCGGTCTTGATGATTGTCAATCATTTACAACCAAGTAAAGAATGTGAGATAACCCTTCTAACGCCTGATGTTACACGGCGCATCTTTTTTGCCCTTTTATCCCTTATTTCCCTTTCATTCTGCCCCATTCGACCAAAGGAGGGGTGATATGACCCTCTATCATACCGTGTCGGTGTCGGTACCCAGTTATCTGGGCGACCGTCTGCACAAGGCACTCAAGCTCTACTTTTACAACAAGCGCACCCGCATGTCCGGCCACTACCGCGACTGGGTGAAACTCCAGCTCGACAACCATTTCGTCGCCATGCGCAAGCTGCTCAAGGTCGCCGACGGCGATCCCGTGGGTGTGGGCGACTGGACCGAAGCCGAGATCCGCACCTGGGTGCTGGCCGGCGTGGACTGGATCGACGCCTTCTGCAAGAAGGAAGACATCTCCTGGTTCCGCGAGGAGTGGGGGCTGCCTTTCGTCTATCTGGACGAAGCTGCCGGCATCGCCACCCATCTGGGCGAGCCGGATCTGGTTGCCTACGGCAAGGTCCGCAAGCGCTATATGGTGCTGGACTACAAGAACGCCAGTTCCACGGCCATGTACGTGGACGATGACGGCACCATCCGCCGCAGCCCCACCAACATGATCGACAAGCTGCTCGGCTACGCTTTCGGCGCACGGTTCCGCTTCAAGAAGGAACTGAAACGCCGGATGAAGCCCATCACCGTCGGCTATCTGGTGTTCATCCGCGACAAGGTGACCCCTGCAACGCCTTTGCAGGTCCATCTGGTGACCGAGGATGTGACTCCCCAACAGCTCGAAGGCTGGCGCCGCCGTATGGTGGCCCAGTTCTTCCAATAAGCGTCAAGCCGCCCTTCGGGGCGGCTTTTTTTTGGCGAAAAGCAAGGGAATGCGTATATTAGTAGAGGATTTTAACACGACGGATAACAAATGACCCGCTTTGCCCTGCCCCCGATAGACGAAGTCACCTCCCTGCTGGATGCGGGGGTGGATGCGCTGATTCAGGGCGGTCAGAGCCAAGCGCAGGCCCGCAGCCAGCGCTTGCTGGCACAGGGGGCTATCGATGCGTTGCGCAACGGGACCGTCAAATTCGTCACTCTGCCGGTACTGAACAGCCGGACGGGCACAGAGCTTTTTTCCGAAATGTTGCTGCGGATTTTTGATGATGCAGGTAAACCGCTCCCCGTATTTGACAGTCTGATGGCGGTACAGGACCTGAAACTGTTCCCGAAAGTCATCCCTTACCTGCTGGTCGAACAGTTGACCCACGTGCACAGGCTGGGGCGGCATATCAGCATTAACGTGCCCCCGGCACTGTTACGAGACGGCCCGCACCGTGACCGCGTGGCAGAGGTGCTGCGTCACTACGAGCAAATGGGCGGTGACCCTGCTTATGTGATTCTGGAAATTACGGAAACCGAATACCTGCCGGCCAACATGGCACTGGTGGATTTTATGGATACTCTCAAGGAGCAGGGCTACCGCTGGGCGCTGGATGACTATGGCGACGGTCACCACACGCTGGAGCACGTGCGCAAGCTCCCGCTGGATTTTGTCAAACTGTCGGAACATGTGGTCGAGCGTTTTCTTGACCCTGACCCCCATGAACAGGAAGAGTTGCTCGCGATTTGTGATGACCGTCAACTAACGCTGATTGCCGAACACACACCGTCGCTGGCCGCGGCAGAAAAACTGTTTCAGGAGTTCGGCATTATCTATGTGAACATGGCAGCGCCCGAGGCGCTGGGTAACGTGTAACCTTTTCCCAAGGGGCCACGAATCCCTTTCCCGAAGGCACTTAACCAAGGAAACCCCCGGACATGATCAAACTCCTCAACCACGCGCAGGACCTGTTGGACAAAACACGTATCGCCGACGGTCTGGCACCACTGCTGATGCGTATTTATCTGTTTCTGCCCTTGTGGGAGGCAGGTGTGAACAAGCTGAGGGGTTTCCCGGATACGGTGTCCTGGTTTGGGGACAGTCTGGGGCTGCCGTTCCCCACGCTGATGGCAGTTATGGCCATAATGGCCGAGCTGGGCGGGTCAATGGCACTGCTGGCCGGTGTGGCCACACGCTGGGCGACGGTTCCCCTGATGGTGACGATGCTGGTTGCCATCTTCTCGGTCCATCTGGGTAATGGCTGGCTGGCGATTGCCGCGTCAGACTCCTACTGGTTCGGCATGATGGAAGGGGCGACTGCGTTGACCCAGTTCAAGGAGTGGGCACAGGACTACCCGCAATATCAGGAGCTGGTGCGCCACGGGCCGCTGGTGCTGTTGAATAACGGGATAGAGTTTGCCGCTACCTATTTCATCATGTTGCTGTCGCTGTTCTTTACCGGTGCCGGAACACTCAGTCTGGACGCATTGATTGTCCGCAGATTCCGCAACCGCGCCGCATAAAAAAACCCCCGCACAGCGGGGGTTTTTTACGTACAGGCCTTAGGCCTTGGCAAGTTGCAAAAAGTCCGGCATGGCCAGTTGCTCGGTGCGTTTGGGTTGGGCAGTCCAACGGCGTATGGTGCTGGTCATGTTTTCCAGTTCATCCAGTGTATAGGCGGTGTGTACGGTGTAGCGCGGCTCGGCGTATTTACGGCGTGTGGCCTCTATGGCCCTGTGGTGCTGCCCGGCACTTTCCGCATAAGTATGGATGAACTCGCCGCCCGTGGTGTTATCACGAACAAACACAATGTAGGTCTGGCGTTGTTTCATCCTGGGCTGCTCCGGTTATTTTCTCCAGTGTACACAACCTGCGCGCCGCTATAAAGCGCTTAGGCGTGTACGCGGGGCGACGGTGCAGATGCACGTGCCTGCGCGGCCTTTTTACGCTCAGCCCGTTGCATGCCCAGCGCAATCATGGCCGGGGTCACAATCAGGGTCAGTACCGTCGCAAAGCCGAGGCCGAAAATGATACTGGTTGCCAGCTGGTTCCACCACTGGGTGGATGGGCTGTTATAGACCACCGAGCGGGCAATCAGGTCGATGTTGATTTTAGCCGCCATGGGCAACAAGCCAATCATGGTGGTGACGGCCGTCAGCATAACGGGGCGCAGGCGGCTGCGGGCTGTTTCGACCAGTGCCTCGCGCCAGTCCGGCATTTCGGTGACCAGTTTGTTGAAGGTATCAATCAGCACGATGTTGTTGTTGACCACAATCCCCGCTAGGGCAATCACGCCAAGGCCGCTCATCACAATTCCGAAGGGCTCCATGGTCAGAATATGTCCCAGCAATACCCCTGTAGTGGACAGGATCACCGCTGACAGGATGATGAACGTCTGCCAGTAGCTGTTAAATTGCGTGACCAGAATAATCGCCATGATGAACAAGGCGACGATAAAGGCCTTTTGCAGGAACTCGGCAGCTTCGCGCTGGTCTTTGTCCTCGCCTTTAAAGTCGATGGTAACACCGGTGGGTAGTTTGAGGGTTTTCAGTTCTTCCTTGAGCTGTTTCATCACCGCATCGGGCAGTACGCCGGGTGTGGCATCTGCCTCGGCATAGAAAACGTTTTTCTGGTCAAGGCGCTTGATGGTACTGACCTTCTGTTTGGCCGTGCGGGTAACCATGTGGCTGATAGGTATTTGTCCCGCCTCGGTCCCGATGGTCAGGTCGTCTATAACCGACAGGGTGCGGTTATCGCTTTTAAAGCGCGCGGTAATGTCAACCTCGTCCTTAACGCCCTCGGGGCGGATGGTATCCAGAATAACGCCGTTGGTGGCCAGGCGGATAACTGTACCAATCATGTCAATTGTCACACCGGCTTTGGCGACTTCGGAGCGGTCAAAGCGGATGTTCCACTCAATACCGGGCAGGGGGCGGGTGTCGTCCACGTTCATGGTGCCGGGGATTTTTTCCAGCATGGCACGAATCTGGCGCGTCACATCCAGCAGGTCCTGGATGTTGCTGCCACTGATGACGACCTTGATGGGTTTACCTTGTGTCGGCCCGCCCTGTTCCTTGGCGGTTTCTACACGCACGCCATAAATATCCGCTGTACGGCCCATCACATCGGCCAGCACCTCGTCCGCTGTGCGGTCACGGTCCTCCCAGTCTTTCAGCTCCATGGTCACGGTGCCGATCTGGTCTTCGGCTGCATCGCCCTGACGGCTGTTCTGTCCGGTCACCACGTAGAAGGTTTTAATCTCCGGCAGGTCAAGGATGCGGGCCTCGACCTCTTTCATCATACTGTCCTGCTCGTTCAGGGAGTAGTCACCGGCTGCATGCACCTTGAGCTGAACACGCTCGGGCTCCACGTTCGGGAAAAACTCCACACCACGGCCCAAAAAGCCGTACAGCACAATGCTGCCGACGAACATTACAATCATGTAGCGCAGCACTTTGCCCGGGGCGGCAATGGCGGCCTCCAGCTTGCGGGTGTACCAGTTGATGAGAGCGCTGTTGGCAATCGGCACGGCATATTTGCTCACGCCGCCAAAGCGTGCACCGACCATCGGCAGGAACAGCAGTGCCATCAGGAGCGAGGCTAACAGGGTGTAAATCAGCGTAATCGGCAGGAACTTCATGAACTCGCCAACGATGCCCGGCCATGCGATGAGCGGCATAAAGGCGGCAAGCGTTGTTGCGGTCGAGGCGATAATCGGCCATGCCATGTACTGGGCGGCGTAAACGTAGGCATCCTTGCGGCTGTCCCCCGCTTGCAGGCGTTGGTCAGCAAGCTCCACCACCACGATGGCGCCATCAACCAGCATACCCACCGACAGAATCAGCGAGAACAGCACCACGATGTTTGCCGTCAAACCCGTGGAAAACAGCACCAGAATCCCCAGCAAGAACGACCCGGGAATGGCAAAGGCCACCAGCAAGGCAGGGCGGATGCCCATGGCGGCAATCAGCACCACCATGACAAGGAAAATCGCAATCAGCACGTTGTTCTGTAGGTCGTTCAGCATGCGGGCGATGCCGACGGACTTATCCCCCGTGTAGCTGACACTCAGTCCTTCGGGGGCCTGTTTCATAAAGGTGTCCACCACGTATTTGATGCCGTCCACGGTACTGATGATGTTGGCACCGATACGTTTACGGATTTCCAGCGTAATCGCAGGTTTGCCGTTGACGCGGGTGACGGCGGTGGCGTCTTTGAATGTGGGTTTGACCTCGGCAATATCCCGTACCAGCACGGTGCGCTGGTCGTCGGCGTAGACCGGCAGGTCAAGCAGCTCCTGCGGTGTACGGAAAAGCCCCGGGATTTTGACCGGATAGCGGGACGAACCCATCTCCAGACTGCCTGCGGCTACCAGCTTGTTGCCCAGCGACACGGCGTTGTACATGTCTTGCAGGGTAATACCATAGGACTCCAGTTTGGCGCGGTCGATTTCCAGCACGACCTGTTCTTCCCGTGCGCCGACAACCTTGGCTTCCAGTACGCCAGGTACAGATTCCAGATAGTCCTGCAAGGTTTCGGCTATGCGTTTGAGCGCACGCTCCGGCAACTGGCCGGACAGAATGACTGTCAGAATCGGAAAGTCCGATACGTTCACTTCCGTAATGGTCGGCTCGTCGGTTTCGTCCGGCAGGTCGGCCTTGGCAATATCCACCTTGGCGCGCACGTCATCCAGTGCACGCTTGTTGTCAAAACCGGCCTCGAACTTCATCAACACGTTGGCACCACCCTCATAGGCGGTGGCTTCGAGCTCGTCCAGCCCCGCAATGCTGCGCAGTTCCACTTCCATCGGTTTGATGAGCATACTCACCGCATCTTCCGGTGAAATCCCTTCGTGGTGCATGCTGACGTAGATAATCGGGATGGGAATATCCGGCTCCGATTCCTTGGGGATGGCGATGTAGGCGTAAATACCCGCAACAAAAATCAGCACCAGAATCAGTGCCATGGTACGGCTGCGTTCTACACAGGTGGCAATAAGCTCTCTCATGTCTTGCGGGTGGCCTTTTTAGCGGGGGCTTTTGCGGGTTGTTTGTAGTAGGCGCTTTGCAGCCAGACTGTTATCCCCTCTCGCACCAGCACGCTGACGATGGCCGTCATGGGCAGAGCAATCAGTACGCCGAGGAATCCCCCCAGCTGACCACCGGCGAGCAGTGCAAAAATCACCCATGCAGGGTGCAGTCCCAGTTTGTCGCCCACCAGTTTCGGGGTCAGGACAAAACCTTCCAGTGTCTGACCTGCTGCGAACACGCCGCCGATGAGGATGTACGGCAAAAAGCTGTCGAACTGGAATTGAATAACCGCAACGGTGAAGGCGCTGACCATCCCCAGCGTCATGCCGACAAAGGGAATAAAGGCCAACATGCCTGTGGCAAGGCCGATGATAACACCCATCTCCAGCCCGCAGAGCCAGAGGCCCGTTGCGTAGAAAACCGCCTGCGCTAGACACACGGCAAACTGCCCGCGCAGAAAAGCTGACAAAGCTCCGTCAATCTTGTGTGTAACTGTCAGGATTTTTTTGCTGTTACGGCGGGGGATCAGAGTCTCCAGCCGTTCCTTGATGCGGTCCCAGTCGCGCAACAGGTAGAACATTACCAGTGGCGTCACCAGCAACAGGGACAGAATGTCCATAAACGCGGCGGTGGAAAGCGCCGTTTTCCGCAGGATAGACAGGGCAATGTTCAACCCTTTTTCACCATAGGCGCTCAGTTGGCTCATAACCATATCGCGGTTCAACGTCAGGTGGAGCTTCTGTTCGAGAAAGGGCAGGATATGTACGCGCAGGGCATCCTGTGCATAGGCCGGGGCCGCTCCGGCAAAACGGGTGGACTGGTCCACCAGCACGGGCACCAGTACGGCGAAAATAGCGACAATGATAGCCAGAAAAACGCCGACAAAAGCAGCGCTGACAAGGCCGCGGTCAATGCTTCGTTCTTCAAATTTGTCAACAACGGGGTCCAGCAGGTACGCAGCAACGGCAGCCAGCACGAACGGCAACAGAATCGGCGATAGAGTGTAGAAGAACAGGGCAGAGAACAGGGCTACTCCGCTCCAGAGCTGCCACGGTTTCATGTGCGCTCTCCGCTTGCAACACCGGGTTTAAGCTGGCTGGTTACCGTCACGCCGTCAACCAGCGTTGCCTGACCGGTTACGATAAGGTCTACCTTGTCCGGCAGGCCGTTGACCCATATGCCGTCCTCCGCATCGCTGAGCGGGGTGATTTTGTAAAAACGCGCTTTGCCCTCTTCGGCAGCCATCACACCCAGATCACCCGTATCGTTGAGCACAAGAGCCGCATGGGGAACAAAATGAGCCGTCCGGACAGTTGTCGGGATGCGGATTTCAACCGTCATACCGCTTTTGAGCAGTGGTGCCTGTTCGGCGTCTACTGTCACTTCAACCAGATACGTTTTTGCCCTTCCGGAGGTGTTGTCTGCCACAAAGGTAACGGTGCCGTGCACACTCTGGCCATCAACAGTCAGGCCCATGGCATCCTGCCCGATGGTCAGCAGGTTGCGCTGGGTCTGGGCAACGTAGCCGATGAGTTTGACCTTATCCAGCGTGATGACCTCAAACAAGGGTGTACCGACAGAGACAAAATCCCCCACGTTCACGTGGCGGTTTTCCACCCGTCCGGCGATAGGGCTTTTAACAGTGCTGTCTGCAATTTCCTTTTCCATCTGGGCAAGAGCGGCCTTGGCGGCAGCCAGCTCGGCCTGACGTGTTGCCAGCTGCGTATCGGCCTGAAAACCTTCCTTGTTCAGCTTGCGTCCGGCGTTAAGCAGCAGTTCGGCTTCCTTCTGGCGTGCCTTGGCTTCCGCAAGGCGGGCGGGACGGCTGCCTAAATTAATCTGGGCGAGGGGTGCGCCGGCGGCGACCGTATCGCCGTTGTCGGCGGTCAGGGATTCAATCGTGCCATCCACTTCGGCAGCAACGGTGGCCAGTGTGTCGGCCTGTGTGCGGCCCATCAGGGTCACAATTCGCTGATAAGGCTGCTGGGTCAGTGGCTGGATGCGCACCTGGCGGGGTTTTTCGGTTTCCGGCACGGGTGTGGCATCGCTGGAAGAAAAAATACCCGTCATCATCCACAGCACAAATGCAGCGGTCACATAGGCGGCGTAACGGATGTTGGGGTTGAGGGAGGACCAGAGCTGTTTCAAGGCAGGGGTTTTCTCTCGTTCAAAGGCGTTGTTGGGGCTATCTCTGTACGGTATAGTCCAGTTTATCGTTTTTTCAAGGAAAGAGGTGCCTAAAACCATGGCAAATCTTAAAAGAATAGCCTTCCCGGTGGTGTTTCTGGTCCTGTGTGTGGCAGGTTTAACACGGCTTGGCATCTGGCAGATGGACCGTATGCACCAGAAGGAGGAGATGGCCACCCACCTGAGCATGCTCCGTAGCCTGCCGCCTGTGACAGCGGATGGTCTGACACCGGACCATGCGGGGCGCCGCGTGCACCTGCATGGCACCTATGACCACAGCCGCGAGGTATTGCTGGAAAACCAGCGCAAGGCCAACGATGTCGGCTACCGTATCCTGACACCGCTTCTGCTGCCGACCGGGCAGGAAGTGCTGGTTGACCGTGGTTGGGTCAACCGGTCCCTCGGGGCGCAGGATTTTCTGGCACCGTACCGTTCGGGCGGGATGGATGATGCTGTGAACGGTGTGGTGATGCCCTATCCGTTGTACAAGAACTTCTGGGGTGGCCCGGTGACAGGCGTGGGGCCTGAGGGAACGACCGTGTTACTAAAACTGGAACCCTCTATCATCCCGTTAAAAGACGGCACCCCCCGCTTGCCCGTATATGTGCAGGCCGACGGCGGGACGTTCCACAACGTCCATGCTTTTCTGGAAGATCTGCCAAGCCCGGCCCGCCATCGGGAGTACATGTACACATGGTTTGCTCTGGCTGCTGTCGTTGCGGCTTTGGGCACCTGGTGGGTGGCCCTTCAACTGGGGCGGAAGGACTAGCGGCGGTTACGGAAACGCCGGATAAGGCTCTTGTCCAGCAGGCCTGTCACAACCAGCCCGCCAACAAAGGTAACAAGCGCCAGCACAATGGCACCGCTCAGCCACGCGGCACCCAAAATGCCCGCAGCGGGCAGGGGCAGCAGCGTTTTATAGCCCATCACAACGGCAACCAGCACAAGATTCACCAGCACAGCCCGCAGGGCATGGCTGCGTAGGTAGCTGGCTTTAAGTTGAGGCATCAGACCCCGCTTGTAGATCAGGTACCCTTGCACGGCTACGTTTACCCATGCGGCAATACCACCCGCCAGTGCAAGGCCCACGTGGGCAAAGCCGACAATCAGCGCAAGGCTGGCCACAACGTTAACAATCAGGCTCACCACAGCGGTCTGGAACGGGGTTTTGGTGTCTTCTGCCGCGTAAAAAACCGTAGCGGTAATCTTGACCAGAATATACGCGGGCAGGCCAAGGCTATAGGCCATCAGGGCCAGTGCCGTCTGGTGGGCGGCGTTGGCGTCGAACGCGCCGCGCATAAACAGTACGCGCATCAACTCGTCAGCCAGCATAAACAGGCCCGCAGCCGCAGCCAGCGCAAGGCAGAAACCGAACACGATGGCCTGCCCAAAGGCCTGACTGGCGCCTTTCATATCGTCGTTTTTCAGCGCGCGGGACAGGTGCGGCAGCAACGCCGTACCAATCGCAATGCCGACCAGCGCCAGCGGCAGTTGGTTCAAACGGTCGGCATAAAACAGGTACGAGATACTGCCCGCAACGAGGTTGGAGGCCAAAAACGTACTGAACACACTGTTGAACAGCTGAACACCCACGCCCAGCATGGAGGCGCCCAAACGGCGTAGCAACGTGGCCAAAGCCGGGTGTTTGTGCGGCATGTGCAGCCGCAGGCCAAACTTGACCTTGCGAATGGCCCATAGCATAAGACCGGCCTGCATCGCCCCGCCCAGTGGTACCGCCCACGCGGCGGCCTGACCGGCACTCACGCCGTGTCCGGGTAGCAGCAACAGGCAGAAGATGAAGGCGATGTTCAGGAACATGGGTGCCGCAGCGCCAAGGGCAAAACGCCCCAGTGTATTTGTAATGCCGCTGGCGTAACTGACAAACACGATGAATGTGAGGTACGGGAAGGTTATTCTGCCCAGAGTGACCGCAAGGTCAAAACGTTCCGCATCGTCAATAAAACCCGGTGCCAGCGCCATGACCAGATAAGGCATAAAAACCATGCCCAGTACGGTCAGGCTAAAGGACAAGGTAAAGAGCAAGGCAAACACAGCATTGGCAAAGCTTTCAGCCTCGCTGCGGTCTTCCCCGTCGGAGAGTTTGCGCGTCAGCATCGGCACAAACGCAACGTTGAACGCCCCCTCCGCCATCAACTGGCGGAACAGGTTGGGCAGGCGCAGCGCAACAAAAAAGGCGTCGGCCATGGGGCCCGCACCCAGCACCTGCGCCATAATCACGTCGCGGGCAAACCCCAGCAAACGCGAGCCGAGGGTAAACGTGCCAATGGTGAGCGAGGAGCGAAATACTGTCATGGGAACGCCTAACTGGCGGCTCCTTCTTTGGCAATTTTACGAAGGCTATACAACAGCTCATGTGCCTGACGGGGCGTCATTTCGTCAAGGTCGAGACCGATAATTTTCTGTTCCACTTCCGATTGTTTGGGCGCAGGTGGCAGGGTGGGCATGGCAAACATGCTCATTTGGTCGGCCATGTGCAGGCGGTCGCGGGTTTTCTCGTCGCCGTCGAGTTTTTTCAGGATCTCCTCGGCGCGGGTGGTTACCGCTGCCGGCAGGCCGGCCAGCCGACCCACGTGAATGCCGTAAGAACGTGGCGACGCGCCGCTGCGCACCTCGTGCAGGAACACAATATCGTTCTGCCATTCCTGCACGGCCACATGGTGGCAGGACAGGGAGGGGAGCTTTTTCTCCAGCACCGTCAGTTCGTGGTAGTGGGTTGCAAACAGGCCGCGGCAGTTGATGGCCTTGACCAGATACTCCACGCAGCCCCACGCGATGGACAGACCGTCAAAAGTGGCGGTACCGCGGCCGATTTCGTCCAGAATCACAAGGCTGCGCTTGCTGGCATGGTTGAGGATAGCGGCGGTTTCCACCATTTCCACCATAAAGGTGGACTGCCCGCGGGCGAGGTCGTCCGCCGCGCCGATGCGGGTAAAAATACGGTCCACAACGCCGATGGTTACGCTTTCGGCAGGCACGTACAGGCCTGCCTGCGCCATCAGGGCAATCAGGGCGTTCTGCCGCAGGAAGGTGGATTTACCCGCCATGTTGGGGCCGGTAATCAGCCACAGCTTGCCGTCGGTCAAGTCGGTGTTGTTGGGGATGAAATTGGCCACCGTCTGCGCCACAACAGGGTGGCGGCCTGCCACAATGTCAAACGCACGGTCATCGGTCATGGTGGGGCGCACCATGCGCTCACGCTCGGCCAGCAGGGCACCTGCGCTCAGCACATCCAGCGTGGCCAGCGCCTCGGCGGCGGCCAGCAGGGCGGGTGCCTGTGCTTTAACCTGTGCGCACAACTCGGCAAAGAGCTGGGTCTCGCGGCCTAAGGCATTGCTGCCGGCGTGGGTGACATCACGCTCGATTTCGATGAGTCGCGGGGTGGAAAACCGCTGGCTGGAGGTGGTGGTCTGGCGATGGATGAAGTCGTTAGGGACTTTATCCAGATGGGTGTTGGTGACCTCGATAAAATAGCCCCACACCTTGTTGTATTTGACCTTGAGCGACGGGATGCCCGTGCGTTTGCTCTCGTCCTGTTCCAGCTCCTGCAGCAGGGTCAGCCCGCTGGTGGAGAGCTTGCGGAAGCGGTCAAGCTCGGGGCAGAAACCATCGCGGATGAAGCCGCCATCGCGGGTCAGGAGCGGCAGGTTGTCGTCCTGCATGGCACGGTGGAGGGTGTCGGCAAGGGCACCAAAGCCCGTGAGTGCTGCGGTAACATCTGCCACAATCGCGGGGCGTTTGTCTTTTGCGGTGGCGAGAGTGTCCATCAGGAGGGGCAGGCCGTTCAGGGTCTGGCGCAGGGCATGCAGGTCGCGCGGGCCGCCGCGGTCAAGGCTGATACGCGCAAGACTGCGGCCGATATCGGCCATGCTGCGCAGGTGATCGCGCACGGCGTCGCGTACTGTGGGGTTGCCGAGGAAGAAGGCAATGCCGTCGTGACGGCGGACGATTTTGGTGCGCTCTTGCAACGGAGCGTTCAGCCATTGCGCCAGCAGGCGGGCACCGGGTGCGGTGATGGTGCGGTCAAGGGCGTCGAGCAGGCTGCCCTTACGCTCGCCGCGCAGGGTGCGGGTGAGCTCCAGATTGCTGCGGGTGGCATTGTCCAGGTGCATAAAGCCGTCTGCACGCTGCACCACCGGGCGCTGGAGCGCGGCCTGCCGTCCGGCCTGAGTTTCTTCCACATAGGCCAGCAGGGCGCCGCAAACGGCGAGCTGTGCGGTGTTATCAAAGGCGAAACTGTCGAGCGTGCCGACGGCGTAAGCCCCTTTCAGGCGCTCTTCGGCCAGTTTGGTGTCAAACAGGCCACTGCGCACGGTGGTCAGCAGGTGCTGCCAGTCAACCAATGGGGCGGCCAGCGACGTGGCGGCTTTTTCGGTGACCAGAATCTCTGTCGGGGCAAGACGGGAGAGGTCGGCTTCCAGAGATTTTTCGCCAGTTGGCGCGGTGCAGAACTCGCCGGTGGACATATCCAACCAGCCCAGCGCCATGTCGCCACCGCTCTGGCAGATGGCGGCCAGATAGTTGTTGCTGTCCGGACGGAGCATGCTGTCTTCGGTCAGGGTGCCGCCGGTGTACAGTCGTACCACATCGCGTTTGACGAGGGCTTTGTAACCGCCGCGCGCTTTGGCCTCTTCCGGTGTTTCTACCTGTTCGCACAGGGCGACTTTGTGGCCCTTATCCAACAGCTTGGCAATATAGCCTTCCGCGGCGTGGAACGGTACGCCGCACATGGGGATGCCGTCTTCGTCCTTGCTGGCGCGGCGCTGGGTCAGGGTAATGCTGAGAATGCCCGAGGCGGTCAGCGCATCGTCGCCAAACAGCTCGTAAAAATCGCCCATGCGGTAAAACAGCAGGTATCCCGGATGGCGGGACTTGATTTCGTTATACTGCTGCATCATCGGTGTTTCGGCGGCGGCCATGGGGCTTTCTCTCCTTAACATTTCAGAGCATGCACTATAAGCTGTTTGCAGCCGTTTGCACAATACTCACCCAACATATGCAGGAGCCACCCCCATGCACACACTTGTACAAGACCTCGAGCTGATGGTTCAGGCCGCTGAAAAGGCGGGCGAGATTGCCTATAAATTCCAGACCGAAGGCTTTAAACGTCTGGAAGACAAAGCCAGCGGCGACCCCTTTCTGACCGAGGCGGATTTGGCCATTGACGCCTGCCTGCGCGAACTGCTGACGGCAGCACGTCCCGACTACGGCTGGTTGTCGGAAGAAACGGAAAAGGATGACAGCTACCTCACACGTGCGCGCAGTTTTGTGGTGGATCCCATCGACGGTACCCGTGACTTTGTAGAAGGCACACACGAGTTTGCCATTTCCATTGGCCTGATAGAGGACGGCAAGGCCGTTGCGGGGGTGATTTATAATCCCATGAAAAAGCACCTCATCAGCGGAGCTGTGGGCAAGGGAGTGTTTATGAACGGCCAGGGCGTGCGTCAGCGCGGGGTGGAAGATGTGCACGATATGGATGTTCTTATCAGCGTGTCCGAAACCCGCAAAGGCCTGTGGGCCCCCTATCAGGGGCAACTGGCATTGCGTTCTGTCGGCTCGGTTGCCTATAAGCTGGGTCTGGTTGCCGCAGGCATGGCCGATGCAACGGCAAGCCTTGTCGGTAAAAGCTTTTGGGATATCTGCGCCGGTGATGCCCTGTGCCGTGCCGCCGGTCTTAAAATGACGGACCTTTCGGGCCGGATGATCCGCTACAACACCGAGGGGCTGCGAGTGGACGGTATTATCGCCGCACCGGAGCAACTCCATACCGGGTTGTTGACAGTACTGAATAAAAAACCCGCCTGAGGCGGGTTTTTCTTAACGTCGGCTATCGGGCGGCACGGCTGCCTCGATAATGCGGTTCATGTTGGCAATCCGTTCACGCAGATCGCCGCGTATCTGTTTCATGCTCAAGGCAGCGTCTCGCATATCTTTAAGCAGCTTCAGCTGAATATCGGCAAACGCTTTCATGTCAGGGTTAAGGCCGTTTGGCCCCTCGGTACCCTTTTTAGCAATCGCGTAGGAAAGCTCGAACACCAGACCGTTCAGCACGGCAAGCGTGGCCTCGTCAGCGATAATATCGGCCATGCCTTTAATAAAGCCCTGCGCAACACCTTCCGGCAGCGTGGTCAGTTTGACGTAGACGTGCGGGTGGATGTGCCGGTAAACCAGACATTCCGTAGCTGCCAGAATGTGCGAGCCAATGTTGTTCAAATCTTCCTGCAACTGCTCGGCGTAGGGGCTGGTGGCCGCGCCGTCACCAACAACGGCAAGGGCTGCTGGGCGGTCGCCGTGCTCGTCGGCCTTAAAGTCAGGCGGCAGGGCAGGCGGATGCTCGCCCAGATAAGGCGAAGGGTCAACAATCTGACCGTTGACTTTCAGCTCAAAGTGCAAGTGCGGGCCGCTGGTACAGGCAGGGGCACCCGTGTTACCGGTCATGGCGACAACCTCGCCTTGATTGACCATGGCACCGTTTTCTTTCTGGAAGCTGCTCACGTGCAGGTAGCGGGTCTGGAACTTGCCGTCCAGACTGGTCACAGTTACGCTCTTCAGACCCGGGCAACGGGAGGAGTTGGGTGTGTTGATGACACGGCCGCTATGTGCTGCCTGTGCTGGTGTGCCCACGCCGGCCCTGAAGTCGATACCCCAGTGCATTTTGCGTCGGCCGCCGTAGACTGCAATCGCCCGTTGACCGTAGGGGCTGGTGATTTGGCCGGATACCGGACGTGTAATCTGCTCGCCAGATGTGTCACCGGACGACGGTGTCCCGCCACTGCTCGTGGGTTCACCGCCGCTGGTCGGGGCGCCGCTCGATGTAGGGGCTCCGCCGGAAGTTGGCGCACCACTGCTTGTCGGGGCTGATGATGTGGTACCGCCGGACGTGGAGGTGCTGTTCAGAATCGCCTGCGCGGAGCTGAAAAGCGGTTTATCAAAGTTCAGGGCCTCGATGACCGAGTTCTTGCACACCTGTGCGCCCATAATGGCTTCTGCTACGTCATAAATGTAGTCACGTCCCTGTGCGTGCTGTCCGTCTGTTGTCGTCCGCGAGGCAGGCTGGCCGTCTGCGGTCTGGTTCAGTGACTGCTGCAACGCGTCTGTGTACCCGAACTCGCGCACGTAGGCAGCGGCACGGTTACGCTTTTCATCCATCATGTCCATGGCGGCCTGGGCGGCAACACTGTGGACATCTTCGTTGGTCATTGGCGGTGGCGTGATGGGTTCCTGAGAGGTCGGCGAAGGCTGACCGTCAGGACCGATGACGGTTTTGTTCTCGTCGTCGATCTTGGTTTTAAAGTTAGGCAGCAGTGTGGTCCACGAGCAGCTGGGATCCGTGGTCGTGCTGGCGCCACTGCCTGTCTTGTCGCAGATGCGGTTGGAGAAGTCTTCTTTCCAGCGAGGGCTCTCGGCCACCTGTTGGATGTAGGGCTTCAATATCTCGGGGTCTGTACATTCCTTGCTGCCTGTCTGGCCTTTTTCCTGAATACACAGTTCTTGCGCTTCGGAGTTCAGGCGCTGGCTTTTGGCTGACTTTGACTTGATTTCGTTAATGTTGCACCGTTCCTGCAACAGTTTGGCGCGCATGTTACCTACGGCCTTGAGGTTGTCCTGAATACCCGCAATTGCGGGGTCGGAGTAAATCATGGTCAGCGCTTGCTGGGCGAGTGTGGATTTGAGGTAGTTGCCGAACTCCTGCCCGAGGTTACCGATGTTAACATCGCCCCCGACACCCAGTTCCTTGCTGACCAGCTCACCTATATCCAACCCCGAACATCCCAAGATTTTGGTGGGGTCAAGGCCGTCTGCGTTCACACCCAATGTGGCGTCAATCAGGGTCCCGTCGGAAGCGTTGGAGCCTTTTTTCATACAGTTGGTCACACCGCCGAACTCATAGGACAGGGACATGTCGAACCCTGTACAGGTGTCCTGCGTGATATCACTGCCGGACGACGAGCTATTGCTGCCAAAGCCGCTGGTACTGCCAAAACCGCTTGTGGTTGTTGTGGTTGTGCTGCCGTTGCCGGAGCTTGACCCGAAACCGCTGGTGCTGCCAAAACCGCTGGTCGTTGTCGTTGTGGTACCACCGCTGCTTGACGAGTTACTGCTGCCAAAGCCGCTGGTACTGCCAAAACCACTGGTGGTGGTTGTGGTTGTGCTACCGTTGCCGGAGCTTGACCCAAAACCGCTGGTGCTGCCAAAACCGCTGGTCGTTGTCGTTGTACTGCCGCCAGAAGAAGAACTGCCCGAGGAGGAGCTGCTCGACGAGGAGGACGCGCTGCTACCGCCGGACGAGGAGCTGGATGATGTTGTCGACCCACCACTCGAAGAACTGGAGCTGCCGCCAAACGATGTTGTACCGCCGCTACTGGTGGGGGTGTCTGTTGTTGTATCCACAACGCTGAAGGCCGACCCTGTATCGCCGCCGAATGAACCGCCGCCGGAGCCGCCGCCACCGCCGCCAAAGTTGGAACGTCCACTACCGGAAAAGGCGTTGCTCCCACCGGACGAGCCGCCGCTCAGGACGTTGGCACCATCAAGGTTTTCGGGCGTAATGTCGTTGGATGAAGAACAGCGCTCGATATACTTTTTATCTGCCGGATTGACGTAGGGCTTGTTAATCACGAGCGGCAACAGCGCGCAAATATCATCATTCTGACCGGCACGGCCATCGCACAGGCGTACGGCATTGGTCCCAAAGGCAGAATTTACAATCGCGCGGATCTTACCTGCATCGTCACCCGTACACACTTCCAGCAGCAGAACGTTGTCCTGCACGCGGTTGGTGCGGGTCTGGGCATGGGCATCCGGCGCATAAAAAAGGCCGCCCAGCGCCCAAAGGCCGCTTAGCAGCAGCGTGTGGTACCTATGTTTGGCGGTAAAGACTGCCAAGCTGAAACCCCACTAAACGTTACGTCCCGTGTGCAAGAGCACCTTCATAAAAATATATGGCGGACCGGCTGTGTTTTCAATGTTTGCCTCACGGGGGCTGCATACGTCACAATAGGTTGTGTGACATATAGGTCAATTTGAACGAAAGGCAGCCCCGCGGCAGATGGCGAATAAACTTTCCAAAGAGCTGAGCCCCTACCTGCTCCAGCACCAGCATAATCCCGTGCAGTGGTACCCCTGGGGGGCGGAAGCGTTTGCGAAAGCAAAGAAGGAAAACAAGCCGATTTTACTCTCGGTAGGGTATGCAGCCTGCCACTGGTGCCACGTGATGGCGCACGAGTCGTTCGAGGATGTGCAAACCGCCGAGTTGATGAACCGCTTTTTTGTGAACATCAAGGTCGACCGTGAGCAACGTCCGGATATCGACGCTGTTTACCAGCATGCCCTGCATACATTGGGCGAGCACGGCGGCTGGCCGTTGACCATGTTTTTGACACCCGAGGCGGAGCCGTTCTTTGGCGGTACGTATTTTCCACCGGAATCCCGTTATGGCCGCCCCTCTTTCCGGGATGTGCTGTGGCGGGTTGCCAACATCTGGAAAAAAGACCCGGACCATGTGCGAACCAACGCCAAGACGCTCCGGCACGGGCTTGACGATCTGGCCCGCAGCAAGAGCGGTAACGCCCTGATTCACCCAGAAAAAATGACCGAAATGGCAACAGCACTGGTACAGGCTGTCGACCCGGATTTCGGTGGCATCGGTGGCGCGCCCAAGTTCCCGACTGTCCCTGCATTCAGGTTCCTGTGGCAGGCCTGGTGCCGCAGTGGCGAACGTGTGTTTGCCGCTGGTGTGCGTCTGACGCTGGACCGGATGTGTCAGGGCGGAATTTACGACCATGTGGGCGGCGGTTTTTCCCGCTATGCCGTCGACAGGGAATGGCTGGTCCCTCATTTTGAAAAAATGCTCTACGACAATGCTCTTGTCATGCTGCTGTTGACCGAGGTCTGGCGCGATACTCATGCGCCGCTCTATGCCGCACGCGTCGCGGGGATTGCCGAATGGCTCCTGCGTGATATGCAACTGCCCGGCGGCGCGTTCGCCAGTGCACTGGATGCGGACAGCGAGGGCGAAGAGGGGCTCTACTACACGTGGACCGAGGGGGAGGTTGATGCCCTGCTCGGCGCCGATGCTAAAGCCTTCAAACAGGCGTACGGCATTTCCCCCGAAGGCAATTTTGAAGGTCGCAATATCCTCAACTGCAACCATATCAGCGCCTATGAGGCGGATGCGGAATCCCGTCATGCAGCTGCACGCCAGAAACTGTTGAGTGCCCGTCAGGCCCGCACCGCACCGTTGATGGATGACAAGGTGCTGGCCGACTGGAATGGACTGACCATTTGGGCACTGGCTGAAGCCGGCATGACATTCAACCGCAAAGATTGGATAGAAGCGGCCATCCGCGCCTTTGACTTTGTCCGCACCCATATGGCGGATGGAGGTAAACTCGCCCACACATGGCGGGGCGGGAAAGCCTTTTCTGCCGGCGTTCTGGACGATTATGCAAGTATGAGCATGGCCGCACTGGCCCTGCACGAGGCTGGATACTGCCCGCAAGGGGTGGATATGGCTACCATGTGGTGTCTGGAGCTTGAAGCCCGTTTTTGGGATGCGATTCAGGGTGGCTGCTACCTGTGTGCCAGTGATGTACAGGATTTGCCTGTACGTCCCCGTACGGCCACCGATAATGCCACACCGTCCGGCAACGGGTTGTTGATGCACGTCTACGCCAAACTTTATTACCTGACAGGCAACGCCTTGTGGCGGGGGCGTGCCGAGCAACTGGGTGGCGCCTTTTCCGGCGAGGTAAGCCAGAACATCTTCCCCTACGGTACCCTGCTTACGGGTATGGAGATCCTTCAGAACGCAGTGCAGATTGTCATCCTTGGTAGCGGTGAGGGGGCCGATGCCCTGGTGCGTCAGGCCTACCTGAGTGCCTGCCCGCTCAAGGTCGTTTTACAAGTGGGGGAGGCTGATACATTACCTCCCATGCACCCGGCTGCCGGTAAAACCAAACTGGATGGGGCTGCTA
This sequence comes from Pseudomonadota bacterium, assembly GCA_016125375.1. Taxonomy (GTDB): domain Bacteria; phylum Pseudomonadota; class Alphaproteobacteria; order UBA1280; family RI-95; genus RI-95. The sequence goes on along the minus strand of WGLU01000008.1, from coordinate 148,954 downwards.
CAGCCTATGTATGCGTTGGTACCAACTGTCTGATGCCAGTGACAAAGCCCGAACAGCTGGGCGAGGCTCTGCGCCTTGCCACACGGTCTGGCCACAAACTGCCAGCGGATATGCTGGATGAAGCGTAAAAAGAAAGGCCGGTAAAACCGGCCTTTTCGCATTACTGGGCAGCTGGTGCTACGCCACCTCCACCGCCACGGGCCTGGCGGCCGGCGCCACCACGGCGTTCCTGTCTGTTACCTTGACGGTTGCTACGGGCCTCGCCGCGGGCTTCATGTCGGCCCTCACGGCGATCGCCCCGCGCGTCCTGACGACCATCCCGGCGGTCGGCACGCCCTTCTTGTCGGTCATCGCGGCGTTCACCGCGGAAATCCCGACGGTCATCGCGACGGTCCCGGCGCATGTCTTGACGGTCATCTCGACGCTCATCCCGGAAATCGCGGCGATCGTCACGGCGTTCCTGACGGTCGCCCATACGTTCCTCGCGTTGCTGACGGAAGTCCTCGCGACGCTGGGCATTATCCTCCAGACGTTGTTCACGGTCTTCACGCAGCTGTTCGCGGAACTCCTGACGTTTCTGCTGACGTTCCTCGCGGGCTGCTTGTGCATCCTCACGCATCTGGTCAATCTTTTGGCGCATTTCGTCTTCTTTTGCAGCCTTCTCTTCCTGAAAGGCCTTACTGTCGGCCGCTTGCTCTTCTAGGGCCCGCTCGCGCTCGTCCATGCGGTCGCGCCATTGTTGCTGGCGCTCTTCGCGGTGCTGGCGCCGCTCATCTTGCCGATTGTCAAAGTTGTTGTCGTCCGGCACGTCCTGCGCGTGCACGCTCACAGCCAGACCAAAGCTCAGAGCACTGGCCGAAAAAAACAACATCATTTTGTTTTTCATTGTGAAATGTCTTTCTTTTATCGCTCGAAATATCACAAGCCGCGGATACGGCTCACAGGGGTATTATGTGCGTGGCCGCGAGCAAAAAAATGACAGGGCTATTTTTACTACTGCGTAGCTGGCGGTGACTCTAGGATTTGTATCTGTTCCGGATGGCTGACACTGATCATGATACCGTTAACAGGCTTGATGATGCCGCGTACCTCCACGCGCTTGCCCTGATAGGCGAGGGGGTCAATGCCGGCAGCCGCAAACATTGGTTGGGCATCAGGCAGAATCTCGGCCGTAAAATCCGTCCGCCAGTCGTCCCCGAAGTTCAGGTATGTGGTGTCGCGAACGGTGGCCGTGGATTTAACCGTGCCACGGACAATGTAAAAACGGCCGATTTCAGACTTTTTGAAAGTGTCGTCAGCCGTACGTGTCTGCCAGCGCGGCAAGCTCCACAACCCTTTGCCACTGTCACGGGCTATTTGTTCGGTACTCAATAGCTCTGCAATATGGCTGCGATTGTCGGGAAATGTGTAAACATGGGCTACCCCGTCGGCAACAAGCTGGCGGTTGACCCATGTGCCGTCCGACAAGTACACGTGCGCCAGCAGGCGTCTGTAGCGGTCATGCTTGTGGGTGTCAAAAACCAGCTTTACATCTTTGTCTGCAATCAATCTGCTCAGGTCGGCGGTTGCCTCGCTTGAGAAGGGTTCGGCCTTGCGGCGCGGAGATGCCTTCTCCGGCGTATTGATACCAAGCAGACGGATGTGGTCGCCTTTGCTTGTGACAAACGTGTCACCATCAATAATGTGCGATACGTGTACCTGCTGGCTTTCCTGCGCGGCGCAGGCCAGTGGTGCGAGCAAAAGAATCCATGACAAAAGTAGCTGTTTCATGGGATAAAACATTACCAGATGTGGCGCACCCGTGTTGCACCAAAATCGGATGCGCGCCATGATATAAGGGTATTGAGCCTAAAAAACCGGCCATCACAGGAGCAGACATAGGATGAAACTCCGTCACGAAACCGCCACAGACCGCAGTGCGATTGCCACATTAATCGCCCGTACCTATCTGGCCAGCGGCGCCAAACTGATTGAAATGACGGGCCTGCTGCGCGACCTGCCCCAATACAAGCCGGAACTGGGTGTCATTGGTGAGCTGGATAATGAAACACCGCCCGTGGCGTATGCCCTGTTTACCCCCGTTAAGGTTGGAGGCAAGGATGGTGTTGTTTTGCTGGCCCCACTGGCGCTGGATACCGACCAGCCTGAACTCGACTACAATGCATTTCTGCATAGCGCCATTGAGCATGTTAAAAAACTGGGCTACAAGGCGGTGCTGATGCACGGCGTGCCGGAAATGTATGTCGATGACGGATTTGAGCCGGCCGCTGATGTGGGCATCAAAGGCAGCATCAGTTACCCCGGTACGGCGCTGCTGGTTAAAAACTTTGGCACCGTACCGACAGGTGATGTTGCCTATCCGGAGTTTCTCTCCCGCTTCTAATGCGGTTCCGTAGTTCAATGGATAGAACGACAGCCTCCTAAGCTGTAAATCCGGGTTCGATTCCCGGCGGGACTGCCACGGGCCTAGTTTACCTTACGGCGCTTGCGCGGGCTGCGCTCCAGAAGTAGTGTTTCCAGTCGGTCGCTGTAGCGTACATTTTCTGCTAAATCGGACCCACCCTTACCAATGTTGCCACCGCCGGGTATAGGGGATTGCGGTCTGTAGGCCCAGGTCGCAAGCTGTGTCAGGGCACGGACGTTACCCGGTACGCTCTTGGGGCCAAACGTTACTTTCAGTTTCCCCGCAACAAAGTTGAAACGGTAGCCAAGAGGTGAACTCAAACCACCGGTGGCAGGCAGTACGCTGTAGGTACCGGGTATAGAGCCGTCATTTGCAGCTGTTATGAATTTGGGTTCACCTGTCACGGCCTGTGCCAGAGTATCAACACCTTGCAATCCCTCGAATGTTGCCCTGAAAGTGGGGTTGGTTTCTCCCTCGATGCGTGTGGACGGGGCAACCGATACGGTCAGGGTTGGTGCAAAGGTATATACAAAACGGTCATCTGTTCCGGTCACGGATGATGGGGGTGTACCGCTATAGCTGGCGTTATAAAGCGGCAGGAAGCCTGTCAGGCCGTTCAGCGTATTTTGTGCAGGGTCAGCACTGTAAACAAGATGCCGTCCGTTGGGGGAAGATAACGCCGATGTTCCCCCGTTATTGACGACATTACCCCCACTGACCACCACAAGGGCATCCCCCGTTGCGTTAGCCGTTACAACCCCGTTGAAGGTGGTCGTTCCGCCTGTTTGTACCAACAGGGCGGATGGCAGAGTAACTGTGCCGAAAGTCAGGTTGCCGGCGGTGGCTGCACCAATCTGTACCAGCGTGGCATGCAGGTTGGCCAGCTCGGCTGCGCTCAGGTTCAGTCCACCAGCGTCACCAAGGCCAATTGTACGGCCAGCTGTTGCGCTTTGCAGGGCGATGTTACCTGTCACTGTCGTCGCGGCCCCGATAGCTACATTGTCAGCGGTGACTGTTAACGCACCAAGGGGTGTTGTGCCGCCAACAATACCGCCTGTTGTAAAGGTGCCTGTGCCTGCCTGTGCGATGAGGGTGTGGGCGCCGTTGACGGTGTTATTCAGGCTTATGTCCGCGTCTGTGGTCTTTAACGTTGTGTTGCCTGTCAGGGCGACGGGGCTGTTGTAGTTCTGAGTTCCTACGCTAGTTACAGTGCCGGTCAGTTGTGTCAGGCCTGCGGTAACAGCAAAAGAGGAAATAGGCGTAACGCCACCAATGATGCCCTGTACGGCAACAGTTCCGGCACCTGCATTAACAATCAGGTCTTGTGTCCCATTAGCTGTGTTGGCAAAGGTTACTGTACCACCGGCACTGGTGAGGGTGCGGGCACCTGTAGCAAGTGTTAGTGGTGCGTCAAAGCGGATATTCCCACCGTCTGTAGTCAGGTCCGCATTCAATGTTGCGGCAGAACTGAACGTGTAGCCGCCATTCGTCGCGGCCTGCGCGATTTGTGCACCATTTAAATTAATACCGCCGCCCGCGCGGAAGGTTACGGGATCCTTCCAGCCCGTGTATGCATCAATATCCAGAGCTGTTGTACTGTCGGTACGGCCAAAGCGCAGCTCACTCCAGCCATCGCTGAGACGATTAAGGAGAGCATCGCTTAAGTTGATGGGACCAGCCGCGCCGCCCATACCCATTTGTGTCCCGATATCACCTTGCTGGTAAGTGAAAATGCCTGTGCCAGCCAGCGTAGCATTCCAGACAGGTGTGGAGTTGGTCTGGATGGTAACATCATGGGCGCCGAAATCCTGTGCACCGTCAACGCGGACTTGCCCGGTGTCGTTCAAGAATGTAATCGGAGCCGACCAGTTGCTATAGGCGTTGATGCGGATGAGGCCCGTCCCGTCAGAGCGGCCAAAGACGATGCCTGCCCATGGTCCGACAAGGCGGTTCATTTCCGCGGCGGTCAGGTTTATCGTCCCGCTTGCCCCCGCCAGACCAAAAGTAGTGTTCTGGTTAAGTGGTTTGAACGTCAACGTGCCAGTGCCTGCCATGTTGGCGTTAATCGCCGGGTTTCCGGCTGTTTCAAAGATAACATTTTGCGTGCCGAAGTCCTGCGCGCCGGAGATGGTGATGGCGCCTGTATTACTGCGGAATGTAACCGGACTGCGCCAATTTGAGTAAGCAGCAACACTGAGTGTGGCTGTGCTGTCAGTCCGGCCGAAAAGGAGCTGCGACCAGGTAGCGGCAAGATTATCCAGCGACGCGGCGGTAACATTCTGGTTGCCGGCAGCGCCTGCGAGGCCGAGTGTGCGGTTGCTGGCGATGGGGGAAATTTCCAGCGTGCCGGTGCCGTTTATTGCCGCATTGAAGTCGACTGTGCCGCGATTGTTGACGGTCATGTTGTGGTTGCCGAGATTTTGTATACCATCGAAGCTGATGCTGCCTGTATCTGCTTGAAATACAACGTTATGTGACCACGTTTGGGCGGCTACGGTCTGGGCCACGGTACTGCCGGTATGGCCAAAGGCAACACTAGACCAGCCCTGCTGGATATGGGCAATGTCGGCATTGGAGATTTGCAGGTCGCCGGCAGCGCCATCGCCGACACCAAGTGTGCGGTTGGTGGCATCGGGCCGGAAGGTCAGTGTGCCGGTGCCAATGAGGTCAGCGCCCAAGGAGAGTGCGCGGGTGGCGAGGAGCAGATCAGCGCCATTGGCCATGGTTTGGTTACCGTTAATGGTCAGCACACCAGTGCCGGAGCGCAGCTGCACGTTTTGTTGCCATGTACGGGCATCTAAAAGCGTGTCGGCGGTAGAGGATGTTCTGCCCAGCAGCAGGTTGGCCCAGTTCTGGCCGTCGATAAAGTCCAGCTCGGCGTTGGTGAGGTTGAGGGTACCGCCTGCTGCATCACCAAAGCCGGTGGTGATGGCATTGTTATCGGACTGGATGGTCAGGTTACCGCTGCCGTTACTTGTAATCGCCGCGTTGATGTTCAGATTGCGGGTTTGCAACAGCAGGTTATTGCCGTTCATGGTCTGGGTGCCGTCAATGTTCAGAGCGCCCGTCTGGGTGACGAACTGAACGGGTACGTTCCAGCTGTAGGCGTTGATATTCATGGCTGCGGTTGCCGTTGTTCGGCCGATAATCAGGTTTGTCCAGCCTGTCGTGATATTGGCGAGGTCAGCTGTACTGAGGTCAAAAGTACCAGCACCTCCGGCAACGCCGACTGTTGTGGCGTTGGACAACGGGCGGAGAGTCAGGTTGCCCGTACCGCCGGTATTGGTCAGGGCGGCGTTAATGACGATATCGCCCAGTGCTTCAAGAACCAGTGTGCGGGCCTGAATCGGTGCGTTGACGATGAGCTGGCCACGGGCCTGGAAAGTGAGGGTGCGGTTAACGCCGGTCGTGTCGATGGCGTCGGTAATCGTGATATCGCCGCTGCCTGCACCTGCTGTATTGGAGCGGACGGTGACGTTGGAACTGTTAATCAGCGTATCCAAGAGCGAGCCTGCGGTGCCGGAAGCGCCAATGTTGACATAGGAGACTGCGTTGGCGCCCGAGTCGTAAGTCGGGCCGGTCAGTTCAGGCGCACCTGCCGGGTTACAGGCGGCGTTGGCGCTGGCACCAAACTGGCAGACAACGATTTCACCCGGGTCGAGCAGGACCGAGCCATCGGTTCCGGCAGGGGCATCGGTGTTCACGCGGCCGTTAAAGACCAGATGGCGGGCGCCGGAAACCTCTACAAAGCCCCCGTCACCGCTTTGGCTGCCGCCTTTGGCTTCTATCTCGCCATCAAGAACCGTGTTGCCGTCGGCATACACAATAACCTCGCCCCCATTGCCGCTGGTGGTCGCATTTGCGCTGATTTTACTGGCTTGCAGGATGTGTATACCGTCCGCACGAATCCGAATAATCCCGCCGTCGGCATTGGTGCTGTCCGCATGGAGTTCACCCCCGATTTGGGCGGTCTGGCCACCGCCTGATGCCTGAATACGAATTGTACCGGCCTGCCTGTCTGCAGCGCTGACAGTCATGGCGCCGTCCAGTTGCAGCAAGCTGTCCACGACGTTGCGTCCGCTTGCGGCAGTCACGTTAATGGTGCCGCCGGCAGCGGTAACGGTACCTGTTTGCGTAATCTTTTGTGCGGTCACATCATCGGAAAGGGCAATGTCGAGCAGACCATCACCGGCCATGTCAATTGTATACACATCGCCGCTGGCAAGGGCGACTTTGCCAAGGCGTGCCTGAATAACGCCGTTGTTCTCTACGGTCGGCGCCACAAGACCAACCAGACCTGCGTCTTGTACCGTCAACGTGCCGTTGTTAACGATTTTTGCATCCGGCAGGCCGGGGGTGTGGAAGTTGAGTGGCCCGCCGGCCATAAAGGCGGCGGTGTCCAGATTGCTGGTGGTGGCAATCAGGCCCGCGGCATCAACGACTGCGTGAGGGCCGAAAACCATTCCGCTGCGGTTAATGATGACAAGATTGCCGTTGGCTTGCAGCAGACCGTCAATAAGCGAAGCCTGATTGTTGGCCACACGGTTGACAGCTATGCTGGCGGCGGAAGGCTGTTGAAAGCGTACAGCCTCACCGTTGGCAATATTAAAGCTGTCCCAGTCGATAGCGAGGCGGTCGGTGTTTTGTTGAACGGTTAGCTCGGTACCTGTGTTCTGGATTGAACCGGCGCCACCGACAATCTGTCCGTTTTGGGGCAATGCCCATGTAGGCGGTGTGTTCAGGCATGCCAGAACAACCCCGGTGAGCAAGCTCAAAGTGGCTGTGCGGGCAGCTTTCAACACATGCTTGATAATGGGCCCCTTATTTTTGTATACAAATTGCATTCAGTATGTGCAATAAATCTGCCAAACACAAGGCTACAGCTTGAACTGCATGCCAATGTATACGTTTGGTGACTTGCCATTGCCGAGTTTGGGCGCCCCCTTCGGGCGATTTATCGGTACGGCCATGCTGAGGTTGATGTTCATCCGGTCGGCGCTGAACAGGCGCACACCTGCGCCGGCCGAAGCCGCAAAAGCATCACGCAGGCTACCGTCGCGTTCCCAGAGTTTTGCCGCATCGACAAATGCGTACGGAACGACAGTTGTTTTACCCCACTGGCCGATGTCCCAACGGGTTTCCAGGCTGCCGGTGATGCCGCTATCGCCGGAAAATTCGGCCGAGTCATAGGCGCGGCCCATACGGGAGCCGCCGAAGCCGATTTCTTCCGACGAGAGCAGGCCACGGAAAGCATATTGGCCGTTCAGATTGGCCGCCAGTGTCACATCCTCTGTCAGGTACTGAACGTGTTCGGTCTGGAGCTCCACTTTTGTAAACAGGCCGCTGCCGTCTGCCCGGGACAGGTTGGTGCTGCCCCCGCGGGAGCTGTTCCAGAGGTTGATCCCCTGACTGACGGTAAACGTGGCCAGCTGGCTGCTGTTGCGGAAACTGTTGTTTTGCAGGCTCCAACCGGCACGGATGACCCGAAGCCGGTCATTATACAGGGTGCCGCCGCTGAATTTACTGCGGGTGTCCAGAATATCCAGTCCCGCAAAGGCGGAAACACTGCGTGCGCGTTGCAGGTAAACGGGTTGGTGCCACATAACGGAGGCACTTTGGGCGCGGCTGAAAATATCAAAAGACTCCAGACTATGACCCGGTTCTATGGCATTTGCCATCAGACGCATATCCATGACACCGCCACTATCCGTCATCAGGCGGCTGTGGGTTATGCTGGCAAAGACCATTTCGTCCTGCGGTACGGCGGAGGAAAAGAGAACTTCTGTTTTACCCGGTGCGTGGTAACTGCCCGGTTGTACGTGGAGCAGGCTGGCCTGGGCGGGGCCGGCAAAGCGTGAGCCGTAGGTGTCGAATGCAGCGACCGTTATGGGGGTTGAGGTGCTGGTTTTGAATGTGAGCTTAAGGGCGCCGGGTCCTGCGGCGGTATCCGCATCCAGTACGGTACGGACATCCAGCCCGGGGATGCTGCGCAGGAGCAGCAGCTCATGTTCCAGTGTCGGGCCGTGAAGGGGCTTGAGCTCTTTTAACCGTGCGGCTGCAGCCAGCAGGAAGGGGTGATCGGCGTAGGTGCCCTCTGTAGCAACCTGACTGATGTATCCTTCCACAGCCTTCAGGACAACGCGGCCGTTATGGATGTCCTGTTCGGGCAGAATGACCCTGCTGAAGGTATATCCGCGGCTGTGGTAAATTCTGGTCAGCTCGGCAGCGATGCGGACAATATCCCCTAGCTTGACCTGCTGACCCAACAGGTGGCCAGCCTTGTTGTTGATATCCGCAGCGGTAAGTTGGGTGGCACCGACAATATCCAGCGTCTCCAGCGTAAATGTAACTCCGGCGGCGCCTTTGGGCAGGGTTTGTTCGGGCAGGGGGGAACGGGGCAGCAGGGATTCTGTCGGCACCGACTGGGGAGCCTCCTGCAAACGGCGGTCTATCCGGCCCGGGTCGGCACTGCCGGGTGTGCGCGGCGTTTGGGCAAACGCAAAGGTTGGCAATGTTGCCAACATACTCAAAACAATAAGGAATAAGCGATAATGCCCGCACATATTCAGGATTTTATTTTTATTCTTGCCTGATTTATGTGCAATGAAAAGAGAAAATCTTAATTTTCTCAGGGTTTTGCCTTGTGCTCACGCAACAGCAGGATGCTGATGCGGCGGTTGCGGGGCGATTTGGGGTCGTCTGCCATCAGCAGTTCGCGGTCGGCACGGCCGGAAACACGGGCAATGCGCTCCGGCGGCAGGCCGTTGGCAAGCAGCTCGCGGCGGCAGGCGTTTGCGCGGTCGGCGGACAGTTCCCAGTTGGTGTATGTCGCACCTGCACGGTAGGGTGTTGCGTCTGTATGACCAGCAACGGCAATCTTGTTCGGCATTTTGGCGATGACTTTGGTGACGGTGGCAATCAGCTGTTTGGCGTAGGGTTCCATATCGGCAGAACCGCTGTTAAACATACTACGTTGTTCCTGGTCAACCAGTTGGATGCGCAGACCTTCCGGCGTGCGGTCGATGAGCAGACTGTCCTGCAGTTGCAGAAGTTCCGGCACCTTTTGCATGGCCTGTTTAAGCTCGTCCTCGGCGGACTGGAACTCTTTTTCCTCAACGTCGGCAGCGATGGCCTCTTTTGTTACTTCATCCAGTTGCTCTTCACTGAACTCGGCCTGACCTTTTTCGGCGTATTTTTCCTGTCCTTCTTTATCGGCGTCACCCGCGGTAGGGTTGGTGACAATCATGTCAAAAGGAACGGCAGACTGGCTGATGGACTGCTCATGGTCGGGGGTTTGGCCGCCCATAACACCCTCGCCGGAACCTGCCTTGGCGACAGAGATGGTCTCTTTGGGGGAGAAATATTCCGCAATACCCTGCTTCTGCTCTTTGGTGGTGACGTTCAGGAGCCACAGCAGCAGGAAGAAGGCCATCATCGCAGTAACGAAGTCAGCGTAGGCAACTTTCCATGCGCCGCCATGGTGGCCGTGGCCACCGCCCTTCTTGATTTTTTTGATGATGGTTGTGCCGCCGTGTAGAGGGGCTCCACCTTCCTTGGCTTCGGCCATGCGGCTACTACTCTATCTGTACATTGTTGACCGCTTCCTCCAGTTCGTAGAACGACGGTCGGAAGACGTGGAAAATACCTTTACGGGCAAACTCAACGGCAACAGAAGGCGGGTGGCCTTCAACAAAGGCTTTGATGCCTGCCTTCATACAGTGGAAGTAGCGGCCTTCTTCGCCATAAATATTCCCCAGCGACGAGGCGATAGGCGCAACAAAGCCGTAAGATACGAACACACCGAAGAATGTACCCACCAGCGCGCCGCCAATCATTTTACCCAGAATCTCCGGCGGTTCGGTAATCGAACCCATGGTGTGAATTACCCCCAGCACCGCTGCCACGATACCCAGTGCCGGAAAACCGTCTGCCATCGTTTGGATAGCGCCGGAAACCTGATGTGTTTCGTTGTGGTGGGATTCCAGCTCCTCGTTCATCAAGTCTTCGAGCTGGTGTACATCGTTGGTACCCATGGTCAGCAGGCGCAGGTAGTCGCAGAAAAAGTCCAGCGCTTCGTGGTTATGCGAAAATTTGGGGAACTTGTTGAAAATCGTACTCTCGTGCGGGTTCTCGATGTGTGATTCGAGGGCCAACATACCCTTTGTCCGGGCAGTTTTAAAAACCACGAACATGAGGGTGAGCAGTTCCAGATAGTCGGCTTTTTTGATCTTTTGACCTTTGAGCAGGTGCTTGAAGCCCTTACCGGTCTTTTTAAGAACCTCGCCCGGGTTGGCAATAACAAACGCGCCGAGCGCCGCACCGCCGATAATAATGAACTCGAAAGGCTGCCAAAGCACGCCAAGGTGGCCGCCTGCGGCTACATAACTGGCAAAAACGCAGGCGAATACAATGACGGCGCCGAGAATGAATAGCATGGTCGGTTGCGGGCTCTTTTTTCGTTATTTTGCCAACTTTTTAGCGCTACTGCAGGGTAGCACCGCTTTATCTTAATGAGCTTACCGCGCTATTGCAACAAAAGGCGACGTCCGTATGGTGCCTATAACCATAAAGTAAACATGACCATGTGTCATAAAGGGCATGGTGACAATGACTGAAAGGCCCGACATTAAATTAAAACACCAATTTAAGGTTGAGGCGATGGTTAGTGTATTCTTAGCGATTCTGTCCTCCGACGGGTTGGAGGGTGATAATTTCCAGGATTTTATTGCCCGTCTTTACAAGGCATTCCAGCACGGCGGATGCCGGATTGTACTGGGCACACCGAACGGGGTCGGCATGACGGGCGAGGCGCCCGAGCTGCCGCCGCTTGCGAACGCGTTCCGGTTTCCGGTTGATTTGGCGGAGGTGGATGAGCGCCATTTGGCCCACTACGATATTGTGTGCGTGATTCAAGGTGAGGGCGAACATAAACAGATTTACTGCACGCCCAAGGTGGAAAACGCGGCCGATCTTTTCGGCGCGCCGGATGTGGCAGAAATCAACGTTGGTAAAGCCATGCGCCGTGTGGATGCCAAAGCGGACGAGGGCTCGCTGATGAATATGGTGCAGGAGTTCCGGGAGTTTGCGGTAGCCGACCGCAAAAAAACAGGCACCTGAGAGGTGCCTGTTCATACGAGGAGTATCCTATTTTTTGGCGACCAGAGGAGAAAGCATCATCCCCATGTTACGCCCTTCGATACGCGGGCGTTGGTCTACCTTGCCGATATCGGCCAGATCCTGCTCGATGCGGGCCATCATTTCCATCCCCATTTCCTGGTGCGCGAGCTCGCGGCCGCGGAATCGGATGGTGACCTTGAGTTTGTCACCCTTGGCCAGAAATTCCCGCATTTTCTTGAGCTTGACTTGATAGTCATGCTCTTCCGTGCGGGGGCGCATGGTAATTTCTTTTACCGTAACGGTAACCTGGTTCTTGCGGGCTTCCGACGCTTTTTTCTGTTGTTGGAAGCGGTATTTACCGTAGTCGAGGATTTTGCAGACCGGAGGTTCGGCATTCGGGGAGATTTCCACCAGATCCAGCTCGGCGACTTCTGCGCGGCGCAGGGCCTCGCGCAGGGGAACGACGCCAATCTGGTTGCCTTCTTCGTCAATAAGGCGGATAGGGTCTGTGGTAATCAGGCCGTTGATACGTGTGCTGTCTTGCTGGCGTCCGCCGCGGGGATTGCCGCGGCCCGTAGGCATGGAAGTGATCGGTTTACCCTTTAATGGTTTAACTTAATAAAACTGTCCCCTATTCATGGCGAATGTTGCCGCACTTTGCAAGTGTTTCGCGTCGTACGGCAACAATTTTGCCTATAAGGGTGTGCTCAGGCCGCGTTTTCTGCACCTGTGACCGGTTGGGGCAGAGCGCGGGTACGGATTTCATCCTGCAATTGGGCAAGGAAGGCCGTGACCGTCATGGTCGTCTGGTTGTTTGATCCGAAACGGCGGACGGTGACGGTGCCGTCGGCAATTTCCTTGTCACCGATGACGCCGATGTACGGCACCTTCTGGTGGCTGTGTTCGCGGATTTTGTAGTTGATCTTCTCGTTACGGAAGTCACCCTGAACACGGATACCTGCCGCCTTGAACTGGGCAACCAGTTCCTTGACGTGGTCGTTCTGCTTGTCGGTAATGCCCGAGAATACCAGCTGGGTCGGTGCCAGCCAGAGCGGGAAGTTACCGGCAAAGTTTTCGATCAGAATACCGGTAAAACGCTCAAGGCTGCCCAACAACGCGCGGTGAATCATGACCGGGTTTTTCTTCTCGCCATGCTCGTCCACATAGAAGGCTTCCAGGCGGACAGGCAGGTTAAAGTCCAGCTGTACGGTGCCGCATTGCCAGTCACGGCCAATGGCGTCGCGCAGGACGAACTCCAGTTTGGGGCCGTAGAAGGCGCCTTCGCCTGGGTTGAGTTTCCACGGCAGTTTGGCGGCTTCGCAAGCGTTGCGGAGTGCCGCTTCGGCATGGTCCCAAACGGTGTCGGAACCTACGCGCATTTCCGGACGGTCGGAGAATTTAACGAACATGTCGGTAAAACCGAACTCGTTATAAATCTCTTTAATCAGGTTACAGAGTTTGACAACCTCGCCCTCAATCTGCTCCTGCGTGCAGAAGATGTGGGCGTCGTCCTGCGTCATGGAGGTGACGCGCATAATGCCGTGGCGGGCGCCCGTTGCCTCGTTGCGCATGCAGGTGCCAAACTCGCTCATGCGCAGGGGCAGTTCGCGGTACGACTTAGTCGCCTGATTGAAAATCTGGATGTGGCAGGGGCAGTTCATCGGCTTCATGGCGTAGGTACGCTCTTTTTCCTCGTCCTTGACGATGAACATGTTTTCGGTGCCGAACTTCTCCCAGTGGCCGGATTTTTTGTACAGCACACTGTCAATCAATTGCGGGGTGTTCACTTCCTGATAGTCATGCTTGGCCAGCTTGCTGCGGATGTACTCCTGCAGGCCCAGGAACAGCGTCCAGCCCTTGTGGTGCCAGAACACCTGACCCGGTGCTTCTTCTTGCAGGTGGAACAGGTCCAACTCGCGGCCCAGTTTGCGGTGGTCGCGTTTTTCGGCCTCTTCCAGTCGTGTCAGGTAGGCTTTGAGGTCTTTTTTGTCTGCCCATGCGGTGCCGTAAATGCGGGTCAGCATTTCGTTGTCGCTGTTGCCGCGCCAGTAGGCACCGGCGATTTTCAGCAGCTTGAACACACCGGCCTTGCCCGTGCTGGGCAGGTGCGGGCCGCGGCAGAGGTCGACAAAGTCACCCTGACGGTAAACGGAAATAACCTCGGTCGCCGGCAGGTCGCCGATGATTTCAGCCTTATAGGCCTCACCCTGAGCCTTAAAGAATTTCACCGCATCGTCGCGGTTCCATACTTCACGGGTGATGGGCAGGTCACGGCTGACAACCTCTTCCATGCGCTTTTCAATCGCGGCAAGGTCTGTATCGGAAATGGCTTTTTTGAACGACACGTCATAGTAAAAACCGTCGTCGATAACCGGCCCGATGGTAATCTGCGCGTCGGGATAAAGCTCTTTGACCGCCTGCGCCAGAATGTGCGCGGTGGAGTGGCGGATGATTTCTACCCCGTCATCAGAGCGTGCGGTAATCAGGCTGACGGCCGCATCCTTTGTGATGGGGGTTTTAAGGTCAACCAGTTTGCCGTCCACGGTCATGGCAATGGCGGCCTTGCGCAGGCCTTCGCCGATGCTGGCGGCAATGGCGTCGCCATCCACGGAGGCGGCGTTGAATTCTTTAACAGAGCTGTCAGGCAGGGTGATACGAATCATCGAAGGGGTACCTTATCTAACGTTGAAAACCACACAACTTGGTCTTGACTGTAGGGATAAAGGCCGCCGCTGGCAACAGGATTCCGCCCCGGTGCGTCAGTTTTTTGCTGCGCTGCCGTTGTGGGCGGCGCCATAAATCCCTAAGCGACGCAAGAACGCGGCGGGAATACGGGTAAAACGGAGCAAAATAACTGATGAAATCCTGGGTGGCTGTTTTTGCACTTTCCCTTGTTGCATTGCCTGTATGGGCGGCTGAAGATGCGCAGCAGATATGTGGCGATAAACCGTGCGAGTTGACCTATAAACTGGTCGATGACTACGCGATTAAGTTTGAAGGCCGTAAGGAAACACCGGCCAACTTCTCCGAGGGGGTTCTTTTGCTGCCGAAGGACGGCATGGTGAAGGGGACACCGCCCAAAATCCCGTATGAGAATAACCCGTTGGATATGGCCGCCGTGGAGAGCATGGCAAAAACCGCAGGGGAGCTGCTGAAAGAGCTGCCGGCTGCCAGACAGCAGAAAACGGTCCGCCTGCGCGGTAGTAACGGGCCGGAGTTGGACCCTAATTACAGTGCGCCATTCGTACAGGTAGAATCTGCCCATGCTGAACAGGTGCTGTCTGACGCGTGTGAGCAGGCCAAGGACGCGGTGCTGGATGTGGCAATGACCAACGTGCTGATGCGCGCCGGTCAGAACAATCCGTTCATGGGTGCGTCGGGAGAAATGAAAAACCTGCAAAGCGCGTGCGGTGAGAAAGCGGACACGGTGCTTGGCCAGATTAAAGAACAGGTGGATTTGATGGAAAGGCTGCACAACCGCGGTTGATCAGCCCGTCAGGAAAGACAGCGGCCACGGCGTGAGGTAACCACCCGTGGCCGCTTTTTTGATGCCGTAATACAGATACAGACAGAACAGGGTCGCAAAAGTGCCGCCCCCCAGAACAAAAGGCAGCAGCAGGAACGTACTGTCGCTGCGTTTGGAAGCGCCGCGCACGCTGTCGTGTACCCAATGGAGCACCATATACCAGAACAGAAACAGGACGAGGGCGACGGTTGCGTCCTCGATCAGTGACAGAAAAAAGCGCGAAATAGGATCCATTCTGTTAGGCTAGCTGTTTTATATCTGTTTGACAAACAAAAGAAAAACCGCCCCGTAGGGCGGCTTCTCCTAATCATCCTTTCAGCGTTCTGGACCCGCGGCCACACGTTCGGGGATGGCGCGGGCGCCTCCGCCACGGCTTTGTTGCTGGTCCTGCTCGATAATCTTGGCCTGTTCGGCGATTTCTTCACGCAGGTGGCCCTTGTCATCGGCATCAAAAACCATGTGCTGGTAGCGGGCTGCTTCTTTGGGGCTGCTGCTGTCCAGATATTCGGGGTCCAGACTGGCGTTGGACATGTATTTGCCCATGACGGTCTGGAAGGCGGCCTCGCCATGCTTACCGTCCAGAACGCCGTTCTTGCGGTAGGTCTGCTCAATCTGTTTGGTCACGCCCTGTGCATGGGCAATCACACTGCTGAAACGGCCTTCGGCGCGGGTGTCCATCATGCGTTGATACAGGTCGCGCATGTTGGCGTCACGGCGTTGATCTGTTTCGGTACGGCGGTGTGTCATGGTTTATTCCCCCTCTTGTGTTGGTGCGCGCCGCTGGGCTTGGGCCGCTGCCAATTCCTCTGCTTCTTTTACCAGTTGCGCATGGGCGCGGGCGATATGGTCAAAAAGTTGACCTGTCCGCAAGGCGGCCATTAACTTGCCCTCGAACCCGTCACGGAGAATCTTGTCACGGCTACGGCCGTCGAGTTCGTCCAGTGTCAGGTGGAGCTCGTGAATGGCGGATACGGCAAGGTCAATAAATACAATCAGGGATGCGTCCGGCATATCTTGCAGCGGTTTGGCGCGCACAGGCTCCAAACGTGTGGCGAAGAAGGCAGGTGTCAGGTGATACCGGCGCAGGAAGGTTTCCGCCAGAGCGGCAAACTCCTCGTGCGCAGACCACGCGGCTGCTTCTTCTTCGGTTAGATAATCCAGCGCGACGCCCTGTGTACCTGACATGTGCCGCCACCCTCATGTTTATCGTTGTCTTTACATGCGCCAAACGTTCCACAGGTGTGGAAACGCTTAGGTACATGTTTATAGGAAGGTATTATAATTCCTGTCGGACAGTTAACTGACAGGTTAAAAAGGCCGCGATTTCAGCGGCCTTCGAGTCTTTGGGCAGGTTGGTAGGGGGGGATGCCGTCACAGTCGGCCATCATGTAATCCTCGTTAATTCCGTTCTGGTTCATGATGCGGCGGGTATGGCTCTGGCCGTTGCACTGCTGGATTGATGCGTAGGTGCTCGGTTTATAAAGTTTGCCGGTCTTGAAGTCGGCAACAACACAGCCACCAAGCAGGGCGGGCAAACAAAGGGCGGCAACAAAACGCATGGGGACAGCTCCTACAGTTTAAGGGTTTCAAGAACGCTTTGCGGGGTAATGGTGCGAATATCAGGCGCCTGCAAAACAGCGATATGTTTACTGCGCGGCGCACATAGTGCCGGATTGCTGCCGCTGCCGAAAAGAACGGCTCCCTTTGCCCCTGCTGCTGCGGCAATGTGCATGGGTCCTGTATCGTTGCCGATGACGTATCTGGCACGGGGAAACATGTCTACAAGCTGGTTGATGCTGGTTTTGCCGCACAGGTTGTAGGCACCGGTGGCAACACTCAGGTCGCGGATGAGGTCTGCCTCGTCAGGACCGCCGATAAGGGCAACCTGATAGCCTTTTGCTTTGATGAGGGCTGCCAGTTCGGCAAAGTGCGGCCAGCGCTTTTCCGGCCTGCCGGCGCTGCCGCCGGGGATAAGGGCGACAAAGTTTTTCAGGTCATGGTTTTTGAGCAGCTCGCGGCTGTCTTCCGCCGCGTAGCGCACGTCGGGCGCGTGTGTAGCATCGATGCCCGCCATTTCCAGCTGTTCTGCCAGCCGGTCGATGGTGTGCATGGCGTTGCGGTTGGGGTTGCTGTGCGGGTGGCTGCATCCGCTGGCGATGCCCGACCAGTTGGGTCTGCCGGCCAGCCAGAAGTACCAGCCTGTACGGCTGTTGGTCTGGAGGTCGATGACGTCCTTGAACCCTTGCAATTTGCTCCGCAGGCGCATGAGGTAGGGCACGTCCCAGAATGGACGGCGCTCATCGATGGCGATGGCGTCAAAAAACGGCGCACTTGCTGCCAGCGGCAGCATGGCTTTGGTGGTCAGCAAAGTGATGTGTGCCCCTTTGCAGTGGGCGCGAATATCTGCAAAGGCACCTGTAGCCTGTACAAAATCGCCCAGTGCGCCAAGTTTGATAACCAGCACGCGGTTCATGCGGCGCCCTCCGCTTCCTGAGGAGAGAGAATCTGTTGATAGGTGGCAAACTCGGCCGCGCACATTTTCTCGGTGGTAAAGTGACCGCTCACCCATTCGCGCCCTTTTTCGCCCATTTTACGGAGCTTTTTCAAGTCGGTGGTGACGGCGTCGGTCAGTGCCAGTGCCATGGCGGGCACATCGGCAGGTTTGACCAGCCAGCCGGTCTCGCCCTGTTTGACAGTTTCCAGGGAGCCGCCATGGGCTGTTGCGATGACGGGGCGGCCCATGGCCTGTCCCTCAACGGCGACCCGGCCAAAGGCTTCTGGTTCAATGGAAGCGGAAACAACGATGTCAGCCGCGGCGTAGATGGCGGGCATATTGTCGCTGGAGCCGTGGAAAATAACCCGTTCGTCAATACCCAGCTTGCGGGTCAGTTCCTGCATCTGCCAGTAGAAGGTCTGTTTGCGGTCAAAACCGCCGACAATAACAGCCCGCCATGCCATGCCCTTCATGGTGCCGAGGGCGCGGATAAACGCCTCGTGTCCTTTCCAGCGGGTCAGCCGTCCCGGCAGGACGATAACCGGCGTATGGGCGGCAATGTTCCACCGTGCCCAAAGGTTTTCGATGGTGGCGTTGTCTATCTTCTCGGGGTCGAACACGCGGGGGTCAAAGCCACGGTGGGCAACGTGAATGTCGTGCTGCTGCACCCCGTAATTGCGCATGATGTGCTCGGCAATAAAGTTGGAGATGGCAATGACCTTGCGCCCCCTGACCATCACACTGTTGTAGTGTTTTTTCAGCGGGCTTTGCAGGCCGTAGGTACCGTGGAATGTGGTCACAAACGGGGTCCCGGTCATCTTACAGGCCATGTAGGCCGCCCATGCCGGCGCGCGGGAACGTGCATGGACGATGGAGACATTATTTTCGCGAATCAGGTTTTTGAGCTTCAGCGCGTTGGCGAAAATAGCTGCCGGGGATTTGGCGGCCAGAGGCATTTCGATATGTTCGGACCCGCCGCGCAGGACCCCCTCCACCAGTACACCGCCCGCAGAGGCGACGATGCTGCGCCAGCCGCGCTGGGTGATGTAGTTGGCCATTTCCAGTGTGCCGCGTTCCACGCCGCCCTCGCCGCCCAAGGCGGCAGTCACCTGCAAAACGCAGGTCTGGGTGCCCAGCGGGGCAACGGTTGACGAGTCGGCCGGTGGCATTTAAGGTTTGGGTCTTCTTGTTTTTATTGCATCACTGTTAGGAGGGCGCATACCCATGTCTGACAACTCTAGCCCAAAAATGCTGCAAAGTGAAACGCTGCGCACGCGGATTGCCTACGATTACGTACCCGGTAACAGTCAAAAACCCGTTTTGATGTTCCTGCACGGTCTGCATTCGGGGATGGAAAGCTCCAAGTGCATCCATGGCATGGCGCTGGCAGCAAGGCTGGGGCTGGGGGCCGTGCGGTTCGACTATCCATGCCACGGCGCGTCAGATGGCGAGTTTGTAGATTTTACCATCGGCCAGGCATTGCAGGCAGCCAAGGACGTAGTGGCCCATATCGACCGTCCGGTTGTGGTTGTCGGCTCGTCTACCGGCGCTTGGGTGGCGTTGCTGCTGGCCCATGCGCTGCCGGATAAGGTGAGGGGTATTGTTACGGTAGCCAACGCCTGCGACTTTACCGAGCGCCTGTACTGGGACCCGCTGAGTGACGAAGAGAAGCAGGACTGGCAAACCAGCGGTGTGCGTGTGGAACCCGCCGATGAGGGCGAAATCTGGCAGATCGGTTACACCCTTGTGGACGAGGGGCGCCGGCACATGTTGCTGGAAGGCGACAAGCTGGCGGCGGTTACCTGCCCGGCGCGGCTGCTCCACGGTATGGCGGATGACGTGGTGCCCTGGCATTTTTCCACTGATGTGGCAGAAAAACTTGGCGGTGCCGACGTAAAAGTGGAACTGGTCAAGGATGCAGATCACCGCTTCAAGCGCGAGGGCGATCTCGCGCTGATGGAACAGGCTATTTTTTCGCTGCCTGTCTGGTAGCCTTTAGGCTTGCCAAAAGAACGACATAATCCTACCTTGCGGATATGGAAGCGCTCTTCGATACGATATGGACAGGTGCCCGGGCGGTACTGGCGTTCAGTTATGATGGTATCGCCGTCTGGCAGGTACTGATTTTCGGGGTGGTTCTCCACTACCTGCGCCTTGCCTGGCAGCACGAGAAATACCTGCGCAAGAGCTTCCGCTACGAATGGGCATACCTCAAAGCCAAGGCCATGGGCAAGCAGCCGGAACGCCGTCGCTGGGGCGGCAGTTTTGGCACCACACCCAACGTGCTTGAAACCCCCACACCCCCAACCAGTTTCCGCGATATGCAGGGCAAAGAAGCGCCGCCTGAGCTGCCGGAGCAGGGGTTTTACACCCGCAAGCAGAAGAAGTGACGGCACAAAAAAGCTCCGAACATTTTCGGAGCAATAAAGTTTAACCCTACAGGATAAAAAAAATATTTACTAGATTGTTTTTTGCACCGCGGCAAACGTATTCTGGGTACCTGAAAGTTATAAACCCCTAACACTTTCAGGAGAGTGTCCCATGACCACAAAAAACATCCCTAACATCCCAATGATCGCCCCCCGTGATTTTCACAACGCCGTCTCCCGTCTCCGGGAGTTTTTTTTGGCCAAAGGTTTTGTTGAGGTGCACGTCCAAAACCGTTTGAGCATTCTCGCCGCCTGTGAAGACCCGCGCACCATCGCGGGTTTTGATTATGCAGGTCAGGTATGGCCGCTGCCCCAGACCGGCCAGATGTGGCTGGAGCATGAACTGCTGAAAAATCCCGAGCTGCCGGGCGTGTTTACCGTGACCACCAGCTACCGCAACGAGCCGAATCCCCAGCCGGGCCGTCACGACCTGATTTTCCCGATGTTCGAGTTCGAAAGCCACGGCGACATGACCGAAATGCGCAAAATGGAAGAAGAACTGCTGGAACATCTGGGTTTTGGTACCGCAGGCCACATTCCGAACGGCCGCTGGCAGGACATGGCAACCAAGTACGGCGTGACCGACATCTGCTCCAAGACCGAAGCCAAAATCGGCGCGGACATGGGCAAAGCCTTCCTGCTGACCCATTTCCCCTACAGCACCAGCCCGTTCTGGAATATGCGCAAAGACGGCGACGTCGCCCGCAAAATCGACGTGCTGATGTACGGTGTAGAAACCATCGGCTCCGCCGAGCGCAGCTGCAACCCGGAAGAAATGCGCGACCTGTTCCACACCATTAGCGGCGGTATGTACGCTGACATCCTGTACGGACGCTTCGGCAAGGACCGTGTGGAAGCCGAACTGGAAGAGTTCCTGAGTCTGGAGTTCTTCCCCCGCTTTGGCGGTGGTATCGGCATGACCCGCATGATCCGCGCGCTGAAACTGCTGGAAGAAGAAAAAGCCGCAACCGCAGCCAAGGTCGGTTAAGGCGAAAAAGGGTATATCCTCCCACGATAAAAGCCCCGCACGGATGTGCGGGGCTTTGTCGATTGTTAGAGCAGCCAGCCCAGCAGGGCCGTGATGAGGCCGAGAGCAATGGCCGTGATGAACGGCGCAGCCAGAAACGGCGCACTCGGCAGGGCAATGCCCAGCATCCAGATGCTGGAAATGGCGTCGTTGGCTTTTTCGGGCAGTTTGTCGAACAGCCCGATGGCCAGTATCCACCAGAGGATCATCAGGCTGCCGGCTACGACAGGAATCCAGAACCCGCCACCCAGCGCCAGGCCGACGACGATACCCCAGACGACCGCACCGGCCGCTGTGGGGCCGTAGAAGAGGCCGGACTTGGGGTCGCGGTCGAGGATGACGCCGATGGTCGTATAGAGCAAAGCCACCACCAGGGCGGCAATATAACCGGCCAGCGCCGTCAGGGCGCCGCCGTCGAAGGGGATGTGAATGTCCATAACTGCACTCGCGTTCGATGGTGCATAAAATGCAGGAGGCAGGAAACAGCAAGGCTGTAAGCCGATTGGAAACGCGCTATTTCTATCACAGGCCGCAGGTCAGGGCAAGAGCGTCTACCGTCCGGCAACGGTCATCCCGTCCACCCGCAGGGTGGGGGTTACGGTTGCGCGGTCGAACACAATGTCATTCGCCGGAGTGATATTGGCGAACATATCGACCAGATTTCCGGCGATGGTTATCTCTTGTAAGGGTTGTTTTATCTGGCCGTTTTCGATGTAAAAACCTTCCGCACCGCGGGAGTAGTCACCGGTTATGCCATTCACGCCGTGGCCCATCAGGCCGGTGACGAGGAGACCCTTTTCAATGCTGCCGATAAGGGCGTCCGGGGTTTGTTTGCCGGCGTGCAGTAGCAGGTTTGTGGGGCTGGGGCCGGGCAGGCTGCCTGTGCCGCGTGCGGCACTGCCTGTGGACTTAAGGCCCAGACGATGGGCACTGGTCAAATCCAGTATCCAGCTTTGCAGGATGCCGTCGGCAACCAGCTCAAGCTCTGCTGTTGGCAGACCCTCGGCGTCAAACGGGCGGCTGGCAAGACCGCGGACCATCAGCGGGTTATCGGTGATGCGCACACCTTTGGGGAAAACTTGCTGCATCAGCTTTTCGCGCAGAAAGCTGGTGCCGCGGGCAACGCTCTCACCATTGATGGCACCAGCAAAATGCCCCAGCAGGCTGCTGGCGATGCGGCGGTCAAAAACAACAGGGACGGCGCCCAGTGCCATCGGCTTGGCGCCCGCTTTGGCAACGGTACGGCTTGCAGCCTCGGCCGCGACTTCCGCAACAGGGCGCAGGTCGGCTTTATGGCGGGCGCTGGCATACGCATAGTCACGGACCATGCTGGTACCGCTGCCGGCCAGGGCTGTAATGGAAAGGCCATAGCTGGTGCGGCCATAGCCTCCTTCAAAGCCGCTGGAGGTCAAGAGCAGAATGGTTCCTGTTCCGTAGCTGGCGTCGGCACCGCCTGATTTGCTGATGCCCTTGGTGTTGAGTGTGGCGGCTTCCAGTTCCGCAGCCCATGTTTTCAGTTCTTCGGCTGTTGCGGTTGCGGTGTCTTCCAGCTCGAGTTTGCGGGCAAGCTCCATGTGGTTACGGGCAAAGGCATCGGGGTCGGCGATGGTGACGTAAGGATCTTCCGGTGCGGCTTTCGCCATGGCGCAGACGCGCTCCGCCAGAATGTTGAGTGCCGTGTCGGAAAGGTCGCTGGTTACGGCAACGGCTTGTCTGCGGCCAATCAGCACACGCAGGCCGATGGCACTTTCATCCGCCACATCAAACGCGTCCATTTTGCCGTTCAGGAACGACAGGCTTGTGCCGCGGCCACCGGCATAAAGGGTCTCGGCATGGGTGGCACCGTACTTTTGCGCGGCAAGCAGCAGGGTTTTAGCACGTTCAAGCGGAGTTACGGCGGTCATCAGCTGGGTTGTCCTGTCAGTTTGAGGATGTTCAGGGCCTTGTCAGTAACCGACTGGATGCCGTTCTGCGTATCCAGACGGTGCCAGTTGATGCGGCCTGTATCATAAAGCATCTGTTTTTCGTACACGTCGACGGTGGCGTCGGAGATATCCCCCCGGCGCGCGGCAATGCGTTTGCGGGCTTCCTCTGCCGGGAGCTGGCACCAGATGCCGGTGAACGAAAGGCCGTGGGTCTGGGCGAATTTCTCCAACGCATCGCGTTCGCTTTCACGGGCGCTGACGGCGTCGATGATAACCGGCCGGCCGGTGGCAAGTGCCAGTTCGGCGCGCTCTAGCAAGCCGTTGTAAGTTTTTTCAGTCATCTCCGCGCTATAGGCCTCCTGCGGGGCACGTTCCCAGACCGGTGTGCCGAAGATGTGCTTACGCACGGCATCGGAGCGAATGTGAATGGCGCCGATATGATGCGCGATTTCCTTGCCCAATGTGCTTTTGCCGCTGCCGGACAGGCCGCCGATGGCAATCAGGCGCTTCTGTCTGGGGCCGTTCAGGAAGCGGGTCGCCGCCGCTGTATAGCTACGGGCCTCTTCGGCGAGGCGGGGTTTTTCGTTCTCGCTGGCGCCGCCGTGTTGCAGGCAGGCGACTTTGGCACGGACCCCGGCACGGTAGCTGAGGTACAAATTCAGCAGGGGCAGGCCTGCAAAGTCATCCCCGCGTTTGAGGTAGCGGTTCAGGACGGCTGTTGCCAGATCCTCGTGCCCGCGCTGGATGAGATCCATAATCAGGAAAGCGATGTCGGCGTACACGTCGTTATTCACAAAGTGGTCATTGAACTCAATACCGTCGAAGGGAATGGCCACGTCGTCCAGCAGGCAGATGTTGCGCAGGTGAAGATCGCCGTGCGTCGCCTTGACGTGGGTCTTTTGGCGCTGTTCTATCAACGGTTTGACGGTTTGCAGGGCCTGCTCGGTCAGGGCGCGCAGGCGTGCGGCGTCGGAGGCGTGGATGATGTCGGGGTTTGCTTCCAGCACGGTGACGTTATCCAGCGCAAAGGTGCGTACATCATCATAAGCCCAGAAGCCTTTGACAACCGGTTCGCCAACATGGAACTGCACCACGCGGTCGGTCAGGTCACTGAGCATGTGCTCGTCCAGTTTGCCTTTGGCCAGCAGTGCATCAAAAACGGTAGTAGGGTCAAATTTTTTCATTTTCACCACATAGTCCACAACCTCGCCCTTACCACCCAGATGGTAGGCCGTGCCGTCGAAGGTCAGTGGCACAACACTGTCATAGATTTCAGGTGCGTAGCGGGCATTGGCGGCGAGCTCTTTTTCGCAGAAGTGTTTGCGGGCATCGAGTGTGGAAAAATCCAGAAAGCCGAAATTGACCGGTTTTTTGAGCTTGTAGGCCCAGTCACCGCGCAGAAAAACGTGGGAGATGTGGGTCTCGATATGCTCGACAGGCAGGGTTTTGCCGTCGGCGTAGATACTATCTTGCGACAGGGCGCGCACGAGTGCATCGGTATGAGGTGTCATAATAAGGCGCATCTCCTCGGGATTCTTATCCGGCCAGTATAGGCATTGGCGGCAGGGCGGGCAACCTTCAGGAAAGCATAAATGCCAGAACCACCAAGGCACCTGCCAATGCCGTACGGCCATAGGTTGCCCGCGCGGCGGCGTGTTCGTTCAGATGAATGCCGTAATACGCCGTACCCAGCAGCATCTGCGCAGCCATCAATGCTGCATAAAACAGCCCGCCCGCGCTGATGACAATACCCGTGAGCACCAGCAGAACTAACGTGGCGATGAGGCAGCTGCTCATAAACGGAATCCGCCATGTGCCCATGACAAGGGCGACGGATTTGACACCTTTTTCGGCGTCCTGAGAGCGTTTGATGTCGGCCTTGAGGGTCTCGACCGCTGCAACCCAGAAGCTGCCGGCCAGAAACAGGAATACCAGCTCAACCGACAGGCCGCCGGAGGCACCCTGACCCATCAGGCAGGACCAGCCGCCAAAAATGACCCCGGCAAAGGCTTGCGGGTACCATGTGAGTTGGTGCAGGTAGGGGTAGGCAGCCACCATGATGAACCAGCAAATGGCCAGGAACATCACAATCGGACCATTTATCCATGCCAGCAGGAAGCTGAGGGCCAGCATAAGCACCAGAAAAGCGAGGACAGGCGCGCGGGCGTTCTTACAGTCGCTCTCGCCCTCGATGGCGGGGTTGTAAAGGTCGATATACAGGCAGCTAGCGCTGCGCATGGTCACGGCCATCAGCACGACGAGGGGCATCAGTCCCCAGTGGGTATGGGCGGGTGAGTAAAAGCCCCAGAGCATCGGCCAGACCATCAGGAGCGCCGTTGCCGGGCGGTTAAGGCGCAACATGTACAAAACGTCCATGACCGCAGGTGTGAGGACTGCGTCTTTTGCAGCCTGCACCTTGTCGGCGAAGGAAATTTCTTTTACCTTTTGCAACAGCGTCATCAATTTCATGTCCGGGCCCCTTATGAACATAAAACATAAACAAAGCAAGTCATTGAAACAACTCTTTTACGGCGGCGCGCTAGAGGTAGGTACGGTGATTCATCCCGACAAGGCCCTTGCACGGCGAATCAGCCGCGTTTTGCGTTTTAAAGAGGGGGATGTGATATCTTTGTTCAATGGCCGCGACGGCCTTGTTGCCGCCACCCTACAGGACGATGATGCGAAAAACCTTTTGCTGCGTGAGCAAATCCGCTCGCAACCGCCTGCCTGCGATGTGTGGCTGTATATTGCCATGACCAAAAAGGATGCGATGGACCGGGTGTTTCGTCAGGCGACAGAATTTGGTGTTACCCACATCCAGCCTGTTAAAACCGACTTTTGTGTAGCGGACAAAATCAATACGGAGCGGGTAGAGGCCCTGCTGGTAGAGGCAGCCGAGCAGAGTGAACGCTTGAGTGTGCCACAGCTGTTGCCTGTCATACCGGTACAAAAGGCCGCCGATGCTGCCGCCGGACATGTTTTCTGGTGCGATGAAAGCACGGGCGGTAAGTGGGTGGGTACCCCAAGAGCCGGAGATGGTGTGCTGGTGGGGCCGGAGGGCGGATTTTCACCCGCGGAGAAGGCTTTCTTGAGCGGCCATAAAAAAGTCACGGCCACTGGGTTGGGCCCCCACATTCTGCGGGTGGACACGGCCGTATGTGCTGCCTGTGCCCGTTTTTTTGACCATATGGCCTGAGGAGCTTGCCGGGCCACCAAGGTTTGTATACACTGGCGCCGTAAAGCTTTTTTGGACCTTTTTCCTCTCCCGAACTTCAGGGATATTCTCCATGACCACCCTCAACACGCTGCGGCAGGTGCTCGCTTTTGTGAGCAAGCCGCAAATCCTGACCAACGAGCAGGAAGAGCGTCTGCGCATTGCCTGCATTGATGCGCTGGATGCCGACGATACCACCGTGCTGGACCGTCTGGCGCTGGAAACCGCCAAGGAACTGCTGGATTGGGCGCTGACCGCCAAAGGCGGCGAAGCCAAGAAAATCTCCGTGCTGGATGCGCAGACCAATGCGCTGATGGATGCGGACGAGCTGACGGCTGACCTGACCAAGGGTTTCGCTCGCCAGTACCGGCTGGTCGAACAGCAGACCGAAATCGCCACCGCTGCCCGTGACCGCCTGAAAATGGTGGTGGAAGCGCTTTACCGCGCCATCAATGGTGGCCGAAAGGACCAGATGGCTGCCGCAGAACGGCTGGCGGTCGTGTACTTGCAGTACTACCGCGAATGGCTGGTGGCCTATAAGCAGGAACGTGCCGCGCTGGATGCCTTTGCTGCTGGCCTCGAAGACGCGGACTGACCCCATCAAGCGAAAAAGGAAAGGGACGCGCAAGCGTCCCTTTTTTGTGGAGAAATCTTAAATCGTTAGCGGTTGAAGACCTGCAAGGTAACCGGTTGCAGGCGAACAGTGCTTACGCCCGGGTTGCTGGTCAGGTTGTTCGGGCGCAGGGTACCGGAAAAGGTGTCGCGGTAGGAGCTGTTGGACGGGGCAACAACATAGGCGCCGGTGCGGCGGAAACAACCGTTGGCGTTACAGTTCAGGCGGCCGCGGCCACGGGTAAAGGTGCTCTTGGACGACGTGGTGACGGTCTGGGTGCTGCTGTTGGCACGCTCTTCGAAAGTCTTGCGGCTGTGGAAACCACCATTGGGCAGAGATGTGTAGGTGCTGGTGGTGGTGCTGTAGGTAACCGTGCGCGGCGTGGTGGTAACCACGGTGGTGCCATCTTCAGCCTGTGCTGCAATTGCAGACAGGGTCAGGCAGGCGGTCAACAGAACTTTCAACATCAGAACATCCCTTCACAAACAAACTTAGAGGGAGATATAGGCGACCCGCCGCGCTGCGTCAACCTTTGGCGTGCATTTTTATTGGCCGGTGCCGCCAACAGTTACACCCGCAGACAAACGCAGTGTTGGCTGGCCCACGCCCACAGGCACACCCTGACCGGACTTGCCACAGGTGCCGATGCCGGGGTCGAGGGACATATCGTTGCCGATGCGGTCTACATATTTAAGGGATTCCGGCCCGTTGCCGATAAGCGAGGCACCTTTAACAGGGGCTGTGATTTTGCCGTCTTCCACCAGATAGGCCTCTGACACGTTGAAAACGTAACTGCCGGAGGTGATGTCCACCTGTCCGCCGCCAAAGGTTTTGGCATACAGGCCGTATTTGGTGTCCTTGATAATATCCTCGGGTGTGTCATTCCCGCCGAGCATGTACGTGTTGGTCATGCGGGGCAGGGGTTCATGGGCATAGGATTCGCGGCGGCCGTTGCCGGTGGGCGCCATGCCCATCAGGCGGGCATTCAGGCGGTCCTGCATGTAGCCGCGCAGGATGCCGTCCTCTATCAGAACTGTATATTGGCCGGGCGTGCCTTCGTCATCAATGGTCACAGAGCCGCGGCGGTTGGCAAGCGAGCCGTCATCGACGACGGTGACGCCTTTGGCGGCAACCTGCTGGCCCAGCAGACCTGCAAACGCAGATGTGCCTTTACGGTTGAAGTCACCCTCCAATCCGTGGCCTACAGCCTCGTGCAGCAGCACGCCGGACCATCCGGCACTCATGATGACAGGCATTTCGCCCGCAGGGGCGGGCTTGGCATCCAGCATGACGCCGGCCATGCGCAGCGCCTCGTCCGCAGCAGCCTGCCAGCGGGTAGGGGTGAACATATCTTTATAGTCGACGCGGCTGCCAAAACCGTTATGGCCGCTCTCACGCTTGCCGTTCTTTTCCAGAATCACCTGTACATCCATGCGCACCAGCGGGCGCACGTCGGTCAGTAATTGGCCGTCCGCACGGATAATCATCACGTTCTGGTGCTCGCCCCGCAGGGATACGATGACCTGCTTGACGTCGGGGCTTTGTTTGCGGACATAGGCATCAATTTGCGAGAGCAGAGCAATTTTATCGCCCAGTGCATGGTCGCCCAGTGGATTGTGGGCCGGGTAAAGCCCCTTGATGGCGGGCAGGTCAGGTGTGTAGAAATGCTTGCGGTCGGCTTCGGCTACGGCGCGCAGGTCTTTGGCGGCGGCCTTAAGGGCAAAGGGCGTCATCTGGTTGCCGTGTACGAGCCCGGCAAACTCGCCGACGACGCGGCGCAGGCCAAAACCCTGATCGTTCGCGTAGGTAGATGTTTTGACACGCCCGTCTTCCAACACCAGCAGTTCGCTCTGGCGGGATTCCAGGAAAAGCTCGCCGTCGTCGGCGCCGTGCAGGGCATCGCTCACAAGGCCGCCCAACTGGGTGGCGCTCAGATTCAAATGGGTCAAAAACAGGGCGTGCGGGTCGTTTTTCATGGTGTTCCGGTTCTTGTGGCGGGGTAAAAACTCACCCAATCATACGCATCGGAACCGCCCGCGCCAAGGGTAAGATTACTATCCGGTTTTTTGCTTTGAAAATGGGCTGGCATATCGTCCATGAATGGATTATGGTTACGCTAACATTTTTTCCGCCCTGATTTCGCTGGAGAGAGAAAGAGACCATGATCACCCGATTCGTTAGCCTTGTGGCCGCGCTGATGCTGGCTGCTACCCAAGTTGCCATTGCCACAGAAATGAAATTCGACGGTCTGGCCCACCCGCTGGGCTTCCAGACACCGAACAGCTCCGTCGCCACCACGATTGCAGAAACCTATGACTTTATTTTCTGGATCACGGTTGTGATTGGTCTGCTGGTTGAAGGTGTGCTGCTGTATGCCATCTTCCGTTTCCGCCGCAGCAGCAAGCGTGGCGTTGAAAAGGCTAAAAAGTTCTCTCACAACACACCGCTGGAAATCGTCTGGACCATTATTCCGGTGATTATCTGTCTGGCAATTACCTGGAAGGCTTACGAAGCCCTGTTTTACCTCAAACGCATGCCTGAGAAGGGTATGACCGTTGAGGCCATTGCCTACCAGTTCAACTGGGATTTCCGCTACCCGGATCTGGGCATTACCGGTGCTGAGGCTGACAAGCCCCATGCCGAGTTGTCCTCCGCCGGCGTAGAGCGCTACGTCAAGGATCTGGTTGTGCCGGTTGGTGCCAATATCAAGATGGATGTGACCGCTGTTGATGTGCTGCACGCCTTCTTTGTACCGTCCATGGGCGTAAAGGTGGATGCTATTCCAGGCCGTGTGAACCACGTCTGGTTTAACGCCGAGCGCCCCGGCGACTACATCGGCCAGTGTGCCGAACTGTGCGGCGGCGCCCACGGTGAGATGTTCTTCAACGTCAAAGTACTGGATAAGGCCGACTGGGTTAAATGGGTGAACACACGCCGTGTTGAAAGCGGCCTGCAGCCAATGCCGGCAGCTGAAATCGCCACCGTCATGGGTACGACCCTGTAACCGGGCGGCGCTTTTAGGATGACGGATTTTCCGGACAAACGCCTTGTGGCTTTTAGAGGGTGGGCAGTACTGACCACCCTCATTACCTTTATTCTTATCGTTGTCGGTTCCGCGACCCGTGTGACCGACTCCGGCATGTCTTGCCCCGACTGGCCGTTCTGCTACGGGCAGCTGATTCCGTTCCCTGCGCCGGAAGGTGGTTATATCTCCCAGGGCCATACGTATATGTGGTGGCAGGTTGCCTTTGAGTGGGGCCACCGCCTGCTGGCCAAAATTACGGGGCTGATGATTCTGGCGGCGTTTATCTGGTCGTTGTTCCTGCGTAAAGTCCACCCGCGCCTGTGGAAGGTGGCCGGCATTGCCTTGTTGTTCCTGATTTCGCAGGTTCTTGTGGGTGGTTTGACAATTAAAATGAGCAATTTGCACTGGACCGTGGCCCTGCACTTGGGTAATGCGGTGCTGGTGCTCTCTGCCGTAAGCTGGTTGATGATGACGGCTTCCCGCCGTCCGATCAGCCGCGGTATCGAGGTTAATGCACGCGCCAAAAAAGCCTTCTACATTATGCTGTTGTTGGTCTATTGCACCATGATTATGGGGGCGATGGTTTCTTCCGCCCATGCCGGGGGCAGCTGCGGCGGTTTGTTCAGCTGTCAGGGCAGCTGGATGCCGAAGGGCGACTTCCAGCAGTTGTTACATATGAAGCACCGTTATCTGGCGCTGACAACGTTCATCTGGACCATTGTGTTGATGATTGTTGCCAAACGCGAGGACCCGCAGGTGCGCAAATCCGCCCGTCTGGTGCATATGTTCGTTCTGGGGCAGGTTGCTTTTGGCGTGGCTGTGCTTTACAGCTTTGAGAACTATCCAGATTACTATCAGATCCTGAGCGTAACCCACCTCGCCTGGGGGATGCTGGTTTATACCATGACATTGATAGGTATCGCTAAGATCCACATGGGGCCCAAAGAGCTGTCCACCAAAGGTATTCCATGGCATTGAGCATGACGGAGCAGACGCGTAAGACACCTCGCGCCCGCGCCAGAATGCGGGCGTTCTGGCGTGATTTGGTCATGCTGACCAAGCCGCGCATCATTGTACTGCTGGTGATTACCTGCCTGTGCGCCATGCTGGTGGCGACCAACGGCAATATGGACTTGCTGAGCTGGCAACTGATTGCCCATACCTGTCTGGGGTTGGCCCTGTCGGCGGGTGGCGCCAACGCCGTAAATATGTGGTACGACCGCGATATTGACGCGGTGATGATGCGCACACGCAACCGGCCACTGCCGGGGGGCCGCATGAAGCCCGGTTTTGTCTTGTTTTACGGCATTGCGCTCGGGGTTGTTTCAACGGCCTATCTGGCCTTGATGGTCAACCTGTGGACCGCTGCCATGGCGTTAAGCGGGTATTTGTTCTATGTACTGGTGTACACCTTTGTGCTGAAACGCCGGACGGTGCAGAACATTGTTATCGGGGGCGCTGCCGGTGCCTTCCCGCCGCTGGTGGGTTGGGCGGCTGTACAGAACAACGTAGCGGACTGGGTGCCGTGGGTGATGTTCTCCATCATTTTCCTGTGGACGCCGCCGCACTTCTGGGCGCTGGCGCTGCGTAAAAACACAGACTATACCAAGGCAGGTGTACCGATGTTGCCCGTGGTCAAAGGCGAGACCGAGACCAAAATCCAGATTGTCTATTACATGTTGTTGCTGATTCCTGTGACCTTGTGGATGACCTTGCTGCACCCGTCGTTCGGGCCGATTTACTTTTGCAGTGCTGTGGTGCTGGGGTTGGTCTGGCTCTACAAATGCGTCCGTTTGATGCGCACCCAAGGCACAGAGCTGGCCATGGACGCATTCAAGTTTTCGTTGAGCTATCTGGCGCTGTTGTTTGCCGCCATGGTGGCCGATACATTCCTGTGAGGTGGCCCGATGGCAAAGCGCAGTAACAGCAGACTTGGCGTGATTCTAACGGTTCTTGTGCTGGCCATGCTGGGGCTGGCATACGCTTTTGTACCTTTGTACAAATCGTTTTGTCAGGCTATCGGGATTCCGATTGCGCAGGTGGGGACTGATTTGCGCCGTGCACCTTCCGGTGCGCCGGTGGCAATATCCGACCGGACGGTTACAGTCCGTTTTATGGGGACTGTGAACCGAGATTTTCCGCTTGAATTTGCCCCCCAGACCGTCGCATTGAAACTCCACTTGGGCGAGCCGACGCTGGTCGCCTACACAGCCCGCAACACATCGGATAAGGCCATCGAAGGTATTGCCGTCCACCAGGCGTTGGGACAAGGCGACGATGACGTGGTTGATGTGCTGCAATATATTGATCTTGAACAATGTTTTTGTTTTGACGCCCATACCTACCCCGCGGGGGAGGCCGTCAACCTGCCGGTCAGCTTTATTATCAAGCCGGACCTGCCTAAAGGGATTCATACCATCACCTTCCAGTACACCATGTTCAGGTACGAAGGGTGAGTCGGCGTGAAAGTGGTTTATCACCACAAAAAGAAGTGCTATAACGTAAACGGTTTTTTCAAATCATATCTACAGGTGTGAGAACATCATGAGTGCAGAAGCAATCTCCGATAATCACGGTCACCATGACCATGCACCCTCCAAAAAAGGGTTCATGTACTATCTGACCACGACCAACCATAAAGACATCGGCAAGATGTACCTGCTGACGGCGCTGAACTTTTTCATCATCGGCGGTCTGTTTGCGATGTTCATCCGCGCTGAACTGGCTGAAGCCGGTTACCAGCTGCTGAACCACCCGTTCAGCGTTGGCCCGTTCACCTTCAGTTTCTCTGGCGAGTTTTTCAACCAGATGACGGCGATGCATGCCACGTTCATGATTTTCTTTGCCATTATTCCGGCATTTATCGGCCTGGGTAACTTCTTTGTGCCCATCATGATCGGTTCCCCGGATATGGCCTTCCCGCGCCTGAACAACTGGTCGTTCTGGATTCTGCCGTTCTCCGGCCTGCTGATGCTGCTGTCGTTCTTTGTACCGGGCGGCGCACCGGGTGCCGGCTGGACCTCCTACCCCCCGCTGACATCGGCTGCCTACTCGCCGGGCCCGGGGATGGATATGTGGATTTTGGGTATCCACCTGGCTGGTGCCAGCTCTATTCTGGGATCGATTAACTTTATCGTGACCACCCTGAACATGCGCGCGCCTGGCATGACCCTGTTCAAAATGCCGTTGTTCGTCTGGTCCATGCTGGTAACTGCCTGGTTGCAGCTGATTGCAACGCCTGTACTGGCCGGTGCCGTGACCATGCTGCTGACCGACCGTAACTTCGGTACCTCCTTCTTTAACATGGCCGGTGGCGGTGACCCTGTGCTGTACCAGCACATCTTCTGGTTCTACTCGCACCCTGCCGTGTACATTATGATTCTGCCGGGCTTCGGGATTATTTCCGAGGTGATTGCCACCTTCTCCCGCAAGCCGCTGTTTGGCTACATCACCATGGTGTGGGCGATTATCGGTATCGCCGTGCTGGGTTGCCTGGTCTGGGCGCACCACATGTTCACCGTGGGTATGGATCCCCGTGCACAGATGATGTTCATGGCCATGACCTTCCTGAT
Organism: Pseudomonadota bacterium; assembly: GCA_016125375.1. Lineage (GTDB taxonomy): Bacteria > Pseudomonadota > Alphaproteobacteria > UBA1280 > RI-95 > RI-95. Next base: position 115,608 of record WGLU01000008.1, on the reverse strand, counting down.
TGGTGTACCGACAGGTATCAAGGTATTCAACTGGCTGGCAACCATGTGGGAAGGTGTGCTCGAGTTCACCACCTCCATGAAATTCGCCATCGCTTTTGTGGGCCTGTTCACAATTGGTGGTCTGTCCGGCATCGTTTGCGCTGCCGCACCGGTTGACTACCAGATTCACGACACCTACTACGTTGTGGCACACATTCACTACGTATTCTTTGCCGGTTCGTTCCTGAGCATCATGGCTGGCGTGTACTACTGGTTCCCGAAAATGTTCGGCCGCCTGATGAGCGAAAAAATGGGCAGCGTCCACTTCTGGCTGACGTTCATCTTCATGAACGTGACCTTCTTCCCGATGCACTTCCTCGGGCTGATGGGCATGCCGCGCCGTATTCCGGACTATAACCCGGTATTCAGCGACCTGAACCTGCTGTGCTCCATCGGTGCCTTTGGCCTGGGCGCAACACAGATTCTGCTGATTATCAACGCCTTCTGGTCTGCCAAGCACGGCAAGCTTGCCGGCAGCAACCCGTGGGGCGGCCATACGCTTGAGTGGCAGGTTTCCAGCCCGCCGCCTGAGCATAACTTTGAAAAAATCCCTGTGGTCAAGTAAGGAGCTGGGCGCACATGTCGTCCGTCCGTAACGAGACCCAGAAAGGCACCAAGACGGCGGCCGAGCGTGTTGACGAGACACGTTCGGCCAACCGTCACCTGCTGATGGTGCTGTCGGTGCTTATTGCACTGTTGGTGGCTTCAGCATTTGTGACGCGTATACTCTACTTAAGGGGACATTAACCGTGGCAACGACCAAAACAACGGCTAAAAAATCTGCTGCAGAGCCTAAGCTGCACTACGACAAAGCGGCCCTGCTGGCCGAGTACAACCAAACCTTCCACCTGCTGATGAAGGCGACAGCCGTTGTTATCGGTGTGGCGGTGACGTACTTCTTTTGCGTGATGCACGGGTTAACGGTAACCAACGGTACGCACGCCGAATTTTTCAAAAAGTTCAACGCTGACTACCCGATCAGCTACAGCGGCAAAAAACTGCCGATGTACGAACAAGCCGAGTAAGAGGGCATACCAATGGCACATCATCACGACCACGACTTTTTTATCCCGGCCCCCAGCATCTGGGCACCGCTGAGCTGCATCGGCGGCGGTATCATGGCTTTCGGGTTCCTGTTCACCCTGCACCCGACTGACTTTGGCATGTCGGCCTCCATCGCGCACCTGATTATGGCCATGGGCTTCACCCTGCTGGCTTTCTGCGTGTTCCAGTGGTGGCGCCTGCTGGTGCACGAAGCCCGTCACCGCGGCTTTAAAGAAGGCAGCGTGCCGGTTGTGCTGGATCTGGCCAACCGCTACGGTATGGTGTTCTTTATCGCCTCCGAAGTGATGTTCTTTGCCGCCTTCTTCGCCGCCTTCTTTTACCTGAGCGGCATGAACGTTTGGCCGCCGGAAAACATTGAAACCCTGACCCTGCACCTGCCGACGGTCAACACCCTGCTGCTGCTCACCTCTGGTGTGACAGTAACATGGGCGCACCACGCCATGCAGGAAGGTAACCGTTCCCGTACCCGCAAGATGATTTTCCTGACCTATCTGCTGGGTGTCATCTTCTTGTCCTGCCAGATGTACGAATACCATCACGCCTCTTTTGCTTTGCATGACGGCGTGTATGGCTCGACCTTCTACATGCTGACAGGTTTCCACGGCTTCCACGTATTTGTGGGTTCCATCATGTTGATGGTACTGCATCTGCGCCTGTCGCAAGGTGACTTCTCCGCCAAGGAACACTTCTACTTTGAAGCAACCGCCTGGTACTGGCACTTTGTGGACGTAGTATGGATTGGTCTGTACCTGTTCGTCTACCTGCTGCCGAACGGCGGTCACCACTAAGAAACCTGGCCCCGCTTCGGCGGGGTCACGCTTTTGGAGGGAAAGACATGGATATGGAACAAACGGTCGTCCGTACGGATGTGGAGTGGCTGCCCAAGCCCAACACCATCACGACCATGCGTAGTGACACGCTGCCGGAAGTACCACTCATTACCACTGCCTTTGTCATCGCGATTGCTGATGGACAGATTCTGTTGGCCCATATCGACGGGCGCGGCTGGTCCATCCCCGGTGGCCATATCGAGAGAGGCGAGACGCCTGAGGAGGCCGCTCGGCGGGAGATATTTGAAGAAACGGGTGCCGAGGTCGGCGACCTGACACTGGTAGGCTACCATCACATGGTCTGCCACGGTGATAGGCCGGAAAAGTATTATTACCCCTTCCCGGAGAGCTATCAGGTGTTCTATACGGCACCATTGCTCAACCCGCAGGAACTGCGGCACAGCCTGGAGTCGACGGGGGCCAAGATGTTCACACCTGCACAGTTCCTGCACATGCGCGAAGGGCTGCACCACAAACTGTTTATTGATGCGGTCACCCACATGCTGACCTAAAAAACAAAACCCGGTACAAACAGTACCGGGTTTTCTCGTTAAAACGGCGTCAGGTCGGCCACCAGCATGCGGTGGTCGCTGCCGTAGCGTTGCCTGCCGATGCGACGGTAGTCGCAGCGGAGGTTCTTGGCCGTGATCAGGATGTGGTCCAGATTGCCGAACGTCAGCGGATGGGTAAGCACATGCTGGAACAGCTGTACAAATCCGTGGCGGGCGCAGAAGGCATCGAAGAGGTCCTGTTCATTGACGAACAGTTCCGCCCAGCGGATGCCGAACACCCAGCCGGCAATCAGGTTGGTCCACGGACGGCCCAGCGTATTGAAGTCGCCGCAGAGAACGACAGGGTTTTGCGAATCGCCCACGTGCCCGGCCATGACCTCGGCCATTTCGACCTGACGGTGCTTCATGCTGACAGCACAGGAAAGGTGGCAGTTGACCACTGTGACCGGTCCTTCGTCCGTCTGGACGGTGACGGACTGGCTTTCCACGCACTCGACCCACTTGGTCAGCCAGCCGACGATGGAGTCGCTTGGCGCCTCGCCGTGGTTGACCACATGGTGGCGGCTTACGGGCAGGCGCGAGAGAATGACCAGATACGACTGCTCAGTGAGGATGCCGTTATGGTCCTCGTGAAAATCCCGCGCTTTGTGGAGGGTGTAGCCGTCCAGTGCTTCGAGCATCGGGAAGGCATCCGGATGCACCTCTTGGAGGCACACCACGTCGGGTTTGAGACGCTTGACGGCTTTGACTGCCGTGCCGAGCTTTTTGTTGTAGTGGTAGAGGTTCCAGGACAGAACGCGTAGCATTTCCGCCTCCTGATGTGAGGAGAGCGCAGAAAAGGAAGAAAAGTGTCGCCTAAAAGACGCGCCATCTTACCCCTGTTTATGCGGCAGAGGCAAATCATCATCTTAAGTGCTTGGGCGGCGCGCGGCTGTGCCGTAAACTTGTGGGATGGAATATATCAGCACCCGCGGGCATGGCCCGGTCAGCTTTGAAACAGCGTTGCTTGACGGCCTTGCACCGGACGGTGGCCTGTACGTACCGACGGCTTGGCCACATATTTTTACCGCCGACGTGCTGGCCCGCCTGCCGGAGATGTCGTGGCAGGAAATCGCCCTGCTGGTCATGGAGCCGTTCGTCGGGGATTTTCTGACCCGCAAGGAGCTGCAAAAGCTCATAGCCCGAGCGGCCAAAACGTTCAATAGCGCCGACGTGACGCCACTGAGCAAGCTGGAAGCCGGCATGTGGCTGCTGGAGCTGTACCACGGCCCCACACTGGCTTTTAAGGATGTAGCCTTGCAGATGCTCGGCCTGATGCTGGATGTTGCCCTTGCCCGCCGCGGGCAACAGGCGACTGTGCTGGGGGCAACCTCCGGCGATACAGGCTCGGCAGCAATCGAGGGCCTTAAAGGGCGCGGCCAGCTGGATATTTTCATCCTTTTTCCCAAAGGGCGTGTCAGCCCCGTCCAACAGCGGCAAATGACGACCACGGGGGCGGTGAATGTTTTTCCCGTCGCGGTGGAGGGCACGTTCGACGACTGTCAGGACATGGTCAAGGCAGCTTTTAACGATGCGGCCTTCCGCAAAAAAATGGGCCTGACGGCAGTCAACTCCATCAGCTGGGCACGGCTGCTGCCACAGATTGTCTATTACGCCTACGCATGGTCACGCCTGCCGGAGAAATTGCGGCCTGCCATCAGCTTTAGCGTGCCGACGGGCAACTTTGGCGATGTGTTTGCGGGCTATGTGGCCAAAAAATGCGGCCTGCCGTTCGATAAGCTGATTATTGCCACCAACCGCAACGATATTCTGGCGCGCTTCCTTAAAAGCGGGGACTACTCGCGCAAGTTTGTAACCCCGACCCAAAGCCCGAGCATGGATATTCAAGTTGCCAGTAACTTTGAACGGCTGCTGTTCGATGTGACGGGGCGGGATGCGGGGCACCTCAAAAGCCTGATGGCAGCTTTTGCCGAAGACGGTGCCCTGCCTGCCTTGAGCGAGGATGAAATGGCCGCCATTCGTATGGATTTTGATGCCGTGGCCGTGGGTGAGGTACAAACACGCAGTGCGATTGCCGCCTGTTTTGCCGAACAGGGACGCCTGATTGACCCCCACACGGCCGTTGGGGTGTACGCCGCATGGCGCAGGCCGGAGAACCGCCCCGTTGTGGTGCTGGCAACGGCGCACCCGGCCAAGTTCCCGGACGCGGTAAAAGAGGCAACTGCCGAAGTGCCCGAACTGCCACCCCATATGGCCGACCTGATGCACAAGGACGAGGTATATGGCCAACTGCCCAAAGGGCTGCCAGCTTTGAAGACCTACATGACAGACAAAAAACGGAAAACGGCATGAACCCCAAACAACCGCCCAAATCCGCCACCAGCGTCTGGATAACGCTTGTCGGGGCATTGTGCGGCGTGGCGATGATGTTCTGGCTACGCACCAACGGCGTGACGATGAGTGACGCCGGCTATGCGATTGCGGACGATGCGCAACTGTTGCGGGGGTTCTGCCTGCTTATCGGCTCGGTCATCGTACCGATTGTGCTACTGGAAGCCATTTTCCTCAAAACATGGCGCCGCCCCAGCACAGGGCTGGACTGGGACCGTCCTGCCCGCTGGAGTCTGAAGCGGACGATGGTCAAAACAATCGGTCTTGCGGCCACATTGGCTGTACCCGCGTTCTTTTACTGGGCTTTGGGGGAGTACAACACGCCGTATTACAGCAAGTTTTACATGCTTATCCTCGCCTACGGGATATACCCGCTGGCGTTGGCTGTGCCGTACATCGCTTTTGTGGATAGCCGTATGACCAACCCCTACGACGCCTACTGGCAACTGGGCATGTGGGTGCTGGGCCGCCCGCGGCTGGCGCAGGGCAAGATCATCCGGCAACATGTGCTGGGCTGGCTGGTAAAAGGCTTCTTTCTGCCGTTGATGGTGGTCTTTACGCTCGACGGCAGCCTGCGCTATCTGCTGGTTGTCAACTTTGACTGGGTACAGGCTACCTTTGCCCAGAAGCAGCCTTTGTTGGTTGCCGCCATTTACATGGTGGACGTGGTATTCGGCGCACTCGGGTACATGATGACCTTCCGCCTGCTGGACAGTCACATCCGTTCGACCGAGCCGACCTTCCTCGGCTGGGGTGTGGCGCTGATGTGCTACCCACCGATCTGGAGCGGATTTAACACCTCGTACCTAACCTATCAGGGCGGTGGCTTTAGATGGGACGTATGGCTGGCAGAAGGAACCCCGCAGTATATGATCTGGGGCATACTCATCCTGTTCTGTGTGGTGATGTATGCGTGGGCGACGGTTATCTTCGGGTTACGCTTCTCCAATCTGACACACCGGGGCATTATTACCAACGGGCCGTACCGTCTGACTAAACACCCGGCCTACGTCAGCAAAAACCTGAGCTGGTGGCTGGTGTCGGTACCGTTTGTGCCGCATATGGGCTGGGCAGCGACGGTAAAGTTCTGTCTTGCTTTGCTTTTGGTTAATTTTGTGTATTTTATGCGGGCACGGACCGAAGAGCGTCACCTGTCGGCAGACAGGGATTACGTTCAGTACGCCCTGTATATGAATGACCACAGCCTGTTCTCTTTTATGGGGCGCCTGTTCCCGCGGCTGCGATACCAACCCCCTGCCGGATATAGCGGAAAATAATGTATCAGGAAACCAGACTCGATAACGGCCTGCTGATTGTCAGCGAGGTGATGCCCGCGGTGGAAACCGCCTCGGTGGGTGTGTATGTGCGTACGGGTGCCCGTGCCGAGGATGCGCGTAATAATGGCGTATCCCACTTTTTGGAGCATATGGCCTTTAAGGGAACCCACCGCCGTGACGCACTGGCCATTGCGGCGGAAATCGAGGACGTGGGCGGCCACATGAACGCCGCTACCGGCCGCGAGATGACGACCTATTACATCAAGGTCCTGAAGGATGATTTGCCGCTGGCCGTGGATATGCTGGGGGACATTCTGCTGAACAGCACCTTCCCGGAGGAGGAAATCACCCGCGAGCGGGATGTAATTTTGCAGGAAATCGGCGAAATGAAGGACACGCCGGACGATGTGGTGTTTGAACACCTGCAGGAGGTCTGTTACCCGTCCCAAGCTATCGGGCGCTCTATCCTGGGGACTGTGGATACCGTCAAAGCCTTGCGTAAAAGCGATTTGCAAACCTACATGGGCACCCACTACAGCGCGTCGAACATGATTGTTTCCGCTGCCGGTAATGTGGACCACGTCAAGCTGGTAGAAATGGTGGCCCGTCACTTTGGCAAACTGCCAAAAGGTGAGGTCACCCGCATGGCGCCCGCCCGTTATGCCGGTGGTGTACATACCGAACACCGCCCGCTGGAGCAGGTACACGTGGCGCTGGCCTATGAAGGGGTATCCTACCTTGACCCCGATTATTATGCCGCGCACGTGTGGACCATGTTGATGGGTGGCGGTATGGCCAGCCCGCTGTTCCAGGAAGTGCGGGAGAAGCGCGGCCTTGCCTACAGTGTGTTCAGTTACCTTTCCAACAGCTACGACACAGGGCTGTTTGGTGTTTATGCAGGCACAGCGCCCGAGCGCCTGAGCGAGATGCTACCCGTCCTGCGCGAGACCCTGCTGACGGGCACCAAGGACCTGACCGATGAAAGCGTGGCGCGTGCCCGCGCTCAGTTGAAATCAAGCCTGATGATGTCGATGGAATCGACCGACAGCCGCATGGGGCGGATTGCCCGCGACCAGATGCTGTACGGCCGCCACGTTCCGGTTACCGAGGTGTTGAAAAAGCTCGACAGCCTGAGCAAGGCCGACCTCCTACGTGCTGCGGGCCGGATGTTAGGTGGCACGCCCAGCCTGTCGGTGGTGGGTCCGGCGGATGAGAAAACAGTCCGCGACTTTGCCGCATAAAACAGTCAATTACCCTTGAAATGGCGCCCGTATGGCGCCATTTCTGCTAACGGATAACATGGTTATCTTCTCTTCCCGTTTGCCTTTCATGGAGTGCATCATGCGCGAAGCGCTGTACTTTCACCTGCAGGAGCAGGACGCCCTTGCGCGCCTGCGCGGGGAAAGTTTGCTCCAGTCACCCGAACTGCCCGCCAAAGCGCGGGATATATACAACCAACTGGTCCATTTGACGCTGCACGAGCCGTCGTTCCTTGCCCTTCGGCAGGCGCTTGAGGCTCAGGGCGGTATCTATCTGGACAGCGGTGCCTTCAGTGATGTGTATCTGGTTGACGGCGTGGTGTGCAAACTCACCCGTACCGACAGGGGCTACCCGCATTTCGTGCGGCTGGCCATGGAACATGCGGATAATCCGCATTACCCGCGCATCTACCTGCACCGGACGATCGATGTGGCAAAGGGCTTCCATCTGACATTGATGGAGCCGCTGGTCAGCATCAAGTCGACCCGTAGCGAAGATTTGTTCAACGCGCAGTGGTCCCTCAGCCAGATGCTGTTTGGCTACAAAAAGCCTGACAGTGCGACCATCAGGGAAATCCGGCAGGTTGTGGCACAGGTGCGTGCCCTGAGGGATGCCAAATCTCTTGGTCTGGATACCCAGACAGCCAACATCATGTACCGTCCGGCCGATGGCCGGCTGGTTGTGACCGACCCTTACGTCGGCTGATAAACGAAAAGCCCCCGCACCAGCGGGGGCTTTTTTGCTACTTCATATTCAGGGTAAAAACCCAGCTGTCGGCTTCGGACAGCTCCGGACGGAAAACATACCCACCACCGGTAAACCCTTTCAGCTTTTCCGGGTCGGTGATGTGGTGTTTGATGATGTAGTTGCACATCATACCGCGGGCACGTTTGGCCATCAGGCCAATGGTTTTGAGGCTGCCACCCTTGTTCTGCTTGAAATGCAGGGTGAGCAGCCGCCCGTTCAGGTGGGTGGGTTTGACGGCAGAGAAGTACTCTGTCGAGGCGAGGTTGATAACGGTGTCATCGCCGCTGGCATTCAGGTCGGCATTCAGGTGTTCGGTGATGGCATCGCCCCAGTAGCCGTAGAGGTTCTTGGCGGTTTTTGTCTCCAGAGTGGTTCCCATTTCCAGACGGTAGGGTTGCATCAAATCCATCGGGCGCAGCACACCGTATAGGCCGGACAGGATGCGCACATGCTTCTGCGCAAAATCCAGCTCGGGTTTTTTGTAGGTGTGCACATCCATGTTGTCGTACACATCACCCTTGAACAGAAAAAGCGCAGGCAGCGCATTCTGCGGCGTGAACGGCGTTTTGAAGTCCTTGAACCGCTGCACGTTGAGGGTGGCGATGGCATCGCTCACACCCATGAGCTTTTTCAGGTCGGCGGCGGTCTTTTTCTTCATGATACCGGCGAGGGCGGTTGCTTTGTCCAGCAGGGCGGGCTGGGTTGGTGTCATGTCCGGCAGTGTGGGTTTTTCATCCAGACGTTTGGAGGGAGAAAGTAAAACCAGCATGGCGGGGTCCCTTGTATATCGTTTTTATCTGCCGCGCCAGTGTACACAAAAAAGGGGCAGCCATAAAGGCTGCCCCACGCTTGGGAGGTTAGTGTCCGACCTTCTTCTCGAAGGTCGCCTGGTCGACGATGCGAATGCAGTTCTCGCCATTCCCGTCGCGGTAGAGCAGACGGTACTGGACGACGATCTGATGGTTCTCGACCACGGGCACCTTGTAGCCGGCGCGCAGTTCGAGATCGGTCGCATTGGCCGGGCAGGTGACGAAGGCATTGCCCTTGATTTCGGGCTCCGCATAGTCACGCGGACGGTTGTCCCAGAGGGTGTAGCCGACGTAGGCGATGGCGGCAATGATGCCGACCACCAACAGCAGACGCCACAGGGACTTGAGCACGAAGCCCAAGACTTTACGGATGGTTTGCATAGTGCGCTCCATTGGAGAGAGGAAGATGGGAAACGGGAGCCAAGATGGCTTGATGGTTATAATGTGGGAGTGGAAAAACGCTATTTCAAGCGGTTAAGGGCCCATCTGGCGGCGTCGGCAACCACCGGGTCCGGATCGGTGACAAGCCCGCCTGCAATGGGGGCCAGCGTGGCGTCGCCGCTGTTGCCGATAGCGTAAAGGACGTTGCGTACAAAACGGTTGCGGCCGATGCGTTTGATGGGTGACTTGCGGAAGGTTTCGCGGAAGGCAGCGTCGTCCAGCAGGGCAAGAGCGGCCAGTTCGGGGCCACGGAGGGATTCGCGCGGGGCAAAGGCAAGCTCCTGCGTCTGCTGGGCAAACTTGTTCCATGGACAGACGGACAGGCAGTCGTCGCAGCCGTAGATGCGGTTACCGAGTTTGGGTCGCAGCTCTTCCGGAATGGCGTCCTTGTGCTCGATGGTCAGGTAGGAAATGCATTTTCGCGCATCCAGCACATAGGGTTGGGGGAATGCCTGTGTGGGGCACACGTCCAGGCAGCGGCGGCAACTGCCGCAGTGGTCAACCTCAGGGCTATCCGGTTCAATTTCCATTGTCAGGTAGATGGTGCCGAGAAACAGCCACGAGCCATAATCCTTGCTGACCAGATTGGTGTGCTTGCCCTGCCAGCCGATGCCTGCGGCCTGTGCAAAGGGTTTTTCCATCACCGGTGCGGTATCCACAAATACCTTGAGCTGGGTGCCATAGGTTCGGGCCAGCCAGTTGCCATAGGCTTTTAGCTTTTTCTTGATGATGTCGTGGTAGTCGTCACCTTGCGCGTAGACGGAAATATTGCCGCGGGTTTTGTCCTTCAGCTTTTCCATCGGATCACTGTCCGGACCATAGTTGTAACCGACAGAGATGACGGATTTGACTTCCGGCCACATGGCCAAAGGGTTGCCGCGCACATCAGGATCACGGGCCATCCAGTCCATACTGCCGTGATACCCTTGCGCCAGCCATTCCTTTAAACGGGCGGAAAAATCCTGCGGTCGTGTGATGCGCACCACGTCAAAGCCGAGGGTACGGCCATGGGTGATAATGTCTGAGCGCAGTGCGTTGGTCATGGTGCTGAGCATACCTTCCTGTCCGGGTAAAAACCAGCGCTCTTGGGGCTTGATTTTTTGTATACAACAGCATAAGTTTGCCGGGACTCCACCTTTTATTTCCCGTTTTGCCCCTGGAAGGGATTCTCATCATGTTCAAACGCCTTGCCATTCTCGCGCTCTTGCCGGCCATGCTCCTGCTTTCGGCCTGTCAGGAGATGTACCTCGACGGCGTCGGCCCGAACCGGACCGTCTGTGAATACGTACCTGTCGGTGTGGCCGCCAAGGCCAAGCTGCGCTACAGCAGCGCCTGGTACGTGGACATCAGCTACATCGACAACGGCGTGAGCCGCACCAAGAGCCGCTACTCCGGCGACGTCACCGGTCTGGACATTGACGCCCTGAAGAAGGACGGCGCCACCCAGGACATCACCGGCTGCCTCAAGCAGGCGACCAACAAACCGCAGGATCTGATTCCCGCCGGCCAGACCGCCTTCGTGGACAAGGTCTACGTGTGGGTGGAAACCTACGACGGCTATTCCGAGCGCTTCGTCGAAGTGCGGATGACCTACGGCGCCACCTCGGTGCGCTGGCTGACGGTCAACCCGGGCGACTGGGACGACTGGAAGAACGGCAAAGTGCTGCGCAGCGGCCAGCAAATCAAAGCCGACAAAAAGGGTGAGCCCACCCTGTAAGCGATACAGCCACCCCCGGTTATGGGGGTGGCGTTTTTTTATGGCAGCCGTCGCGGCGGTGCAGTAAACTCTGCCCTTAGCGTAACAATAAGGTGCATTGCACATGACCTTGCTCGAAATCGTCACCCTCGGCGTTGTTCAGGGGATTACCGAGTTCCTGCCTGTTTCCTCCAGCGCCCACTTGGTGCTGGTTCCTTTGCTGACCGGTTGGCCGGATCAGGGGATTGTGTTCGATATCGCCGTGCATCTGGGGACGCTGGGTGCGGTGATGTGGTACTTCCGTGCCGATACGTGGCGGATGATTCTGGGGGCGCTGGACCATGTGCGTGGCCGTTTTAAGACCGAAGACGCCCGACTGTTACAATTGCTGGCCGTCGCTACCATCCCTGTAGGGATTGCCGGGCTCCTGCTGAAGGACTTTGTGGAAACACAGGGTCGCAGTTTTGTTGTGCTGGGCCTGACGTCGCTTATTTTTGGTCTGTTGCTGGGGCTGGCTGACCGCCGGACAGAGGGTGCGGATGTGCCGGTTGCCAAGTTCGGCCTCAAACACGTGTTGATGTTTGGTGTGTTGCAGGCGCTGGCGGTGATTCCGGGCACCTCGCGCTCGGGCATTACCATGACGGCGGGGCGGCTGCTGGGTCTGAGCCGCGATACATCGGCCTACTTTTCCATGCTGATGGCAATTCCGGTGATTGTATTGGTAGGCGGTGCTTCGGCCGGTGATATGTTCCATGCCGAGATCAACTGGCATACAGCGCTGTGGGATTTGCTCTCCGGCGCGGCTATTTCATTCCTTGCGGCGATGCTGGCCATACATGGGTTGATGAAGCTTATCGGCAAGACGGGCTTTTGGCCCTTTGTCCTCTACCGCGTGGTGTTGGGTGTTATTCTGCTTTATCTGGCACCGGACATACAAATAGGGGGGTGACTGTCGCCCCGCTTTGCTGCGGCTGGAGAATGCTCTCCAGCAGATATTTCAGCTCATAGGAACGGTTGCGTGCCTCCAGCGCCTGTTTGAGTTCCGTAACCACTTCGCAGGTCGGGAAGGCGCTCAGGCAGGTCCGGGCATCCAGCCGTTCCTGGCTGGTAAAGTTACCCCAGTAAATTCGTCCGTGCAGGTCGCCGAAGATGCTGCCCAGCACCCGTTCGTCCGGGTGGCGCAGCAAGTGGTGGGCCAGCCCCATACCCGTAATGCCGCAGGTGAACAACGGTGCCAGCAGACGAATATCCGCTCCGCGGACAACCTCTTCCAGAGTAAAAGTACCCTCGCACAGGTCGATATAACTGTTCAGGGCGCGGTCCACATGTTCGGGGACGAAAATGGTGCGGAAGTGACTGCGGATGCCAAGGTAGGCATCGGCTGCGGCGTCACCGTGCAGACGGCAGGCCGTCAGGACGCGGCGGTGCAGGTTTTCCAGGGCGTGTTGCGGCAGGTTGACGTCATTTTCAATCAGGCTGGCCCGCAGGAGGACACAGTCGTCCTGTGTCAGGGGCGTGTCATAGGGAGCCAGAGCAATTATACGTGCCTGTTTGAGCATTTTTTGTCCATCCTCGCGCTTGCCGTGGGCCGCAAAGCCTATTAGCATATGGGACACGTCACGAATCATGCACACGCCGTTTCTTGACTGGTCGCCTTCGCCGCTTATTTCAACTCTTGCCTGCACGGGGGAAAACCATGTCCGACGTTCTTGAAAACCCGGTTTCCGTTGCGGCAGGTGCCGCGCCTGTTTCGGTGCGCGCCGCCGATGCGCCGCCATTGCCGAACCAGCCGCTCAAGTTCAGTTTGTATTTTATCCGGTATTACTGGCTTGGTCTATCGGTGATGATTTTGTTGGAAGCCGGTCAGGCCGCAGCACCTGTGCTGATGTCGGCAACGGTTGGCCGTCTGGTTGACAGTATGCGCGCTGTTGAAGGCACTATCACCTCTGCCAACGTGCTGGATGTGATGTGGTCGCCGCTGGTGCACTTTGCCCTGCTCAACCTGATGCTCATCCTCTGCTCGCGGACCAGCGGCAGTATTCTGGTGATTATCGGCCCCGCCCTGCGTGCCCGCACGCGCGAGGGGCTGTTTGCGTATCTGCAACACCACTCCCACCGCTATTTTATGGGGCAGTTTGCCGGGTCGCTGGCCAACCGTATTACCGAGGTCGCCACCAGTGTGAACCACGCCCTGTGGACGGTGATGTTCGACTTTTGGCCTGTGACAGTCAGCTTTAGCGTATCCATGTACCTGCTGTTCAAAGCCCATACGGAGCTGGCCGCCGTGCTGGCCATGTGGACGATGGTCTATGTGGCGGTATCGTTCCTGCTGGCGCGCCGCTGCCGGGTTCTGGCCAGCGATTTTGCCGCGGCGCGCAGTCTAGTCAGCGGCAAGGTTGTCGATGCGGTGACCAACATCATGAACATCAAACTGTTCAGCCGCCGCCGTTATGAGCGGGAGTACCTCAAGGACTACCTGCAAATGGAGGTGATGAAAGCCCGCAAGACCTTCTGGTTTATGGAAATCATGCGCTGGTTCCAGTTCCTTGCGGCTGCGTCCTTGCTGGTGGGGATGGTGATGTACGCCATGCGCCTGTGGGCCGCGGGCGAGATCTCCATGGGGGCGTTCGTGGTCGTGTTCGGCCTGTGTACCACGCTGGTGAATGACGCACGGGGTCTGAGCCGCCGCTTTTTGGAGTTTTTTGAATACGTGGGCAACATCAACGATGGGGTGAGCATCATCATCCGTCCGCACGAGATTGTGGATGTGCCCGCAGCGCCTGCTCTGAAAGTGCCCAACGGCCGCGTTGTTTTTAAAGATGTGACTTTTGCCCACAAAGCCGGTGTTGCCGTGTTTGACGGGTTGAACGTCACCATTGAAGGTGGGCAGAAAATCGGGCTGGTGGGGCATAGTGGCGCGGGCAAGAGCACCTTCGTCAACTTGCTGCTGCGCCTGCATGACCTGAATGGCGGCGCGATTGAAATTGACGGGCAGGACATCGCCCATGTCCGGCAGGACAGTCTGCGTGCCAATATTGCCATGATTCCGCAGGACCCGATGCTGTTCCACCGTACCCTGAAAGAAAATATTCGCTACGGGCGCGAGGATGCCACGGATGAAGAGGTGCTGGAAGCCAGCCGCCGTGCCTACTGCCACGACTTTATTCAGGACGTGCCGGAAGGCTATGACGCGCTGGTGGGCGAACGGGGGGTCAAGCTCTCCGGCGGTCAGCGCCAGCGCATCGCCATTGCCCGCGCCATGGTCAAAGACGCGCCGATTCTGGTTCTGGACGAGGCCACATCGTCGCTGGATTCCGAGTCCGAACGGTACATCCAGCAGAGTCTGGACGATTTGATGAAAGAGCGCACAGTGCTGGTGATTGCGCACCGTCTGTCGACCATCGCCAATATGGACCGCATCCTTGTGTTTGACCAAGGCCGCATTGTCGAAGACGGCAGTCACGAAGAACTGCTCAAGCGTAACGGCCTTTATGCCCGCCTGTGGAATATGCAGGCCGGCGGCTTTTTGCCGGAGTAATTCATGTCAGCAGAACTGGCCACCGCCCCATCAGCAAAGCGCAAGTCCTGGCAGAGTATCGCCGCACCACAGGTGCGCACACTACCGGACAGGCTGTTGCCCTTTATCTGGTACTTCCTGTCGCGTCGCCACTGGCGCGCCTTTGCTGTTACGTGGTTGTTCGGCATTTTGTCCGCGGTTACGGCGATGTCCGTGCCCTATGCCATCAAGGGTATTATGGACGCCGCGGCCAGCATGCCTGCCGGTACGGTAACGGGGCTGGAGGGAATGCTCGCCCACTTTGCAACGCCGCTCTGGATATTTGTGGGTATCTCTGCCGCCAACATCGCCTGCAAGCGGTTGGAAGGCATCTTTTTCATGTATGCCCGCCCGCCCATGCGCGCCCATATGCGCGACGAACTGTTCGCCTATATGCAGCAGCACGCACACGGATACTTTCTGGGCAACTTTGCCGGGTCGCTGGCCCATAAAATCAACGAGGTTGCCACCAAGGTCGGCGACATCATCATGGTCTTTTCCTTTGACCTGATGCCGATGATGATCCGCCTCGGCATGGCGCTCTTTTTCCTGTCCCATGTGGACGGTACGCTCACGCTGATGCTATTTGGCTGGTCGGTTGTTTATGTGGTGGCATCCTACATCCTGTCTACCTACACTCGCCGGGATGTGGAGGCCTACGCCCGCGCCCGCAGTACCCTGACGGGCAAAATTGTGGACGCCGTGACCAACATGGCCAACATCCGGGCATTTTCCCGCGCGAACTACGAGCGCGACTATCTGGCCCGCTACCTGAACCAGGAGGTGCATACCGCCCAGAGGGTGTACATCATCATGGAATATATCCGTATTCTGCAGGAAGCCGCCTCGCTGGTGTTGATGGTGGCGCTGGTGGTGATGGCCTTGCAACTGTGGCAGGCGGGGACCATCGGTGCCGGTGACTTTGCCATGGTGATGACACTGGGGATGTTGCTGTCGGAATCGGTCAAGGGGCTCAGCACCCGCTTTCTGGAGATTGCCGAACAGGTGGGCACAGCGAACGAGGGCATTGACCTGCTGACACGTCCCCACGCGGTAACCGATGCTCCCGGTGCCAAAGAACTGGCCGTGACCAAAGGCGAGATTGTCTTTAGCGACGTGACGTTCTGCTATCGGGACGGCACCCCCGTGTTCAAGAACCTTAACCTGACGATTCCGGCCGGACAGAAGGTCGGGCTTGTTGGTCCTTCAGGTGCGGGTAAAAGCACGTTCGTCAATCTGCTGCTGCGCCTGTACGATCTGGACGGCGGGGCGATTGAAATTGACGGACAGGACATTGCCGGCGTCACGCAGGAAAGTCTGCGTGAAAGCATTTCCACCATTCCGCAGGACCCGATGCTGTTCCACCGGTCGCTGAAAGAAAACATCCGCTACGGGCGCGTGGACGCGACCGATGACGAGGTAGAAGAGGTTGCCCGTCAGACGTTCTGCGACGAGTTCATCCGCCTGATTCCCGAAGGATATGACGCGCTAGTCGGCGAGCGGGGTATTAAACTCTCCGGCGGGCAGCGTCAGCGTATTGCCATTGCCCGTGCCATGCTCAAAAGTGCCCCCGTGCTGGTGCTGGACGAGGCGACAAGCGCGCTGGATTCCGAATCCGAGAAATACATCCAGAACGCCATGGCACAGGCCATGGCCGGGCGCACCGTGCTGGTGATTGCGCACCGTCTGTCCACCATCGCCAACATGGACCGTATTCTGGTGTTCGAGGATGGCGATGTGATTGAAGATGGCACCCATGAGGAGCTGTTGAGAAAGCCCCGTGGCCTTTATGCCCGCCTGTGGAATATGCAGGCAGGCGGCTTTTTGCCGGAGTAGGCGTTGATGGAAAAGTTCTCCCGCATTCACGCGCTTTATATGTTTCAGGCCGTCTGGCACTTCGCTGGCCGCCGCCGCCCTTATGTGGTGGGTACCTATCTGGCATTTTTAACGGCAAACACATTTGTGTTATGGCAGCCGTGGGTCGTGGGCGAGACCGTGAACACCCTGCAACAGGGCGGCCCGACCATGTTGATGGATGCCCTGTACTGGATGGCCATCTATGGCCTGCTGATGATGGGGTTCTGGGCGTTCCATGGTCCGGCACGCGTTATCGAAAACCGCACCGCCTTCCAGATACGCCGCCGCTTTTATGACGAGTTGTATGCCAAAGTGACCGACCTGCCGCTCCAGTGGCATCAGGACCACCATTCCGGCAGTATCATCAACCGCATCAACAAAGGCGCGCGCGCCCTGTACGATTTTTCCAGCAGCCAGTTCTGGTATCTGGAAATCGGATTCCGCTTTGCAGGCGCCGTGGTTGCCATGTTGCTGATTGCGCCTGTGGTGGGGGTTCCCGTCCTGCTGTCAGCAGTGGTGGTGTTCAGCGTTATGGCGCTGTTCGACCGCAAGCTGGTGACCTATTACGATGCGGAAAACGAACGCGAGCACCTCTTTTCCTCCGCCTTTTACGACTACATGGGCAACATCTCCACCGTGATTACTTTACGTCTGGAGCAGCTGACCCATAACGAGCTGGTGACGCGCCTGCTTAGCCTGTTTGGTCCGTTCGATAAGGCAAATGTGCTTAACGAGATTAAATGGTTCAGCCTGTGGGTGTTTATTACGCTTATCGAGGTCTGCGCGCTTGTCGGTTACATCTGGTACAGCGTGGACAGTCACGGGCTGGTCATGGCCGGTACGGT
Source organism: Pseudomonadota bacterium (assembly GCA_016125375.1). Taxonomy (GTDB): domain Bacteria; phylum Pseudomonadota; class Alphaproteobacteria; order UBA1280; family RI-95; genus RI-95. The sequence goes on along the minus strand of WGLU01000008.1, from coordinate 98,283 downwards.
TGTGGCGCTGTTCCAGTACATGAAGCAGCTTAACTACGCGCTCACGTCCTTCGCCATGGCGTACATGAACCTGATGCGCGGCCACACCGACCTGCAAGCCGTACAACCCATTTTGCAGGCATGGCAGGCGCTGGATAAAACCCGTGCGCAGGACCTGCCCACGCTGCGCGACTGGCAACAGGCGACGGTCAGTCACATCAACTTCCGGTATGCGGACAAGGAACAGCGGGAACACCAGTTGCAGGATGTGACCATGCTCCTTCAACGTGGACGTAAAATTGCCCTTGTGGGCCACAGTGGTGCGGGCAAGAGCACGCTGATGTCCATCCTGCGGGGGCTGTACGAAAGCGAGACGGCAAAACTGACTGTGGACGGGGTTGCGTTCGACAGCGCCCTGCCGCTCATGGGCATCTCAACTTTGGTGCCGCAGGAACCGGAGATTTTCGAAAACACAATTGCCTACAACATCACCGTCGGCCTGCCCCATACGGACACAGAACGTGCCGAAGCCATGCGCATTGCCTGCTTTGATACCGTTGCTGCCGACCTGCCCAAGGGGGTGGAGACGGATATCCGCGAGAAGGGCGTCAACCTTTCCGGCGGGCAGAAACAGCGTCTTGCGCTGGCGCGCGGTGTGTTTGCGGCCAAGGACAGTTCGCTCCTGCTGCTGGACGAGCCCACCAGCAGTGTGGATGCCCTGACCGAGGCTAAGATCTACGAAAACCTGTTCGCGGCGTTTCCGGATATGTGTGTGGTGTCATCCATTCACCGTCTGCACCTGCTGCATATGTTTGACGAAATCTATTTTATGGCTGACGGCAAAGTGTTGGAGCAGGGCAGTATGAATGACCTGCTGGCCCAGCGCGGGGCCTTTTACCGATTGTGGCAGGAATACCAGAAACACGCGGCCAGCGCATAAAAAGCGGGCACAGGGTGCCCGCTTTTTCTTGGCCCTTTACCCTAGTCGGTTGCTACAGGGCGTCCGTTCAGGTGCTGGGGCGGCCGGGCATTCATGGCAAAGGCCTTGCGGAACTGCTCGATCTGCTCGGCCGAGAAGGTAATGGGCGTCTGCAGCACATGCCAGTGCACACCTTCAGTGCAGGGCGGTGTTGTTAACGACCCCATAAAGCCGTAGTAGTGCAGGTCGCCGGGAATGAGGTCAAGGACGTTAAAATCGCTCCCGGGGATGGTGGTTTCGGCCTGTTGCTGCATGGGCATGTTGTCCCAGATGCGGGTGGCTGTTGTGTTTGCCCGTCCTTCCTGAATCATAACACCCAGTACGCCCAGTGTACCGTCACCGCGTTTGTGGACGAGGTGCATCTCCATCGGAAAGCGCTTGCCGTCAATCAGGTTTTCGCTGGGGGTGTGGAAGTGCAGCTGTACGAGGTCGTACACATCATTCCCGACCTGCATGGTGCTGCCCTTGTCATAGTTCAGCTGGACGGTGTGGCCGTTATTGAGAATATGCATGCCTGTGGTTTTGTAGTTCAAAGTCAACGGTGACAGGTTTGCCTGTTCGCTGTTTGGCCGTATATCAACGGGTGACTGTACATTACCGGTTGTGCATGTTTTGAAACTTTCATCCAGGTCACCCCAGTAAACGGGAGCGCCTGCGCCGTCGTACCCCCAGTGAGGGGCTGCGTGTTGGTCCTCTGCCCATACGGTGTTCACGCTGATAAGCGCACACAGGCAGGCAGTGCCCAAAGTTCTTGCCAGGTACATAGGTCAGATCCTTTTGTTTTTATCCAAAGTTGGCCTTTTATTTAACTTAGGGACGTTGTCCGCAAAAGAAACCACGCACAATGGGTAAGACAGGGGATATGGCGGAAAAGCTTGCTGGCTGAGAGGATTTTTTTTGTCTGGTCGGATGTTTAATGAAGGGCACAAAAAAACCCCCTTGCGGGGGTGTTTTGCTTTGGTGCCCAAGAGAAGACTCGAACTTCCACTCCCTTGCGAGAACTAGCACCTGAAGCTAGCGCGTCTACCAATTCCGCCACCTGGGCTCAAAGCAGAAGTGTTTATACGGTGACGGGCGGGCAGTGTCAAGCGCTAAAAACGCTATTCGCTTGCAATGGCTGGGCGGCTCTTTTACAGTGTGCGTATCACCTATTGTTTGGTGCATCTTTCCTTTTCTCTTTTCCCCCTTTTTTCTCTTTCCATTCTGCATGGAGGACATACCCTATGTCCAACGACAACGATACCCCCCGTACCCCGATTGCGGCCGCCCTCAAGGCGCGTCTGGTGCCGTTTCTGACGGCCTTGACCAAAGAGCTGGGCGGTGACGAAGTCGCCCTTGCGGCGGCCATCGCCAAGCTGGAAGACGACCGCGACCTGGTGCCGGTGTACAACGCCCTCATCACCGCGCCGATCTTTCGCCGCCACATCCAGACCGACGACGGCAAGGCCATCCCGGTCATCGCGCTGGGGCTGACGCCTCAGGTGATGCAGCTGCAGGGCAAGAATCAGGTTACGCTGCTCATCGTCGACGTCATCGTCGCCGATCCGGGCATCGGTCGCCAGATCTTCTCGCGCGTGGTCATCACCACCGACGATCTGCACCTGGTCGCGCCGGGAACCAGCCTGAACGACAAGGACGACAGCCAGTCCGAGTACCACAGCGGTGCCATGGGCCAGCTCAAGAACCTGTCCGAAACGGTCCGTGCGTTCATGTTCCACCTGCTGCGCTCCCCGGCTTTTGCCAAGGGCTCGGCTGCGGACAAGATGCGCCTCGAGGCGCTGAACGACCTCGGCTATGTCGACCCGATGGGCTATCCCATCAGCGGCAAGGTCATGGACAACATCGAAGCGCTGTTCTCCATCGTCGACGACGCCATGGGCCTGAAGCAGGGCACCGGCCTGGAAGCGACCCTGCAGGCACGCCTGCGGACGCTGCCGGCGGGCAAGTTCCTGACCGGCAAGGACGTTGCGGCCATCATCGAGCCGCTGCGCAAGTTCGGTCTGCGTCTGGCCATCCGCGCCAAGGAAGGCGAAGTCGCCGGTCTGGGTCTGGAGCTGTCGCTCACCGACGATGCCGGCCGTGCGATCAGCAGCATCCTCATCGGCCTCGGGCTCGATGGCGACGCCAGCCTGGTGGCGCCGGAGTTCTCGGTCCACGTTCACGGCAGTGCCGCGTTCGTCAACGGTGCGGCGCTGATGGCGCTGCATGGCGAGCGTGAAGGCTTGTCGGCCGAACGCCGCGCGACGATGATCGACGTCATCCTGCACATGGTGCAGGGCTTCGGTGCGTTCACCAACGGTGACGCCAAGGCCGAAGCGGCGCGTCGGCAGATCGCCCAGACGCTCAGCATCCCGGGCTTCGACGTGCTCAAGCCGACGGATGACGACAACGACTAACCCCACAAACGAGGAGGCACCGCTTATGCGGTGCCTCTTTTTTTTGCATGCGCGTGCCGATGTGCTTGAAGGGGCGGCATAAATACCATACAGTTAATCCCTGTCTATCTGGACGTATCTTTCTACTTTTCACCCACCCGATCTCTTTTATGGTTCCTCTTTCTCTGGAGGTAACGCCCTTATGTCGACACAAGACAACACGCCGCTTTCGACGGCATTCATTCGCGACATGGAGCCGTTCCTGTATCTGTTGGCCGCCGTCTTTGACGTGCCTGCCGCAGATGTGGTGGATGTTGCCCGTGACATGGAGGACTTGGAAGATTTTCAGGACGTTGTCAACGTTCTGGCCAAGACCAGCATGCCCGGCAAGCTCAGCTATCGCATCAAACCGCTGTTCAGCAACGGACCGAACAAGCATCTGGCCTCCGGCGCGTCTTTCACGTTCATCCTCGACGGTGAGCCGCTGATGGACATCCGCTTCTTTGGCAACCAGACGGTTCTGGCCGGTCCCGGCTTTGTTCTGTCATCGCTCGGCGCTGCCGAGTGTGTGGTGAACGAGGCGGTCAACAACCTGCCGTCTGCCAGCTTCAAGCAGAAGCTTTTCCTGTATCAGGCGCTGGGCAACTTCCCCACCGGGGGCGATGCCAAGCTGGAAAAGGTCAGGAAAGGCATCATCCGCGCGCTGCAGTTCGACAACTTCTACGACTACGACTTCTCGCCGCAGATGGTCGGCGCCATGGAGGCCGGGCTGTATATGCTCGACCGCTACCACGGCAAGACCGACCTCAGCTATGCCGGCCGATGGCGCCACGATGTGGGGCTGCTGAGCAGCACGCCCAAAGGCAAGAATCTGGATGATGTGCTCAAGGGTACGAGCGCGTTCTTCCAGCCGATCTACCGGACGTCGTCCCGCCAGCAGCGGATTGTCGGCATCGTGTTCCGTATCCCGGTCACGGCGACGGTCAGCTTTGACGTTATCGTCTCCGACGAGCGGCTGGACATCGACCTGCGCTTCGCCACCTTCAGTACCAAGGAAGACGCTGTTTTCCTGCCCGAGTTGGCAGGCGAACTGGCGGCAACCCTGAATGTGGAGGAGCGGGCGTTCGTGTACGAACGGGCCTGCCGCCTGGTCAACGCCATCGAGGTGGTGACCAAGCGCAAGGACAAGTGCGAGGCCATCCGCCGCGCACTGGTGCTCTTCCTGACTGTGGGCAACCACATGGAAGTGCTCTAGCACGTCAATCGACCCCTGAAAGGAGCCTGCAAAGGCTCCTTTCTTTTTTGTTGTATACAACCCTTGCACCCCTAGGGTAACTGTGCTAAACCACCCAATGGAACCTTATGTTCTTCTTTTCCCGTTTCCTACATTTTACCCTTACCGCAAGGTTTTCCGAAAGGGAGACAACCGATGCAAAACTTGCCGTTTTCCAGCGGCCTCAAGCGCCATCTGCCCGTGTTTCTGCAGCAGGTGGAGCAGGTATTCGGCCTGGAGCCGGGCGCGTTCGCAAATGACCTGCCGGTCTTCGCGTCGCTGTCGGACATTCAGGCCTTCGAGCAGGTGATGCTCACCTCGCCCGTGGTGCAGGTGACGCAGCTGCAGCTCAAGGTCCTGCCGAACGAGGCGGGCACCGAAGTGACCGGCCTCATCATCGAACTCCACGTCATGGGCATGCGCTTCATGTCCCTGATGGTGTTCGAGGACGAAGGCTACATGCTCCGCGGCCACGGCTTCTGCCTGCACTCGGCGGACGAAGCCAAGGTCAGCCTCAACCTCGAGGCGCTGGCCGAGGCCTACCTCGACGAGCCGTTCGTGCGCATGCGCCTGATTCTGGAACGTGCGGTCGCCGGTTTCCCGGTGGCGGCGCTGACCAGTGCCAAGGCGGCGCAGGCCCAGATCCTGTCCATCTTCGCGCAGCACGCCGAAGTGCTGGCTGCGACCATGGAGCAGATGCGCGGCAACGCGCTGCGCAGCTGCAAGGTCTCGGACGAGCTGATGGCCGACCTGCCGCAGTTCCTGTCGCTCATCGACAAGGCGCTGACGATGGTCGGTTACGACCTCAAGCCCTCGCTGGTCAGCCGCTGGCTGGCCCGTGTCGAGTCGGTCGGGGCGGAGAACATCCGCGCCAGCGACGTCGAAGCGCTGTTCCGTATCCCGCGCGTGCCGCTGATGATGTACGCCGGCGTGGACGAGGCCAATCGCGAGCTCCACTACGTGTGGGTGCCGCTGACGCTGAGCAACAAGTCGGTCATCCATCTGGAGGTCGGCGGCGAACGTGGCCGTGCCAGCCTGCTGTTCGATTTCGCCACCCTGGTGGTTGGCGGCGACAACACGCAGGTCAGCGATTTCGACCCCAAGGCCTTCCGCAAGTTCGAGAAGACCCTGGCGGACGCCGAAACCCGCGCCAGCTACCGCAGCCTCATCATCGCCATCCTGCAGGCCTTCGCGGTCCTGTCGCAGGATGACACCGGTGCCGAGCGTGCCCGCCGTCGCGCCCTGCTGTTCGTCAGCAGCCCGCAGATGGAAATGCAGCACGCCTGACAATCGACCCGAAAGCCCCGCATCTGCGGGGCTTTCTTTTTGCCCAAAAAATCAAAATGGCGTATGGTAGGGCAAGTTTATACACGCCGCCGAGCGCCGATAAAGTACGAGGGAAAAATGTCCGAACCGACGATTCATGTTTCTTTGAACGACCTGCCCGCTGGCCTGAGTTTTGACGGTGCCGTTGCTGTGGATACCGAAACGCTGGGCCTGAAGGTTGGCCGCGACCGTTTGTGTGTCTGTCAGGTTGGTGACGGCAAGGGGAATGCATGGCTGGTGCAGTTTGACGGCACCGACTGGTCGGCCCCGAATCTGAAAAAACTGCTGGCCGATAAGAACATCACCAAGATTTTCCACTTCGGGCGGTTTGACATTGCCATCCTCCATCACCATCTAGGCGTGGACGTGGCACCGGTATTCTGCACCAAAATTGCCAGCAAACTGGTGCGGACCTACACCGATCGTCACGGGTTGAAGGAGCTTTGCAACGAATTGCTGAGTGTGAACTTGGATAAGCAGCAACAGACCTCGTACTGGGCAGCGCCTGCGCTGAGCGAGGACCAGAAGAAATACGCCGCCAGCGATGTGCTGTACCTGCACCAGCTGCGCACAATCCTGATTGAGCGTCTGAATGCGGTTGGCCGTTTGCATATGGCCGAGGCCGCCTTTGCCTACCTGCCGCACCGCGCCCTGCTGGACGAGGCCGGTTGGGAAGAAACGGATATTTTTGCCCACTAAACGGGTCGGAGAAACGATATGACTACCTTGGTTGCCCTGCAAGACAAAGCCGTTATCGCCAGCGGTCGGGATGTACTGGAAAAAGAAGCCGCCGCGTTGAACGCATTGGCATCACAACTGGACGGCGCCTTTGAACGGGCGGTCAGCCTGTTGATGTCGGTCACAGGCAAGGGCCGCGTGATTGTGACGGGGATGGGCAAAAGCGGTCACATCGGGGCCAAAATTGCTGCCACCATGGCCAGCACCGGCACGCCTGCCTACTTTGTTCACCCGGGCGAAGCCAGTCACGGTGACCTGGGTATGGTCACGGCGGATGATGCCGTGCTCGCCATCAGCCATTCCGGCGGTACCAAAGAGCTGGGCGACATGATTGCCCACTGCAAACGGTTTTCCGTGCCGCTGGTCTGCATCGTCGGCAAGGCGGATTCTGTTCTGGGCCGTGCGGCGGATGTATGCCTGAGCACGGGTGTTACCGAGGAAGCCTGCCCGCTGAATCTGGCACCGACGACCAGCACCACGGCCACACTGGCACTGGGCGATGCGCTGGCTGTTGCGCTGATGACCCTGCGCGGGTTCCGTAAGGAAGACTTTGCCGGTTTCCACCCTGGTGGCGGTCTGGGTAGCCGCCTGGCACGCGTGGCCGACCTGATGGCCCAGAACGACGACCTGCCGCTGGTGAGCGAAAGCGCCACCATGCAGGAGGCGATTCTGGAAATGACCGCCAAACGGCTGGGTCTTGTCGGTGTGGCCGACAAGGGCGGCGTGCTGGCAGGGATAGTGACCGACGGTGACCTGCGCCGCCATATGAGTCCCGAACTGTTGAGCCGTACTGTAGGCGAGATCATGACAAAAGCACCGTCTACCATTCAGGGTGACCAGCTGGCAGCCTCTGCCGTGCAGATGATGCAGGCCCGCAAAATCACAGCTCTTTTTGTGGTCGACGAGATGCACCGTCCGCAAGGGGTGCTGCATATCCACCACTGCCTGCAGGCGGGCGTGATTTAAGCGTTTTAGCTTCCGATGAACCGGGTCAAACTTCTCAAAATCCTGCTGGGTGCGGGGGCGCTGGCGTTGACAGCGGCCCTGTTTGCCTTGTCCGGACCCGGCCGCCAGATGGTGGATATGGCTGATAAACCCGCAGAATCTGTTCAGGCATCTGGCAATGTGGCCCGTCCGGGGTTACAGGATGTGGCCTCGACCGTGATGACCAACCCGCGTTTTTTTGGCGAGGATAACAATGACCGTCGCTGGGAAGTGAAGGCCAGCCGGGCCGAGCAGACCACGGTGGATGGAACACCGGCTTTTCGTCTGGTCGCTGTCAGCGCCGTGGCGGAACTGGCCAAAAACCGCCCTCTGGCGTTCGAGGCCGGGCAGGGGCAATATCTGCCGGATGCCAAGAAGGTGGCGCTCAGTGATGGTGTCATCGTTTCCGGATATGATTATGTGGTGCGGACCGAAGCCATCCGTTACGACCTTGCCACCGGTTCGGGAACAGGTGAGGGCGGTGTACAGGTGAGCGGCCCGCGTGGCGACCTGTCGGCCCCGAAGTTTGATATGGAAAAAAACGGCCGCATCCTGCACCTTTATGGAGGTGTGAAGGCGCGTATTTACCCGAAAGGAGACCGCTGATATGGGGCGTATATTGTTGATGGTACTGATGATGTGCGTGGCACAGACTGCCCATGCGCAGGTCAAGGGGCCGTCCATACGCGATAAACCTGTGGACGTGCAGGCGGACAAGCTTGAAGTGGACCAGGAAAAGCAGGAAGCAACCTTCAGCGGTAACGTGCGTGTGGAACAGGCGAATCTGCGTCTGGCCGCGGACAAGCTGACCGTTTACTATGCTGCCGACGGCGGTAACGAGGTTGGACAGGCCGTGCGTAAAATTGTTGCCGATGGTGAGGCGGTGACCGTTGTCTACGCCAAAGATACAGCCACCGGCAAACAGGCCGTCTACGATGTGGAGAAGAGCGAAGTGGTGCTGGACGGTGGTGTTGTGCTGGTTCGCGGCGGGAATACCTTGAAAGGCGACAAGCTTGTGTTTAATCTGACCACAGGGAAGGTGAGTTTGTTGTCATCCGGCAGTCAGCGCGTCCGTGCCCAGTTTACGCCCAAAGCGAGCAAAAAATAGAACATGACTGAACCCGTTATCACGACCATCAAAACACCCCGCACGGGCCTGCGGGTTAAAAACCTGCAGAAGAGCTTCCGCAGGCGTGTGGTGTTGCAGGATGTGTCGATGGAATTGCAACGGGGCGAGGTTGTTGCCTTGCTCGGACCCAACGGGGCGGGTAAAACAACGTGTTTTTATGCCGTCGCGGGCCTGCAGCAGCCGGATAAGGGCGAGGTTACCATCGACGGGCAAGATGTGACCCAATGGCCGGTATACCGCCGCGCGCGCCTGGGATTGGGGTATTTGCCTCAGGAGTCATCCATTTTCCGGGGCTTGAGCGTGGAAGAAAACATTCGCGCCGTGCTGGAAGTGACAGAAAAATCCGAAGCGGTGATTCATGAACGTCTGCAACAGCTGCTCGACGAATTTGGCCTGACCCGCCTGCGCGGCGCCCCTGCGCTGGCGCTGTCCGGCGGGGAGCGTCGCCGGGTGGAAATTGCCCGTGCCATGGCTGCAAGTCCGGCTTATATGATGTTGGACGAACCCTTTGCCGGCGTTGACCCGATTGCCATCGCCGATATCCGTCGCCTTGTCCACGGCCTGAAGGAGCGCGGCATTGGCGTTTTAATCACCGACCACAACGTTCGGGAGACTTTAAGCCTCGTCGACCGTGCCTATATTATCTATGAGGGGCGCGTGATTATGCAGGGCACACCGCAGGAGATTGTGGCAAACGATGAAGTCCGCCGCGTTTATCTGGGTGAAGAGTTCAGTCTCGGCTAGTCGGCTTCTGCTTGGGCGCGACCTGTCCGGCATGATAAAATACCCCCGTGGAACAAGAACAAGAAAGCGGTAAGTATTAATGGCGATTCAGCAACGTTTAGACGTTCGGATGAATCAGCAACTGGTGATGACCCCCCAGTTGCAGATGGCCATCAAGCTGCTGCAAATGAATGCCATTGACCTGCAGTCCTTTGTGGAAAGCGAACTGCTGGATAACCCTTTCCTGAGCGCCGAAGACGGCACATCCGAGAGCGCCAATACCGATGGCGAGGCTCACCACATGGATGACATGGACAGTGCCAGCGCACTGTCGTCCAACAGTGGTGAGGAGGGCCTGTCCGCACTTGATGTGGGCTGGGACAGCATGTATGACACCGGTAACGGTGCCTCCGGCCAGTCCAGTAGCGCTGCGGAAGACAGCAGCACCTGGGAGGCCATGGCTACGGCAGATAAAACACTCCGTGACCACCTGACCGAGCAGCTGGGTCTGAGCACCTTTGACCCGGTCATGCGTTTTCTGGGCAACTTCCTGATTGATGCGATTGACGATGCCGGCTACCTGAGCATCGATATGGATAAAACCTGCCAACAGCTCTCTGTTGACCGGGCGAAACTGGACGAGGCACTTGCGCTGGTTCAGGGGTTTGATCCCACGGGTGTGGGTGCACGCTCGCTGGCAGAATGCCTGAGCCTGCAAATGGAGGTCGCCGGTAAGCTGGACGACCGTGCCAAAGTGGTTATGGCCAACCTGGAACTGCTGGCCCGTAAAGATTTTGCCGCCCTGGCCCGTAAAGCCAAGTGCGACAGCGCGGATATGCAAGCCGTTTGCGCATTTATCACCAGCCTTAACCCCAAGCCGGGCCTGCAATATGGCAGCTCGGTTGCTGATGCGGTGATTCCTGACGTCGTTGTTTACAAAGATACGGACGGCCTGTGGCAGGTTGAACTGAATGCCGAAGCCATGCCCCGCGTTCTGCTGAACAAGGGCTATGACAATGCCGCCGCTGCCGCCAAAGGCAAAGACAAAGTGTTTATGAACGAGAAGGCAGGCCGTGCCCAATGGCTGATGAAGAGCCTGGAGCAGCGTGCCAAGACCATTTTTAAAACAGCGCGGGCGATTCTGGCATTCCAGGCCGACTTTTTCGAGTACGGGGTGGAAAGTCTGCAACCTATGACGCTGAAAACCGTTGCCGAGGCTATTGGCATGCACGAGTCCACCATCTCGCGCGTGACAACGGGTAAGTACATGCAAACGCCTATGGGTGTGTTCGAGTTTAAGTATTTCTTCTCATCCGCCATCAATACGACGGGTGGCAAGACAGAGGTGGCGAGCGAGAGCGTCCGTGCAATCATCCGCCGCCTGATTGAGGCAGAGGATAAGACCAAACCCCTGTCTGACGAAAAATTGGTCGAGTTGTTGCGCAACGAAGGCGTCGATGTGGCCCGCCGCACCGTTGCAAAATACCGCGAGGGAATGGGGATAGATTCCTCCGCCCGCCGCCGTATTCGTTTGTAGGTAAAAGAGCCACTTTAAAAACAAGGAGTCCTCCCATGCAGGTAAAAGTGACCGGTATCCATATTGATGTGGGTGATGCCCTGCGCGACTACGCAACCGAGAAAATGGCTGAGCTGCAAGACAAGTACTTCAGCAACGTGGTGGACTTTACCGTGAACCTGAGTATTGAGGGTCACCGCCATATTGCCGAGGTAACATCTACCGCCAGCGGCATTGTGGTACGTGCCCATGCCGAGGGAGCTGACCTGTATGCCGCCATTGATGCGGCGCAGGAAAAGCTGGGTGTTCAGCTGCTCAAATATAAAGGGCGTCTGCAAAAACACCGCCGTCGCCGTAAAGAGGCCTCTGCCCGTCTGGAACAGCTGCGCGAGATTCAGACTGTGACCCACGTGGTGGAAGAGGAGTCGCTGGAAGAGGCGCCGGAAGATATTTTTGCCGAATACATGCCCAAGATTGTGCATAAAGACGTGCGTAAAATTCCGGTACTGTCGGTAGACGAGGCTGTGATGCAGATGGACTTGCTGCATATGAGCTTCTTTATCTTCCAGAATCCGCAAACCCACGACTTTAACGTTGTCTTCCGTCAGGACGACGGCAAGGTGGCGTGGATTGAACCCAAACGCCAGCCCATTGCCAAAAGCGCTTAAAGGCTGAAAAAGACAAAGCCCCCGCAACCTTGCGGGGGTTTTTCTTTTTGCGGGATGTGTTCGTTTATTGTTAGTCTTTGAAGAAAGAACATAAAAAGGACTGCCCTGTGGCCCATACGATTGATACGGAACTGTACCGTTTTACCGAAAACGAGCCCCATGAGCGCGGGTTTGCCAAAGTGTTCGACGAAGAAATTCTGCCCGTTTTGAAAGAGGCTGAACTCACCCGCCGCCGGATGGTGTTCAAACTGCAAAAGCGCCTTGGTATTGCGTCGGTAGTAGTGCTGGCTTGGCTGCTGGGCGCTGAACTGATGTGGGGCGTGGGCGCCATGCCGCTGGCGACAATTGTTGGCCTGAGCGGACTGGCCGTCGCTATTATGCCGGCTTTCCGCTATCAGTGTTTCTACAAGCGTGAGGTTTACCCTGTTGTCGCCCGCCATTTGGGGCTGGAGTATTTTCCGGACGGGTTGAACCTGCTCAACATGGTGGATGTTAAATGGACCAACCGCTACATCAGCCGCCTGACTTTCCTGCGTCCCCATGCATCCGGGGTTTTGCCTTTTACCATCGGTCTGACGGGAGAGGATGGATTTAAGGGAACATTCAACGGTATTCCCCTCGCGTTTGAGGAAATCCACATGCTGGGTGACCGCAGTGTGGACCTGACCTTCGGATTCCGGGCTATTGCCGTGCTGGTGACCCTGCCAGCGCAGTTGGGCAACCGTGTGTTTGTCAAGGCAGATCGCGGATTTGCCAATTGGACCCACGGCAAGTTCCCGGGCATGGATACCATCCGTTTTGATGACGATGCCTTTGAGGAACAATACGAAGTGTTTGCCGAGGACGAGGCCGAGGCGCGGGCATTGCTGACGCCGGAGGCTCGCCGTATCCTGACGGAGGTTGCGCATCTGTTCGGAAAAAGCAGCATCAAGCTCAGTTTCCGGGGACAGGAGATGTTCATGGTGATTCCCGTCCGGCATAACCTGTTCGAGGTGACAACCATGTTCCGCAGTGCCTTGCTGCCCGGGGACATTCGGTTACTGCTCAAGAAGACAGCCATGCTGGAGCAGCTGGTGGCTGCGCTGGGCAGGCCCCAGTCTACAACGGCTGAGAGCGCATAAAAAAACTGCCCGCTGACGCGGGCAGTTTACGTTTGTTCAGGCGGGCAGATTGATTTCCGCCACGAGAAGCTCGTTCCCGTAGAGGAAGTTCACCCGACCCGTGTGCACGCCGAACAGCGTGGACACGGTCGCGCTCTTGAGCGTGGCACCGTCGGGAACGGTGATGATGCAGCTGCCGGCCTTGACGGGCGTGATGTACGCCGGCTTCAGGCTCAGGTAGTGCACGCTGCCGTGGCGGCCGACGGGGCGGATGCTCTTGACGGCCACATCGGTGATGGTGCCGGTGCCGGTCATGATCTGGCAGGTGACGTTGCCGTTCGTCTTGTGACGGAAGGTCACGTGATCGTCGTGGGCGCAGACCACACGGTAGGGCGACATCACATTGTAGGCCAGCCAGCCGAGCAGGGCGATCCACGCGGCCACAAAGAGCAGGGCCAAGAAGGTGGTCATTGGAGAAGTCTCCGTGGTACAGGAAAAGGCAAAGAAGGAGAGGTACTGCAGGCGAACCTTAGCACGCTTTTTATGGGGCGCAAAGTCCTTGCCTTCAAGTGTGTATACGATATATACAGGAGGCAGATTGCCATCACCTACTTTTTCTTTTGTCTGCTCACCCGATAAGGGAATGTTTCATGAGCACGAATCCGAATCCCAAGAAGCCGGAGAACGAGGCGTTTGACCTCAACATCATCCGGGACAAGACGCTCGCCTTCGTCAAGGCCATCCCCGGCGCTGTTGGCCGGACCATCGCCCTGCTCAACCCGCTGGGCGTCGCCACCGTGCTGTCGCGCGTGACCGAAACGCTCCAGCTGCGCTTCACCGCGCAGATGGTGATGTGGCTGTTCAGCGCGTTCTTCCTGACGGTCGGCATCGTCGACTCCGGTCTGCCGGCCGGCGTGTTCGGTGTGCTGGGCGGTTATGCCGTCTGGGCGGCGGTCAACGCCATCACCCACGGTGTCCAGCGCAGCGACTACCACAGCTACCGTCCGCTGTACATGGCCATGCTCGACCTGTCCGTTTCGGCCGGTGTGCTGACCTTCGGCCTGTCGCTCCTGCTGGGGCTGACGACCACCTTCGTCGGCGCGTCCATCTGGGGCGTCATCGCCCTTGGTGCGGTGTTCGTCATCCTGGCCGTGCAGGCCGAGAGCGGCCGCATCCGCGACAACAGCTGACCCACCCCCATGCGACAAGACCCCGCTTTTTAGCGGGGTCTTTTTTTGTACCGTTAAAGGTGTTACCCTGTGGGCATAGGTGGCATATCTGTGGGTTATATCTATGACAAAAAAGACAATTTTGCTGGTTTCGGGCCTTTCCGGCGCAGGCAAGACAACGGCGCTCAAAACCCTTGAGGATATGGGCTACGAATGCATCGACAATATGCCTTTGCGGTTGCTGCCTGCGATGTTGAGTGATACTTCCGCCCTGCCTGAACGCCTTGCACTGGGTGTAGACTCCCGTAACCGCGACCTGAAGACCCATGTGGAAGCAGCGCTGGATGCCCTGTCCAACCTCAAGGGTGTGGGTAGTCACATCTTGTACCTGCTGGCCGATGAGGAGGTACTGGTCCGCCGTTTTAACGAAACCCGCCGCCGTCACCCGTTGCTGCCCAGCCGCCCTGTGCGGGAAAGTCTGGCACTGGAGCGGCAGCTCCTTGCCCCTATCCAGCAGCATGCCGACAGTATGATTGACACATCCGGCTTTAAGCCGGGTGACCTGAAAAAGTATCTGGAGCGCCAGTTCGAGGCCGGTAACAAGGGCCGCATGGCGGTGTTCTTTATGTCGTTCGGGTTCAAGCATGGCCTGCCGAAAGAGGCAGATATGGTCTTTGATGTGCGCTTTTTGCGCAACCCGCACTGGGACGATGACCTGCGCCCCAAAACCGGAAAGGAAGCCGATGTGCAGGCCTATATCCGGGAAGACGAGAACTTCGAGAAGGCCTTCACGCAGCTGCGGGAGCTTGTCGCCACACAACTGCCATTGTTTGCAGCCAGTGGTAAAACCTACATGACAGTCGCCTTTGGTTGTACAGGCGGTCAGCACCGCAGCGTGATGATGACCGAACTCATGGGCCGCGCCCTGACGGATACCGACCACGGTTTTGACGTGCAAATCCACCACCGGGACTTGTAAAAGGCAGCATTGTCCCTAAATAAGGCGAGGTGATTTATATCTCCTCCTGCCTTTTGTTTTCTCTATCCTCTTTTCGTCCTCTCACCGTGGGAGATATTCCTCATGAGTGACACCCAATTCAAAGCCGCAGCCGCCAAGGCTGCGGACCTGTGGAAGAAGCTGACCGACACCCAGCGCGGCATCATCATCGGCGCGGCTGCCAGCCTGTTCATGGTTGCCTTCATCGGCATCGCGAGCAGCGACAGCAGCGGCGACAAGGCCGCCAAGTTGCAGGCCGCCATCGAGGCGCGCGCACTGGCCATCAGCCAGCTCGACAAGACCATCGCCGAGCGTCAGGATACGCTGGGTCTGCTCAAGCAGCAGCTCGCCACCGCCGGCATTGCCGACGTGGAAGCTGCCCGCATCCGCCTGCAGGCCGAGTCCAACAAGTTGGCCGCCGAGCGTGAAGCGCTGGCCACCGAAAAGGCGCAGCTGGCTGCCGATGTGGCCAATGCCGAACAGCTGAAGGCTCAGATCACCGACCTGCAGGCCCGTAAGGAGATCCTGAAGGCGCAGGTGGCGACCATCGACCCGTCCAAGGTCGATGCGGCACTGACCGTTCAGGATTTCTCGAAGGCTCTGGACTTCAACGGCTGGCAGCGCATCTTCGTCTGGCAGACGCAGCGCATCTGCTACACCGGCGTGTCGTCCAGGTTCTGCTACGGCTTCGAGAAGCTGGACCCGCAGGCGCAGGAAAACCTCCTCGCCAAGCGTGGCAGTAAGCAGTTCACCGGCATGAGCCAGGTCAAGATCAACGGCGACAACAATGTGCGCCAGATTGTCGACTGGGATGCCGACCTGCTCATCTTCCTCGGATGGAACGGCAACGCCGGCACACAAATCGAAGTGACGCCGTTCGGCCAGCTCAACCCCAAGGTTCGGGATGCGCTGGAGGCCATGCGCCCCAACGGCCAGTAACAAGCGACGCACCCCTGCCAGCAATGGCGGGGGTGTTTTTTTGCGGCTGGACAAAGCCCGGGTATGCCCGTATCTTGAGGCGGTTACAAACCAAAGCGCAGGAGAGCCGCGTCCTATGGCAACGTTTACCGACTATAAAGTTAAAGATATTTCGCTGGCCGAGCTGGGCCGTAAACAGATTGATATGGCCGAGAAGGAAATGCCGGGCCTGATGGCTCTGCGCGAAGAATTCGGTGCCAAAAAGCCCCTCAAAGGCGCCCGTATTGCCGGCTGCCTGCACATGACTGTGGAAACCGCTGTTCTGATTGAAACCCTGATTGCTCTGGGTGCTACCGTTCGCTGGTCGAGCTGCAATATTTTCTCCACCGTTGACGCTGCCGCTGCTGCGATTGCCGCCAAAGGCATCCCTGTGTTCGCCTGGAAAGGCATGAACGATCAGGAGTTTGACTGGTGCATCGAACAGACCATCAAAGGTGCCGGCGGCTGGACCCCGAACATGATTCTGGACGACGGCGGTGATCTGACCAAAATGATGCACGACAAGTTCCCGGAACTGTTGAAAGACGTTAAAGGTCTGTCGGAAGAAACCACCACAGGTGTACACCGTCTGCACCAGATGGCGAAGGAAGGCAGCCTCAAGTGCCCGGCCATCAACATCAACGACTCGGTGACCAAGTCCAAGTTCGACAACCTGTACGGCTGCCGCGAGTCCCTGACCGACGGCATCAAGCGTGCAACCGACGTGATGCTGGCCGGCAAAATTGCCGTTGTCTGCGGTTATGGTGACGTGGGTAAAGGCTGCGCTCAGGCATTCCGTGGTCAAGGCTCCCGCGTACTGGTAACAGAAATCGATCCTATCAACGCCCTGCAAGCCGTGATGGAAGGTTACGAAGTAACCACCATGGACAAGGCCGCCGCTGTTGGTGACATTTTTGTGACCGCTACCGGCAACATCGACGTGGTGACCATCGAGCACATGATGGCGATGAAAGATCAGGCCATCGTATGTAATATCGGCCACTTCGATAGCGAAATCCAAGTCGACAAGCTGCGCAATTACAAATGGGAAAACATCAAACCCCAAGTGGATAAAATCCACATGCCCGGCGACAAGAGCCTCATCCTGCTGGCTGAAGGCCGTCTGGTGAATCTGGGCTGCGCAACCGGTCACCCGGCGTTCGTCATGAGCTGCTCGTTCACCAACCAGGTGATGGCACAGATGGAATTGTGGGACAACCACACCAACTACAAGAACGACGTGTACGTTCTGCCCAAACATCTGGACGAGAAAGTTGCCCGTCTGCATTTGGGTAAACTTGGCGTGAAGCTGGAAAAACTCAGCACTGCTCAAGCCAAATATCTGGGTATCGCTGTGGAAGGTCCTTATAAGCCCGACCACTACCGCTACTAGGAAGACCGTCTAACGAGAAACCGCCCTCCCGGGCGGTTTCTTTTTGGCTAAAGGCGGCCATGTCCGTCGTCATGTCCGGCAACCGGACCATGGTCACGGTCGGGAGTCGGTTTGGCCGGCACGGCTTCGTGTTCCTTGATGTAGTCGACGGTTTGCTCGGTCCTGTGTTGCAGGATATCCCACTTGTCCGACAGGCTCAGACCGTCGTTGCCCGGCTGCGTCAGCGTGTCCTTAACGTAAGCTGTGCGGGCCTTGTAGTCCGTGAGTTTTGGGTTTTTATAGGAAGCGTCTTCCACTTCCCGCACCTGTTGCTGGATTAGCCGCAGGTGAAAGCCAAGGGTTTCCAAATGTTTGTGGGGGTCAGTACCCTGCATGGCCAGTGTTTCGTCCAGCATCTCGTTATAGTGACGTACTGCTTCGCCATGTGAGTTGATTTGTTTGCCGAGGCTGTTGCTTTCCAACCTGTCTACGGCCTGATTGTAGGCGGTTACAACAGATTTGGCGCCGTCATCGAGCTTGTCGAACAGTTCCGCATTTTCGCCTTCAAGGACAATCTTACCAGTTTTGATGTCGCGGTTGAAATCAACCACCACTGCCGTATCGGCAGCTTTTTTAACAACGTCGTACTCTTCCTGCGTCAGGGTCTTCTGCTCGAGGTTGAGGTCGGCAAACTTTTCGCTCGCCTTGCCGTGTGCCAGCGCATCGGCAATCTCTATCATGTCGGCAGCGCTCAGGTCTTGGAAACGACCCTGATGTTTGAGGGTGGTGATGACCTCGCTGACCTTGTCGTAAAATGCAGGCGGGCTAAAGTGGTTGACATCCGCACGGGAAAGCAGGTTTGTGGTGCGCAGGTCCCGGATAAGGGGAACAATGTTCGCATTCGGGTATTCCTGTATGGTGCGCATCAGCCCGTAGGCGTCGGCAAAGGCCTCTTTATGGTTCAGAACGAACGGGTCGCGCTGGCCTTGATGGTCCTCATCCAAGCAGTGGCCAAACTCATGTTCAGCAACATACTTCTGCAAGGGGGCTGCCTTGACAGTGGGCAGGGAGGGCAGGGCATTCTGCGAGAACTCCGCCATAAAACTTTCCGGCGAGGCAGTTTGGCGGTACGTGGTGACCAGACAGACTTTATCCTCGTGCCCGTGGGCGTCACCAAGAGCGAAGGTGATACTGGAAGCGTTGGCGTTGCGTACATAGACTTCCAGCTCGGGCCGGGCCTGCTCGAATGTGAGGGTGTGGGCAACAGCGCCCTTGTCCCGTACGTTGATCTGGAGTTTACCCTGCGCGCCGACCTCGTCCAGTTTGGCTTTGAGCTTGGCATTATCGATGGGCTGCTCACCCAGTTTTTGCTTCTTCTCCACCTCCTTGAGCACGTCTTGCGGCGGGCGTGGTGTGTAGAGCCCTGACAGGTCAAAAACGACGACTTTCATTTTAGGGTCCACCGCCTTAACCGCCGATACCCCTTGGGATACCATGGTGCCGTATTCCGGTACATCGGTCGTTGCAGCGAGGCGGTAAGGATTGTATCCGCAGGCAGAAAGCATGAGTGCGGCACCTACGCCGACGATGCCGGCACGGGCGGCACGGAAGAATGGTCGCTCGGTGACTTTTGTCAGCGGGGCGGGACCGTCCCGGCGGGGGTCGTTGCCGTTGCGGTAAAGACGGGCGTCCAGCTTATTTTTTTGTAAAAACTTGCGGGCGTCATCACGGGCGCTCATTATGGGCATGCTTCCTCTTGTATGGATTGCACTCTTTTATGGGCTGGAGAACAAAAAATTAATGACACATACAGCTGTTTTCGACTTTGAGCTGATTGAAGACCCTGACAGCGGTGCCCTGATGCTGACCCTGCCGGTTCTGGACCATCAGACTGACGGAGCAGTTTATGGTCGGTTTGATGGCTACCAACTGGTGTTGACGTTTGCCGATGGCCACCAGTTGCCTCTCGGGCCCTTTGATGATGACGCTATCCGCGATCTGGCCCGGCAAGAGAGCATTCTGGTAGCGGAAATCGGCCAGGACGGGGATATCGCCACGGCCTACCATGTGGCTTTACCGGTAGACGGTTACCCGAACGAATAAACTTGTAATCGGTTCGCCGTCGCCTCATAACTTACGGCAGACACTCCTGAGTGATCTTCACTTCCTTTTGTGCGTATTCTACCCTTTCCCCCCCTTTCTGATGGAGGCTGCGTATGCGTGCCATCGGTCTATGTTTGCTCTGGCTTATTTGGGGCATGATTGCAGGTTCTGGTGGGGCGGCGACGGTTATGTACCTCAGGCCCGAGGTGTTCCGGGCTCCCCCGGCCATCACCATCCCGCTCCAGAAAGATACCGCGGTACCCAAGCCTAATGTGGACATTCGTCCTTTCGTGGTGCAGGTACAGGGCGGCATCAAAGACAGTACTATGGTCAAACTCGGGCACGGCGTTGCGTGGGACGAAACCCGCATCGTGACCAATGCCCACGTGGTGAAAGAAACGCCGAGCGCCAGTGCCGTCAAGGTGCTGGTCAACGGTAAGTGGATTTCTGCCACGCGGGTCGTCTGGTCCACCAGCCACGACGTCGCCCTGATCGAGTTCAGCAAGCCACATGGCGTACCCATTGCAGGCATGCGCGGCATGCCTGCCGTCGGTACACCCGTGTTTTACTACAACACGAGCGAAAAGCGCGTCCTGACCGGTGCGGTCGTCTCCGCTTCGGAGGTGACCATCGAAAGCGAGAAGTTCGCAACCACGTCGCTGCCGAGCCGTTCGGGTGATTCCGGCGGTCCCGTGTTTGACGCTGGCGGCAACGTGCTGGGTCTGGTGACCCGTGCGGCCGTCGTAACCCAAGGTGCCGACCCGGGCAGTTATATGCTCGGTGCGCAACTGGTGCGTCAGGTCATGGTGACGCTCGTCAACTATCAGCCGGCTGCCGAAGACTAGGTCCGCAAGGGCAAAGGACACGGCATTTGGCCATACAAACGGTACCGCTCCCTTCGGGGAGCGGTTTTTTGTTGTCAAAACCCGGCAGCCTTTATACAGTCCAGAGTGTATACAACCCTCATCCCTTTTCCGTTTCTTGATTTCTCTTCCCGACACGTGGAGCGCCTTTATGCCCATGGAAGTCCTCATCGCCCTCGCTGCTTCGGCGGCAGGCTTTACGGCCGGATTGCTGTATGCACGCAGCAAGTCACGCCCACAACCCGAACCCATTATCACCGCGCCTTCTGCGGATGAGGTGGAAACCGCCCCCGAAGTTGCCGGTGTTACGTTTGCCGTCAGGGCCTATGACCTGAAAGGGCAGATTTATTACACCGGACAGGCTTGGGCTTGGGATGGCACACACTTTGTGACCAACGCCCATGTCCTTGACCATATTGCCGTACCCGAGCACGTGGAAGTGTGCATCGGCGGTGTGTGGGTTGCCGCGGCTGATGTTGTCTGGTCCGCCAGGGTGGATGTGGCTGTGATTACGCTGGCGGACAGCCAGTCTGTCACGGCGCCGGACATGGCAGGTCTGCCTGGAGGTCGCGAGCTTGTGTTCATGTACCAGCACGACGAGGACCGTATGGTCCGCGGACGTGTGGAAAAGGACACGGAAATCGGCCTTGAGAAGCTCAAGGGTCTGTTTGTCACCCTCACATTGCCCTGCCGTATGGGCGACTCCGGCAGTCCTGTCGTCAACAAGGACGGCCTGCTGGTCGGCATGCTGACGGCGGTGAGCGAAACCGGCAAGGAGTACGCGAGCCACAGCTACATGCTCTCGGCCATGGTGCTGCGCCAGATGGTGCCGTACCTGCTGGGGGATAACAAGCGAGATGTCCGTCGGCCGAAAGGCTGACGACGATGAAAAAAACCGCCCCTTCGGGGGCGGTTTTTGCGTTAGATGCCTTTGATACCTTGGCTGGTGGAGTAGACCAGTTTGAACTTTTTATCCGGATTGATGATGCCCTGTGCGGTTTTTGCGGCAATGGCTGCCTCGGCAAAGCCGGTCAGGATAAGGTCCAGTTTGCCCGGATAGTCGGTAATGTCGCCCACGGCCAGAATGCCGGGAACGGCTGTCTGCATAGTATCGGCCTGAACGGAAACCTTTTTACCGCTAATGCCAACGCCCCACTCGGCAATGGGGCCAAGGCTGGGCGCCAGTCCGAAGAAGCACAGCAGGTCATCGGCCTCAACAGTGCGGTCACCGTCGTTCATGTGGTTGAGGGTAACGGTTTTCAGGTGCCCGGCATCGCCATCGATGGCTTTGAGCTGGCTGAGTGTTTGCAGGGTGATTTTGCCTGCTTCTGCCAGTTCGTAAATGCGTTTGACGGTAGCTTCGGCAGCGCGGAACTCGTCACGGCGGTGAACGAGGTGGATGTGCTTGGCAATGGGTGCCAGCTCGACGGTCCAGTCGGCAGCAGAGTCGCCACCACCAGCAATCACAAGCGTTTTGCCGGCAAAACGCGCCTTGTCGCGCACAGCATAGTGCACGCTGTGGGCCTCGAAAGCTTCCAGATTGGCTAGAGGTGGCTTGCGGGGGGTGAACACGCCCATGCCGCCGGCAATGCAGACCACTTTGGCATTCAGTTTGTGGTGGCCTGCGGTAATTTCGAACCCTTCATTGGTCTTGCGCACGCCGCTCACGGGTTCGCCCAGTACATAGTCCGGGTTAAAGGGGGCAGCTTGGTCAGCCAGCTTGTTAATTAGCTCGCCAGCCTGAATGGAGGGATAGCCCGGAATGTCGTAAATCGGTTTTTCCGGATACAGGGCAGTCAACTGGCCACCGATTTCAGGCAGGGAGTCGAGCACGGCGCACTTGTAGCCCAAGTATCCGGCCTCGAAAACCGTAAACAGGCCGACCGGGCCTGCACCGATGATGGCAACGTCTACCGAGTGGGTCATGTGCATGTGTCCTTATGCTGCAATTGCTATGTACGGCGACCATATTACCCGTTTAAGCGCTTGTGTAAAGTTGCCTGTTTCCTTAAACTTTGGCGCTATGAACATGATTTTGACCAAGACCCTGACCACAGAGGCCGCCACACAGCAGATGGCTGCCCAGCTTGCACCGTATCTGGTGGCTGGCGACGTGATTGCCCTGTCCGGTGATTTGGGCATGGGCAAGAGCGTTTTTGCCCGCAGCATCTTGCGCGCACTGGGCTGCCGCGAGGCCCACATCCCCAGCCCCACCTTTACGCTGGTGCAGACCTATATGGACACCCGCCTGCCCACTGCCCATGTGGACCTGTACCGCTTGGAAGACCCTCAGGAAATTGACGCCCTCGATCTGGGTGATTTCCTCAACCACGGGGTCACGCTGGTGGAGTGGCCGGAGAAGGCGCCGCAGGTGCTGCCTGCAAACACATTGCATATCAGCTTTAAAGCTGTGGATGACACCACCCGTACCCTGACCTTTAGCGGTAAGGGCTGGGAAAAGCGCATCGCCTTTGCCGAGCGCAGTCTGGCGCGCCCGGTCACGCCAGAGGGGCGCCTGGACTATGCCCGTGCCGCAACGGGCGAGGCGATTGACGATGTGGCGATTGTCGCCGCCGATGCCTCCTTCCGCAGCTATTGGCGCATTCAAACGTCGCAGGGCAGCCGCATTTTGATGGACGCACCGCCGCCGCTGGAAGATGTGGTGCCTTTTGCGCAGGTTTCCGCGTATCTCAACAGCGTTGGCATCCATGCGCCTGCCGTTTATCACACGGATACCGTCAAAGGTTATGCCCTGCTGGAAGATTTTGGTGATACCACCATGTTCGAGGCCATGAAGCGGGGCGACAATATGACCGCTTTATACGAGAAGGCCGTGGATATTCTTATCCACCTCGCCAAACAGAAGCCTGCCGATGTGCCTGCTTTCAGCACGCAGATGTATCAGGACGAGGTCAGCCTCTATGCCGACTGGTACCTGCCCGTTGTGCATGGCGGCGCAACCGAGCCTGCCCTGCGCCAGCAACTGCGCGACATGTGGTTGCCCCTGATTGCCAAAATCAATAAAACCCCCAAAACAACGATTATGGGGGACTATCACTGCCAGAATCTGATGGTTCTGCCAAACGGGCTGGATGATACCCTTGCCTGCATGGGCGTACTGGATTTTCAGGGCGCGCGCGTAGGCACGGTTGCCTACGATATGGTATCCTTGCTTTATGATGTGCGGTTTGATGTGCCCGCCGATTTGCGTGGCCATCTCATCCGCCGTTATGTGGAGGGTCTGGACGGCGCCGTGACGATGGAGGCCTTTATGACGGCCCTGCGCTTGTCCGGCGTGCAGAACCTGATGCGGATTGCGGGGATTTTCACCCGCCTGCAACACCGCGACGGCAAAGCCGCCTATGGCCGTTACATGCCCCGCCTGTGGGGTCACCTGAGTGAGCTGCTGGCCCACCCCGACTGTGCCAGCGTGCGTGAATTTCTGGGCCGTTACGGTCCGGCAGAACTGGAGACCGCCTGAGAGATGACGACCAAAGTGATGATTCTGGCCGCAGGCCGCGGGACGCGCCTCAAGGAGCTGACTGCCAATACACCCAAGCCGCTGGTACCGGTTGCCGGCGTACGCCCGTTGTTGCGGACGTTGGGTTTGCTGGATGCCCACGGCGTTAAAGACGTGGTGATGAACCTGCACTATCTGGGCAATCAGATTGAGCAGGCTGTTGCCGAATCCTCCCTTGGTCTGTCGGTCACCTACACCCGCGAGGAAATGCTCCTTGATACGGGCGGCGGCATCAAGCACGCCCTGCCACTGCTGGGCGATAAGCCTTTTATGGCGATTAACGGGGATGTTATCTGGGACGAGGAAAATCACCCCGCCCTGCAGGACCTGCTCAAAAAGTTTGATGGTCGTCGCATGGATGCCTGCCTGCTGGTTGTGCCGCTGAAAGCCGCGACCACCCACAAGGGCAGGGGCGACTTTTTCATCGACGGGGAAAGCCGCCTGACCCTGCGCAAGCCCGATCAGGACGCTGCGCCCTACGTTTATACCGGGATTCAGATACTGCACCCACGCTTTTTTGATGGCCTGCCCGACGGACCGTTCCCGCTGGTGGAAGGCTACCGCCGCGCGCAGGAAAAGGGCCGCCTGTTCGGTCAGGTGTACGAAGGCACATGGGTGGATATGGGCACGCCGGAAGGCATGGAAGCCGCCGCCCGTCTGCTGCAAAAGCGCGCGACAGCGCCTACGGCGGAAGCCGAGCGCCTGTCCGCCTAAATCCGCTAAACCTTGCGTTTGACGTAAATTACCGGCGCCATCCGGCGGATGATGGTTTTGCGCCGCTGTTCAATGTAGGGCTTCTGGCGGTCAAGGTCGTCCGGTGGCAGCCAGCCTTGCAGCCAGACGTAGTCAGCATCTTCTTTCTTCAGCAGTTTCAGACTGGCTACGCCTGTCGCATCTTCCACATACACCACATCGTCCACCACCGCAGGGGTGTTGGGGGCGCACAGGCATAAGAACCCCTCCAGAATACCTGCCGGCTGCATGGAGGTGCCCACGGCCATCACGGCAAAGCCGTCCGGGTCGGTCATGTCGGTCGGGCAGGCGGTGCGCAGGGCGTTGGCGGTTGCAGGGGCAAACCAGTCGCGCAGGCCGCATTTGGCAAGGCCGACAAGCGGCAGGGTGGGGGCGCTGTCGGCGGTTGGAGTGCCGTGTCCTGTCATCAGCCAGTGGCCGTTAATACCTGCGGCAATGGCCAGTTTGGCCAGCGGGTCGGCTGTGGGCTGGCTTTCGCCCTTGATTGTACCGGAACAACTGCCCGCGGGAAATGCCCATCACCTCGGCCGCGTGGTTGCGGCTGCCCAGATGATCGCAGGCGAGAGCGATACGTTGGCCGAGTGCGGCAGCAGACACAGTTATTTCTCCGTATGTTCACTATATGATGTATTTTAGCTTGCATGTCCCATATATGCAACATATAGTCATCATTACAACCTATGGGAGATATTGCCATGAGTCATACCACATTTTACGTGCGTTTGGGTAGCCTGTTACGGGAGCGGCGCGAGGCAATGCACCTGTCCATGCGCGAGGTGGGGGTTGCCGCTGCTGTGAGTTGGCAGCAGATTCAGAAGTACGAGCAAGGGCAAAGCGCCCTGTCCGTAGAGCGCTTGCTGACCCTGTGCCGTATCCTGCATGTGGAACCGTCGCATATTGTGAACATTCTCTGCTACGATGCCCCGGGTGCGCCCTTTACCGAACGGGCAGCGGTGTATCTGGAGCGCATCCGCGGCGAGGATAAACAACAGGCGGTGATGACGTTCCTGCACCACCTCAGCACAACGCCCCCTTGGGCAGGGGGCGCGTCGTCAGCCGTCAGGGAACGGCGTTAGGCCAGATATTTGGCGAAATGTGCCAGTGTGCGCTCCATGGCTAGCTTGGCGCTTTCGGCGTGGTAGCTGCGGCGCTGGTCGCAGTTGAAGCCGTGGTCGGCATCTGGGTAAATGTACACAGGTACCTCTGGATGTGCGGCCTGAATATCCTTCACATCGGTT
Source organism: Pseudomonadota bacterium (assembly GCA_016125375.1). Classification (GTDB taxonomy): domain Bacteria; phylum Pseudomonadota; class Alphaproteobacteria; order UBA1280; family RI-95; genus RI-95. Next base: position 72,521 of record WGLU01000008.1, on the reverse strand, counting down.
TGGGAGATGTGCTGGTCCAGGCCCGCAAAATGCAGCAGCGACGGTACTTTGGGATGCTCGTCCTTAAAGCCGTGAATCTGTCCGCCGTAATAGCCGACGGCAGCGTCGATACCGCTCAGGCGGCAGGCGCTCAGCCACGCAAGGGAGCCGCCCCAGCAGAAACCCACAACGCCCACTTTGCCGTGGGGTTTAATCTTGGCCACACAGGCCTGAATATCCATCAGATTATTGACCCAGCCGCCGGTGGCGTGTGCCAGTTCGATACCCTTTTTAACGCTCTCGCCCGTGTAGTCCAGCTCAACACCCGGTTTTGCGCGGTCAAACAGCGCAGGGGCAATGGTGGCATAACCGTTTTGCGCAAAGCGGGTTGCGACATCGCGGATGTGGCTGTTCAGGCCAAAAATCTCCTGCACCACAACAAGGGCGCCTTTGGGGTTTGCGGGGGTGGCGGTAAAAATACCAAAGCTGTGGCCGTCGCTGGCGGTCAGGGTGCTGGTGGCGGTGGTGATATCGGTCATGGCATGTGCTTCCGTTTGGCAAAGTCAGTTCGCGCGTGTACCCTTGTCGGGAAAGGATTTTTAACGTGCACCAGCATACGCCAGAACAACCTGTTTTGCCAGTCCGTGGCCGTATTTTAGCGGTGCCGCCGGGGCTGCCGTTTGCGCAGGTGCTGGCGGCGCATATTCTGACGCAGCATACCGACCCCGCTAACCCGCTGGCACTGGCGGATGTTACCGTGTGGCTGCCCACCCAGCGGGCTGTCAAAGCCCTGCGGGAGGCTTTTGTAACGACATCCGGCGACGGGCTGGTGATGCCGCGCCTGAGGGCGTTGCGCTTGGGCGAGGGAGAGAGTGAGCCCCTGATGTTCGAGCAGGAGATCGATCCCACCCCCACCATGCCGGAGCTGGCTCGCTTGCTGTACCTGATGCGTCAGGTACAGGCGAAGGACAGCCGCATGAACGTATCTCAGGCGTTGGATAGCACCCAAAGTCTCGCGGCGCTGTTTGACCGCCTGATGCAGTATGATGTGCCGTTCGAGGCACTCACCGCGCTGGTTCCGCCGGATATGGCCAGTCATTGGGAGCAGAACCTGCTGTTCCTGCGCATTGTGTTCGAGTTTTATCCCGCGTGGCTTGCTGAAAATGGCAAGGCCGACGCCAGTGCCAAGCGGCGTAAGCTGTTGGATATTCAAGCAGATATTTACCGCCGCACGGGGGTGGATAAGCCCACCTACGCGGCCGGTTTTGCTGACACCACGCCCGCAGGCCGTGTGGTGCTGCAAAGCATTCTGGCCGGGGAAAAAGGTACGCTGGTATTGCCGTCGGTGGACGGGCAAACCCTGCGCCTTGCCGGGCAGCCTTTGCCTGCCAGCCATCCCCATGCCGCTACTTTTGGGCTGATGGACAGTCTTGGTATCACCCCTGAGCAGGTAGAGGTTATCGGCATCACGCCTGCCCGTGCCGCCCTGTGGCAGCAGGCGTTGTGCCCGCCGCAAGGGGTGGGTACATGGCGGGAGGCGCTGCCCGTGGGCGCAACATCCGGCCTGCATCTGGTCGAGGCACCCAACATCCGTACCGAGGCCGATGTCATTGCCCACCTGATGCGCGAAGTGCTGGAAGAGCCGGGCAAAACCTGCGCCCTTGTCACACCCAGTCGTGGGCTGGGGCAGCGCGTGGCCGACCGTCTGCGCGGCTGGGGTGTGCATGTGAACGACTCTGCCGGTGTGCCGTTGCGGCAATGCCCGGCGGGGGGCTTTTTTGCGCTGCTTGCGCAGGTTGTGGCCGGGCGGTTCCGGCCGCTGGATGTGGCCATGCTCACCCGCCACCCCTTTGCGCACTTCGGCATGACCAAAAAAGACTGGCGCAAGCGAGCTGGCGCTCTGGAGATGCTCGTATTGCGGGGACCGCGCCCGGCTGCGGGGCTGGATGGCCTCACCCGCCGTCTGCACGAAGCCCGCAAGGAACAGATGGATAGACCCAACGCCAACCATGCGTGGATTCAGGCACAGGCCGACCTGGCGCTGGAGGCGCTGGACGGGCTGAAACGCGTGTGCGCGCCGCTGGACGCCGTGCGTGGCGATGCCCCTTTGGGCGTTTGGGTGGAAGCCCATGTGCAGGCCGCCAAAGCGGCTTCCTTGCGTGCCGATGGCACGGGCGGGGATATGTTCCTGCGCGAGGCGGATGGTGATGCCCTCGCCACCCTGCTGGACGACTGGCGCCGGACGGACAGTCACGGCCTGACCTTTAAAGCCCCCGACTATGCCGGCTGGGTGGAAACGGTGTTCGACCGCACGGCGGTGCGCCTGCGTTATAAACAACACCCGCGGTTGTTCATCTGGGGCTCGCCCGAATCTCGCCTGCAGGCGGTGGACAGGGTCATCATCGGCGGCTGTAACGAAGGGGGCTGGCCGCGCACGCCCAAGCCCGACCCGTGGCTCAACCGCGAGATGTTGAGCCAGCTCGGCCTGCCGGATCCTGAAGGGCAAATCGGCCTCAATGCGCAGGATTTTTTGCACCTTGCCTGCCAGCCGGAGGTCTACCTCACCCGTGCGGTGAAAGAGGATGGTGCCGAGGCCGTGCCGTCGCGCTACTGGGCCAAACTGCACGCCCGTTTGCAGGCGGCGGACGTAACGGCCTATGCCAAGCTGCTGGAGAAGGGTAACCACTGGGTCCGCAGTATCGACCGTCTGCACCGCAGCGCGTTGCCGCCGAAGACCCTGCCTGCCGAGGTGATGCCCGAGGTTGCCGACCTGCCGCCCACATGGTCGGCCTCCACCGTGCGCGACCTGATGCAATGCCCGTATCGCACCTACGCCGGTAAAATATTGGGATTGGAGGCGTTGCCCGCTTTTGAAGAGGCACCGGACGCCGCCGAGCGGGGTACGCTGCTGCACTTGTGTCTGCACGCCTTTTTTGAGCCGCAGGACGGTCTGCCGCCACCCTTTGGGCAGGATGTCACCCACGCCAATAAAGCCGCTGCCGAGGAACATTTACTGACCATCGGGGAGGCTGCCTTCGCCCGTGTGGCCAGCCCGACCATCCGTGCCGTCTGGTGGCCGCGCTTCAAACGCATGGCGGCCGAGTTTGTGGAGGTACAGGCCGAGCATACCGCCGCAGGGCGGACCCCTGCGCATTTTGAGGTTAGCCATGACAGCCGGCTTGACGTAGCCACCAAACTGTATGCCCGTGCCGACCGGATTGACCATACATCTGCAGGACTGGTGGTCATGGACTATAAAACCGGTGGCATCCCGTCCAAGGGGGATGTGCGTCAGGGGCTGGAGCCGCAATTGACGCTGGAGCTGCTGCTGTTGCAGGACGCCGGGCAAACACCCGCCGGTGCCGAATATTGGCAGTTGGCTGGCAGCGGCACGGGTTTTGGCCTTGTCAGCAGTCCCTCCATTGCTGTGGACGAAGTGCCGGAACTGGTGGCGGAGGCGCGGGACGGCCTCAAGCGCCTCAAAGCCCATTTTACCGATGACCGACACCCCATGCAGGCCATGCCTGCGGGCAACTCGCCCCTCAAGCCCGAAGGGCTGTGCACCTACTGCGACTTTGCGGGTATCTGCCGTTTTAAGGAATGGCAGTCCTAGAAAAACAAAAAGCCCCCTGCAAACGCAGGGGACTTAGTCGTAAACGCCTTAACGGCGACGGCCGAAGAGGCTCAGGCCGACACCGACGCCGAGCAGCTGCAGGATGAAGCCGTAGACGCTCGCGCAGACCTGACCGACGGTGCCGCCGACGATGAAACCGCCGATGACGCCGAGAAGGGTAGCCAGAAAACCGCTCATGTTGGTGCTGATGAGCAACGGCACGAGCCAGTTGGAGAAGGCCACGCCCGCCCAGATGGCCGTGACAAAGAACACGGCGAATACGGACAGGAATAGCAGCAGGCCGATGAGGCCCAAGGTTCCGCCACCACGCATGGTGTGATCCTTTCCTACTGAATGGGACATAAAAGAGAAAGGGGTAGACAAGGGAAAAGGTGAGGTCAAAAAACGGTGCCGAGTATGCGGCGTCGGGCGGGTGTGGTCAAGGACAAACGGGCATGGTACAAACAGGTATGACGGTAGCAATTCATCAGAAGCGGCGCGAGATCGGCACGCAGGCGGGGCAGCAGCAGAGTCGTGCGCTGGCGCCGCAGGCGTCGGTATGGGTATCGGCCAGCGCGGGCACGGGCAAGACCTATGTGTTGACGCGGCGCATCCTGCAACTGCTGGTCAGCGGTGCGGTCACCCACGCGGGTGAAGTGCTGGCGCTGACCTTTACCAAAGCCGCCGCGGCGGAAATGCAGAACCGCCTGCACGAGGAACTGCGCAACTGGGCGGTGATGGATGACGCTGCCCTTGCCGATACACTGCACAAACTCACAGGCCGCGTGCCCGATGCCGCCCAGCTTGCCCGCGCGCGCGGGCTGTTCATCGGCGTGCTGGATACGCCGGGCGGACTCAACATCAGCACCATTCACAGTTTTTGCCAGTCGTTGCTGGCGCGGTTCCCGCTGGAGGCGCGCATCGCCCCCGGCTTTACCCTGCTGGAAGACCGCCAGCAGGCCGAAACAGTGTGGGAGGCCGTCACCCGTACCATCGACCGCACCATTGCAGGCGAGGGTGCACCGCTGTGGTGCTTTGAACTGCTGGCCGACACCATGGCCGAGCAAAGCCTGCGGGAGGTTTTTTTGTCGTTCGTGGGGTCGCGGCGGCGGTTTGCCCGCCTGCTGGCACCCTACGGCAGTATGGATGCCTATCTGGAAGTGATGGCCGCGGAACTGGGGCTGGAGGACGTACCGGATGCCGAGGCTGAAACGTCTGTGCTTGCGGCCGCGCAGGCGCCGGATGACAGCCGTGATGTGCCTCTGCGCGGTACCATAGAGGCGTTGGCGCGCGGCGGTGTGAACGCCCGCAAGGCGGCGGAGAGTCTGGCCACCTATCTGGCGGCGGACGCGGCGGGGCGCAAAGCCTTGTGGCCGATGTATTTGCGCGTATTCCTGACCACCACCAACGAGCCACGTAAAGCCGTAGCCGATAAACCGGCCAGAGAGATTTTCGGCGACGGAATTGATGAGATTCTGGGGGACGAACAGGCGCGGATTTTGGCTGTGCTGGATACCCTCAACGCCGTGCGCCTGTGCCGCCTGACCGAGGCATACCTGCGTATGGGCAGCGCCATTGCCGAAACCTATCAAGCGCTCAAAGACAGCCGCAGCGCGCTCGATTTCGACGACCTTATCGACCGTACCGTCGCCCTGCTGACCACCGATGCCGGGCAGGCCGCATGGGTGCGCTATAAAATGGATGTGCGTATCCGCCATATCCTGCTGGACGAGGCGCAGGATACCGACAGCGACCAATGGGGCATCCTGCAAAGCCTGATGGAAGACTTTTACAGCGGCAGCGGTACCCATGCCGATAGCCCGCGCACCTACTTTGCCGTGGGCGACATGAAGCAGTCCATCTACCGCTTTCGCGGTGCGGAACCGGCAGTGTTCGCCGCCATGCGCGCTCATATGGAACTGCGCGCGCCTGCCGTGGGCCACACGGTGGAACGGGTCGAGCTCAACACCTCCTTCCGCTCTGGTGAAGCGGTACTGCACCTTGTGGACAGCGTGTTTGCCGACCCCAAACGCCGTGCAGCGGTGGATGAGCTGGCCGACGACCTACGCCACCATGCCCACAAGGTAGGGGCGGGCGGGCGGGTGGAAATCTGGCAGCCGCAGGACGAGGCAAAAACCACCCGCACAAAAATAGACGACCTGCCCCGTTGGCCCATGCCCGTGCGTGGCGCGCCCAAACCCACTGCCACCAGCACCCTGTACGCCCGTGTGGCGGATGCCATTGTGGCCATGACCACAGGTACCGCAAAACTGGGCACGACAGGGCGGGTGCCCGACTATGGCGACATCATGGTGCTGATGCGCAGCCGTACCCACATGGGCGAGCTGATTGCCGCGCTCAATGCCCGCGGCATCAAGCACACAGGCGCGGACGAAGTGCTGTTGAACGACGACCCCGTGGTGGCCGACCTGCTGGCGCTGGGGCATTTTATGGCCAACAGCGCGGACGACCTGCACCTTGCGCACACCCTGCGCAGCCCGCTGTTCGCCCTGACCGATGCCGAGCTATACGCCCTCCATAAACGCCGCACCGCCGGCGGCAGCCTGTGGAGCGTGCTGTACGACTGTACCGACGCGCCCTACGTCACAATTGCGCAAACGCTGAAAAACCTGCTGGAAAAGGCGGATATTCTGGCTCCGCACGGCCTGTTTACCGCTGCTCTGGTGGCAACCGAGGGGCGCAGCCGCTTTGTGGCACGCTACGGTAGCCCCACCGACGCGGCAAGCTGGGCGGCGGTGAGTGAAACGCTGGATGCCTTCCTCGACCAGACGCTTGCTTACGCACAGAGTCACGTGCCAAGCATGACCGGATTCCTCCACTGGTTTGAAAGCGGCCAGATGAAGGTGAAAAAGGAAAGCACGGGAGGCGGTGCCGTGCGCCTGATGACGGTGCATAAGTCAAAAGGATTGCAGGCGCCCATCGTCATCCTGCCGGAAGCGACTGCACCTTTTTACCGCAATACCGCCACCGAAAAGCTGGTCTGGCGCGAACAGCCGGGCGGGCAGGGGGACGACCTGTTTTTGTATGGGGTTTCCAACCAAAAGGCACCGGCGTTGCTCAGCGCTCTGCGCGAGGAGGAAAAAGAGCGGATTTTCAAGGACGAGATGCGCCTGCTGTATGTGGCGCTCACCCGCGCGCAGGACAGGCTCATCATCACCGGCGCGCCGACCAATGCCTTTAAAGGCAAGGCGGATGACTGTTGGCTGAACCATATTCTGGCGGCATCTGAAGCCGATATCGCCCACCCGTGGCGTGTGGATGAGGGGATGCGCGTGCTGGATATACCAACGCTGCTGCATGAAGCGCCTAAGCTCAGCGCGTCCGCTTTTGACGATGAGGCCGCCGAACTGGGCGACTGGGTGTTCACCCCCGCGCCGGAAGAAGCTGCTGTCGATACATGGCAGACGGATGCCAATGCCGCCGAAGAAAGCGACAAAGTGACCGAGCTGTTGAGCCGCACGGGAGCGGATGCCTACCGCCGCGGCCTGCTGGTGCACCGGATGCTGGAAGTGCTGCCGGCCTATCCGCAGGCAGAGCACCGAGACAGGGCGGTGATGTTCCTTGCCGCCGCCGCACCCGATTGGGACGATGCTGTACGCAGTGCACTGGTTGCTGATGTGATGGCGGTGATGGGGGATTATCCCGAGCTTTTTGATGGAGCTGCCCGTGCCGAGGTGGAGATGGTCATTCGCCCCGAGGCAGGCGGTGCTGCCCACAACCTGCGGGCGGACTGCCTGGTGGTGCGGGACGAGGGTGTGCTGATTGTCGATTATAAGACCAATGTGCGCGTGCCTAAGGCCGTGCCTGCTGCGTATGTAAGGCAGTTGGCGGGTTACCGCGACGCCGCACACAGGTTGTGGCCGCAAAAAAAGGTAAAAACCGCAATTTTATGGACCGCAGCAACCCCGCCCCGCTTGGAATGGGTGGACATGTAACTTATATTTCAATAAAGTCGAAATATGTGGTAAGGCTTGAATTGACAAGCCGAACCCAATGCCCCTATGCTGGGCGCATATGAATGTAACGATGTGAGTAAAAGGAGTCCTGTTATGGGTAAAATTCATGCGGTAACCGATGCCTCGTTCGACGCCGACGTTGTCGGTTCGGACGTTCCTGTGCTGGTTGACTTCTGGGCGGAATGGTGCGGCCCGTGCCGCATGATTGCGCCGAGCCTGGAAGAGCTGGCCAAAGACTTTGGCGACAAGGTCAAAATCGTCAAGGTAAATATTGACGAAAACCCCGAAACTCCGAGCAAACTGGGCGTGCGCGGCATTCCTACCCTGATGGTGTTCAAAGGCGGCCAACTGGTCAGCCAGAAAGTAGGCGCCATGCCCAAGTCTGCTCTTGCTGACTGGGTCAGCTCGGTGCTTTAACAGACCTTGCTTGTAAAGCGAAAGGCCACCTTTTTTGGGTGGCCTTCCCTTATGAAAGTCTTGAAAAAGGCACCAATCATACCAATAGCTTTTTAAAGATCAAATCACCTGCCTTTTTACCACCTACTCATCTCGCATCGTCTACGATACCTATCCAGTCATCTTTCGGGAACCGTGCGCGCTAATAACGCGACGGCTATGGATTCATGTCTAAGACATGTAACAAAATTCTGGTGTTCACCGCCATTGTACTTGTTGTTGCAGGCGGGAAGCCGGTTGGAGACCTTGTACCGGAAATGGCATCTGCTATTGCCTTCGGTGCTCTTGTACTCTCCATGGGTGCATTAATCGTTTCGGCCTGTACTTTCTATGCTGGCCGTCTTGTGTCAACTTTGCGCAGGGCCTGTATCGCCATTATTCTGACGGCTGTCTCCGGTGCCGCGTATGTGGCAAGCGCTGCTGCTTTCGGCAGTACCGAGAGTCTTGCTGCTGTATCGGGTGTTATCTTCTTTTTGGGAGCGGCCGTGTTGACAGTGTTCGGCCTTTGGATGGCAAACACCGTCATGAATCACCAACATGTGTAATACGTAAAAAACAGCGAAAGGCCGCCCTAAGGGCGGCTTTTTGCTTGGTCACTATAGATGGATTTATGCTGCACACGCTCAGCTACCTGGGCGAAAAAGCTTGGACAACCGGCTCTCGGGCGTTACCCTTGAGCCGGTTTTTTATGTCCGTAACAATGCAAGAGAAGTGCATGAAACCCGTCTCCGTTATTGGTGCGGCCTCCGGTTGGGGTGCGCAGATCCGTGAAACTTCCCAAGGGCCGGAATGGCTGATTGAACAAGGAATTGTAGATGCCCTGCAAGACGCAGGTGCAGATGCCGAGCTGACCGCCATGGTGTATGCCAACAAGGGTGAGGCAGCGATTGCCCCGGCCGATGCACTGCCACTGGTTACCGAGCATGCCCGCCGTTTGGCACAGGCTGTATCCGGCGCCCTGAACAAGGGAGCACTGCCACTGGTACTGGGTGGCGACCACGCCATTGCCACGGGGACATGGAGCGGTGTGACGACCACACTGAAGGCGGAAGGTAACTTCGGCCTTATCTGGGTGGATGCCCATATGGATGCACACGTGCCTGAAACCAGCCCATCCGGCGCCTACCACGGCATGCCGGTTGCCAGCCTGTTGGGTCATGGCGCCGATGCGATGCGTTACATCCTGTCCGAAAAGGCAAAGATCAGTCCGCAGCACATGGCTATGATCGGCATGCGCTCCTACGAAAAGGGCGAGGAGAAGTTGCTGAACGAACTGGGCGTGCGCGTGTTCTACATGGACGACGTGCGCAAACGTGGTTTTGCCGCCGTGTGGGCGGATGCGCTTGACATTGTCACAACGGGCACGGTAGGTTTCGGCCTCAGTATTGATCTTGACGCGTTTGACCCACAAGAAGCGCCCGGTGTCGGTTCCCCCGCCGCGGGCGGTTTATCTTTTAAAGAGGTGGCTCCCTGCCTGAAAGGATTGGCAGTGGACAACCGCCTGAAAGCCATAGAAATCACCGAGTTCAACCCCACGCTCGACAAAGGCGGCAAAACCGCCACGCTGGCCATGGAGTTGCTCCTTTCTTTTTTTCAACAAACCGGGAGGATTGGTCATGACCAACCGCACCATCCAAAAGGAAAACACCTTTTGTGCGCATAACTACAAGCCACTGCCCGTCGTGCTGACGCGCGGCAAGGGGGTATGGCTGTGGGATGACGCAGGTAACAAGTATCTGGATATGATGTCCGCCTACTCGGCAGTCAGCCACGGCCACGGTCATCCGCGGCTTATCAAGGCGCTGACCGACCAGGCCAGCAAGCTGGCCATCTGCTCGCGGGCCTTTTATACGGATACATTGGCACCTTTCCTCGAGAAACTGTGCGACATGACCGGGCTCGACGTTGCCCTGCCCATGAACACCGGCGCCGAAGCTGTGGAAACCGCCATCAAGGCGGCCCGCCGCTGGGGCTACCGCATGAAGAAGATTCCGCAGAACAAGGCGGAAATCATCGTCGCCCACGGCAACTTCCATGGCCGGACCACGACCATCATCAGCTTCTCGTCCGATGCGGACTACAAGGCTGACTTCGGTCCCTTTACACCGGGTTTTGTGGAAGTTCCCTATGGCGATATCGCCGCGCTGGAAGCTGCCATCACCCCGAATACCTGTGCGTTCCTGGTCGAGCCCATTCAGGGCGAGGCCGGCATTGTTGTACCGCCTGCCGGCTGGCTGAAAAAAGCCGCCGAGCTGTGCAAAAAGCACAATGTGCTGCTGATTCTGGACGAAATCCAGTCCGGTCTTGGTCGTACGGGCAAAATGTTTGCCTTCGAGCATGAGGGTATCCGTCCCGACGGACTGATCCTCGGCAAGGCACTGGGCGGCGGCGTGATGCCGGTGTCCGCGTTCGTGGCCCGCAAGGATATCATGGACCTGTTCAACCCGGGCAGCCATGGCTCCACCTTTGGCGGTAACCCGCTGGCGGCGGCTGTCGGCCTCGAGGCGCTCAAGACGCTGGAAGACGAAAAACTTGCCGAGCGCAGCGCCAAGCTGGGTGCCTACATGATGGGCAAGCTGAACGCCATCAACAGCCGCCTGATTACCGACGTGCGCGGTAAGGGCCTGTGGATCGGTGTGGCCATCGACCCCAAACTGGCGACCGCCCGCAGCGTGTGCGAAAAGCTGATGGAACGGGGTATCCTGAGCAAGGAAACCCACGAGACCGTCGTCCGCTTTGCGCCGCCGCTGGTGATTACCGAGGCCGAAATCGACTGGTCGATTGATCAGTTGAAGGAAGTGTTGGCCGAGCTCGAACCCAAGGCTGCGTAACAAACGAATAAAGCCGCCCCGTGAGGGGCGGCTTTTGCGTTTGGCGGGTCAGTTCAGCTTGTCGGCATCGAGCGTGTTGATACGCTGGATGCTGACCGTGCCGGTTGCGTCCACGGTGGCGCGGTAGGCATCGGCATCGGGCATCCCCTGGGGGATGATGTCGCAGGCGAACGCGCTGTACGGGGCGTTGGTGGCCAGCGCCCAGCGGTCGACCAGGGCTTTGACCATGGTGCGCACGCGGACGAAGTGCTGGCTGGCGTAGTCCTTCAGCGCCGCATCGTCGAGTTCGACACCGCTGAGCTTGTCGCCTGCGAGGAACGGCAGTTCCATGGCCGGCGTGAAGGCGCCGCTGGCGACATTGCGCTCGTGGAAGAGAGCCTTTTCGATGATGGCATCGCGCAGACCACCCGTGCCCGAGCACGGCTTGGCCGTAATGAACGCGCCGTGGGACAGCACGAGGTCGGCGACGGCGATGTTCTGCCATTCCGGCAGAACCTTCTTGGTCGCATCGGGGCCGCCAACATAGCGGATACGGAAGTGAAAGTCTTGCATAGCAAGCTCCTGACAGGGGAAAGAAAAGGGCAGAACAGATAGCACGCTGAGGTGCGCTTGGTATCGGTTATAGGCAGACTACGGGCAAGAGGCAAGGTGTGTATACAAAATAATCCGCACGCCCTGAAAATATTTACGTTATGGGGTGTTGAAAAAGGGGCGTATGTGGCCTAATACAGGGGCAATCCAAAACGATTGATAGAATGCCCTGAAAAATGCCCGAAACACCGCTTGCGCCGTCCAGCCCCATCCGTAAAGTTCTGACCCGTCTGATTGTGGAGGGGGCGTTCTCCGGTATCATGGTCAACCTCGTCAGCGGGGTGCTGCTGGTCAAGCTGGCACTTGAACTGGGTGCGGGTGCGATTCACGTGGGTCTGCTTGCCTCCTTCCCCTTTGTCGGCCAGATTATGCAGTTGCCGGCTGTTTTTGCCGTCAGCAAGTTGCGCAAGCGACGGTTTGTCATGCTTTGGGGCTCTGCCGTCTACCGCCTTTCCCTTGGGGCGATGATTTTTGTACCGTGGATAGAAAACAAGGCTGTTGCCCTTAAAATGCTGGTGATTTGCGTGCTCCTGCGCGAGCTGGGCGGTGGCTGGGGTTCCGGGCCGTGGAACGGTCTTATCCGTGACCTGATTCCCGAGCGCTTGCTGGGGCGTCTGTTCGGTAACCGCCTGAACCTGTTTACCATGCTGGGGACAATAGCCGCCCTGCTGGCCGCGGTGCTGCTGGACCTTGTGAACCACGACATGCTCCTGCCATTGTTCTCCGCCTATTTCGCCGTGGCCTTTGTGATGGGGCTTTGCAGCCTGTGGCAGCTGTACAACCTGCCCGAGGCCGAAATCGGCATGACCGCTACATCCGGCATGCTCAAACAGCTGATTGAGCCGTTGCAGGATACCAACTTCCGCCGCCTGATTGCCTTTATGCTGGCGTTGTTGTTCTCGGTCAATATTGCGGTGCCGTTCTTCCCTGTGTACATGCTGGACAGCCTGTCCCTGCCTGTTGGTTATGTGACCGCTTTCTGGGCTCTGGGTCAGTTCATGCAGTTGCCGTTCTTTAAATGGTGGGGCATGGTGTCGGACCGATTCTCGCACACTACATCGCTGGCGGCCTGTCTGCCGTTCTTTGTTGCAGGTCTGCTGCTGTGGCCGTTCACCGCGTTGCCCGAGAAGCATATGTTTACCGTGCCGTTGCTGCTGATTATTCACATGCTGATGGGCGTCGGTCTGGCCGGGGTTACTCTGTCGACGGCCGTTATCAGCCTGAAGCTGGCCCCAAAAAACAAAGTGACAGGCTATGCGGCGACAGCTGCACTGCTGGCGAATATGGCCGCAGCAGCGGCTGCCCTGTCCGGTGGCTGGTTGGCGGACAAGCTGGACCAGATGCACCTTGTTGTGCACATCGAATGGCAGTCGTCCACCGAGAGTGGCGACATGACTGCCTACTCCCTGCACGGGTACGAGTTCCTGTTCTGCCTTGCCGCCTTGCTGGTGCTGATGTCCACACCTTTGCTGGGCCGGATTCAGGAAAAGGGCAAGGCTCCAAAAGAGGTGGTGACCCGTCTGATGCAGCAGAAAACATCCAACATGTTCCGGTCCGTATCGTCGGTAAGCGGCTGGCGTCACCTGATGAGCTACCCGTATGTGCTGCTGTTGCGCAAGCGCAAGGTCCCCGGTCACCCCATCCATGACCCGGTGGACGGGGCAGACAAAACAGCCTGAAAAAAGACCCGCCGCTGGCGGGTCTTTAGCATTAGCGGATGCGGGTGGCGTCGGGCATTTCTACCGGTAATTGGGTGCCCGGTGTCGTGGCACCATACGCATAGAGCAGGTTGGCCATATCCATATCCTGCTGGTCGAGGGCGATATCCAGTGCCTTCCAGCCACGGTAGTTTTCGTCGTTAGGGTTGGCGCCGTTCTGCAGAAGGAACTTGGCAATGTCGTATTGCTTGTAGGTAACGGCGACCAGCAAGGCGTTATTGCCGTTATTGTCGCGCGGGACAGGGCTGGCCCCCATTTTAATGAGGAAGCGGGCCATCTCCTCAAAGCCCTTCCAGGCTGCCTGCATCAAGGGCGTGTAGCCAAGCTTGTTGATGTGGTCAATGTCGGCACCGCGGGCGATCAGTAGGGCCGCCATGGGAATGTTGTTGTCGTACACGGCGTAGTGCAGACTGTTCCAGCCGTTTTGGTTGGAAGTGTTGGGGTCGGCCCGCGCATCCAGCAGCAGGGCGACCATGTGCGGGTTGCCTTTGGCAACGGCAATCATGAGTGGCGTTTCTTCCAGCGTATTGGCCATATTCACCCGTACACCGTAGCCAATCAGTGCCTGTGCCATTGGAATCTGGTCGCCGATAATCGCGAAAAACAGGGCGTTCTGGTTGGAGGTGTTAGTGGTGTTGACGGGCATCCCCGCATCCAGATAACGCAGCATAGCGGCCATGTTGCCGGCCTTTACCGCGTCCAGAAAGCCAGCAGGCGTGAAGGAATAGCCATCCAGTTCCAGCTGTTTGCGCAGCAGCTCGACTTCTGTCGGGGTACGGGGTTTTGGTGCCCAGGGGTTCTCTTCTTCGCCTGCCAGTTTGAACACGTTGGCGATGTGGCGTTCGATCTCGAGGTAAAATTTCTCCCGCGTGGCATCGTCCGCATCTTTGCCTGGTGGTGTGGGTGCCTCCTGAGCGAAGGAAGCTTGGCAGAAGGCAAGCGCCAGAAGCAGGAAAAGGGCGAAAATCCGGTTGCGGTTTTTGGTCACTGTGGCATCCTGTCTTGCTGCGGCGCAGAACATTTAAGGGCGTTCTTGTTGTTTCTTCCTTGAAGCGATGTGCCTCTTAGTTTATCAGATAGGGTGTTTTTTGCGTATTTTTTAGGGGTAAAGGTTAAATATCATGTCCATCTACCGCACACATACCTGTGGCGAGCTGACCACCAAAGACGTTGGCCAAACCGTAAGCCTGTCCGGCTGGATTTACCGCCGCCGCGACCACGGTGGCGTAGCGTTCATCGACCTGCGCGACCATTACGGCGTGACACAAATTGTTTTCCATCCCGATTGCGGTCTGATTAATGACGTCACCCACCTGACGCTGGAAAGCGTTGTCAAGGTAACCGGTGTGGTGGTCAAACGTGACGCCGCACAGGTAAACCCGAACATGGCAACCGGCGATATTGAGCTGGAAGTAAAGAGCATGGAAATCCTCTCCAAGGTCGAGAAACTCCCTTGGGCACTTGCCGATGACTCTATTCCCGAGGACCTGCGTCTGAAATACCGCATGCTGGATCTGCGCCGCGAACGCCTGCAGCATAACCTGAAAATGCGCTCCGACGTGATTGCCTTCCTGCGCCGCAAGATGTGGGATAACGGCTTCCGCGAGTACCAGACCCCGATTCTGACCAGCTCCTCGCCCGAAGGCGCGCGTGACTTTCTGGTTCCGTCCCGCCTGAACCCGGGCAAGTTCTACGCACTGCCGCAAGCGCCGCAGCAGTTCAAGCAGTTGCTGATGGTGGCCGGCTATGACCGATACTTCCAGATTGCCCCGTGCTTCCGTGACGAAGACCCCCGCGCTGACCGCTCGCCCGGTGAGTTCTATCAGCTCGATATGGAAATGAGCTTTGTCACTCAAGACGATATCTTCGCCGTTATGGAAGATGTGATTGGTGACCTGTTTCGCCACTTTGCCGATGGTAAAGAGGTGGTGACCGGTACCGACAGCAAAGCGTTTACACGCATCCCGTTCGACGAAGCGCTGATGAAGTACGGTTCCGACAAGCCTGACCTGCGTAACCCGCTGGTGGTGCAGAACGTGGCTGATATTTTTGAGGCCTCCGAGTTCACCGCCTTCAAAGGCGTGCTGAAAAACGGCGGTCACGTCCGCGCCATTCCGGCACCTAAGGCAGCCGACAAGCCCCGCAGCTGGTTCGACAAGCTGGTCAGCTGGGCGACAACCGACCTCGGCGCCGGTGGTCTGGGGTACATTACCTGCACCGCAGAGGGCGAGTTCAAAGGCCCGATTGCCAAGTTCCTGAGCGATGCACAGGTGAAAGAAATCTTCACCCGCTGCGGTATGGGCAAAGGCGACGTCGTGTTCTTTATGGCCTGCGGCAAGCATCAGGTGATGAAGATGGTTGGTCCTGTTCGTACCAAACTGGCTGAAGAGCTTGATCTGATTGATAAAAACCAGTACCGCCTGTGCTGGATTGTCGACTTCCCGATGTACGAGTACGACGAGGATAACAAGAAGGTCGACTTCTCCCACAACCCGTTCTCCATGCCGCAAGGCGGGATGGAAGCGCTGGAAGGTCAGGACCCGCTCACCATCAAGGCATTCCAGTATGACTTGGTGTGCAACGGGTACGAGATTTCCTCCGGTGCCATCCGTAACCACCGCCCAGAGGTGATGTACAAGGCGTTCGAAATCGCCGGTTACAGTGCGGAAACGGTGGATGCCAAGTTCGGCGGCATGATTAACGCCTTCAAACTGGGCGCCCCGCCACACGGCGGTAACGCCCCGGGCATTGACCGCATCGTGATGATTCTGTGCGACGAGCCGAACATTCGCGAGGTTATTGCCTTCCCGCTCAACGGCCGCGCACAGGATTTGATGATGGGCGCACCGAGTGAAGTGAGCGAACAACAATTGCGCGAGCTGAACATCCGGCACACCAGTATTCCGGGTCAGCAGCAAGTAAAGGCCAGTTAAGGCTCAAAACTGAGCTTTTTGCAGAAAGGTTTTGCCATACCGGAAGGGGTGGCAAAACTTTTTTTGCTATTTGTATACGAAAAAGGCATTTTTTGTTTGCAAACGGTGCTCGGGGTTTCTAGATTTTAAGTCATAGCGCATTTGCGGCTCCGGCCGTGAATTGGGTAATCCCGCATTCCTTTTGTTCATCTTTCATGCACTGAGTAACCTAAATCAAGGTTGCACGGGATTTCTCTGTGGTTGATGCGCTGGACGCACACTACAGGCGCCAAGCTTGCCTGTGCTTATCTTTGGACACTCACTCGCATCTTTTCTCTTCTCTTCTCTTCTCTCCTCTCTGTAAACAGGAGCATTCCCATGCTTTCCAACTCTCCGAAGAAGCTCGTCTGGAGCTTGATCTGGTGGACCGGTCTGCTGGTCGCCGGCTTCTATGCCGCGTACCATTTCGGCTACATCCAGACGCTCATCCCGTTCAAGCCGTTCGTGCTCATCACGGTCGGCTTCATCGCGGCGGTCTTCATCTACACGCTCATCGCGCACGTCTTCCGTGCCACGCCCGGTCTCGACCGTGAGCGGCACGCCTTCATGGTCTACCGCGACCACATGAACCGCGACGACATCGACGCCACCCACAAGGTGGCCGAGCTGTTCGCGGGGAAGGTGTTCAAGGACGGCCTGGAAAAGACTGCCGTTGCCACCTTCGTGGCGCGGATGGTCGGCTCCAAGCAGAAGAACGCGCGCTACCCGATCCAACTGGGGGCCTTCAGTGGCCATCTGGCGTCGGGCCTGTCGCGGGCGGTTGCCCCGATCGCGCAGTACGGTAGTCTGCTGGTCAAGTTCGGCCTGCTGGGGACCTTCCTCGGCGTCGCCGTCGGCCTGCAGTCCATCGATCTGTCGTCGGTGAACGGCGCGGACATCGAGGCGGGCCTCCGGGTCATCGCCACGGTGCTCACCAGCGTCGGTGTGGCCGTGCTGACCTCGCTGGTCGGCATGTTCGGCAACATCATCCTGCTGCAGTTCCATGGTCGCTACGAGCGCGAGATCGAGTCCCTGGCGGACGACATCGAGGCCATCACGCTGACCGACTTCGAGCCCATCGTCAACGACGACGCTCGGATGGCGGAAGTGGAGGCCATCCTCAAGTCCGAAAGTTGATCCGTTAGGAGGACAAAATGATCCGCAATCCGCGTAAGCGGGGCGGTTTCCGAGACGACGCTGCGGATGTGGCGGGCTCTGACGTTCCTTGGAACATCATCCTGCCGATTCTCATCTCGCTGCTCGTCGCGGTGGTCTACATGACCATCCGGACGCCGCCCATCGAACCCGAGGATAGCGCGCTCTACATCACCTCCTACTGGGATCCCACGATCTCGGAGCGTGAAGTTGCGCATCCTGACACGTCGCGTGCCGAACTGCTCGCTCGCGAGAAGGTCTCCCTCCGGGACGGCCTGTCGCGTGCGGACATCGACCTTTGGGTCGCGTACATCGGCACCGATAACTCATGCCAGGTGGTCGGTTATCCTTCCAGCATGCGGCAGACCCGTCTGCTCAAGCTGGACGAGGACGACCGTGGCTGGGATGGCAGCGATGTCAAGAGCGACATCAACCGTGAGGTTGTTGGCGCCCGTGCCAAAGCGCTGCCGGCCGGCACCTACTGGGTGACCACGCACCTGTATTCGCCCCGCGGCGAGTATGTGGACGAGGCCAACCCGATCGTCACCCGGCTGAAGATCGTCATCAATCAGGGTCGCCCGGACATGTTCACGGTCACCTGGGACGTCAAACTGACGAACCACGGCCAAGAACTCGGTGTGGAGTTCCGCATCGACGACAAGGGTAACCTGATCCCTGGCTCCGTCAGCAAGGCTCCGTCGGACCAGATCCGTATCGCTACGGGTCTGCGTAACGGCGGCCGCTGCAACCAGTAAGGAGACAGCGATGACTGACTTCCTCGTACATCTGCTGGCGTCCGGTAACGGCGCCTATCTCATGGCCTTCGGTGTCATCTCGTCCATTGCGCTTCTCGCGCTGGTCGGCACCATGGTCATCAACCACGCCACGGGTCGCAAGATCCCGCTGGTGCTGATCGTACCGATCACGGTGGCTAGCGTCACCTTGTTCGTCGCCACCGTGGTGGTGGAGCTGAGCCGGCCCGAGGCCTATCAGCAGCACTACCACACGCTCTACCGGACCCAGTACATCGGTACCCCGGACGACACCTGCCGTGTGTTCGATCTCGACGATCAGAGCAACCCGGTCATGGTGCCCAAGGTTGGTGCCGACGGCAAACCCGTCCTCGGTGAGGATGGCAAGCCGGTCATGGTGCGGCAGAAGGTCAAGTACAAGCTGCTCGCCCGTCCCATCGGGACGGAAGAGGGGCTGACCGAACTGCACCTGTGGCTGTCCTACAACCCGCTCTACCCGCAGGGTAGCCACCTCTGCTCGCTGCCGCTGACCGGTGAAAACGGCCAGCGTAACCGCGGTTTCGCGGAAAAGGCGCAGAAGGCGTGGGACCAGGTCCATGGCACCGAGCCGGAAGGCAAGGACGGCCAGGGCAAGGGTCAGCAGGGCCAGGGGCAAGGTCAGGGCCAAGGCCAGGGCCAAGGCTCCGGTCAGGGTCAGGGCCAGGGTAAGCCTGACATCATGGTCGAACTGCCGTCCCAGGACGGTAAGAACGGCCAGAACGGTCAGGACGGTAGTGCCCAGGCTCAGGGCGAAGGCGAAGGTCAAGGTCAGGGCCAGCAGGGTACTCCCGGCACGGCTCAGAACGACGACCCCCAGAAGCAGGATAGCGACGGCTCCATCACCTTCGAGGTGCCGGGCAGCAACCTGCCGCCCAAGCGGTAACGACACAAACGAAGAACCCCCGGTCATCCGGGGGTTCTTTTTTTTGTGTGCGTGTGCGTGCCCATTGGTTGCAATCGGGCACGGGTGGCGTAAACTGATGGCGTTTTAAGTCAACAGGGAAGGCCCGCCCGATGTTTGCCATTGTTAAAAACCGTCCTGAAAAAGGCCTTTGGGCCGAAGACCGTCTGAACGCGCAAAAGACACTCGGACCTAACGACGTCCGCATCAAGGTCAGCCATGCCGGTGTGTGCGGGACCGACTTCCATATTTACAAATGGGATGACTGGGCCCAGGGCCGTGTAAAAGTGCCGACCGTGCTGGGTCACGAGTTTGTTGGCAATATTGTGGAAATGGGTAGCGCAGTAAGCGGTTACACGGTGGGCGAACGGGTTTCGGCCGAGTGCCACATCACCTGTGGTGTCTGTCGTTTCTGCCGGACGGGGCAGGGGCATTTGTGTGTCGATACCCAGATTATCGGCGTGGACCGTGATGGTGCCTTCACCAACGAAGTGGTAATGCCGGCCAGCAACCTGTGGAAAATCCACCCGGATATTCCGGATGCGCATGCGGCGATTTTTGACCCGCTGGGTAACGCCATGCACACGGTGAGCGCGTTTAATCTGGCCGGTAAGACCGTCATGATTACCGGCGCGGGTGCCATTGGTCTGATGGCTGTGGCCATGAGCAAGGCGCGCGGTGCGGCCAAAGTGATTGTGCTGGAGCCGCAAGAGGCCAAACGCCGCATGGCCGAGGCACTGGGCGCTGATATGACGCTGGACCCAACCCAGAGCGGTGCCAATGACAAGATTAAGGCTTTTACCAACGCGGCCATGCCAGACGTGCTGCTGGAAATGAGCGGGAACGAGAAGGCCATTCAACAGGGCATGACCCTGCTGGCCATGGGGGGCGAGGTTGCCATGCTGGGTATTCCGCCCAAGGCCATCACGCTGGATGTGGCGTCGACCATCATCTTTAAAGGCCTGACCGTGAAAGGCATCATTGGCCGCAAGATGTTCGAAACGTGGTATCAGGTCGATACCTTCGTCCGCACCAACCCCGACGCCGTGGATAAAATCATCACCCACGTTCTGCCTGCCGAACGCTTTGCCGAGGCCTTTACCCTGATGGAAGAAGGTAAAGCCGGTAAGGTTGTCTTGAAGTTTTAAGGAGGAATCCCCCAATGCGTACAGCCCTTGATACACGCCTGGCCGAACAGATTGACGGTCTGAAAGCAGCTGGTACCTATAAAACCCTCCGCCATTTGGACAGCCCCATGGCTGCCCATACCTCCATGCGCGAGGCCGGGGGTGAGGTCATTGTTATGTCCTCCAACAACTACCTGGGTCTGGCGGACCACCCTGCGGTGGTACAGGGCAGTATCGACGCTGTTAAAAAATATGGTGCGGGTACGGCATCGGTGCGCTTTATCTGCGGCACCATGACCCTGCACGAAGAGTTGGAAACCGAACTCGCCAAGCTGCACAAAACCGAAGCCGCCATGACATATTCGTCCTGCTTTGCGGCCAGCATGGGGTTGTTTGCACCACTCACACAACCGGGTGACGTGATTATCTCTGACGAGCTCAACCACGCCTGCATTATCGACGGTATGCGGCTGGTCAAAAAAGGGGTCGAGAAAACTGTTTACCGCCACAGCGACATGGCGCATCTGAAAGAGCTGCTGGAACAGCATAAAAACGCACCCGCCCGCCTGATTGTGACGGACGGTGTGTTCTCCATGGAAGGGGACATTGCCAACCTGCCGGAGATTGTCAAACTGGCTAAACAGTATAGCGCGACAGTGATTGTGGATGATTCCCACGGCGTGGGCGTGATGGGCAAAACAGGTCGCGGCACGGCCGAGCACTACGGCCTGATGGACGAGGTGGATATCACCACCGGTACGCTCGGCAAGGCGCTGGGTGGTGCCGCGGGCGGCTACGTAGCAGGCCGCAAACATGTGATTGATATGCTGGTGCAGGCCTCGCGCACGCACATTTTCAGCAACGGTATTTCGCCCGCTACGGCAGGTGGGGCAATGGCAGCGGTTAAAACCATGCTCGGGAATCCCAAAATGGTCGATACTCTGCACAGCAATACCCAGTACTTCCGTGACGGCCTGCAAAAGCGCGGCTTTAAGCCGCTAGACGGGGAGAGCGCTATTGTGCCGATTATTGTCGGGGATACCGCCTTTGCCATTAGCATTGCCGATAAGTTGCTGAAAAAAGGCGTTTTTGTGACGGGTTTTGGCTTCCCGGTGGTGCCGGAAGGCACGGCGCGCATCCGTGTGCAGATTTCCGCCGCACTGAGCAAATCGGATATGGATACAGTGCTGAACGCGCTGGAAAGCGTCGGCCGCGAGGTCGGGCTCCTCAAAGGCGCTGCATAGATGGCGTGATGCTGCCCCTCCTGACGGAGGGGCAATTTTTTTTGTAACCTCCCGGGGCAATGGGGCGAATCAGAACACAACACCTGTTAGCTAACCAACCAGTTGAGGGGATTTACCCAATGTCTACCGAAAAGAAAATGATGGCGTTTGCCTTGACCACCGTATTTTCCGGCGCCTGTCTGGCCGCTGCCCAGGCCGCACCTGCCAGTCAGGAAACAATGACTAAACCGACAACTGACATGAGCCAGAAAATGGCAGAACAAAAGTGCGGTGAAGCTAAATGTGGCGCCCGCAAGAGCCGTGAACATAAGTGTGGCGAGGCCAAATGCGGCGAGAAAATGATGAACAAAGCAGGCAAGTCAGCCGAACACAAATGCGGTGCTAAAGCTGCCGAACATAAGTGCGGCGAGGCTACCTGCGGCGCAGCAAAAATGATTCTGGACGCAGCCGAGCCAAAATAACAATAACGTCAACAACCCGAACACGTTATTATGTTCCTGCCCGTCCCCCGCCAGGGGGGCGGGTCTAACAAAAATAACGCGTTTTTTTTGAGGGATAATTCTATGAAAATGACTGAGAAGAAAGTTCTGGCTTTTGCTCTGACTGCCGCTGTTGGCTCCGCTGCTTTCGCAGCCGGCGCTGCTGCTGCCCCTGCTACATCCATGACCGAACTGAAGGGCGGTTACATGGCTTCTGACAAAGTGGCCGAGCACACAGCCGAGCACAAAGCTGCCGACCACAAATGCGGTGAAGAAAAAGGCATGGAAGGCAAGTGCGGCGAGAACAAGTGCGGCGAAGGCAAGTGCGGCGAGAACATGATGGGCGGCGATGAAGAGCACGAAGGTGCTGCCGACGAGCATCATGGCAAGTCCGGCGAACACAAGTGCGGTGAAGCCAAGTGCGGCGCAGCCCACTAAGCACCTATCCGCGTGCGAGCGCTCAGACCCATGCCATGGCAAACCATGGTGCGGGTCTGGGCCTGCGGCGCGAACTGGTAAAAACCCTGGCGGATGCCCCGCCACCTGAAGTGGATTTTTACGAAGTTGCGCCCGAAAACTGGATCCGTCTGGGCGGTAAAATTGCGACCGATTTCCGCCGCGCGATGGAAGCCAAACCCCTTTACTGTCACGGCCTTTCCCTGTCTCTGGGCAGCCCCGCCCCGCTCGATGAAACCTTTGTGAAAGATGTTGGCAGTTTTCTGGATACGTTTAACGTCCCCCTTTACAGCGAACATTTGAGCTATTGCAGTGACGATGGTCATTTGTATGACCTGATGCCTATCCCCTTTACATCGGAAGCTGTTACCTACGTGGCAGGTCGTATCCGCCGGGTGCAGGATATCCTCCAGCGCCGGATTGCGATTGAGAACGTGTCGTTCTACGCCATGCCTGCACCGGAGATGGATGAGGCGGCGTTTGTAAGCGCCGTGCTGAGCGAGGCAGACTGTGACCTGCTGCTGGATGTAAACAACATCTACGTTAACAGTGTGAACCACCGCTATGACCCATACGCATTTCTGAAAAAGATGCCGGCAGAGCGTGTGGCCTATATCCATGTGGCCGGACATTATGTGGAAGATAAGGACCTGATTGTGGATACCCACGGCGCGGATGTGATTGACCCTGTCTGGCAGCTGCTGGATGCGGCCTATGCGCACGTAGGCGTACGCCCCACACTGTTGGAACGGGATTTTAACATTCCGCCCCTGACGGAACTGATGGGGGAGGTTGCCACCATCAACGCCTTGCAGGACAAACACCGCAAGGGGGAGGGGCAGCATGCCGTCCGCCAAGCGGTCTAACCAGCCGGGATTTATGGCAGCACAGGCTGCTTTTACGGCCTACATCCGTAACCCTGAAGAAGCCCCTCTGCCGCCTGACTGCGACGCCCGTCGGATGGGCATTTACCGTCAGCTGTTTTACAGCAACATGGAAGGCATGGCTGCACGTACATTCCCGGTATTGAAAAAACTGTTGGGTAAAGAGGAATGGCATGGTCTGTTCCGCCAGTTCTTTGCCGGGCATTTATGCCAGTCGCCGTACTTCAGGGATATTCCGGAAGAGTTTTTTACGTGGCTGCAAACCCAGCCCGTTCCGCCCGAACGCCCATGGCAGGTTGAACTGGCCCACTACGAATGGGTGGAACTTGTGCTGGAAGTCAGCGAGGAAGAACCACAAACCCAACGGGCTGACAGCTACACAGACAACCTGACACTCAGCCCGTTGGCCCTGCCGCTGGCTTACCAGTGGCCGGTGCACCGCCTGAGCCCGGATTTTATGCCGACCGAGATGCCCGTGGCCATGACTTTTCTGCTGGTCTGGCGGGACGAGGTGAGCCGTGTGCGCTTTATGGAACTGGCGCCCGCCGTTGCCCGACTGTTGCAGATTGTTGCCACAGAACAGTCTGTAAAAGCCTCCGAGGCGCTGGATATCGTGGTTAAGGAGTTTGCATCTGCCGTCGACAGGGCAGAACTTGCAGTCCACCTGGAGACGCTGATAGACAAGGGAATTGTCATTCCGGCATAAAAAAACACCCGCCTTTCGGCGGGTGTTCCGTATCGCGTTAGCGGGTCAGTTGCATCGTGCCCGGATTGCTGCCGATGACCTTGCCACTGAGGGTCTTGCCGTCGGCGCTGAGCGTCAACTCGTAGTGGAAGTTGCTGCTCGGGTTGTAGATGCTCACCTTGTTGCCGGAAACCGTACCGGTGACCGCAGGGCGCTTGTCGTAGGTGCTGGCCGGCAGATAGGCGTGGCCGGAAAGCTTGCCGTTGTCCACCGCGAGCGTGAACTCGACATGGTAGGTCTGGCCCTTGCGGTTGGTGAAGGTGCCCTTCCAGAGGCCGCTGACGTCGACGTCGGCCTTGACGACTTCGGTCTGGGGTGCGGCGGGCGCGGGGGCGCTGGTGCCGGTGGTCTGACAGCCGGCGAGAAGGAGAACCGCGAGGGAAGCGGCAGCGAGGAAAGAAGCGGACTTGAACATAACCGTTGTCCTTTACATCACGAAAGAAATGGAACGCAAAATTTGCACAAGGAAAAACGTAAGGAGGTCGTAAACGGGAAAAAAGGAAAGGTATGAAGTATCGGCCTTTTTTTACGGGATGGGAGCAGGCGCGTCAAACAAAAAAGAATAGACACTGCAAACACTTGTCATAAAAAAGAACCGCCCCCTGAGGGGCGGTTCAACCGTTTGGTGGTCAGGTCCAGCCGTTGGCCTTGTAGATAAGGTCCTTGGCGGCATTGACCGTTGCCATTTTGGCCGTACCGGCATTGCCGGTGCGGTCCGGATGGTACATGGCCACCAGTTTGCGGTGGGCCTTCTTGACGTCGTCCTTGCCAGCAGTGCTGGCAACGCCGAGGGTTTCGTACGCCTTGGCCAGTTCGCCTGCCTGCTGCTGGGCAGCGGCACGCTCGCGGGCGCGGCGGATGTCATCCTCGAAGGGTTTCTGCCACGCATTGCGCGGGTTGTTGGGACCAAATCCGGCGCGCTGTTGTGCACCGGAGCGGGTACCGAACCCGGGGCCGAAGCCGGCCTTGCTGAAACCGTGGGCGAACATGGACTCGAACGGATCGTGGTAGGTCCCGTTTTCGCGGGCCTTCCGGATACGTTCGTTCATGACGCGCAGGGCCTTGTCGTACAGCCGCCCGGCCCAGAAGCGCATGAGCAGCGCCGTCAGGGTGACCGTGACGATGGACGACAGTGCATGGATGGCATCGAACGACGGAACCGTGGCGAACATCGCCCAGAACGTGGTCACCGTGCTCCACAGGCTGAAGGTCAGAATGGCAGCAACCAGTTTGGTGTGCTTGCTGTTCTTGCCCAGCATGATGGTGAGGGTGAACGTGGCCGCAAACGTGGCGGTGATGATGCCGAGCAGCAGAGCGCTGCCAGTAACCAGACCGAGCAGCATGCTGACCAGATACGGACCGACCGTGATGCCGGACGCGATGTCCTTGAGGGTTTTGCGCTCGTGAAGGAGCGGATCGAAGTCTTTGAGGTCGTCGAACATGATGAGTTCCTCGTGTTCGGAGGGGGATAGGAAACGGCAAAGCAGAATGCATCGCACAAGACGATGCTCACGAAATGGGGGCGTACGGACGTTATTTCAAGCGCGGAGGGCTTACAGGCCGATGATTTTGTCCCGTTCGAGTGCGCGGATATCGTCTCTGGACAGGCCGAGCTCGCCCAGCACTTCTTCGGTGTGCTGTCCGGTCACGGGCGGCGCGCTGTGGTAGCGGACTGGTGTTTCGGAAAAATGCAGGGCCGAGCCGAGCAGCGGAATATCCGTATCCAGCACCGGCTGGTGCATATGTAGGCGCATGCCGCGCTCTGTAGTCAGCGGGTCATCAATCGCTTCTTTAACGGTACGCACATGCCCGCAGGGAATGCCTGCCGCATCAATGTCTTTGAGCCACGCGGCAGCCGGACGGGTCAGAAAAATTTTCTGCAACATCGGGGTCAGGTCATCCCGGTTGGTCACGCGGGCTGGATTGGTGGCGTATTTGGGGTCGGTTTGCCATTCCGGTTTGCCCAGAATGGTGCACAGGTGGCGCCACTGACCGTCATTACCACAGGCCACAACCAGCCATGTGTTTTCTGCCGCTTCAAACATCTGATACGGGACGATGTTGGCGTGGTTGTTGCCCCAGCGACGTGCGTCGTGACCGCTGAAGAGCACATTGCTGGCAACGTTACCCAACCACTGGAGCTGCGTATCGTACAACGAAATGTCGATATGCTGGCCCTTGCCGCTGCGGGTGCGGGCAAACAGAGCCGCCAGAATGCCTGTGGTGGCGTTCATGCCGGTGGTGATGTCAGCCACAGCCATGCCGACTTTGTAGGGCTTGCCGCCGGATGGGCCGGTGATGCTCATCAGGCCAGCCTCTGCCTGTATGATGAAGTCGTAGCCGGGCACGTGCGCCTTACTGCCCGTACGGCCGTAGCCTGAAATGGAACAGTAGACCAGTGCCGGGTTTTCGGTCCGGAGCTGTTCGTAGCCGACGCCCAGTTTTTCAGCACCACCGGTTTTAAAGTTTTCCAACAGTACATCGGCCTGACGGGCGAGACGGTGGACGATATCCTGCCCCTTGGGGTCTTTCAGGTTTACCGCCACGGAGCGCTTGTTGCGGTTGACGCATGAAAAATAGGCGCTGAGCTTATGGTTGCCGCGTTCGATGAAGGGCGGGCCCCAGCTGCGGGTGTCATCCCCCTCCAGACTTTCTATCTTAATGACGTCGGCCCCCATATCGGCCAGAGTCATGCTGCACCAGGGACCCGCCAGCACGCGGGAGAGGTCAAGAACGCGAATACCGTCGAGCGGGGCAGCAGTCATGAGTGGCTCCTTGCCTTAAAAAGGTTAGCCACAGCAGGATACACTTGCATGTCTGGCATGTACAGGTACTATGGGGCAGAACTTGATTGCCGTTTTACACCTCTCCTGCGAGGATAAACCCATGACTCGTCCCATCAGCGACATCACGGGCTACCATGCCCATATCTACTTCCGTAACGAGGCCGAAAAGCAGACCGCACTCGCCCTGCGCGATGTGCTGGGACAGCTGGCGGATGCCCGCCTCGGCCGCGTGCACGAGCGTCCGGTCGGCCCGCATCCGGTCGGTATGTATCAGGTGGCGTTCCCGCCGCATCTGTTCCCGCACATCGTGCCGCTGCTGATGCTCAACCGTGCCGGCCTGTCGGTTCTGGTCCACCCGGAAACGGGGGATGACCTCTCCGACCACACCATCCACCCGCTGTGGCTGGGTGAGCCGCTGCCCCTGAATACCGATATTTTCGAGTAAGCGTTCACCACCCCTGAAAAGGGGTGGTTTTCTTTTGTCATAAACACCCCATAATAAACCCTATGGATTTAGAAAACCGCAGCCAGATGCCAGACCTGCCAGAGCGGGAAGAGAGTCCGTTTGACGAGATGGTACACAGGTTTGAAGGCCAGTACGGACGCACCCGCGAGGATATGGTCAGGGCCTTTGGCGAAGCAGGCTGGCAAAAATGCGGACATGGTAAAAATGGTCGGGTAGCGGCCTCGCCCTGCGGGCGGTATGTGGTGCGTGTTTCCGGCCCGGATAATGGATTCGACCGCCATGCCGAGCTCTGCCAGACCCACGCAGACAACAAGCACTTTCCCAAGGTGCATGCTCACCGCACACTGCCGGATGGCAGTCTTGTCACCGTAATGGAAAAGCTTGATGTGCTGCCGAGAGAGTTGCACCCCCAGCGGGACAAGCTGATGACCTATGTTGTTTTTGGCGAGGCGCACGGCCTGCCGCGTGACCTGCGTGATGCCGCCGATGTGATACGTGCACAAAAAGATATTCCCCGTGACCTGCATGGTGGTGATGTGATGTTCCGTACATCCGACCGGACTCTGGTCATCGTTGACCCTTACAGGTAGGGCTATGACAAAAAGCAAAGAGCCTCCCACTGTGTGGGAGGCTCTGCTCGTTCGATCGTGGTTCAGGCGGCCTGCATGGCCGCGTATTCGGTCTTGAGAACGGCGGCGTGTTTGGCCCAGCAGGCCGGCACGGTGTCGCTCTTGATCAGGTCCATCTCGAACGCCGAGAAGCCGCGACGCGGGCGGGTGATGTAGCCTTCGCCGGCACGCTGGATACGGTCGGCGGCCTCGTTGGCAGCGCGGACGGTTTCCATGCGGGTGGCGATGGGGGCTTTGACGGCCGCGAAGCCGCTCTGAAGGGCGTTGATGAAGGCCTTCATGGTAGTTCCTTTCGGGGTAGCAAAAAGGCAAGGAGGGTAAGCAATACTCCCCTCCTGATAGCCCCTCTGCCGGGCTTTTACAAGCAGAAAATGCGCGGGTCTTAAGCGAAGGCCTGATGGCCGGTGAGGGCGCGACCGATAATCAGTGCATGAATATCAGCTGTGCCTTCGTAGGTATTCACCGCTTCAAGGTTGACCATGTGGCGCATGATCTTGTACTCGTCGCACACGCCGTTGCCACCGTGCATATCCCGCGCCATACGAGCAATTTCCAAAGCTTTGGCGACGTTGTTGCGCTTGGCGTAGGAGGTCATGTCCGGCGTAGCCGTACCTGCATCCTTCAGGCGGCCGAGTTGCAGCGCCAACAGGTGACCGTTGACAATTTCCGTAGACATGCTGGCCAGCTTGAACTGGATGAGCTGCTTGGTCGCCAGCGGTTTGCCGAACTGCTCGCGGTCAGTGGTGTACCAGAGCGATTGGTCAAAGCAGGCCTGCGCAGCACCCATGGCCCCCCAGGCAATGCCATAACGGGCCGAGTTGAGGCACGAGAACGGCCCCTTGAGGCCTTTGACCTCGGGGAACTTGTTTTCTTCCGGCACAAAAACGTCCTGCATCACAATCATGCCGGTTTCCGAGGCCATAAGGCTCATCTTGCCTTCAATTTTGGGTGCGCTGAGGCCTTTTATGCCTTTTTCCAGCACAAAGCCGCGAATATCGCCGGCGTCGTCCTTCGCCCAGACCACAAAAACGTCGGCCACGGGGCTGTTGGTAATCCATGTTTTTTCGCCGTTGAGGACGTAGCCGCCGTTGGTTTTATGGGCGCGGGTCAGCATGCTGCCGGGGTCGGAGCCGTGGTTGGGCTCGGTCAGGCCAAAGCAGCCGATCCATTCGCCTTTGGCCAGTTTGGGCAGGTATTTTTGCTTCTGTGCCTCGGTACCCCACGTGTAAATGGGATGCATGACCAGCGAGCTCTGGACGGACAGGAAAGAGCGGAACGCGCTGTCGCAGTATTCGACCTCGCGGTTAATCAGGCCGTACTGCACGTAGTTCATGCCGGCGCAGCCGTAGCCGTCGATGGTGACCCCAAACAGGCCCATCTCACCCATCTCGCGGGCCAACTCCATGGGGAAATGCCCCTCGCGTGCCGCCTTGAGGATTTTCGGCTCCATGACGGTCTTTACAAAGTCACGCGTGGCGTCGCGGACCATGCGTTCTTCTTCACTCAGCAGCGTATCGAACATCAACGGGTCATGCGGGTTGAGTGTGGCGGCCATTTTTAAGCTCTCCTGTCTGAAAAATCGGTTAGAATTTACCACGTTTTGCAAGCCCGCGTAAAGGAAACCCGCCATGACCGCCCCCTCTCTCGATACCGCTTATGTTGACCTGCTGCTGGGGTGGGACCGGCTGGAAAAATCCCTCGGCGCGGACGCGGTTATCGACTTCAACCTGCTGGATGCCGACGGCGGTACCGACTTTGCCAGCCGTTGGGATGTGCTGCTGGCCGTCAAAGCCCTGCGCCGCCGTGCCGAGCGCGAGGCCAACCCGCTGGCGTATCGCCGCCTTGGCGCCCATGAGGCTTTTCTGCGTAACCGTATGGGGGAGCATTGGGATTTTGAGCCGTACATTGCGGCGACCCAAGGGTTCCGTTTTGCCCTGTACGGGGACGATGTGCTGGATGCTGCCCGCCAGAGCCTGACAGCCCGTCTGGCGCCGTGGCAACTGGCACTGGATAAGGACACGGAAAAGAATCTGGAGACTAGGGATACGGAAATTGCCGAGAAGGATGTGGCTGATTTCTATACCGACTTCCTGACCCGCCATAAACCGCAGCTGGAAGCATTGATTGGCAGCAAAGCCGATTTTACGGTTGATATCAGCTTTGGCGAGGTCGACCAGTACTGGGCTGCCTGGGTGGATGGCCGTGGGAATGCTTTCCGCCTTCGCTTCAACCGCCGTCATATGAAACAGCACTGGCGCGCGCGCAGCATTCAACTGGCACTGCACGAGCTGTTTGCGCATCTGGTACAGATGTCCATTCTACGCAGCAGAATTGCAGCGGGCGAACTGCCAGCATGGCTGGGGTTGACCACCGTGCACGGGCCGGAGCAGTTCCAGAGCGAGGGGCTGGCGCAAACCCTGCCGCTGTTCTGGCAAATCCCCGAAGCGCAGGAGCCGCTGGTGCAGACACGCTGCGCGCTCAGTCATTTTTCCGGTCTGGTCTGGCATAATGCCCACATCCGCCTGCATGGTGGTACCCCGCTTGAGCTGGTGGTGGACGAGGTGCGTCGCTGGCTGCCGTGGCGGGAAGAAGGAAAGGTAGCCCATAGTCTGAACAGTCTTGGCAACCATCCGCTCTACCGTAGTTACGAGTTTGTTTACGGCGCCAGTCAGGACTTTTTTACCCGCCTTGCGGTTGAAAAAGGACAGGCTGTCCTGCCCGCCCTCTACACCAACTGGCTGACATACGACGATCTGCTGAAGCTGCGCGCCTAGCTTTTAAGGGTGCGCAAAACAGCGCGGAAGGCGGCAGGTTCCTGCGGGTGGAACTTCTCTGCTGTTTTACTGTCACACGGCGCACAGACCAAATCCCCCTGATACAGGAACATGGCATAACCGGCTGCCAGCAGCACAGCATCGGTCTGACCGCAGTGGTCGGCAGCAACGTGGCTGAGATGCTGAAAAACTTCGGACAGGCGTTCCGGCCTGCCGGACAGGAACAGTTGGCCCCGGTTGCGCGTCCGGCGGTCCGGTGCCTCGCTTGCGTACTGGCGGCAGAAACGGAACTCCCGCACGGGAGCAGGATCACCAAAAAGGCTGCGGGCATTAGCCCCCACACCTTTGGCGCCGGGCAGGTCCTCATTAAGGTTGAAAACCACCAGCAGAACCGGGGTGGAGGGGCTCAGCCCCATATCCGGCTCAAGGCCGAGCGCGGTGTATGTTGTTTCACCACCCGGCTGTAACAAGCCGGACAAAACCTCCCCCGCAGGGCTGTAAATATGGAAGGGCAGGGCTTTAATCATCTGTTCTTACTTTTCTTGTCCGTGAAAGCATTTTATGGTGTTGGCCTTATGTAACGCAAGTTATCAGGGAATGTAAATGCAGGTCTGTCTTTTCCAGCCGGAAATTGCCCAGAACGTGGGGGCTGTTATTCGTACCGCTGTATGTTTTGGCTGTCCGGTACATCTGGTTGAGCCTATGGGCTTTGTGTGGGATGAGCCGCGGATGCGCCGCGCTGGCATGGACTATCTGGAGCGGGCACAGATTATCCGCCATAAAAGCTGGCAGCACTTTTTGGATGCGCTGCCGGAAGGGGTGCGTCTTGTTGCGCTGACCAAATTTGCCGAAAACCGTTTGGATGACTTTAGCTTTGCGGCAAACGACATTCTGCTGTTCGGGAACGAAGGTCATGGCCTGCCGCCGGAGGCGCATGACCGTGCCGATGCACGCATCCGTATCCCGATGGTGGAGGGGGAACGCTCCCTCAATCTGGCGCAATCCGTAGGGATGAGCCTGTTTATGGGCCTGATGAAAACTGGACAATTATCCAAAGCGTGATAGCATCCCAGCGAACCTGAGTGAAGGAGTGCCAACGTGGCCGAAGCTGCTAAAAAAATGACGACTGCCGATATGCCCGAACGGGCGATTGCGTATTTTCAGGATTTGCAGAACCGCATCTGCGCGCGCTTTGAATCGCTGGACGGTGTCGGCCGCTTTGAGAAAACACCGTGGCAGAAGGAACCGGACTCCCTGATGCAGGGCGGCGGCGAGATGCGCGTGATGAAAGGCGACGTGTTCGAGAAAGTGGGCGTGAACTTTTCCCACGTTCATGGGCGCTTCTCCGACGAGTTTGCCCCGTCTATTCCCGGCGCCAGTAAGGAAAACCCGCAGTTCTGGGCCAGCGGTGTATCGCTGGTTGCCCACATGCGCAGCCCGCTGGTACCTGCCGTGCATATGAACGTGCGCCGTATTGTCACCACAAAGGCATGGTTTGGCGGCGGTGCGGACCTGACGCCGTATTTTCCGTTCGAGGAGGACACACAGAGCTTTCACACCCACCTGAAAGCCGCCTGCGACAGTTACCGGCCGGATGCCTATGCCGAGTACAAAGCATGGTGCGACCGGTATTTCTTCCTGCCCCACCGGAATGAACCCCGCGGCGTGGGCGGTATTTTCTTTGATAATCTGGAAAGTGGCAGCGAGGAGGCAGACTTTGCCTTTGTACAGGCCGTGGGTGATGCTTTTTTGACGGCGTATGCGGATATTGTTGCACGCCGTAAAGACCTGCCATGGACGCCCGAGCAACGCGAGCATCAGCTGGTGCGCCGTGGCCGGTATGTGGAGTTTAATCTGCTCTATGACCGTGGTACCCTGTTTGGGTTGAAGACAAATGGCAACACAGAAGCAATTCTGATGAGTATGCCGCCGGAGGTTAAATGGCCCTGAGAGCATGGTTGCTCGGTTTGATGATGGGGGCGCTGTGCGCCCCTGTTGCCTATGGGGAAGAGCTAACGGTGCGCTTTGATAACCCCACCATTGACGTGCAGCACCTAACACGGGACGAGGCAAGTGCCAAACGCGAGCTGGATAACCCCCAGACAGTCGCAATTGCCGAAGCTATGGGCAAGTTGCCGCCTGATACAGCTTTTCTGGTCAGTCTGGACGCCCCTGGCATGTCGATCGCCTATCATGTGGGATTGCTGACCCGGCGTCAGGTTGTGAATGATGTTGCGCCCCCGCGCGTCCAGTCTGTGGTATGGCATGTGCCTTCCGGCGTTGTTGGCATCTGGCAGCCGGAGCCGGCATCGTTCGAGGTCGGTAAAATGGATGTGCAGAGGTTTTATCTGTCAGGGTTACTGTCCAACCAGCTGCCGTTGTTTGTTGATAACCGGTACGAAAGTCCGTGGCTGCCCCTCCCCGCGAGGGCTGTTGGTGGTCATGCTGTCGGTAAGCAACTGGTTATGCGGCCTTTCTATATCAGCACGCTGGGGGATATCTATGCCGCCGATACGCAGATGCAAGTTGTTGTTCCCACAGGTGGGGATGTCAGAAGGCGAGGCGTGCATAACCTGAAGCTGGCGGATATCGATACACCGGATGACCCGTTAAACTATGTTTTTCTGTTGAGTATGGACGGTACGGCCGATGTGGCTCTATCCGTGCCGCTTGCACGGGTACTGGGGAGTGCGCCGGAAGAGGGGCATCACGTCTTTAACGGGCAGGATATCTATATTCGCAGCCGTTCGTTCCCCAGAGGCAGAATTGATATGCTGGCACCGGCGGAAGTACAGGTGCGGCAGATGATGGTTAAGTCATCCTTACTGCGGACTGCTTTTCCTCAGGCCGGACAGGTTTTCCCAAAATAAAAACGCCAGCAAAAACATGCTGGCGTTAACGTTTGTACAGGCAGAAGGTTTTGCCGCGGTTACTTTTCACCACGGCGGCGGGCGGCGTATAGCCGTACCGGACGGCTGGAAGCCACACGGATGAGTTTGCGGGCGGCATCGCCCAGAACCAGCGAGGCCGTCAGCTGACCATGCAGGTCGAGGCTGGCACTGTCGCTGGAGCGTTCGCCCGTCGGGCGGCTGGCCATGAAGGCTTCGTGCTGCGCCCAGGCGGTGACGAAGGCATCGAGCGCATACTTGTAACGCTGGCCGGCCTTGGTGGCCAGAAAGGCCTCGTCAAGCTCGTCATGGGTCAGGGGAACCGGAACGCCTTTGGCGAAGGTGATATGCCGCAGGGTCACATCCGGCGACACGCGCGCAGAGAGGTCCGTGGTCATGGTATTTCCCTCATATTCGGGTTAAAAAGGTAAGGAAGGTATTTGCAAAGAGGCGGTATTTAGCACGCCCTTGCGTGAATTGCAACCTGTACCCGGTAAAAAATAAGGAAAAAGGAGCTTTTTTATGACCAGAAGCCTTTTGCTGGCCACATGTGCCCTGCTTGCAGCGCCGCAGGCATTTGCGCAGGACCGCGATAATCCGCTGCTGCCTGTTGACGTAACCGTTGTCAGTTTGACTGAAAGTGCCAGCCGCAAAGTTGCGCAGGACCGCATCAGCACAAGCCTGCGGGTCGAGGACCGCGGTGGTGACCCGGCAAGTCTGCAAGGACGCGTGAATGATAAAATGAGCCGTGCCCTGAGCCTTGCACGCCGATATAACAAGGTAGATGTATCGACCGGCGGTTACAGTATTTACCGCATCAGCAGCAACGATGAACCGCCCCAGTGGCAGGCATCGCAGTCCATCGAGCTGGATAGCGCCGATGCGACGGTTCTGCTGAATCTGGCGGGCGAATTACAGAAGCTTGGGTTCCTGTCATCCGGCATGACCTATTACCTCTCCCGCGAGAAGGCTGCCAGCCTCACAGATGACCTGCTGGAAGAAGCGCTGAAAAAACTGATGGAGCGGGCACAGCGTATGGGACAGGTTCTTGGCAAAACCAATGTCCAGATTGCCGAAGTCAGTTATGGTAACGGTGGTTATGTCCCCCGTCCGATGATGATGAAGGGTATGGCGATGGAAAGCGCTCGTGCCTCCTTTGCTGCTGCGCCTGTGGCAGATGGGTCTGACCAGTCGGTTGATGTGAATATCAACGCGACGGTTTACCTGCGTCCATAGGGATGATTGCAAAAGAAAAGGCCGCCATCTGGCGGCCTTTTTCTGTCAGTAAGTTATTTCAGTTTGAAGACGGAAACCTCGTCAGAGAGTTTTGCGGCTTCAGTTGCCAACGCATTGGTGGCGGCACTCGTTTGCACCATGGCGGCCGAGGTATTGTTCATCTGGGCCGAGAACTCCCGCACGGTAGCGCTGATTTGCTCAATCGTGCTGGATTGCTGACCGGTCGCGGAGGAGACCTTGTTCACCTCTTCATTAATCCCGCGTATGGAACCGCTGATTTTGGTCAGGGCCTGTTGTGTACGTTGAATGTTGGATTGCAGAACGGCAATAACCTCGTTGATCTCTTTTGTGGATTTGCTTGTGTTGGACGCCAGCTTGCGCACTTCGTCCGCAACCACGGCAAACCCGCGTCCGGCATCGCCTGCACGGGCAGCTTCGATGGCTGCGTTCAGTGCAAGCAGGTTGGTTTGCTCGGAGATATCGTCGATTACCTTGACCACTGTCGTGATGGTACTGGAGTTCTCAATCAGGTCCTGCATCACCGTGTCGGCCTGTGCCGCTTCCTGAGCAATAACCTCTACGTTGCTGGCAGCCGAACGGGCCATGTGGCTGACGTCGGTAACTGTGCTGGAAGCCTCGTTAATTGCGGTCACAATCTGTTGCAGAGCTGTCTGTTCGTGCTGGATGTTCCCCTCGATTTCCTGAGCGGTGGAGGCAATTTGTTGAGAGGATGCGCCGACCATATCCACCGACGAGCGGACAGTGCGCAGAATGTCGTTAATTTTCTGGGCGAAATTATTGAAATTTTTCGACAGGTCTGTCACTTCATCACGCCCTTTGGTCGGGATACGGACAGTCAGGTTGGCGTCACCCTGAGCCAGTTCGTTCAGCTGGTTCGAAACAGCGCCCACAGCATCGGTAATGGAGCGCGTCACCAGGTAGGCGGTAATCTGGGCCAGAGCAAAGCCGATAACCGTCAGGGACATCATGCCGTAGAACATCATGTCGTGAATTTTGGAGGCCTCGCCACTCATGTGGGTAGCGCGCTCTGTCTCGTAAGAGGTGAAAGTACTGAAAGATGTATTGACCTTTTCCAACACATCGTCCATCTGCAAAATGGCGTCAAAGGCCAGTGTGTCCTGGTTGCGCATGGCGTAATTGATGATGACATCCGATTCACGCATAAATTGCTCGATAGCCGGTTGAAGGCCCTGAAAAAGAGCTGCTTCTTCAGCGTCAAACTGGCTTTCCTCGGCAATTTTTTTCAGCTGGGCACGGGCCTGATCCATGTTTGTCCGTACGTGGACGCTTTGCTTTTTAATGTCTTCTTCGGTATTTGCGATAGTCAGGTGTGCCAGCTCCAGCGCGCCATTGTTCAGGCCCTTTAAAATGGCCTGCACCTCGTTGGCCTTGGCGGCATTGTCGCTCATCTTGATCATGTCGGTATACAGGTAACCGGCAAGGATAATGCCGATGGCGGCCATACAAACCTGCATCACGTTGATACCAAAAAAGCTGACGCGCAGGCGCCAACGAATCGAAATGGTCCGAATGAGGTTAAGGAGCGCGGTCATGGGATGTATCTCTTGTTTTTAGTCTTATAGGGTATAGCAAATGTATTTTGCTCCGCTTTACCATAACGGTCAATAGAAAAACATATGACAAATGTTGGTTAATATGCTGAAAGATAAAAGAAAAAGGGCGCAAAAGCGCCCTTTCCCTTGACCAGTAACCCTTACTGAGGGTCGATCTGGAAGTTCACCTGAGTAGAGTAGGTGTCCTGGTTGGTCTGTGCGGCCAAGTTGGCGTTCGGGATTGTGAACAGCACGTTGATCGGGAACAGACCGGAGCATGTCGGGTCGTTATCACCGGTAGAAGCGGTGAATGGTGTTGTTGCCGTCAGAGCCTGGTTCACACCAGCTGTATCCCAGTCAACTGTGAAGGCAATTGTGTTGGCAGGAACCAACGCACCTTCCAACAGGAAGGCGTTACCAGCAGCTGTGGTATCGGCAGTTACGTCATAGTCCGTACCGTTGTTACGGTAAACGCAGACGGAGATGGTTTGAGTTTCGTTGGCAACGGACGAAGAGTCCCATACCCCGAAGTCAATACCGTTACCGGCGCCTGCACCCCAGTCGGTAGTCAGACCCAGAATGTTCACTTCTTCCAAAATCTGGATAGAAATATCAATGGTACCTGTGGATGTTGCGCCTTGGGTACCGTCAGCAGTGGCAGCCATTGCAGATGTTGCGGACAGCAACAGGGCACCGGCAGCGTAAGCGATATGTTTCAGCATTGGATATATCCTCGTTTTGTTTATTCGTATTGGTAAGGATCTTGAGGCCCTTACTCTGAACGCAGACCGGAAAGCATGTTGCCGGTATAGTAACGTCCGTCAGCTAAGCAGGGACCGTGCCAAAACACTTTGTTACCTGCAAAACCCGCGGGTTTTGTGACCGCGCACAGCTACTTGCTGCTTACGGGCAAACTCTCGCCCGACTCTTCCTCTTTTGCGCATGCACAAAAGGGAATTTTTAGCCGCCCCTGACAGTCGCCAGTTTTACCAGAGAGTAGGGGCGGAATTGTTAGACATTTTTAGTATATCATGTTTTTTCTGAAAAAACTGACATCCTTTACAGACACACGATATCCCCTACGTTAATAAAGTATTCCGTGTCGTCCTGAATATAGGGCATGGCAAATGTGCAGCGGGTGCTCTCCGCGTTGATATACGGCGTCTCTTTGCCGGTATATTCAACAGTGAAGTAGCCGTATCCATCGGTCAGAACATTCTTGTCGCGCAGTCCTGATAGACGCTTCCAGGCAATCGGTTTACCAGTGATATCCACAACCCGGCCAAAAGCCAGAATAGCTTTATTAACCATCCATTGACGGGTTGTCACGTTACCCGGGTAGAGGGTTGTGACGTACTTCTCGGTCGTGAAACTGGCGAGGTCATTTTTATCAGCCGTTTGCAGCTCGAAGGTGTAAGTTCTGAACGGTTCAAGGTAAATGGCCACCTTCTCCCCCACGAGGGCAGAGCCGATGGTTCGCCCGTTCGCCACGATGTTCATTTTTTGACCCTTGGCATTGCCGGTAAGCTCAACAACCAACACCGCACCGTCGCGGCCGCGGTTACCGGTGAAGGCGAGTTTGCCATCGGCATAAAGGATGGCCGTATAGGCTTCCAGACTCATGCTTTGCGTGTTTTCGCTATTGCTGTTCTGGTTGGAGATGGCGTTCATGGTCAGGTTTGATGTACCCGTTTTGTAGCCAACACCCAAAGCCGTACGCTGGGTTGTCCGCTCGCTGCCTCGGAATGTCGTGCTTTGCAGGTTGCCGCTCAAGCCAAGACCAGTGGCATCTTTAGAGCGCATTTGCACGGTATTGGCAATGTTAAAGCTTGTTTCTGTCGCTGTACGCCGGACACCAGGGTTGCTGGTGTAAGTATATCGGCCTTCCGGGCTGTATGTGTAACGCAAGAAAGCACCGGAATTGTTCCCGGCGTTTGTTTCAACCCAGTCCAGGTTGAGGTCTAAACGGTGGGGGCGCTTACTGATAAGGGGGTAACGCAGGCTCGGGCCATAGGAGTAATTCACATTCCCTTGTGCCGAGCGGTTACGGTTAGCTTTAAGAGACAGTGTGGCACTTTCTAGGCGCAGGTTTGTAACGAATGACATCGATTCGTTTTTACGGCTAAGGGCATCGAACACGCTTGGGTCGTCATTCTCGGGATCATCGTGGCCCATCAGGGTTTTGCTATAGTTCAGATACAGGTTGCCCCAGTCAAAATCGCGATCATACTGGTTGTAGATGGCCAGATCGTTGTCAGGCGTCCAGGACAGGTTGCTCTCAAACTTGTTGCTTCCCCAAACAGTTTTGAGCGAACCCTCGAAAATCAGCTTGTCCTCGCCGCCGTAAACAGAGCCGCCTAGCTCAATGTTATCGTTTACACGTTCGCTGTAAGATCCTTCCATAACCGGTGTGGCGGTGGCGTCAATGTTATCCCGCAGCAAGCCGGCCTGGGCGCGCCAGCGCGGTTTGCCAAAGGGGGTCAACGTACGTGTGCGTGTGAACAGGCGGCGTTCGCGGGTTTCCGTGCCGCTGCGGTCGGTAATGACAATCTCAACTTCATAGCTGCCGTTCGGGAAACGGGAGGTGTCAATTTCCTGTAGGCCAAAATCAAGTGTGCGGGAGAAGAGCAACTGATCACCACGGAAAATATCCACTTTTGCGGCTTCTGGTACGAAGACTTCCAAACGGGTACCTTCAAGCAGCGGGTTGTTGAAAAGTGTTTTTTCCGTTGTGCCAACTTCAAAGCCTGTAAAGCTTCTACTGCCCGCAAAGCGTTGCCCCTCTGTTTCGAGCAGACCAGCTTTATAGGTCAGTTTGCCTGTTTCAAAAGCGTAGGCCAGGTCGGTCAGGTCGTAGCCTTTGCCACGGTTCATGGTCCCTTGCCAGTCGATGCGGTTACGGCCAAAACTTGGCTGGCTAAAGTGTTGAACCGATAGGCGTGTCGGGTCACTGTCAAAATCGGTGCTACCAGTAGCGCGGAAGTCTGTACGCGCAGTGAACTTTTCTTCCGGCTCCAGGTTCTCTTCGGTGACATCGATTTTCTGGATAATCAGGTGTTGGGGTTCAATAGAAACCTCAATACGGAATAGGTTCCGGTTGATGGTGACGCGACCAAGGCCGGGCATTACGCGCTCGGTCTCAATCGGGTTCCTGAACAGCGGCAGTAGAGCTTTTGGATCTTTGAGGTTGGGCACCAGATCCAAAGCACCGATAGGATCGTGAAGGGTAAGCAGCGTGTCGGTATAGGTCACAACGACGTCACCCTGATAGCGCCCGCCGACATAAAGGTCGAACACCAGTGTAATGGCGTTGGGGTCGGTCATTGGGTCCGTCAGCTGTTGGCTCAGGTCATTCGGCACCACCTGTTCTACAGGGGTAAGAGGTACATCGCTGGCAGGCATTGGCGTTGCCTGAGCTGCTTCCGCTGCAGGCAGGTCATCGGACTGCTGGGCAAAGGCAGGCACCACACCTGCCATGATGGACAGGCAGAAAGAAAAAGCCAGTAAAAGCTTAGTTTTGCGCATCAACCGTTATCGACCTTATGTCTTCATAGGCTGAGTAGTTGTAGCGGACGGGTTTGTTTCCCGGTATCTCGAGCCTCCAGGACTGTCCCGGATACAGACGATAACCCGGCAGGTCCATACAGTCTTTTTGCTCCTGATCGAAGCAATAATTGTCAAATCGGCGGATATCCAGTGTAACGTTCCCGTCGTTTTTGAAGGTTATCGCATCCTTGTCGCGGGTATAGGTGAGTTTGGGGTCCATGTTCTGTGGGGCGACAAGAATCAGCATGCCCGTTGTCGTCACGAAGGTTATCTGTGTTTTGACACCGCCTTGCGGGTCTGGTTTGGCATCTGCGTCCGGTGTACGGCCCTTGCCCGGACGGAAGTGAACACGGTAAATGCGCTCTTCATTCGGGTCGGCAGGCTTGCTCAGGACCATGCGGGTGAGTTTGGTTTCACCCGGTTTGATGATGAAACTTGGCGGGGCGATAATGATATCTTTGGTTGGTTCCTGTGTCCGGTCTGGTGAGCCACTACCGATTTCGCGGATGACGTCTGTCGTCACTTCGAACGAGCGTTTGTCATCGGTGTTTTTGAGCAGGATGTTTTCAACAGGGCGCTGCTTTGGTTTGATGTAGCGGACAACTTCCTGAACGATAATCTGCGCATGGGCCGACGGCGCCAGAGCAATTGAACTGAAAGTGGCAATGGCCAGAAAACATACACGGCCAGCAAAACCGGCAGGCAAAGAAAATTCCCGCTTCATGAGGAAGTCCGTCTTTTATTGTTTTCTTTTAAGTAAACGCGGTTGGGACATGCCTTGTAAAGGGATGGCATGAAAAAAATACGGGAAAGGGCATGTTCTGTGCCCTTTTTGCAACATAAATCAGGCATTTTCGGGCTGAATGCGAACCTTGAGACGGTTGGCCTGGGCTTGTTCGACCAAATCCACAATATGACTGACCATATCCTGCGTGGATGTTTGGTGGTCGCGCTTGCCCGCCATGTAAACCATGTGGGTGCCGTTACCGCCGCCTGTCAGGCCGATGTCGCTCTTGAGCGCTTCACCCGGTCCGTTAACCACGCAGCCGATGATGGACACGGTCATGGGCTCTGTAATGTGAGCCAGTTTCTCTTCCAGCAGCGCAACAGTTTTAACGACATCAAAACCCTGACGTGCGCAGGAAGGGCATGCCACAATGTTCACACCGCGGTGTCGCAGGTTCAGGGATTTGAGAATGTTGAAGCCCGCATGAATCTCTTCAACCGGGTCGGCGGCGAGTGATACGCGGATTGTATCGCCAATGCCTTCCTGCAGCATCATGCCCAGACCAATGGCAGAGCGGACAAGACCCAAACGCAGGGGGCCGGATTCGGTGATGCCGAGGTGGAGGGGGTAATCCAGTTTTTCAGAGAGCATACGATAGGCGGTTACAGCCATGGCCACGTTGGACGCTTTAACCGATATTTTAAAGTCGTGGAAATCTTCTTCTTGCAAAAACGCCGCATGGAAAAGAGCGCTCTCCACCATGGCTTCCGGGCAGGGTTCCTTGTATTTTTCCAGCAGGTGCTTCTCCAGCGAGCCTGCATTCACGCCGATGCGCATACTGCACCCGTGGTCACGCGCGGCTTTAACAACCTCGCGTACGCGGCTCTGATTGCCGATGTTGCCCGGGTTGATGCGCAGACAGGCAGCACCGGCCTTGGCAGCCTCGATGCCGCGCTGATAGTGGAAATGAATATCGGCCACGATGGGCACGGGCGACTGGCTGACGATGTCTTTAAGAGCGTCCGTCGCCTCTACTGTCGGGCATG
Source organism: Pseudomonadota bacterium (assembly GCA_016125375.1). GTDB lineage: Bacteria > Pseudomonadota > Alphaproteobacteria > UBA1280 > RI-95 > RI-95. Next base: position 30,951 of record WGLU01000008.1, on the reverse strand, counting down.
ACACGCGGACGATATCTGCGCCCGCATCACTGAGTTTGAGGATTTGGCCAACTGTCGCCGCAACATCCTCTGTTGGCGTATTGGTCATGCTCTGTACGCTGATGGGGGCACCGCCGCCAACAAGCACATTCCCCACACGGATCTGGCGGGTCTTGCGGCGCGGTTTGACGAAGTCGAGTGTGTCCATGCCGCTTATGTACAATGAACGGGTGAAAAAGTCTACAGGGTCATGGGGTGTCAGGGCAGGAATCGGCCGCTGTCGATGGCGTCTTCCACAATGGCGTCAATTTCTTTGAAAGTCGTGATTTCGCCAGACTCCAGCATCTGGGCGATCTCCTCATGGAACTCGGCAACGGCACTGTCTTTGACGTACTTGAGCCAATGGCGTACATCTTCGGCCAAGTCATTCCGTTGCCAGCCCGGCATGATGGGTTCGCTGACATTATCCTCGTGCTGTACGGCACGGCGGACTGTATCAGGCAGGGCAGTAACCTTGGCGTCGCCGTTCAGCAGGCGGACAAAAAACGCCGCATTGCCGGCAATGTGGTACTGAGTCCCGTCAAAGAAGGGGTACTTCTCGAACACGGTCCGGCGGAACAGAGCGCTGGACGGGTGCAGGTAAGTCGGAAAAAGCTTGGAGCCGAAAACAGGGTCGAATGTGTAATTGCCGGACGGGTCAATCGGCGGAAAACGCTCGATCAGCTGGCCGCGGGAAGTGGTGGTTTCTGTTACACCGTAAACGGCGTCCCAATCCTGCTCTTTCATGAGGCGGATGCGGTTCTCTAGCCCTTTGGGCAACGGGTCGTCGTCATCCTGAAAGTAAACGTGTGCGTTGTGGCCAAGCTCAAGCCCCTGTTGGCGCAGGCGCGATACATTCCCTTTTGCTTCGGGATGGGCGAGTTCCAACGTCAGCCAGGGCAGCGGCAATTCTTCCTTGGCGGCGCGGTACCAGGCCTTAATCTGGTCGTAGTGGTCCGGGTCTTCGGTGTCGACAACGATGATGAAAGTGTGGCGCATCCAGTCCGGGTTCTGGGCAGCCTCTTCGAACAGTTTGGTAATAAAGGTCACGCCGCGACGGGTTGGGATCACCAAGTCGATGTTATTTGCAGTCAAAAACGGCGTATGCGTTGTATCCAAAACAGCGTTCCGTCGGTTGAGGCTTCCTTAACATATTAGGGGCATTCACGCCGAAGTCGAGCAAAAACCCTACAAGGCCATAAGTGCTGTGTAGCCGACATAACCCAGATATGCCGCTACAAAAACCACCCCTGCCAGTCGCAAAGGGGGATTCCGCAGGATAAAGAGCGGTGCCATGGCGCAGGTAAAGGCAGACATGACCATCAGGTCGGTGTGCATATCGGCGGTTTCCAGTTTGGCAAACAAACTGCCTGCTGCTGCGGCACCCAGAAGATTGAAAATATTAGATCCAAGGATGTTGCCGACAATCATGTCTGATTCGCCGCGACGGGCAGCGGACAGGGTGGCTGCCAGCTCGGGCAGGGAGGTGCCGATTGCAACCATGGTCAGCCCAATGACCTTGTCCGGCACACCCCAGTCCTGCGCGATGACAATGGCACTTTTGACCAGTTGTTCTGCGCCGGCAAACAGGCCCAGCAGCCCCATGGCAACCAGCAGCAGCGCGTGCGTCAGGTTGAGGTCGATATCTTCGGCTTCGTTGATCTCGTGGCTGTAGTGTTTTTGGCCAAGACGCATGGACAGCCAGATGCTGGCGGCTAGCCCCGCCAGAAAAGCTACGCCCACAGGCCAGGTCAAATCTCCGGACATGCCTGCCCCGACAAACGCCGCGGTTGCCGCAACCATCAGATAGTAATCTCCACGGGCTTTATCCAGAACGATATGCCCTGCAGTCAGGAGGAGGCCGACAGCCATAATCAGGCCGATGTTGGCGATGTTGCTGCCGATGACGTTACCAAGCGCAAGGCCGGAGGCTCCCTTGGTCGCAGCAGAGACCGTAGCCAGCATTTCCGGTAAGGATGTACCGAAACCGATAATGCACACGCCGATAAAGACAGCCGAGAGGCGGAAGATTTTACCCAGACGTGCAGCCCCTGTAACCAGCCAGTCCCCGCAAACGGACAGCATCACCAGCCCCACAAAGAAGGCAAGATAGGCATTCAGTTCGACCAGCATGGCGGGGTTCCTTTTTACTTTTTGTATTCAGGTGAGCATAGCAGGTTGGTACCGGCAAGTTAATGGGCCAAAGGTCTTTATTTTTTAAGGCCAACCGTGTGCCACACGTGCCAGTGTTTAGGTGTGCCCGTGGCATCGGCACCGTCGCGCTCATCTTCGCGGAGCATTTCAATCTGGAAGGGGCGCATCAGCTCCTCCACCTGTGTGCGGGTATGGGTCAGGGCATAGCCTGCGCTTTTCCAGCTGTCCCTGGGGCCGAAAAACTGCCCCGCGAAGCGCCCGCCTGGCTGGATGGCTGCGACAATCCGTTCCCAAACATCGGTAAAGTGTTCAGGGTTGCAGAAAGGCAGGACGAAGCTCGCATTTAAGAAAAGGCACGCAGGCAAGCGCACGTTCTCCAGTGTATTTTGTTCCAGCTTGAGGTGCGTCTGGTTGGGAAGGTCTGTGCGCGCGGCCAGTTCGGCAAGTCCTTCAGCAGAAGCGTCGATGCCTAAAACTTCCCAGCCGGCCAACAGCATGGCGTGGGTGTCGGTGCCGTTGCCGCAACCGAGGTCGATGGCAAAACCGCCTCTGCTTTCTGCATGGAACTTGCCCAGCGCAAAACGGGTTGTGGGGCGGGTCTCGAAGGAGCGCGCGGCTTTAAAGTAGGCCGGCCAGTCTTTGCGCGGGTCCATTTACACAGTCTGTGCAACAAGGTGCGTGGCGCGCAACATGGGCATACGGATGGTATGCACAACGCTGCGGGTCCGCATATCAACAATAACCATGTCGTATTTGTGACCGCACATGGCCATGTAGGGGGTGCCCGGAATATCAGCCAGACCACTGACGTTATAGATACCGAAGCTACCGGAGGGGATGGCTTCGGCTTTGCCGTCCCTGCCGATGAACAGCAGACCGCTGGATACCAGAAAGCTGACAACAGTTGTGCCGGTGACTTGGTTAAAGGCAACGCTTTGACCTTGACGCTGGTAACGGATGCTTTCCATGAACGGAGTGGATTGGCCTGTTTCAGGGTCGACCATCAGCGCCGGCAGGCTGAGTGATACACCGCCGCCGCGGTCACGCATCTCGCTTTCATCCAGCAAAAAGTCGGTGGTTTTAAATTCGTCGGCGAGCAGCAGGTCGGCCTCGCGGTGTTTGAGCCCGCCTGTATTGAGCTTCTGATTCAGGCAGCAGACAATTTTCCCGTCGTCCCGGACGGCAAGGTGCGTAACCTCGGCATTCTCGGGTGTGCGCAGAAACTTGTTCAGGCTCAGGTCCGAGGTGTTGAGCAGCGCAATACCCGGATTGACGATCTCCCGTGTGTAACGGAACTCTTTTTTACCTTCGTGGTGGAGAGTGGAGCCGGCGTGCGCGACTGCCATGAGTTTTTTGCCAGGCATAAAGCTCATATCATGCGGTTGCAGGCCATGTGAGGGCAGCTTGTTGTCGATGGTGGGAGTGCTGTTGGCGAGGTTCATTACCATCAGCATGCCCTCATCCTCGAGGGTTTTGGGGCCAATCCGGTACAGGCCGATAACAAGGTTATCCGTGCCTTCCAACAACAGGCCGTGGCCGCTGAAAATATAGCCTTCAGGCGCAGGAAAGGCGGTTACTTCCTTATGATCCATATCTAGCACAACGCACTTCGGACCGTACTGGTCGAGCATGACGATGCGGTCATGTTTAGGGGAAACGAAAGGGTAATGGGAGCTGCCTGCGGCGACAGTAGACTGGGTGACGGCGTCGTTCTTCAGGCTGACCTTTGTCAGCATAGACTCGTGCCCGCGGCGGAAATGGTAAGGGTTCTCGCCACGGTAGTTGCCATAGTTGCAGCCGGTGTAGATGTAAAACTTGTCCAGTACATTCAGGTCACTGCCTGCTACAACGTTTTCTCGCGTGTCTGTATGCTTGCCAAAGGCGGCCGTGGCGGCGCTGCCTGCCGCGGCAGAGGCAACAGATGACAGGAAGAGGCGGCGGTTAATGGGCATTGGTCTTCTCCTTTGCCTTAGATTTCGTGAGCGACTATATGCGATGCGCGCAGCATGTCCATACGGATGGTGTGAACCGATTTGCGTGTGCGCATATCAACGATGCTGATGTCGTTATGGTAACCGCACATGGCCATGTAGGGCGTACCTGGCAGGTCGGTCAGGCCACTGACATGATACAGGCCTATGTCGCGCGAGTGAATTGCTTCAGACTTGCCATCAGCATCAAGGAACAGCAGACCGCCGGAACGGATGTAGCTGACAACCGATGTTCTGGTTGCACTGTGGAATGCGACTGTTTGCCCCTGACGCTGGTGGTTGGGGGCCGGCATGAAGTCTGTTGTCTTGCCCGTCTCGAGGTTGACCAGAACACTGGGCAGGGGCAGGGAAATGCCATAGTTCCTATCCTCGAACTCCATGTCCGAAATAACAAAGTCCATCCCTTTGAACTCGTCATTAATCACAGCATCAGCCATGCCCTTGTTGAGGGCGGAAATATTGAGCTTCTGGTTCAGACAGCAGAGAACTTGCCCGTCATCACGCGGTGCCAGGTGCGAAACCTCTGCCGTATTGGGGATACGGACGAACTTTTTCATGTTCAGGGTCTTGGCGTCCAGCACCGTCAGGCCGGGGTTGATGATCTCGTGCAGGTAGCGGTGTTCCTTGTCGCCGTAGTGGTCCAGTGTGCTGCCCGCGTGGGCAAGGACAATACTTTCTTTGCCCGGCAGGTAGGCCATGTCGTGGGGCTGCAGACCGTGGGAGGGCATGGTGCTTTCAATTTTGGGTTCGCCTGCAATATTGATGACCATCAACATGCCTTCGTCTTTGATGGTTTGCGGTTTGGTGCGGTACAGGCCGACGAGCAGGTTGTCGGTCCCTTCCAGCAGCAGGCCGTGACCGCTGAAAATATAGCCTTCGGGGGCTGTAAAGGCCTTCACAACTTTGTGATCCATATCCAGAATGACGCACTCCGGGCTATATAGGCCAAAAATGGAAATACGGTCATGCTTGGCGGACACAAAGGGATAGTGCGCGCCCGTTGCGCGGACAATTGTTTGTGTAATTGCCTCGTCGTTCAGTGTGACTTTGTGCAAAACAGCGGAATGTCCACGGCGAAAATGGTATGGGTTGCGTACAAGTTGGCTAGCGCGGACACCGCCACCGTAGATGACAAATTTTTTGAGAGCGTCATGGAGCGGCATATCGCTTTGCGCATGTGCCGTTGGCGTAGTGCGCCCCAGTACCGAACTGGCAGCTGCGGCAGCGCCAACTCCGGTTATGAATTTACGTCGATTTATTGTCATGTCTAGGCTCCTTGTACCGAGCGTACCGTCAAGTGGGCTGCGTTTAGCAAGGGCACCCGTATGGTATGAACAGTCCTACGTGTGCGCATATCTACAATGGCAACATCGTCAAACACGCCGCCAATCGCCATGTACGGTGTATCCGGCAAGTCGGCGACCGATGCGACCGAGTACAAGCCTAGATCCGATGCCGGGATAACTTCGGCCTTGTTGTCCTTGTCCAAAAACAGCAGGCCGTTGGCCAGCAGGTAAGTCACAACGGTTGTTCCCGTCTGGCGGTGGTAGCGCACGCTCTGTGCGTGGCGCTGGTGGGTTTTGTTAATCATAAACGGCGTGCTCTCGCCGGTGTCAGGGTCAACCAACAGAGCAGGCAGACTCAACGATACACCGTGGCTGTGGCGGCCGTGCTCCATTTCTATCGGTTTGAAAAGAATATCTTTCTGGGGGAACTCTTCGGCAATCATTTTGTCCGCATCGGCGGATGTCTGGCCGGAGGTATTGAGTTGCTGTTGCAGGCAGCAGACGATCTTTCCGTCGTCGCGCACATCTAGGTGCGTGATTTCTGCCGGAAGGGGGGTTTTGAGGAACTTGACCTGCTGGAGGTCGGAAGCGCGGACGAGGGATATACCCGGCTCAACAATTTCACGCAGGTAACGTTTGTCTTTGACGCCGTAGTAATGGAAGGTGCTGCCTGCATGGGCAATGGCAAACATATCATGCCCGGGCATGTAGGCCATGTCATGGGGCTGCAAACCGTGAGAGGGGACAAGGTCCTCGATAACAGGTTCCTCACCGCCTATGTTGATGACCATCAGCCTGCCTTGATCGGCAATAGAGGCAGGGTTCCTGAAATATAAACTCGCAACCATCCGGTCAGTGCCTTCCAGCAGCAAGCCGTGACCGCTGAAAAAGTAACCTTCGGGCGCGTCTAAAAGCTTTATCAGCCGGTGGTCCATATCCAGCACTGCGCCTTGCGTACCATATTGGTCGAGCATGACGATGCGGTTATGTTTGGGGGAAATGAATGGAAAATGGGCGCCCTCTATCGGAATGTGGGTGCGGCGTACAGAGCCGTCTTTCAGGCGAATTTCTGTTAGAACACAGCTTTTGCCCCCACGCAGGTGGTAAGGCGTGTCAGAGAGCAGATTACCCGACTGCCCGCCACTGTAAAGGATCAGATTCTCAAGCTCTTTCGGGATACCGGTGTTTTTTTCTTGCGGGCTGTTGCCGTAAACGGTGTGCGCGCCTTCCGCCAGAGCAGCTCCGGCAATCCCTGTTGCCAGAGATGATAGGAATAAACGGCGGTTTACGGGCATTTTTCTTCTCCTTTCCCTCTATACTATATGGAGTTGGGCACAAAAAAAACGCCCTGCATGGTTAGCAGGGCGTTTTCTTCGTTATTGGCTTACGCCAGACCGATGTCGGCGGCGAGCTGCTCGGCCTCCGCGATCAGGGCGCCGAGATGGCGCTTGAGCGCGTCGTTCCAGAAGGTCGGGGCCGACGCATCCAGCCCGAACGGGGCCAGAACTTCGCTCAGACCGACGGTACCGCCGGACGACAGCAGGTCGATGAGCTTCTGCTCGAAGCCCTGCGGCTGCTTGGCGTACTCGAGGTAGAGCGAACCCACCAGCAGGTCGGCGAACGCGTAGGCGTAGACGTAGAACGGCACGTGATGGAAGTGCCCCACGTACGCCCACAGGTTCTCGATGTTCTCGTAGTTGTCGAAAACATCGCCGGCCTCGCCGTAGTACTCGGCCACGGTCTGCTTCCAGAAGCCCGAAGCCTCGTCGGCGCTGACCTCGCCGTCCTGACGGGCGGTGTGGAACAGCTCCTCGAAGCGGTCGAAGCTCGCCTGGCGAACCACCGAGTTGATGATGTCGTCGATCTTCGACATGAGCAGCGCAAGGCGCTCCTCCTTGCTGGCAGTCTTGTCCAGCAGATCGCGGAAGACGATCATCTCGCCGAAGATGCTGGCGGTTTCGGCCAGCGTCAGGCCCGGATGGTACTGCAGGGTGCCCTGCTTGTAGGCGAAGTAGTCGTGGCAGCCGTGGCCCGATTCGTGGGCCAGCGTCATCACGTCACGCTTCGTGCCGTTGAAGTTGAGCAGCTGGAACGGCCCGATTTCCGGCGTCACACCGGCGCAGAAGGCGCCGCCGCGCTTGCCCGGAACCGACGGGACGTCGATGCGCTCCTCGTTGACCATCTGCATGAACAGGCCGGCCATGGTCTTGCTGAACTTGGCGTAGCCGTCGTGCACGATCTGGACCGCCTCCTCCCAGCTCACCTTGTCGGACTTGCCGCCGGAGGTGATCTTGGCATTGCGGGACGACCAGTCGAAGGTCTCCAGACCCGAGGTCTTCTTGAGGATGCTCTTCTTGAGCTGGTAGAAGCGCTTGCTCATGACCACACCGTCGGTGCGGATGGCGTTGAGCAGGGCGTCGACCACCGCGTCCGGGGCCTTGTTGCTCCGGTTGCGGGCGTCGCGCAGGCCCTTGTAGCCGCGGCGCTTGTTGTTGATGAACCAGTTGCCGGCGATGGCGTTGAGCGACAGGGCAGCCACGTCGGCATGGCCCTTCAGCCCATCGTTGAGGATGATCATCGCCGCACGGCGGACCTCCTCGTCATCGTGGCTCAGGTACTCGAGCAGCGACTCCAGGTTGAGCGTCTTGCCCAGGAAGGTGAAGGTCAGGCCCGCGGACTTGCGGTCATAGAACTTCACCGCCGTGCCGACGGCGCTGAACGAGCCGCGAGCGGCGAGTTCGGCCTCGACTTCCGGCGCGAGCTGGAAGGGCTTTTCGACGCGGGCATCCGCAATGAGGCTGCGGTACTTGGCCAGATCCGCATTGGCGGCGATCTGGGCGTCGACGTCGGCGTCCGACAGGTTGGCCAACTCGAGATCGAAGAAGGTCATGTGCGCGGCCGAAGCCTGCCCGACCTTCTGTGCCAGGGCGCCGTAGCGCTTGGACAGCTTCTCGTCGGTCTCGTCCGTCGACTTGGACAGGCTGAGGTAGTTCATCACCCGGCTCTGGCGCGTGACCAGTTCTTCGAGGGTGGTGAGCGCAGCCAGCAGGTTGGTGTTCAGCTTGCCCGTGTAGGTGCTGCCGAACGCGGCGATGTCGGCGACCAGCTTGTCGACAGCGGTGTCGAGAGCCGGATCGTAGGGGCTGGAAAACCCGAAGTGACGCTCCAGATTCCAGCGCGGAAGGGTCTTTTTGGTCATGGTGATTTCTCCCGGGAGGGAAAAAGAACAGGGGAAAAAGAAGAAAAGGGACGTTAGAGGTGGGACAAAAGTCCAATACTTAGGAATATAGGGATGCTTTGTATACGCTGTCAAACAAAGCACGCGATATTTGCACAAAAAAGAGCCTCCACAGGGGAGGCTCAACCGTTTGGGTGTGTCAGGGGCGGGTGCCCATCAGCCAGAATCGCGGTCCCTTGTAGGGGATTTCCGGGCGGTCCACCTCTTCGGTGAACATGGCCAGCGGGCGCAGCAGCAGGGCACGTTGGCCGTAGGTCGGCCGGTAAAGCACCAGCGTCTGGCCGTTCTCGTCACGCAGGGTGCCGTAGATATCGTAGGTCTTGCCCTTGAAGTGGCGGTAGGTGCCGGGCTCGATGGCGGGGGTGACAAAGTACACCTTGCCGTCGGTCTTTTGCACCAGGGTGTAGGCCGGGCCTTTGCCGTTGGCGTTCTGGTCGGCGAAGCGGGTCAGCTCCAGCACGTGCCAGTCGCTTGGGTCAGTGGCATCCAGCAGGTAGAACGCGCCGGTCTCGGAATGTTGGGCCAAACCGACGACGTGATGGGAGACACCGTTATTGGACAGGTACCATCCCGTCTGAAACAGGTGACCGTTGCTCATGTTATATCCTTAGCGCGCCACAGCGCACGTTAGGTCGGGGAAAAGACAAGAAAAGTGACATCTCCCCGAATATGTGCCCGTATGTCCGGGCTGTCAAGCCGCCTTCACGCCCAGTGCGTTGCTCAGGCGCTCGGCCTCGTCCAGCCATGTGCCGATGCTGGCGGAAATCCCTTTCATCCAGAAGGCCGGATCCGTCGGGTCCAGACCGAAAGGCTTCAGCAGGGCAACGGCGTCTTTGGTGCCGCCGGCGCGCAGCAGGTCGAGGTAGAGGGGTTCAAACTCCTCCCCAAACTGGTCTTTAACCGCAAACAGGCTCTGGGTCAGCAGTTCGCCAAACGCATAGGCGTACACGTAGAACGGCCGCAGGAAGTGGGACACATACCCCCACATGTGGTCCATATCCTCGTACACAAACACATCGCCGCTGGCGCCGTACATGGTTTCGGTAACTGACATCCAGTGGCTATTGAAGTCATCAACTGTCAGTTTCCCGTCTTTTCGGGCAGCGTGAATGCGCTGCTCGAAAGAGGAGAAACTAATCTGGCGGCAGACACTGTTGAGGAAGTCGCTGCTCTTGCCCATCAGCAGGGCCAGCTTGTCCTTGTCGCTGGTGGTGCGGCCCAGCAGATAGTTGAAGGTGACCATCTCGCCAAAGATGCTGGCGGTCTCTGCATAGGCCATCGGCGCCTGCATCATCAGGCCGCCCTGTTTTTTACCGGCCAGCAGGCCGTGAACGCCGTGGCCGAACTCGTGTGCGACGGTCATGACGTCGCGGGCAGAACCCAGATAGTTGAGGAAGGTGTAACTGCGTACGCCTTGCGGCAGTTCGACCGAGTAGTTATACGCGCCGCCGGTTTTGCCTTTGTAGGTGGGGGCGTCTACCCATTTACTGTCGACCATGTGTTGGATCAGCTCGGCCAGCGTGGGGCTGAAAGTGCCATAGGCCTCGGTCACGATGGTCAAACACTCGTCCCACGGGGTGAGTTTGTCCGACATTTTAAAGGGTTTGGCGTTGCGGTCGGACCATTTGAGTTTGTCCATGCCCAGATGGGCAGCCAGCAGACGGTAGTAGCGGCGGGCCTGGCGGGCGCCCTCGGTATTGACGGCTGTGTGCAGGGCGGCCACCACATCGTCGGTGACTTTGTTGCTGATGTTGCGGCTGGCCATGGTGCTGGGGTAGCCGCGTTCCATGTCCTCGATATTCTTCTGGCCGATGGTGGCGTTCAGGGCGCGGGCCATGACTTTGGCCATGTGGTCCTTGATGCCGGCATTGGTCACCTTCAGGGCTGCGGCGCGTTCGGCAGGGTCGGTGCTTTCGGACAGGATGTGCAGAATCTCCGAGATGTTCATTTTCTTGTCTTTGAAGTCGAAGGTCACTTCGGCCTCGACCTCGTCAAAATAGTTGCCCCATTCCGACGGGCCAAAGGGGCTGCGCAGGGTCAGGGCGCGTTCCACCTCTTCGCTCAGCAGGTATTTGGCCTGCGCGCGGATGTGGTCCAGCATTGGCTGGTGATGGGTAACGACCGGGTCGCTTTGCAACAGCATTTTATAGGTCTTAGCATCCAGCGCGGCCAGTTCGTGCTCAAAGAACGTCAGGTGGTTGGCGCTGGCCATTGCCCAGCTTTCCTGTGCTTTGGCCATGACCTGTTGAATGGTCTGGTTGGCCCCGTCGCACGACTGGTTCAGGTACAGGAACACAAAAATGCGGCTGGTTAGATTGTCGATTTTTTTATAGGCGGTCAACGCCGCGCCCAGTTTGGTGCCCAGTTTGCCTTTGTAGGTTTTGGCAAAGTCGGCGGCCAGTTTACCCAGTTCCTGTACGTCGGCCATCAGTTTCGGATCCTGGATACCGCTATAAAGGTCGGTCAAATCCCAACGGATATTTTCGGCTCCGGTGTGTGGCTGTGCGGACATGGCGGGTCTTCCTATTTTGTCGGTGGTTCTTAAGGGTAGTTTACCAGTCTGGTTTTGCGGCGCAATGTTATCCCCTGCAAGGTTCGTTTTTATCCGCTCCCCCATAAGGGAATAACAAGAAGAAAGCACGCCGGATGCGTACCGACACCTACTACGCCCAAACGACTGAGTTTACCTGCGGCCCTGCCTGTCTGATGATGGCCATGAAAATGCTCGACCCCGGGTATGTGCTGCGTCGCGAGGATGAGTTCAGCATCTGGCGTGAAGCGAACAGCATTTTCATGGGCGACGGCCACCCCGGCTGTGCGCCCCATGCGCTTGGGCTGGCCGCCATGAATCGTGGGCTGGACATTCAGCTGTGGCTGTGGAATACAGACGACCTTTTTTCCGACTGGACCCGTAAACAGAGCCACAAAAACATCATGCTGATGATGGAAGGTCACGACAAGTCACGTGCGGAAAAAGAAGGTCTGTCCGCAGAGAACAGGCGCTTTGGCTTAAGTGATTTACAACTAGCCCGCAAGGAAGGGTACGTGCCGATTGTCCTGACTGCCGACGGTATCGAGGCCCATTGGATGGTCATCACCCACATGGATACCGACACCGTTTACGTGCATGAACCCTTTATTGATGTCGAGGAGAATCAGCAACTGGCCGATTGTGTGAATATGCCCATTGCCCAGAAGAAGTTCCGCGAGATGATCCGTTACGGTCGGCGCGATGCACAGGCGGCGATACTGGTCGGCCTCAGGCGCTAGGCGTTACGGCCTCGTTGCTGGGCGGCGCGCATGGCCTCCTGCTCGGCTTTGAGTTTGGTTTTTACCACGTCACAGAGCTCGTCCATTTTTACCAGAGCGGCACGTTTGCTGGGGAAGTCGCTCTCCACCCACCAGTTTTCCAGCTCGCGGAGCAACTCGCCAACCTGCGGGCCACTGGGGATGCCCTTGGCCATAATCTGAGCGGCATTAATCGGGAACTTGGGCAGTTGCAGGCTGCGCAGCATCTCGATATCTTCCCGCGTACCTTCCATGGGGCGTTTGCCGTGCACCGCGTCCAGCGCAAAGCGGGCCGTCAGGGCATCAATCGGCGTCCGGTAGGCCGTCCGGTTGGGGTGATCCGGGTCCAGCTCCACATGGCGGACATTAAAGGGGGCGGCCAGCGCTTCCTTCTGATCGTTACTGAGCGCAAAGTTAGTGTTGTCGGTCAGTACGGCCACATCCTCCGCCTGCCATTGCAGGCAGGCCCAACGAATGGCAGGGTTGGTGAATGCGGGAAAGACGGTTTGTAGCTGTGTGAGGGCGTCCGGTGCCAAGGGATTCAGCCCCAGCGCCTCCGTCACATGGGTTGCTGCCATGATGTGGATGGCAAGGACGGGGTTTTCTGCTGACAGCAGCTTCCACCATTCATGGGTTTTACGCTCGGCAGAAAGCTGGTTCATGCCGCTACGGTGTGTGTAGAGGGCACGGATGGTATCCGCATCCGGTGCCTGTTTGCCAAAACGGGCAAAAAAGCGGAAGAACCGGAGAATGCGCAGATAGTCCTCCTGTATGCGGGCATCCGGTGTGCCTACAAAGCGCACCACGCCGGCAGCAAGGTCGTCCCGTCCGCCATGAAAGTCCAACAGGTCGCCGTCGATGCTCATGTACATGGCGTTGATGGTAAAGTCGCGGCGGGCGGCATCTTCTTCAAACTGGTCGGTGAATGCAACCTCCGCATGGCGGCCGTCGGTCGCCAGATCTTTGCGCAGGGTGGTGATTTCAAACTTCTCGCCATCGGCAACGGCGGTCACCGTGCCGTGGTCGATGCCCGTCGGGTGCGTGGTGATACCTTTGATGCCGAGTTGTTTAATAACAACGTCCGGCGTTGCAGCAGTGGCAATATCCACATCATTAGCGGCAATGCCAAGAATTGCGTCCCTTACCACACCGCCGACCATCATAGTCGGGTAGGGCTCCAGCGCCTCGAATACCTTCATCAGGCCACGGGTGACAAGGTTGGCGGGGATGCGCACGTCCATGCTAGTAATCAATCACCGTATCGCTGCTGCGCGGCGTGCGCGGGGAAGCGGTGTTATCGCTCATACGCAGGGCAACCATAAACAGGAAGAACATCAACAGACCGTAGAAAACGAGGCGCAGCGCGCGGCTGAAGTCCAGCGTAGGGGGCGTGACCTGCTCGGGGCGTTTATGCTTCTGGCGGGCAAGCCACAAACGCCACACCCAGTTGCGAATGGCGAACAAGATGAAGGGCAGGGCAAGGTTGGCCAAAAAGATAAGCAGGTTTTTTATCATCTTATCCTGTCTACAGTCCGATTGTCTGACGTAGATTTATGATAAACGACCACAACACATCCGCATACAGAAAGCTGACAAGGCCCCCAAATGCCAGAAAAGGCCCGAACGGCAGAGGGGTGGGTTCGGTGGTTTTAAAGTACCATTTGTGCCCCATAAAGACTGGAATGGCGCTGAATGTGGCGACCAGCAAAATCAATGGCAGGCTGATGATGCCGCACCAGACGCCGAGCAGGGCAAGGAACTTCACATCCCCGAAACCCATGCCCGGGTAGCCCCGCAGTTTATAAAACCCCCACGAGATACCGCCAAACAGCGCAAACCCGACTGCACCGCCCAGCCATGTAATAAGCCAGCTCTGGCCAAAAAGGAGTTGAGGAGCGAACAGGCCGAGAACAATCAGCGGCAGGGTGATACTGTCCGGCAAAATCATGAACTTGAGGTCGACGATGGTGCTCAGGCACAAGCCGTAGGCAAAAACCAGCGCAAGGGCGACCATAAGCGGGCTGTGGTGGAAGTTGATGACGCAGGGCACGGTGACGGCAACCATCAGGATATACAGGAAGGGGCTACGCAAAGCGGCCAGAATGGCCGCTTTTTCGGAAACATAGCTGTCGGGTGGCAGGGCCACGGTACGCGCCTGTTACTGTTTGTACAGGCGGACTTCCGGCTCGTCCACTTTGGAGCTGTTGGCAACTTCCAACGTTACGCGGCTTACCGGTACACCCATATCCACCATAGCTTTCAGGAAGGCTTCCATCTCTCCGCTGGTGGCTGTGTTCAGGGTATTTGTCTCGGCGGCGTTGGCACCAATCGGCGCGACACCCAGAATATGGAACTTGATGTTCTGGTCGTCGGCATAGGCTTTGGAAACGGCGTCGTAGAGTTCCTGCTCAAAGCCGGACTTGCGCTCGCTTTTGCTGACAACGTAGAGGATTTCCTTGTCGGCCAGCTTTTCAAGCGTCGATGGCTGGGCTGCGCTGCTGGCAGCCAGCGGCTGGGATTTGGCAACCGGTGTGGCCACAGCGGCAGGAGCTGCTGGCATGCTGGTCTGTGCAGGGACGGCAGTAGCGGCTGTGTTGCTCAGGGCGCTCAGCTGGAAGGCTTGGGCAGCCAGCGGGTTGCTGTTCAGGCCTTGGCGAACCAGTGTGGACAGCTCTTCATACTCGCTATCCAGTGTTGTGCCCATGACGCGCTGGTGGATAATCATCAGGTTCACGTCTTGCATCAGGATCAGGTAGTCTTGGCCCAAACGCTTCGTTTCCAGACCCATTTGCTGGAAGACGGTACGGTCACCCTCGGTACCGCCGGCCAGTGCCATGGCGTTACCGACGGTCTGGGTCAAAAAGCCGACCTGAGTAATGTCTTTACTGACTAGGTTGCCAAAGTTTTGCAGGTCATTGACGCGTGCGGTCAGGGTGCTGCGGACATCGGCAGCCTTCTCCAGCAGCGCAATCATTGCCGGGTTGCCGGGGGTGGTGCCGACTTGCAATTGGGCGCGCAGTTGGGAAATCAGATTCAGGTAGTTCTGTGCCGATGTGGTGATGTCGGTCTTGATGTTCTCGTAGTTGGCAACACGGCCCTTAAAGTTGTCCTGCTGGGTGGAAATGTTGTTCTGCAGGAGGCCTGTCGCGTTCTGCACATAGGCGTCGTTCAGGTCTTTCAGATCGCGCTTGGCGCTACTGGTAACTGTTTCGGTGCGCAGGTCTGCTGCGGAAGAGGAGGATGAACCCTCCGGCACCAGGAAATTTTCGATGCTGGAGCAGCCCGCCAGAGCCAGAGCAAGGGCGAGGGGAGCGACGGTTGAAACTCTGAACATGTTCATAAATGCCTGTGTTTTTCTGATTTTCCTATGCGCATCAGGAATATAGCGCTCATCATAGCTTTTTAGCCCCTATGGCGCAAGCAGGTTGTAAGTTTTACGGCACTTCCTTTTTTTTGCAATTTCTTTCTTTGCAATCGGTAAAAGTTCTGATAATAAAACCACTGCTGCGCGCCCGTAGCTCAGTGGATAGAGCGTCTGACTACGGATCAGAAGGTCGTGAGTTCGAATCTTCCCGGGCGCGCCATTTAAAAATCCCCCAACCGCAAGGTGGGGGATTTTTAATGTTTGGCTGTCGTTTGCTGGGGAGTGACAGGGTGATGGGTAATTTGAGTGATCTCATTTGAACACAGTAGCGTTTATTGGGTATGGTGTAGTGGAGCTTTGTTGATATGCTTAGCTTTATTCAAGAAGCGGTTATAGGTTCATGGATAGTCCTAGGTAAGCTGAATATACGCTAAATGACAAACTTAGAGAAAATTCTGTACATATTTGTCGTGCCCGTGGTGGTGTACATTGTGGTATGCCACACGTCCCCGTGGCTTTGGAAAAAGCGATTCCACATGATACAAGCAGTCGAAGAGGTGTTGGGGTATAGCAAGAGGAATGTCTCAAAATCATTGTATTCCTTGCTAAGTCTATGGATAGGAGCAACCAAAGGCTTGTACGCGGTGACCCCCTCGTATGAAAGATTACATGACTGGCTTCCGAAGTTTGTGCCCGACAACGCTGCTTACGTACACTACCTGCATAATGCATCTTACGGGTTCGCTGGTGCATTGTGTATATGGGTGTTATGGTTCTGGCGCACCGACCTGAAAACTTCACGCTCATATGACTTTTTGCTTCGTCTTTCAGGCGGAGGGGCTAATCCTGAGCTTATGAGAGAGCAGCTTCAGAAACTGTCTAAAAGGCTGAACATGAACTCAAACTACAGAGTTAGTGTTTATGTTTTAGACCAGAAGAATAAAATATACAAAAAAATTGGCCGATATTCGGGCAATAAATTATACGACAGCTCTGAGGGTAGAGGGGTATATCCACTTAAAAATGATGGCAAGGCATGTGGCCTTATTCATGAAACGATGAATAGTGATAAAGCCTTCATTGAGGTTTATGGTCTTCCAGATCCAGATGAAGACTTCCATTTGTATTATAGCGATATGAAAAAGAAGATGAGAACACCTACCAAGTCTACGGTTAGGGAGTTTGAAATGAAGTCTAGAGCTTATCTTTCGTTCTGTCTGTATGACTCTAGTGGAACGCAAAAGACCGCTACGGTGGTCATTGAGAAAACCTGTCCAGAATCCTTCCCGGCCGACTTTCAGGAGAAAATAACCGTTTTCCTTAAGGGGGATCAGGGGGGGAATTTAATGAGACTGGTTGAAGTTATGGCTGAAGCATGATTACATCTTATGTGTATACAAAATATCTCGGTAGGAGGGCAATATGTCTTTACTAATTGATTTTATTGCGTATATCTATGACAAGTACACTAGAAAAGAAGCCTTGTCAGATGCAAGAATGGTCAAAACGATTTATTTAGCAGACTGGCTTTCAGCAGTAGAAACTGGGAAACAACTCACTGACATTAGGTGGAAGTTCGATAATTACGGACCCTATGTGAAGGATGTAGTGGAGGCAATTTCTGGCTCTGATAGCTTTGAAATAGTTGAAACTAAAAATTTCTATGGCGCTCCTAAGAAGCAAGTTGAGAGATTGCCCAACGTTGGAAATACCCATGTGCGACTAAAAAAACATGAAAGAGAGACTCTAGATAAAGTTTTGGAGGAAACTCAGCACATGTATTTTAGGCAATTTATAGACCATGTTTATGGTACGTACCCTGTACTCAGCCAGCCAAAAGGTAGCTATCTTGATTTGGTTGAGCTGGCAAAAAAGCAACAAAGAGAGCTTTTAGGGTAGGACTCTCTCGGAGGGGTTGCTTTTTTATTTTGTGTCAGTTCTCCTAAGGGCCATGCAAAACATTCTGTTTATCACCTCTAACCGCATTGGCGACGCTGTTCTGTCTACAGGGTTACTGGCCCATTTGCTGGCAACGTACCCGAAGGCACGTTTTACCATTGTCTGCGGACCGGCTGCCGCAGGGCTTTTTACGGGGTTCCCCAACCTGCAAAAGCTGATTGTGCTGCGTAAGGAACGGTTTGCCCGTCACTGGCTGCGGCTGTGGGCGCAAACGGTAGGAACGCGTTGGGACGTGGTGGTGGACCTGCGCCGGACGGCGCTCAGCTACTTTTTGTGGACGTGCAAGCGCTACATCCAGCCCAAAGCGGGGGATGAACACCGCAGTCAGAGTGTGGCCGCCACCATGAGCCTTACCCCTGCGCCCATGCCGACTTTGTGGCCGACGGCGGCAAGTCGGGTGAATGCGGAAGGGTTGCTGCCGGACGGAGATATGTTTATCGGCCTCGGCGCGACAGCGAACTGGGAAGGCAAACGCTGGCGGGCGGAAAACTTTGCGGCGGTGGTGAATGCCCTGCGTACCGAGCGTCCGCAGTTACAAAAAGCACGGATTGTTATTTTTGGCGGTCCGGGCGAGGAGCATCTGATTACCCCCATTACCCAGGCTCTGGGCGAGGAGGTGCTGAATCTTGTCGGCAAAATTGACCTGCTGACGGCGCGGGCCTGTATCGAACGCTGCGTCCTGTATGTGGGGAACGACACCGGTAT
Organism: Pseudomonadota bacterium; assembly: GCA_016125375.1. Classification (GTDB taxonomy): domain Bacteria; phylum Pseudomonadota; class Alphaproteobacteria; order UBA1280; family RI-95; genus RI-95. Next base: position 12,948 of record WGLU01000008.1, on the reverse strand, counting down.
CACCCACGTGGCCGCCACAACCGGCACACCCATTGTTGCCCTGTTTGGCCCGTCGATTGCCGAACATTACGCACCGGTCGGCAAACGGGTAAAGATTGTAAAAACCACGACCCCTTATGCAGAGCTCATCGGTGCGCCGGATTATGATCACCGCACAACAGGTACCCTGATGGACAGTATCCCGTTGCCCGATGTGGTCAAAGCCTGCCTGATGCTGCTTGATAAAGGAAAGTCCGACAAATGACTGCTACACCCATCCAACTCAGTGCCCTTGTTGTTGCCCATAATGAGGAGAAACGCATCGTCGCATGCCTCCAGCGGCTCAAGTTTGCCGACCAGTTGGTCGTGGTGCTGGATAAGTGTACCGATAAGACCAAAGAGCTGATTAAGCCCTTCAACCCGAAAGTTATTGAGGGTAGTTGGGAGATTGAGGGCGACCGCCGGAATACAGGTCTTGCGGCTTGCGACGGCGAATGGATTCTGGAAATTGATGCCGACGAGCATGTGCCGCCGGAACTGGCGAAGGAAATCCGTCGCGTTATCAGCACCTCCACAGCCGACCGCCACCTTGTGCCAATTGGTAACATCATCGGCAAGCGGCTGGTCAAATATGGCTGGGGAGCAAGTTTTGGCACCTCCGCCCGGCCCGGGTTGTTTCGCAAGGGGACAAAAGTCTGGGGCCGTCAACGCTTGCATCCGTCGCTGACATGGACAGGAACGGAAGGCGCGCCGCTGACCCATCTGTTGCTCCACTACGTGGATGATGATGTGGACGATATGCTGAAACGCCTGCTCAGCTACAGCCGTGCCCGGTCCGAGGATCTGCTGGAAAGCGGCGATATCGGCTCGCTTGGTAACAATATCCGACGTTTCTTTTCCCGCTTTTTCAAGTGCTACGTGGCCCGCAAGGGGTACAAAGAAGGGGCGCTCGGTTTCCTGATTGCGCTGTGCGCGGGGCTATATCCGTTGCTGTCGTACCTGCGGGCGCGTATCCGGCTGGAGGCCACCCCGAAAAAATAGGTTGGCAAAACCTGTTTTATGTATACACTACCCTGCACTGCAACATGGTCTGTATAATATGTTGCAGATGGGGCTTGAAAGCGTATCCGCGCTTCCCCACATCAAAGCACTTCGTGTGAAAAACCGCGCCGATGCGCCGTTTTTCAGCCGGGGAACAGGAGATGGAAGCCAGACCGATGACAAACGCACCTTATGCTGCTGCAACGACTGATGCCCTGGCGCTCGCGCTGGAGCATGTGGCCGACGGCGTGTTTACTGCCGTCCCGTCGGACGAGGGACGTTGGCGTTTGTCTACCGCCAACCGTGCGCTGGCCCGTCTGCTGCGCCGCGACCTTGTTGGTCATCATTTGTGCGAAGTTCTGCCCCGTGCCCACTGGCGTCGCCTGCGCCTGCAATTGCAAGAGCTTGGGCGTGTCCTCCAGCCCGTTGAGTTTGAAGTGGATGCCGACGTAGACGGCAGCCGCCTGCAGCATTTGCGCATCCGCCTGCTGCCCGTGACCGAAGGGAGCGAGATTAAACAGGTTGTCGGTATTGTCCGTGTGCAGACCGAAACCATCCGCATCCGCCGCGAATACATGGGCCTGCGTGACCGCTTTGCCAGCGTTTTTGAATATGCGCCCTACGGCGTATGCTTTGTCGGTACCAACACCCGCCCGGTGATGGTTAACCGCGCCTTCCAGAAGTTTTTTGACCGCCCGCTCAAGCAGATGACGGCGGAAAGTATTGTCGGCCTGATCCATCCGGATGACCAGCTCGTCTTTGCCAAAGCATTGGATAAAGTGCTCGACGGCAGCCGTTCCTACGACGGGATGGAAGTGCGCCTTGCGACCAAAGGCGAAAAGGGCCTGTGGGTATCTGTCAGTATGTCGCTGGCCCGTGACTACGCCGCTGGCGAGCCTTACGCCATTGTGCAGGCGGTCGATATTTCCGCCCGTAAAGCCAGCGAGGCAGAGCTGCTGCGTCTTGCAACGCAGGACCACCTGACCGGCCTGTACAACCGCATGGTGTTCGACCAGAACTTCCGCGCCGCGCTGACCAATGCCAAGCGTTATAAACGTCAGGGTGCTGTGCTGTTTATCGATATGGATGACTTTAAATCCGTTAACGATACTTTCGGCCACAAAGCCGGTGATGCGGCGCTCAAAGCCGTTGCCGACGTGCTGCGCAAAACCATGCGCGAAACCGATACTGTTGCCCGTATCGGCGGGGACGAGTTTGCCGTGATTCTGGAAGAAGTGGATACCCAGCAGGCAAGCCATAAGGTCGAGCATATCCGCACTGCGCTGGAGGGGCTTACAGTCACCGCCCACGGTAAAACCGTTCAGGTCAACGCCAGCGTCGGTGTGCGCGAGTTTGACGGACGGGTAGACAGCTGCGTACCCGATGATATATTGAATGCCGCAGACAAGGATATGTATGCGCGGAAGGAAGCGCAGAAGGCGCAGCGCATCGCCTCTTAGGCTCGGGGCTTGTCCGGCAGGTCATCTGTTGCTTTGTTTCCGCCTTTCGCGGTGCTCACGTACCTCAAGTACGCTGCGCGCCACGAGCGTTAACAAAGCAACATTTCCTCCCGCCGTCCAGCGCCCTGCAATAAAGAATAAAGAAGGATGATTCCTAACATGAGCGGTAAGACCGTTTTCTCCGGTATTCAGCCCAGCGGTGAGCTGAGCCTCGGCAACTATCTCGGCGCGCTCAAGCGCTTTAAGGACTTTCAGGGTGCGAACGACAGTTTGTTCTGCGTGGTCGACCTCCACGCCATTACCGTTCGTCAGGATCCTGCCCAACTGCGCCAGCGCACCTACAGTGGTGTGGCGTGGTATCTGGCCAGCGGCCTTGACCCTGCCCAATGCACGCTGTTTGCCCAAAGCCATGTATCCGCCCATGCCGAACTGGCGTGGATTCTGAACACCTTCACCCAAATGGGTGAGCTGGAGCGGATGACCCAGTTTAAAGACAAAGCCGCCCGCCATAAACACAACATTAATGCCGGACTGTTTGCCTATCCCGCCCTCATGGCTGCAGATATTCTGCTGTACGATACTCACGAGGTACCGGTCGGCGACGACCAGAAACAGCATATCGAGCTTGCCCGCGATGTTGCCGAGCGTTTTAACGGCATCTACGGCCCCACCTTTGTGGTGCCTAAAATGGTGGCACCCAAAGCAGCCGCCCGTGTGATGGACCTGCAAGACCCCACCAGTAAAATGAGCAAGTCGGTGGATAGTCTGGGTACTGTGTTCCTGCACGAGGATGAAAAGACCATCAGCAAAAAAATCATGAAGGCTGTGACCGATAACGAAGGCATGATTCGTCTGGATAAAGACAAGCAGCCGGGCGTGTACAACCTGTTGGCCATCTATGCCGCCTGCCATGACCAGACACCTGAGGAAGCATTGGCACAGTTCACCGGCAAAGGTTATGGCGATCTGAAAAAGGCGGTGGCTGAAGCTGTGGTTACCGTACTTGCGCCTGTACAGGCTCGCCATAAAGAACTGATGGCTGATACGGCACAGCTGGATGCAGTGCTGGCGGCAGGGGCGGCCAAAGCGCGTGCCCGTGCTAATAAAAAGCTGGCCGAGGTTTATGCGAAAATCGGCTTTACGCCCCGTCAGGGCTGAAAACAGCCAAGAGCCCCCGCACATGCGGGGGCTTTTTTTCCTTGCGGGTAACGGGGCTGGTGGCCTACAGTCCTAAGCACGTTTTTTAGTTTTTTCATGCCTTTTCTCTTTGTTCATCCTTTTCCCGCGCGCAAGCACAGGAGATACCCCCATGGGGACGCTTCTCTTCTTGATCGAGCTGGCAGCAGCGGGCTTTGTCCTCTGGCTGCTCTGGCATATTGCCAAACGCACTCTGCGAGTGTTCTACCACGCCGTCTTCCCGCCCCGTCCTGATCTGGTGTGCGACGGCTTCTACTACGACATGCGGGTCCGGCCGTTCGCCAACGGCGGATCCGAAATCATCATTCACCGTGAAGACAGCGATGAGCCGGATTGCCGCCTCGTCCTGATGCCCGACTACGACGTGCCGCTGGAGCCCAACCTCTGGGAAGAAAGCCCGTGGCCGTGGAGCGACGAGGAAGTCCCGGCGCAGATGAAGCCGCTGCCTTCCTACGTGCTGGGCGCTGGCGAAATCGAGGTGCCGTATCCGCCGCACCTGTACGTGGATCATGTGTCCGTCACCGTGTATGACGAGTCACAGCCGCGTTTCGCCCGTGTTCACTACCGGGTCGTCTTCAAGCGCAAGCCAACGTTGCTGCCGCAAGCCGGCTACGACAAGGTCAGCGCCAACGGCGAGTTCTGAAAACGAAAAAACCCCCTGCCATCCGGCAGGGGGTTTATCCGTTAATAGGCTTCGGTCACCGTCAGGTGGAACGGCTTGGCGTCAGCCTCGAACGCCGCATTGCGGGTCTGGATGAACAGCCACGCGTCGATGTGGGCGTCGGTCAGGCCGGTCAGCTTGGCCAGTCGTGCGCAGGCCACGATGGTGGCCGCGCGGATGGACAGTTCCTCCACGCTCTGGTGGTGGAGGGTCTGCTGGCTGTCCACCGTATCGGACAGGGCGGCGCTGTAGCCGATGATGCCGAGGTGACGAAGCACCTGCGGGACGCGGTAGTCGGCGTAGGCGGTCAGGTCAAAGGTGACCTTCTGCCCGCGGGCGATGAAATTGGCACCGGTCATGCCCAGCGCCAGCTGTGCACGCTTGAGGAAACCCGCATCCGTGAAGCTGGGTGCATAGGCATCCGCCAGTTCCTTGGCCAGATCGGCGCTCATGTGCCAGCTGCCGTCGGCCTGCTTGGCCTTGGCGAAGATGCGCTTGAACGTCGCGGGGCCGACGTGATTGAACACGGTGTTCAACTGGTCGAAGCGCGCATCGGGCAGGGGCAGGTCCCACATGTCGGAGGCGGCCAGGTTGCCCATATAGGTGCGAATGGCGGCCGTGTCGGCGCCGAACAGAGGTGTGGTCTCGTACAGTTCCTGCATCAGCACCACGAGGCCGGAAGAACCTTTCTTGCCCTTGTAGACCCAGTGCTGCAGGGCACCTTTATCGTCGTGGTACCAGTAGCAGTAGTTCAGCGATGACTGTGCCCAGAAGAACCACGCCACATCCATCAGGGTGTCGTCGAGGCTCTTGTACATGGGGGACAGGCTGTCCTTGCGCAGGGCGGCGGGAAGATAGAAATCCCAGTCGGTGAGGTCACCGCCGGTGATGGTTTTGGCCACCTGAAGCAGGTTGCGGCCGTTGATGCGGACGGGGCAGTTGTGGACGTCCAGAATGGACTGTGCGTTCTGGAGCATGCGCGTGCGCAGGCTGGAGGTCAGTGTCATGGGGAGGCACTCCTGAAGACAGGCAAAAGAAACAGAAGATAAGAAATTGTATGCAATCTACCCAATCCTGTCCGACAGGGCAACAAAAAACCCCGCCGTGGCGGGGTTTTAAGCGGTGTGTGCCTTACTCAACACTTTGGGATGTAATGCCCTTTAGCTGGCCCAGCACCACGTTGAACATGGCATGGTCCGGCGTGCCGTAGCCCTTGATTTCGGACAGCAGGCGTTCGTACTGGTCCACGCTCTTGGCACGTTTGTGCAGCCAGGTTGTCAGGGCGCCGTCAGCATCTTTATGGGCACTGACCTCGGTCCGGATAACCTGGGCGGTGATGTCCTTCTGATAGGTGTACAGGTCATCAATAATGCCCAGTGCAGCCACACGTTGCCAGTTGTTGGCTATGGGGATGTTACGAGCCTTGATATGCAGCACATCCATTTGCAGACGTTCGCCAATACGGAAGTGCAGGTCCATCACCTCGGGCACCTTGCGGCCGGTAGCCAGTGCTGTGGCAGCAACATCCTGCGCGCTGTTAAGCATGCTGGCGAGTGTGGTGTCCTCGGCTTCTTGTTTGGGCAGGCCATGTTTTTGCCAGCCGTGCACGCGCTCGTTGAAGCGTTTGATCATGCTCGGCGTCATGTGCTTGGGCAGGGCCTTTATAACCTCGGTTACCGGTTTTTCGAAGCGTTTGAAGGTATCTTCGATGCTCAGCGGCATTGTGCCGTTGCGCAGGAACCAGAAGGTCACATACTCGGCCAGTTTGCGGATGACCTCGAGCATATCCATCTGGGCGGCGGCTGGGATTTTGTTGTCCAGCGCCTGAATGGCGGCCCATTTGTCGTCCATCTGGTAAAGGCGTTTGGCCAGAATGAACGCCCGGGCAATTGTCGCGTCTGTGTGGCCGGTTTCTTCGCGCATACGGGCAACAAAGGTCATGCCCATACGGTTGACGATTTCGTTGGTGACCTGTGTCGCAATAATTTCGCGGCGCAAGCGGTGGTTTTCCATCTGCGCGCGGAACTTTTTACCCAGTGGCGTCGGGAAGTAATCCACCAGATATGGCAGCAGCGCTGCGTCATCCGGCAGGTCCGAAGCCAACAGGTTATTATAGAGGTCCATTTTGGCATATGCCAGCAGGACCGACACTTCCGGACGGGTCAGCGGTTTACCGGCCTGAATGCGCTGGTCAATCGCTTCATCATCCGGCAGGAACTCGATCTTACGGTCGAGCATGCCCTTCTTCTCCAGGCTGCGCATCAGGCGACGGCACAGGGTGGGCAGATTTTCATCTGTCTGGAGTTTTTGGGAGATGATCTGCGATTGCAGGTAGTTGCCACGCAGCACAAGGGCGGCAACCTCGTCAGTCATCTCTGCCAGCAGCTTGTTGCGGGCTTTGATATCCAGCTTGCCGTCGAGCATGGCTTGCGTTAGCAGGATCTTGATGTTGACCTCGTGGTCTGAGCAGGCCACACCGGCGGAGTTGTCCACCGCGTCGGTGTTCAGGCGGCCACCGCTGAGGGCGTATTCGATACGTCCCAGTTGGGTCATGCCAAGGTTGCCGCCTTCGCCGGCCACTTTGGCTTTGAGTTCCTTACCGTTGATGCGAATGTCGTCGTTGGCGCGGTCACCCACGTCAACGTTGTTCTCACTCACAGCTTTGATGAAGGTCCCGATGCCGCCATTCCACAGCAGGTCGACTTCCATCTTCAATGCCGCACGGATAATCTCGTTCGGCGATGCTTCTGCCTTGTTCAGCTTGAGCAGTTTTTTCATCTCGGCACTCAGCGGGATGCTCTTCGCCTTGCGGGAGAACACGCCACCACCCTTGGAGATGAGTTTGGCATCATAGTCGGCCCATGTGGTGTGCGGTGTGGTGAACAGGCGTTTGCGCTCGGTCCACGATTTTGCCGCATCCGGGGTCGGGTCGATGAAGATGTGCATGTGGTTGAAGGCTACTTGCAGGCAGATGTGCTTGGACAGCAGCATGCCGTTACCGAATACGTCGCCCGCCATGTCGCCAATACCGACGACGGTAAAGTCCTCGGACTGGATGTCGGTACCGAGTTCGCGGAAGTGGCGTTTGACGCACTCCCACGCGCCACGTGCGGTAATGGCCATACCCTTGTGGTCATAGCCTTGCGAACCGCCGGAGGCGAAAGCATCGCCAAGCCAGAAGCCCATATCAGCAGAAATACCGTTGGCCGTATCAGAGAATGTGGCCGTCCCTTTATCGGCAGCCACAACAAAGTAGGGATCCTCGTCGTCGTAGCGGCGCACGTCCACAGGGGTAATGACTTTGCCGTCCACAATGTTGTCCGTCACTGTCAGCAAGGTACGGATGTAGGTGGAGTAAGCATCTTTTACGGCTTTTGCCAACGTGTCACGGTCACAGCTGGCAAGGTCTTTCATATCGCAGGGTGCTTTTTTCAGCACAAAGCCACCTTTGGAACCAACCGGTACGATAACGGCGTTTTTGGTCATCTGTGTTTTCATCAGGCCCAGCACTTCGGTGCGGTAGTCGGCAACACGGTCCGACCAGCGGATGCCGCCACGGGCTACCTTGCCGCCGCGCAGGTGCACGCCTTCAACCACAGTGTGGTAGACAAAAATCTCGAACAGCGGGTGCGGCTTTGGCAGGTCCGGCACCGATGAAGAACGGATTTTGAACGCCAGGGGCGCGGTAATGCTAGCACGGGCGAAGGCGTTGGTACGCACGGTTGCCCTGATAATGGCCAGGATCTGGCGAATGATAACATCTTCGTCCAGCACCGATACGTCCCGCAGGCCGTCGTTCAGTTCGGCAATCAGGATTTTCTCCTGTTTTTCAGCTTCGCTCAGTTTATAGGCAGGGCTGAAACGCGTTTCGAAAATCTTCCAGAGTTTGCCGGCCAGTTTGGGGTGTTTGACCAGCACGCTGCGGATGTACTCCTGCGAGTACTTGGTCGCTGTTTGCTGCATGTAGGCCACAAACGCCCGCAGGACGATGATGGCTTCTACACCCATGTTGCCGCCCGTAATCAGGCTGTTCAGGCGGTCGTTGTCCATCTCGCCTGCCCAGACAAGGCGCAGGGCCTCGGTCAGGCGGGTGACCAGTTTGGGGTCTGTCATCTCGCGGGTGGAGGTATCCGGCTGTCGCACATGGAAGTCGTGAATCCAGACGGTCTTGTCACCGCGCTTAACTTTGTTGGGGTGCTCTTCGGCGACGAACAGGCCCATACGGTCCATAATCGGCATGATGTCCGACAGGTTGACGGGGGCATCGGGGCGGAAGATTTTCAGGCTGGTAGTCTGACCGTCAGCCAACGGGGCAAGCGACACGGCAAAGTCGGCACCGCCATCGATTTTCTCCAGATGCATCACATCTGTTGCTGCCATGTACACGTCGGTGTATTCGCGGTAACCGGCACGGAAAGCGCCAGCGTACTTGCGGTGCAGTTGCAGGCCGGTATGTTCGCCATGAATACGGGTCAGTTCCTGCAACAGGGCATCATCCCACGACTGGACAACCTTGATGATGTGTTTCTCGACCTCTTCGTCGGTCAGGTTGGCCTTGGCACCTTCCTCGACACGGATCTTGAAGAACAGGCGGGCCATTGGCAGGTCGCCGACATAAACCTGATATTCCACATCCTGTGCCTGATAGGCCGTGGCCAGTACTTTCTGGATGCGGCTGCGCAGGTTGCGGGTCACCTTGTCACGCGGCACGTAGACCATCGCGCTGACCAGCCGTTCATCGTCGCTACGGCGGACGAACAGGCGGCAGTGCTGGCGGGCCTTGAGGTGCAGGATGCCGGAAGCGATGCGTTGCAGGTCGGTAGTAGAAATCTGGAACAGTTCATCGCGGGGATAGGTTTCCAGAATGTTCACCAGTGTACGGTGGTTGTGACCGCCTGTGGCATGGTTACCCTCAACCTCCAGCACGTGATAAATCTTCTGGCGAATCAGCGGAATATCACTAGCCATGCAGGTGTAGGCGCGAGAGGTAAACAGACCGAGGAAACGGTGCTCGCAAATTGCGCGGCCTTCCTTGTCGAACATCTTGATGCCCAGATAGTCCATATCGGCACGGCGGTGCACGGTAGATTTGGTCAGCGCCTTTGTAATGGTGACCTGTTCCTGGCCGCTGATATAGCGGCGCATGTTCGGGGCCAAATCCTCGAGCGTTTTGGCTGTGCTGACGGAAGAGGTGGCATCGTCGCGCATAATCCCCAGACCGGTTTTTTTGGAAACCTGCATGTAGGTCTTACCGTCCTTGCGGGTTACATCATACTTGCGGTAACCGAGGAAGATGAAATGGTTGTCCAGCAGCCATTCTACGAAGGCCAGATTTTCGGCATGCTGTTCAACAATCGGACCCGGGTGGGCCTTCATGTAGCTCAGAATTTCCTGCAGGTGGCCAGTCATTTTGGGGAAGTCTTCCACCACTGTGCGGGCATCTTCCAGCACAGCCTGAATGCGGTTTTGCAGATTTTTCAGGTCGCCATCCGCAGCGCGGTCGCACTCTACATGCATCAGCGACTCTGCTGCCATACCCTTGTCATGACCTCCGGCAGGAGCAAACTCCTTCAGGTTGCCTTTGCCGTCTCTCTTGGTCGCAATAATCGGGTGGAAGGTGTGGTGCACTTCGTACCCCAGACGACCGATTTCCGCCCAGACGCTATCCACCAGGAACGGCTGGTCCGGCATATTGATGTGGATGACCGTGTTGTGGCTGTAGGCCGGGTTGCTTGCCGCCACTTTTACGCTGGCTGTCAACGGTTTGCTGAAAAAGACATAAGCATCCGTAATTTGTTTGAGGATTGCGTCATCGCTGTAGGGCGTCATTTCAGCGCTCGGGATGCCGCGGAAGTAAATATCCGCAAAGGACAACAGGTCTTTGCTCTCTCCCTTTGGCGCGTGCGCGGTAATCAGTTTTTTAAGGCGTGCGTGAAGATTATCGTCAGCAAAAGTGGCTTTCAGCGGGTTATTGCTGGCGTAGGCAGGGCGGAGGGACACTTGTCCGTTCATGGCAGGATATCCATGCAGTAGTTGACATACATTACGGCTTTAACCGTACGGGCACATTCTACGCCCATTTTCAGGGATGAAAAGAGGCTTTTGGTGCGCTGCCGCAGGCGGAGGTATAACGTTTTTACAGGTGCGTTAATATGGCGTACAATGGCCGTTATTCGGATAAATAACGAAGGTACCATTTGTAATGACTTTGCGCGCGCTTTCCGTTTTGGCCCTTGTTGCCGCGCCGTTTTCGTCCGCAGTTGCGGCACCACGGTGCGATCTCCTCCCCACCTATACCGAGGAGATAGCATTCGACGGCCACAAAACGGTAGATGCAGCAAACATTCGTGTGTTTAAGAACGGTGGTATGTCTTATACCGTGCCAGAAAAATGGCTGCCGCTGGGTGCAACAATCAAAGACAGCTGTGCCACTTTTCCGGAAGGTGAGTCAGGTGTTTTGGTGAATACCGACAAATATGCCAAGCGCACCATTAAATTGCCCAAAGCCCCGTTCGAAATCCGCCTCTATACGCCTGAAAACGTCCAGAAACCCGACGTGGACATGCTGGTTAAGAAAATCGAAACCTTTAACGAGCTTATTGCTCCCCTGTTCCCCAAAGGCTTTGGCGAGAACAGCGAGCACCCGACATTCGACTGGCTCGTCACCACAGGTGACATGCGCAGCGGCAAGCTACGTGGCATGGAACCTATAAAAGATGAAGAAATTAAAGAAATGCGGGAAGCTTTCGGCTTCCGTGGTGATGGGCCAAGCCAGTTGCTGGCTCCGGATGAGGGCCCCGGTCTGGCGGTTGTCGACCTGCCGTTCGATCACCCCAAACTGGATGAAGAGCTGATTCAGGATATTGTTCGTCTTTACACCAAAGTTTATCCGCACCCGGAGCTTGGCCCGAAAGAGCGTCAGCGTCGCGCCAACCTGAAAATCGACTTTAGTGCCCAAAAACCGGAGTTAAGTCTGGCCGACTACGACGCCCTGCTTGCCGGCTGGGCCAGTTTTGTCTACGCGAACAACGCTGTAGAACGTAGCCGCCAATTGTACGAAAAGATGCTCGACACTTTGGGTTACATGGGCGACGGGGATGAAAAGTCCCAACCGATTGACCAGCGTCTTTGGGGACATAAGAACACTGACTTTGCCAAAAACTGGAAAGGTCTGGACAGCGCATCCCCGATAGATGCCTATGCCTTCAAGCACGCAATGGCGCCACTGATGGCCCTCCAGATGGAGGAGGCGCTGGATGAGGCAGGTGCCAAGGATACTTTGAAAGACCTGTTCATCAAGGTGAACAATGGTGATGTATTCTATCTTGAAAAAGGCCTTGCCGAATACCTGACGGAAGATGATGTAAGGCGTGTGGCTGGCCTGCCTTTTGTTGCGCGTCGTGGAATCGACGAGGTAACAAAAATCATGGAAGAGGCCGTGCGCCGTGGTTATGTAGATGGTATCTACCCGCGCCCGCAGAACGAGGGTTTGGCCTCGATGGGTGGTATGCTGGATGTGCGCCTGTACAAAAAGGATCCGCAAAACCCGAGCGATACAGCCTTTTTGCTGTCGCATGGAACAACAACCCGTTCCTTTAGCCGGTCTACCCGTGTGTACGACATGCTGGCAATGCCGACGATTAAAAAGCTCATGAACTACGGCGACGTGTTTGTTATGCAGCGTTATTCCTACGGGAAGTCGGATGGGGTGCCGCCGGAGTTTTTGAATGCCGACTGCGAAAATCCCCGTTACCTGTGGGGTATCCGTTCCTCCGACCAGCACTTTACCAATGCGGCCATCTGGCTCAAGGCGAGTGGCTACAAGCGGATTGTGGGCATCGCCAACAATGCCGGCGCGCTGCCGCTCCTGTCCGCTGCATCGACAGAACAAAACTTTGACCAGATATTCCTGTTCGACCCCTGGCGCCGTATCGGAACCTATGTCTGCAAACCTGACGAGTTGAGCAACCTGCTGAAAGGCTTTGTTTCAAAAATCAAGGCGCCTATTCATGTGGTTAACCGCCGCTGGTCGGCACTTTATGGTGGCCATGGTGACCATATGAATATGGATCAGCGCATGAAGGACATCTTTGGTGATGTCACCTGGCTGCCGAAGGACAAGGCACCATCATGGGCACTGAACTGGAACACTATGGAGCAATACCCCGAGCTGTGGTGGCCTGTGTTCGAGAAGAACTACAAGCACTAACCCCTGTCAGCAAAATGCCGCCCATCGGGCGGCATTTCTTTTTTCCTGATAGGAAAGTGAATTACCAGTCACCAAAGTCGTCATCACCGCCGGAGCAGTAGATACCGCCGCAACCACCACCGCGACACACGTTGTCACAGCAGACACTACAGCTACCTGTCGTTGTTGTGGTGGTGGAGCCTGATGGTGCATCTGATGTGCAGTTCACGCGGGAACCGTCAGATGTACACCATTTGCCGCTGGTCAGGCTGCCTACACGAGGGTCGCTCTCCGAGGTCAAACCCTGGTCGGCGATACATGTCCACGCGCCGCCGGTCCAATACAGTTTCTGGCTGCCCGGGCAAGCCGGCGGGTTGGTATAGGCCGCTGTAGCAGGCACCGCCGCATCACACAACACCTGC
>WGLU01000003.1 GCA_016125375.1 Pseudomonadota bacterium | reverse complement strand
TACTGGAAAAAGTCCAAGTGCACCATGAAGGTCTGCACCAAAGACTGGAAAATCCTGGAGAACAAGTGGGAACAGAAATCCATCTACGACGGTGGCGACAGCAACCCCCTCGCCTCACCCAAATCCGGGCCTCAGTGAGGGTATCAATAAAGAAAAGGGGAGGTACAGCCTCCCCTTTTCTTTTGCCCGTGGTAAAGTGGTTCCAAACAAGAAAAACCGGACCAGACCATGCGCCTGTATTACGCCCTGCCCCTGCTCTTTTGTGTTCAGACCGCACACGCGGAGGATGCGCCTCTCCTACCGCCATCCGTGACCAAAACCAGCAACCAGTTCCTGACGTTAAACGTGGAAAATGACCTGTTTGGGAATGGTACAGACCGTAACTATACATCCGGTGTGAGTCTGACATATTTTGATATGGGGTTGGAACCCTCTCCCTTGACGCGCTGGCTCAGCAAGGCCATTCCCACATTCAACATCAATCCCACAACAAGTGTGTACTACACCATTGGCCAGAACCTTTATACGCCGGACGATATTAGGATTGCCACGTACGTTCCGGGCCAACGCCCCTGGGCAGCTTTCCTGTACGGGTCGGCAGGGCTTGCCACGGCGACCGCGAATCATATTGACGAGATGGAGGCTACAATCGGTGTGGTTGGCCCATTGGCACTTGGTGAGGAGACCCAGCGTTTTATTCACTCCAACGTTGGTTCACCCGATCCCAAAGGCTGGGACAATCAACTGAAAAACGAGCCGGGGTTGATACTGTCGTATCAACGTCGCTGGCCGGAGGAATGGAGTTTCGACAGCAATGGCCTGCAACTCTCTGTCATGCCACATGCCGGCGCAACTGTGGGCAACGTTTACACCTATGGCAACATAGGTGGTACCATTCGCCTTGCGCCGGATGATGCCCGTTTTCAGGACACGCCTACCCGCGTACGCCCTGCGATGCCCGGAACCGGATTTTTCCATCTGAAAGAAGGTCAGTTCGGCTGGTATCTGTTCGCAGGCGTTGACCAGCGGCTTATGCTGCGCAATATCTTTCTGGATGGCAATACATTCACCGATAGCCATAGCGTGGATAAAAAGTACTTCGTGACCGACGTCAGCGGCGGTTTGGCGCTCACTTACGGCAAAACCCGCATCAGCTATACCCTCAACTGGCGCAGCAAGGAATTCAACGGCCAAAAAGACCCGTCAGTTTTCGGAAGTATCGGATTAGGTTACAGATTTTAGGCTGATTTCCTTGATTTTTATGCCCATGTCAGGTGAAATGTTAAGAGTTGTTACTATAATAAAGGTGTAAGATGATGTATTGCTTACGGGGGAAACCGCCAATGATACGACAAAAGGGACTGATGCTTGTTGCAACTGCGCTGCTGATGAGCGTATCGCTTGCCAGTGTTGGCTACGCACAAGATAAGACCGTGCGTACCGGTGCAGGCGGCGTGAGCTCGGAAGCTGCGTCCATCGACAACATCCGTAACCTGTATGATCAGGTTATTAACACGGTAGTCGGCGTGTTGAGTGTTACAAACAACCGTATTGTGACCAACGAAGAGAAGCTTGAAGATTTGCGCCGCGAGATCAACAACATCGAAACCGTTCACTACACGACCCAAACGGTCTATGTAGACAACGTCATCAATGAACCTAATGGTGGTGGCGGTGGTGACGGCGGCGGTGACGACGGCGGCGGTTGTGGTTGATACCATAAGCTATCGAGAGTTTGTATAGCGAGCCATATTTTAAAGGGGGCGTAACAATGAAACGAGTAGCATATCTGAGTTTGGCGGTTTGTGGCCTTTTGGCGGCAAGCACCACGTTTGCTCACGCTGACACTCTGGACCGTACTGGTCGAGTGATTGGCGGTAACACGAATGGTGTGAACACGCTGGATTTGACCAACGAGGTAACTGAGGGTGTTAACCTGCCTCAGATTCACGAGGACCTGAATGACATTAACGATGTCATCCAGACATCTATCGAGCAGGAAATCACCCGCCTGAGCACTTTTGTGGATAACTTCACGCCACGTGAAGAAACCATCACGGTAACAGTCTACCGTAACGTCTACAACGGCGGCGGCGGTGACGGCGGCGGCGGTGACGACGGCGGCGGCGGCGACGGTGGCGGTGACGGCGGCGGCGGCGGCGATGGCGGCGGCTGTTAAAACACCCAAACCGCAAGGTAACTAATGAAGAGGGGAGCTTATGCTCCCCTCTTCCCTTTAGTAAGAATACACTAGCTTAGATATATAACTCTGAACGAGCGCTCTGAAGCAGCGTCAACAAGGCACCGGTTATTTAACTGGTGCCTTGTTGGTGAGTGTGCGGATAGCTTCAAGCTTGCGCATTTCGTGCATCATCTCGGCAAATGTCGGGTTACGCACAAAAGTCAGCTCGTCGTTGAAGTACACGACAGGGCTTACAACGATTTTTAACTGGTCCATGGCAGCTTGACGCTCGCGCGCGACTTCTTGCACCGTACGCGGGCTCTTCAGGCAGCTTGCAATCTTTTTCTTAGGCAGACCGTTGAATGCCGCCAGATCCAGAAGCATGTCGCTTGGATCAGTTTCTTCAGACACTTTCCAGCGCTGCATAGACGCAAATACCTGCTCCAGCATGTGGAATTTGTAGTTCTTCGGAATGCAGTACATAAACTCCGCCGGCTTTTGGCTGGACGGGCGATACCAGTTAAACATCCGGATGACAACATATGCCTGGTTACTATTGACGTACACCTGAACAAACTTCTCCAGATACTTGTTCAGGAAAGAACGCTCGGGCTCGCCATCGGGGGCCATGTAGATGGTAACCCGTACCTTGGATGGGTCAGGTTCGCCAACAATAATATCAGATGGCAATATTTTCTTGAGCAACGTAGCCCGTTTAAAGTCCGGTGTGTTGTACAGGAAGTCCATGAACGTCCGCAGATAATCGGAGCGGAAGTTATTGGCCATACCATGAATCCAGACACGACGCTTGGTATTGCGGCCGATATCTTTTTCCATAAAGTTGGTGTGACCCATATAAAACTCCCAACGGGCCTTGTCATTCACACACGCCATGTAGTCGGCAGCCTTAATGCCCAATCCCTCTGCGGTATCCACAAAGCGTTCGGGTACTGGCAGTGTTTTACCGTCGTTGGTTTTCAGGAACTGCATAAAGCGCGGGATAACCTCCTGCTCGGGCAGGCACATAAAGCTCATAGCAGCACGCGCCTCTTCCTCCGTTGCGACCAGAGGACGGAACACAAATGCAATCTGACCGCGCTGCATTTCAGGGCGCAGGTCTTTAATCGTTTGGATCCGTTCATCAATCTGGCTTTTGCAGAGCTCGTCACAAGTGGGTTTTTCGTAGTAGTAGAAGAATAGGCTGGAGTCACGTTTACCCATGACAACATCCATGGGATAGGGTGTCATCAGGCCCCACTTCAAGCTGGTGGGGATGTATTCCAGTCCTTTTTCTTTGCTTTGAGCAAAACCACTACCCGTAGCAGCCAGCAAACAGACTAGTGTTGCTAAAGATCCTTTGAGTATACGTTTCATCAGTTCTTATTCCCTGCATTTTCATCACGGTAAGCATCAACTTTCTTGATGAACAGTGGCAGCTCATCAAAGGGCAGGTTACCGTAGTGGCGGATACCCCTGTAGAAATAAGTCGACACACGAATTACACCCAACTTTTCGATTGCTTCATTGCGGGCGTCATCCAACTTTTTGGCCACTGATGGGTCATTAAAGCAGCTTTTTTCAGCACCATAAGATACAGCTACCAGCTCAACAATCTCGCTCGGCTTCTCAAGCTTTTCCCAGAAGTGCTTGTTCTGCGACAGGTAATCAAGAAAGTCGAAGAACTTGGCTTGCGGTACACAGGCAGCTGCAATTTCGGATTTACGTGTCTCACCGCCGAAGTGGAAGGGTCGGTAAATATATGCGAAGTCCCCTGTTGCAGCAAAACTGCGCAGACGGGAGTCCAGACCTTCCTTGAAGAAAGTACGGCCCTGAACACGGATTACGTTGCCATAATCAAAGAGCTTTACGCGTGCATTCGGATTGCCCAACACACGGTCTCCCGGCTGGATGGTCAGGAGAGGGTTATTATCACCTACGTCTTTGGTATCTTTATTCGACAGCTCCACCTGCTTTTTCGCAAGAGGCCAGAACTCGTAGCCGGGCCACCAGCCGCCGTTTACGTAAATATTCAGATCTTCTTCGTCCCACGCGTCAATACGGCGCGCGTCTTTGGCAAAGTAGCGGGCGATGTCAAAATTCAGCTTACCATCCAACAGGCATGTAACGGTCTGCTTTGGTTCAACACCTACCTCGCCCGCGGCCTTCACCAGAATCTCGACTGCTTTATCATACGGGCGTGTCCCCCACAGCGGGTCAATACGTGCGGCATGTTGTAGCATGGGTATGCCGGCAGATTTGCCCACACACGCCATAATATTGGCAGCAGCTGTTGCTTTTGGAGTCAACGTGACAGGACGGAAAGCAATACGCGCCATCCCTGTTTTTACGTACTTCTCTACGAAATTATCCCACTCTGTTGAAACAAACAGGATGCTGTCGGTCAAAGACGGGTCAGCCCAGATATAGACTTGAGCCGGTGCACGAATGTCGCCTTCCGCATACTCGGACATGTCCCTGGGGATAAAGGCCATGTTAAAGGTCGACCCCTGTGTGAAGCGGAACATTTTATGGTCACGACTTTCGTCGCCGCCGTGCTCCTTATCCTCTTCTTCACTTTCACTACTCAGCACAGCCTTAGGCTTCTTGGCGGCTTGTGCGAGGGCTGTTGAGGGGCAACTTGTGGAAGCACAAAAAACGCTTAGACAAACTGCCGCGAGAGGAAATAAAGAAAAGACTTTCATACCGGGCGCTTACATTTTTATGTATCTTATGGACTTTACTATACCGCGATCAGCAAACAATTCCTATAATGTAGTTTAGAAACTGTAAAAACCGCAGTACATGCAAGCTGTTTTGAAACAGCGGCTGTACGACCTAAATAATGAGGGGATATCTCCATGGCGTCAAAAAAAATAATCATCCTGGGTGGCCTCGTTGTCGTTGCGGGCGGTGCGCTTTTTGCCTTAGACCATTTCAAAAAAGCAGAGGATGTGGCAGACGACGGTCTGACCTACGTAGATAACCCGTCTGAGTATGTGGATGACCGCATGCAGAAGCCTCTGGACATTGACGAATCCGTCGCCTTTGTGCCTATCGAAGTCCCAGACTTTACTTTGCAAGACTTTAACGGCAATACCTTCACAAAAGAGAACCTGAAGGGCAAGTACTCCCTGATCTACTTTGGCTTTGTAAACTGCCCCGACGTTTGCATTAACAGCACAGACGGCCTGAATCAGGCCTATGAGGCACTGACACCGGAAGAGCAGGCCAAAGTTCAGGTATACTACTTCTCCTTCGACACGGGGCGCGATACGCCGGAGCGCATCAAGGACTACCTGTCTGCCTTTAACGATAAGTTCATCGGTGTTTCCGGTTACGGGGACTACAAACAACAAATGGGCATGCTCATGCATAGCTTTGACATCATTGCCGACAAGAAACTTGTCAATGGCAACTATGCATTCAGCCACTCCAACCATAGCTACCTTCTGGACCCCAACGCCAACTTCCTAACCCAGTACAACTACCAGACAGTCACAGAACACCCCGAGAAGATTGTCGAGGATCTGCGCCATATCTGGGCTAAACAACTCTAGAAAAGGAGCCTGAGATGCGTAAGTTCATAACGGGTATTCTGCTATCCGCGGCTGTGGTTATGCCGCTCCAGCGTGCACTAGCGGCAGATAAACTTGTCCCTTTCGTCACACAGGAGAACTTCTCTGAACGTGTCCTGAACGAGAAAGGATTCGCAATTATTGAAGCATGGGCAATCTGGTGCCCTTTCTGTAACCAGGCAGCCCCCTATGTTCAGAGCTTTTACAATCACTACTCTGACAAAATCAAGGTCTTCATTCTTGATTGGGATGAACAGAAAGAACTGGCAAAGACACTGAAGATAAACGGCATCCCGAGGTACGTTATGTTTTATAACGGCCAGATGATCGGCCAGAAAAAGCATATCCGCAGCGAAGAAAACCTGGCTGCCTGGGTGGACTACATGGCCAAACTCTCTTCCGGTTCTACGATATTGCACCCTGAAGGGAGCGATACCGCTCCAAAAGAGAGTTACGACCCGTCCGAGGAGAACGAGGCCGCACCACAAAGCGGGGAATTGGTTGTTCCGCTAGACAAGTGACTGAAGCCACAGGCTCCGTACAGGCATATACACCCGGCTAGAAGGCCGGGTGTATTGTTTCTTCGCCCAGCTCACAAGATTTGGCTTGGATTTTTTTCTTGGCGGCCAGAAAATCTTCATCTTCAAAATGCGATTTGATGATGGTCTCAGGATGATCGATATAACCTGCCTTTGCATCACGCACAAAAGTCTCCACCATTTGCTTATAAGCCGGCAGATTCATTTCATGACACCCCTTACGTCCGGGAATAGCCCGCGTCAGCACATACTTCCAGCAGGCCATCGTCAGGGTGTACATATCGGTCACCATGCCAGCAGGAATGCGCTCCGGATGCTGTTTCAGAGCCGCAGGGTCCATGGTAAAGATGATTTTACTGTAGAGAGGCATCGTTCCCAGCAACGCGTAATAAGGCCCGATCCACATTTTTTGAAAAGCGTAGTGGTCATTCACCTGCTCAATCGTATCCTTATAAAGGAAGTGCTTGAAAACGTTGTAAGCGGCCTGTGTACGGACAACCTTGTCCATAACCTCGCCCTGCATAGGCTGGCTGACCAAAGACTCAATCAGCTTCATGGTACGCGTAGCATCATTTGCATAGGGTGGGAAAGGCTTGGCATCCAGATAGGGGGCATAACCATCCCAATACTCAAATACGGCAGCTTCACCAGCCCCAGCTGGCAGTTTATGCAGCGCCTGACTGTAAACCTTGTGGGAAAGAGCGACCAACAGGCCGTTCAGGGGGTTATCCTGATGGCTGTTACGCACATCAGCCAGCGCCTGCAACCATGACTGTTCCATTGCTGTACCATACGCATCGCTGATTGCAGGGTAGGTCTGTTTGATATACAGATGGCTGCCAACTCCGGCAACAGCCAGAACCCCAATACCTAACCCAAGGCATTTAATGATTTTTTTCGCTTTCATGGGTTATGCCCCTCGTTTTTATGTTCAGAGTGTCCAGTCTATCGCCGACTGACCGTTTTGTTCAAGGTATCTGTTTACGGCAGAAAACGGCCTACTGCCAAAAAAACCCCGATGCGCGGATAAAGGCGACGGGTGCGGTGACGTGATCACAAAATGCTTCTTACGGTCTATAAGCTTGCCCTTGGCCTGCGCATAACTGCCCCACAGAATAAAGGCAACACCACTCCGCTGGGTGTTAACAAGGTCTATCACTTTATCTGTGAAACGCTCCCACCCCTTGTTTTGATGGGATGCTGCCTCGGCCTGCCGTACCGTCAGCACACTGTTCAGGAGCAGCACGCCCTGTTCTGCCCATTTACTCAGATCACCGTGTGAGGCCACTTTGATGCCGAGATCGGCTTCCAGTTCCTTGTAGATATTTTGCAGGGATGGCGGGAGGGGCACACCTTTACGTACCGAGAAACTTAATCCATGGGCCTGGTTCGGACCGTGATAGGGGTCCTGCCCCAGAATGACAACCTTGACCTTATCCAGCGGCGTGGTGTTAAAAGCGTTGAATATTTCATCACCTTTTGGGTAAACAACCGCTCCCCGCTCCTTTTCAGACATGAGAAAAGACCGGAGGTCAGCCATGTAAGGCTGCTCAAACTCGCTCATCAGCGGGTTCTTCCAGGATGGGTCCAGACGAATACGGTCTGTAGATGTGCTCATAGATAGGTGTCCTATTGCGCCTGATGCTCTCAGGCATCTACTCCCTTAGAACATAGAACATGCATGATGCGCTGACAACCTCTGGCATGAAAAAGCCGCACAGCGTGCGGCCCTCTCCTTCTGGTCTACTTACCGCCCCAGAGCTGTTGTACACGCTGGTCGCGGCCACAGCCCCAACGGTAGTATTTGTACCGGACGGGGTTTTTACTGTGATAGTCCTGATGATAGTCTTCAGCCGGCCAAAAAGTCCGGGCGGGCAGAACGTCCACTTCAACAGCGGCGCCTAACACCCTGGCAACTTCGGCCTTTTTAGCCTCGGCTGCTGCTTTCTCGGCGTCATTTGCATAATAGATAACCGGACGGTATGCAGGACCGCGGTCGCAGAATTGGCCGCCACCATCCGTCGGATCAATGTGCCGGAAGTAGTAATCCAGCAGCTTGTCGTAACTGATTTTTGCAGGATCGTAGGTTACTTCCACCACTTCTACGTGTGGCTCGTACCCATCTATCTGGTCATGGTAATTCTCGTACGTAGGATTGGGGATCGTGCCACCAGAGTAACCGGAAACCACTTTGCTTACACCGCTAAGTTCTTCCATATCCGTCTGCACACACCAGAAACATCCGCCTGCCAGAATAGCCGTTGCCATTTTACTGTCCTCCGCACGCACAGGGCTTGCCACCACTGTGGCAACAAGACCCAAAGCATATAAAATATTCTTAAATATCATGGTATTAAGCCTTCTCTTTAGGAATAAAGATCATGGCAACACCGTTCATGCAGTACCGCTTGCCTGTGGGTTGCGGGCCGTCATCAAAAACGTGTCCCAAGTGCCCGCCGCAGCGACGGCAATGCACTTCGGTACGGGGATAGAACAAAAAGTAATCCGTACTGGTGCCTACAGCATTCTCAAGCGGTTGCCAAAAACTTGGCCAGCCTGTGCCGCTGTCATACTTTGTTTCTGATGCGTACAAAGGCAATTGGCAAGCAGCGCACGCAAAAACTCCTTCCCGCTTTTCATGGTTCAGCGGGCTGCTGAAGGCGCGCTCCGTACCGTGACCGCGCAACACATCGTATTGTTCCGGCGTCAGAACTTTTTTCCACTCTTCATCGGTTTTTGTGATTTCAAAAACCTCTTTATCCCCTGCTGCACGAGCTGTTTTAAAAAATCCGGCCAGTCCCATGGTTACACCTCCTGCGGCGGTTAGGGCACTTATCATCATTGTCCGTCGATGCATGGCATCACCTCGTCGGTTTTTAACATTCTGTTTTGCTATTCGCCCTATCGGCAAAAAAGTTACGGCACGTTTAAACCTTTCCATATCTGCCTGCCGCGCCTATATTAAAGATATGGATAAACTGCGCACATGGCTAAGTATTTTGCTGGTTGCGGTGTTGCTGGTTGCAACGTCGCCGGCTAGGCCGTGCCTTGCCATGGCCAGTAAAAGCATAATGGTGACCACGGCTGTGCAGGACAAAACTGACCTGCCCCCCTGCCACATAGCAAAGCTGACAGGGCAGAAGCAGACCATGCAGCACAACGACCATATGTGCGGTAAGACAGGCTGTACCTGCCATGTGATGGTACACCCCATTGCACCCCAGCAGTTAATTACAGCAGTCGTTGTTGTCCATGGGAGCATCGTGCCCACTGTACATGCTGCTTTCATGCCTTCGGCACCACTGAGCCTCCAACGCCCTCCAAAACACCTCTCCTGATTTTCTAGGCGTGCGCTTTTGCGCACACACCTACATGAACAGGAGATTCATTGATGAATACATTTCAAGTAATTGCGGCTGCGGCCCTGCTGTTGGCAGGTGCACAGAACGCGCATGCCCGCCCCGTTTCCTACCCTGGGGGTTGGACGGTCATGCAAACCAACGATGATCAGGAAAGCGGCCTGCACATCCACTACTCGCCGACGGCTACATATTCGGTTGGCTACAAAGGCATGTGGATGCGCGACAAAGAGGCACAGTTCCATGGCTTGCAGTTGAACATCCTCGGCAAGCGCTGGAACCAGCCTCAAAGTCAGGCCAACTTTTATATCAAGAGCGGTGCCGGACTCGCCTATAGCGACAAAGGCGCGCTCTCGGCTGAGCTCTCGCCAGCCGCATTCACGGGCATTTCCCTTGATTGGGAGAACCGCCGCACCTTCACCTCGTATGAAAACCGTGTTCTCTACGCGGGCGATATCGACAAAACCTTTATGCAGAAGGCACGTATCGGTATTGCGCCCTACATTGGGGACTACGGTGATTTACATACCTGGCTGATGCTGGAAGTACGCCACACCCCTAACGACAGGGACGAGTTCACCTTTACGCCGCTTGTGCGGCTATTCAAGGGCGCAACACTTGTCGAAGGCGGCGTCACCCAGCGTGGCGAGGCCCTTTTCAATCTAGTTATCCGTTTTTAGGAGATATGACCATGAAAACACTCTTTACACTTAGCCTTCTGGCAACATTGGCAGCAGGAACCGCACATGCGGCCCCCAACAGCTGCCCGGAAAAACTCAGCGTCAATGTTAACGGCCTTGTGTGCGACTTCTGTGCCCGTTCCATCGAGAAGATGTTCGGCAAACGGGATGACGTATCCGGCATCGACGTCAACCTCGACAAAGGGCTTATCACAATTGATGTCAAAGCCGAGAATACGTTGGACGACGGTACCCTTACCAAAATGGTAACAGATGCCGGCTACAACGTGACCGCTATTAACAGGAGCTGCGAAAAATGAAAGACAGCCTCAAGCAGACCTTTGTACCAACGCTGAGTTTATTTACCTCAGCCGGTACACTCCTGTGCTGCGCCCTGCCTGCGCTGATGGTTTCCATTGGCGCGGGGGCGGCGCTCGCAGGTTTTGTGAGCACCTTCCCGTGGCTGGTTGCCCTGTCCAAATACAAACTGTGGACGTTCGGAATATCGGGCATCTTACTGCTCGTAGCGGGGATTATGCAATGGCAGGCCCGTTATCTGCCCTGCCCTGCTGACCCGGCACAGGCCAAAGCTTGTACGCGTCTGCGGCGTATTAGTCTCGGTATCTACCTGGTATCGTTGCTCATCTATCTGACGGGATTCTTCTTCGCCTTTATCGCACCAAGAATCCTCTAATCCCATAACCGGAAGAGCCGCAGGTCACTGCGGCTCTTTTGTCTTTGGTTATGCCTTACGCACAAACTCGGATTTGAGCTTCATGGCGCCAATCCCGTCTATCTTGCAATCGATGTTATGGTCACCGCCAACGAGGCGGATGTTCTTTACCTTAGTACCCACCTTAACGACTGAGGATGAACCTTTGATTTTAAGGTCTTTAATCACCGTCACCGTATCACCATCCACCAACACAGCGCCATTGGCATCCTTTACGGCATCTTCATCATTCTGGGCAGCGTTCATTGGCCATTCATGGCCGCATTCCGGGCAGACGTATAACGGACCATTTTCGTAGGTGTATTCGGATGTACATTTAGGGCAATTCGGCAACGCAGACACGGGCATATCTCTCACTTGGTTTTGTACGCAGGTATACTACAGGACGGACGGTCAGGATAAAACGCCATAGTGCAGCGCCAACAGACTCACCGCAGAAACCACCAGCCACAAAACAACCCCCTGCACAAGCGGACGCGCCCCTACCTGCCGCAGGCTTTCGCGCGTCAGATTAGCGCCAATACAAAACAACGTCAGCACCAGCAATTGACGTGCCGCGGACGACACTACCTGCCCGACAGCAGCCAGTTGCGGCACCCACGTCACAAGGGTGGCCATGGCCAGAAACCCCAAAATGAACCACGGGTACTTGCGTTTTTGCGCGCCAGCTTCAGCACCGTCAGCTTTGTAGAAATACCCCACGGCAACGGCCACTGGCACAATCCACAGCGCACGGGCAAGCTTGACCGTCGTCGCAATTTGCAAAGCTTCCGGCCCATAGTTAAGCCCTGCCCCGACAACAGAACTGGTGTCGTGTATAGCCAACGCAGCCCAAAGGCCAAATTGCGCCTGTGTCAGCTCAAAGTAATGCCCGATGAACGGGAAAACCAGCAGCGCCAACGCGTTCAGGCAAAAAACCACAGCCAATGCGACGGAAATATTATGCGCCCGCGCCTGTATGACGGGCGCCACGGCTGCAATGGCACTGCCGCCGCAAATCGCCGTTCCCACCGCAATAAGCAGGGAAGCTTCACGCTCAACCTTAAACAGACGGCCAAGCAATAGTCCGGTTAACAGGCATGCCATAATGCTGACAACGGTGTACCCCAACCCTTTGAAACCCGCTTGCAGGACAGTTTCCAGATTCATTCCGGCGCCAAGTCCCACTACGCTGGCAGCCAAAAGGCGTGAGGTATATTGGCGCGTCATGTGCAGGTACGGGTTGCCTGCCAACAGGGCAACTGCCACGCCCATGCCCAAGGCAAGGGCCGCACCTACACCCGGATACAGGCATACCAGCGCCAGAACAGGCACCAGATATTTGCTCCAGTTCCCCACCATGTGCCGCGGCTAGAAGGTCGCTGTCAGCGGGTCTGGGCCAATACGACCGTCGGCGCTGTCCATACCGGCGATTGCGCGCATGTCCGCCTCGTCCAGCGCAAAGCCGAACACATCAAAGTTCTCTGCAATACGTTGGGAGTTCGCAGATTTGGGGATGACCACAAAACCGGACTGGATATGCCAGCGGATAATCACCTGAGCCACGCTCCGCTGATGTTTTGCAGCAATCTTGACTAAGGTGGCATCGGCCAGAATCTGCCCTTGCCCCAACGGGCTCCACGATTCGGTCACAATACCGTATTTGGTGTGTGCCGCGCGCAGCGTCTTTTGCTGGAATGCCGGATGCAGCTCAATCTGGTTCAGAACAGGCACAACACCCGTATCGTCAATCACTTCGGCCAGATGGCTGGGCCCAAAGTTGGAAACACCAATAGAGCGCACCTTACCTTCTTCTTTCAGGCGGACAAGCGCCTTCCATGTCTCGCGATACAGACCACGGTGGGGGGATGGCCAGTGAACCAGATACAGATCTACATACGCCAGCCCCAAGCGCTTGAGGCTCGCATCGGCGGCCCGCAGCGTTGCGTCAAACCCCTGATCTTCGTTCCAGACTTTGGTGGTCACAAAAACATCTTCCCGTGCAAGGCCGGAGGTCCTCAAACCTTCGCCAACACCTGCCTCGTTCCGGTAAATCGCAGCGGTATCGATGTGGCGGTAGCCGGCTCCGAGCGCCGTGCGTACAACGGCGGCGGCCTCATCGTCCGCGACTTTAAAGACGCCCAACCCTATTTGCGGGATGTTGCGGCCATCGTTCAGTGTGATACGGGGCTGGGATGTCATGGTGCGCCTCCTGTCTGTTTTGTGGAATGCGCACCCAACATATCAATATTTTTGATGTACAGAAAGATGCTAGAGGGCGATTTTGTCCTTGTCGTCCTCACCCGCTGCTTTCGCCTCCATTTTGTCTTTCAGCTCCGCACGCATCTGATCCAGCAACGCCTGCTGTTCATCCGGCGACATAGCCTCAAACTCTTCCTTGCTAATGCCGTGTGCTGCAAGCCAGGCGTTGACCATGCGTTCCTCCGGCGTTTCATGGGTATATTCCAGAAAGGCCGTAATCGCACTGCTGGAACCAGTGTAGGGAGTCTCCTCCTGTGTCTTTCTCTCAGGTGTACCGGCGGGTGTTTCTTTACCCTGCTCTGCCAGCAAATCGGCAAACACACTACCGGACATCCCTTTTTCATCGGCATTCTTCTGCCCGTTCAATAAATTGGCGAGTGGATTAGAGGGTGAAATACCATCCAGACTCATAGCAGCCTCCTTAAAGCTTAAGGTTAAACAAGGTTCTTTTGCATGCAAGAACCGCACCACCTTCGGGCTAAAAACCAAAACGGCGGCACCTGCGTGCCGCCGTTCCAGTTGAGGGTATTGTTAGAAGCGGCCGAGGTTCATCACCTTGACCCACGCAGCAACAAAGTCCTGCGCAAACTTCTCTTTGGCGTCGTCGTAAGCATAAACCTCGGACACGGCGCGCAGCTCGGAATTGGAACCGAAAATCAGGTCAACCGGTGTGGCTGTCCATTTCAGTTTACCCGATGCGCGGTCATAGCCTTCGTAAACGCCGACGTTCTTGGCCGACTTTTTCCACTCGGTGGACATGCCCAGCAAGTTAACAAAAAAGTCATTGGTCAACGCGCCCGGCTTATCGGTAAACACACCGTTTGCCGAGTGGTCCGCGTTTGCGTTCAACGCCCGCATGCCGCCGACCAGCACCGTCATCTCAGGGACGGACAGGTCCAGCAATGCTGCTTTTTCCACCAGCATTTCTGCCGGCGAACGTGTGTTGCCACTTTCAAAGTAGTTACGGAAACCATCCGCAGTGGGCTTGAGCACGTCAAACGCATGAACGTCTGTCTGCGCTTGCGCGGCATCGTTACGACCCGGCTTGAAGGGCACCTCGATGCTCAGACCTGCTTTGCCTGCGGCTTGCTCGATGGCAGCACCACCACCCAGTACAATCAGGTCAGCGAGCGAGATTTTCTTGCCGTCCTTCTGCATGCCGTTAAAGTTCTTCTGCACCTTCTCCAGTGCTTTCAGGACTTTATCCAGCTCTTTCGGATCGTTTGCAGCCCAGTCTTTTTGCGGTGCCAAGCGCACACGTGCACCATTTGCACCACCACGCATATCCGTACCGCGGTAGGTAGAGGCTGACGCCCATGCCGTGCGGACCAGCTCATCAGCCTTCAGGCCCGTGGCCAGAATGTCCTTTTTCAGCTTGTTTACATCGGCAGCGTCCACCAGTTTGTAGTCCACAGTCGGTACTGGATCCTGCCAGATGAACTCCTCTTTCGGGACCAGATTACCCAGATAGCGCGTGCGCGGGCCCATATCACGGTGGGTCAGCTTGAACCATGCCTTAGCGAAGGCCAGTTCAAACTCCTTCGGGTTATCCAAAAAGCGCTTGGCGATTTTCTTGTATTCCGGATCAAACTTCAGCGCCAAGTCCGTTGTGAACATCATAGGGGCGTGTTGTTTGCTCGGGTCATGAGCATCCGGAACAATCTGGGCGGATTTATCGTCCGGTACCCACTGGGTTGCTCCCGCCGGGCTCTTGGTCTGAACCCAGTTGAAGTTGAACAGGTTTTCCAGATAGTTGTGGGTCCACTGTGCTGGACTTACCGTCCATGCACCTTCCAGACCACTGGTGATGGTATCGGCACCTTTACCGGATTTATAGCTGTTCTTCCAGCCCATGCCCTGATCTTCCAGACCTGCGGCTTCCGGTTCGGCGCCAAGATGCTTGGCAGCCGCCGCACCGTGGGCTTTACCAAAGGTGTGACCGCCTGCAATCAGTGCGACGGTTTCCTCGTCATTCATCGCCATGCGACCAAAGGTCTCGCGGATGTCTTTAGCAGCAGCCAGCGGGTCCGGATTGCCGTTCGGTCCTTCCGGGTTCACATAAATCAGGCCCATACGGGTTGCGGCAAGGGGCTTGGCCAAGTCACGACCTTCGGCAAAGCGCTCACTGCCCAGCCATTGCCCCTCAGGGCCCCAATACACTTCTTCCGGCTCCCATGCGTCCACACGACCACCTGCAAAGCCGATAGTTTTAAAGCCCATGGATTCCATTGCTACCGTACCGGCCAGCACCATCAGGTCGGACCAGGAAAGTTTTTCGCCATATTTTTGTTTAACCGGCCACAGCAGGCGGCGGGCCTTGTCCAGGTTGGTGTTATCTGGCCAACTGTTGAGCGGCGCGAAACGTTGCATACCACCGTCGGCACCACCGCGTCCATCAAGTGTGCGGTAGGTACCGGCACTATGCCATGCCATACGGATAAAGAACGGACCGTAATTACCAAAATCGGCAGGCCACCAGTCTTGCGAGGTGGTCATCACATGTTCGATGTCTTTTTTAACAGCATTCAGATCCAGCGTGGCAAAAGCTTTGGCATAATTATACTGCTGGCCCATCGGGTCAGCATCGGCCACATGTTTGCGCAAGGGTTCCAAATTGAGGCGGTTGGGCCACCAATAATCATTTGTTATCGCCTTGCTGTCTTTAGGTGCCATATCAGTAGCCACAGCCAGACCGACCAGTGCGGTCGATGCCAGTCCGATCATCGATACGGCAGCTAAGATTTTGTTCCGTTTCAACATCTTAGAACCTCTTTTACTGTTTAAAAACACGGGTATTCTGTTCACGGGAGCAGGCTTTTAGCCTGTTGCGCTACATATTGTGGAGGCTGAAAATTAATAAAAACAATATATTATATTTATATGTTTAATAACTTTTATTTATAAATAGCCGCTTACCCAGCAAAACCGCGACGACGCTACTTTATACATAAAACAGGGCACATATGTCCCACCCCCCTCCGGATACCAACCTCACTTGCCAAAGGTCATATCAACAAGAATAGCGCATAAAAAAAACGGCCCCCTCGCGGGGGCCGTTCTATCGTTTAGAAGCGTTCGCTGTCGGGCTTGGGATCGCCTTGCGGGCCACCCAGTCCGTCGGGGTCGCCGACGTCGACATTACCCGGGCCGTTGCCCGAGCCATTGCCCTGACCCTGCGAGGCCTGCATGCCATCCAGCTGCGCCTGAGCGCTGCCGGCTTCCAGACCCTGCTGCTTCATGACTTCCAGCAGTTTCTGGCGGAGGGCTTCGGCTTCGCCGTCCTGACCTTGACGGTCGGACTGCGCCTTGCCTTTGCCACCGGCCTTGCCTTTGCCATCGCTCTGGCCATCGCCGTCGGCGTCACCTTCCTGACCGTCACTTTCGGGCAGGAGGTACCACGGCGCTTCACCGGGCATGGTCACGGCTGGCTGGCGGTTATTCACCCCCAGACGCTCCAGATCCGTGCTGACCGTTTCGGCGAACTTGATGCCGATGTCAGCAAAGCTCTGGCTCCAGACTTCGGCGACCAGACGTTTGGTATAGTCCAGTTCCTGCATCAAAGCAGGTGCCTCGTCGGTGACGTCCATGAGGATGTACTCCACCATCATCGGCCCCATCTCGACATGCATGGCGTAGTGCCCGTTGGGCGTCCCCGCCATGGGGAAGTCGTGATGCAGGGGCAGATCGATGCCGCGTTCCGCCTTCAGGCGTTCGGCGATGGTCCGCCAGACCTTGCGCATCTCGGCCACACCACGGTCGTGGTTGGGCTTCAACACGTCGATCGCGGCCATCTGGATGGCGCGCGCGAGGTCCTTGGCATTGGCCGGCAGCAGCTCATTGCCCATGTAGAGGGCCAAAAGCTCCGACATCTGCGACGGCTTGATCTTGCCCTCGACGATGCCCTGCCAGAAGTCCGGACTCCAGTTGCTCACGAGAATCTGCTTGAGCATCTCGTGGTTGACGGGCGTTCCGTAGGCGTTGATACGGTCAAGCCATGCCTGACCGCCCGCCGACAGAGCCGCACTGCAGTAAACGGGGAACGTGTCCCCGAGTGCATCATGGTTGCGCAGCAGCAGACCCACGGAGGCCTCGCCGTTGTACACGCCCGTGTAGGGCGTCGGTTCGACCAGATACACATGCTTCTGGGCCACCATCGCGTTGCGCGGTTTGCCCTCGTGGATGATGAGTGACTTGACGAACACCAGCTTGCCGTCCGGTCCGTAGACCAGCGACGGGCAGGCAGGGTTGGCACGTCCCTTCCCCGCATTGGCATACATTTCCGGCACAACGAAGCTGTGCGAGATCTGCAGCACAAAGGCCAGACCAGCGAACGCCGCGATGGCGACGCCTTTTCCCCACCCCAGCGAGCTGCGCG
This sequence comes from Pseudomonadota bacterium, assembly GCA_016125375.1. GTDB lineage: Bacteria > Pseudomonadota > Alphaproteobacteria > UBA1280 > RI-95 > RI-95. Next base: position 290,509 of record WGLU01000003.1, on the reverse strand, counting down.
GCAGCACGTAGAGGATGAGGAGAGTCAGGACCAGGAAGGAAAGGCCAAGCACGCCGATCACGAAGAGCAACTGGTGCTCCTGCAGAAACAAGTTCCACAGGAAGCTCACGTGTGCATCTCCGGACAGGACGGCCCGCCAGTACTCCGATGAGAACAGAGTGTTGAAGAACATGGCTCACTTCCCTGTGTTGACGGCATAGTAGGGCACGGCCAACGGCACTTGCGTGCGCGTATCCACCGACCCTTCGACCAGATTGTGACCGTCGCCGATACGGAAGCTGACCAAGGTCACCTCCCGCGGGAAGCTCTTGTCAACACCCAGTTGGCGGCAGTTCCGGTACAGGACCTTTTCCTTGTCCTTGGCACCTTCGGCATAAATGACGATGGCGCACACCTTGACCGGCTTGTCCGGTCGGTAGGCGTCGGGTCGGAACAGATCGATGTTGATGGTGTACTCCCCCTTCGGCAGAACCGAATACTGGGGCACCATCTGCTCGGCACGGAACGTCGTCGGAACCTTGTTGTAGGCGATACCCCGGTCATCCGGTGTATACGCCATCAACCCGTCCGGGAACTTGCGGTTCGCGGCGTACAGAACGCGCTCGCCTTCCGGCGTGACACGCTGCATCCACAAATCCACATCCGCGGCCGAACACTCGGGCGGGCGTCGATTGATATCGAAACCCCTGTCACCGGGTTTAAGGCACATCTGCCCAGGCTGGAGGGCCTGAGAAGCGTCCAGGTTGCTGTCCCAGGTCACCTGCACGCGCAGCGGCAAGCCCACGGGACGGAACGCAGTCGCACTTTCCGTGCTCTTACCCGCGCCGTCTTTCGACACCAGCGGATAAATGACGAGCAGCGCCGCCACGATAATCAACAGCAGGAAGAACATCGCCGTTTTCAGATCGAGGGCCGCTTTCAGAAAGTCCTGGTCATCAGGAGACTGATGACCATGGGAGCCGAAGATATTCAGCTTCATGTACGCCTCCTAATGCGTGCGTGGTGAGGTGAGGGTAACGGGGCGCGTCATTTGACGTTCCCCGCCAGAGCCTCGATGATGGACGTCTGCGTTGTGGTGTCGATGCTGCCGGGAATGATCTGGCCGGCATCGTCCACTTTGAAGGTAGCAATGGTGCGCTCGCGGGTCTGGGGCGTGTCCATCCGAAGATCGACAAAACCACCAAAGATGACCTGCTCGTGCGTTGTTCCTTCAAACGCAATCAGGTAGACCGCAACCTTGACCGGTTCATCGGGGAAATAGTCGTCACCCCGCTGAAGATGGACGTTGAAGATATACGTCCCCGGCTTCAGGTATTTATTCCGATAGGTCAGCTCTTCCAGACGAAACGGTGTGACCACACGCACGTCGCGGAAGGGATTCGGGGTGTTTTCACCCAGATTCCACCGGTTGGCCTCGCTGTAGGCGAAGGCACCTTCTGCCGTACCCATCTGGTTCGGGCTGTCCATGCTCAGCACGTCGTGCACCTTGCCGTTCGGCTCGATGTAGCGGACATACAGATCCTGGTCAGCACGTGAACATTCCGGCGGGCGCTTCTTGTAAAGCGCCTTGAACTCGGGCAGCAACTTACCGTCGCGGCCAAAGTGCCCGGGCTCACCCAGATGGACACCACTGACGACCTCACAGGTGAAGTCGTCGAGCGTGGTGCCCGTCAGGTTGAAGTCCCGCCGTGATTCGAACCGGAGCGGAATGCCCGGCGCCCACTGGGAAACCGACGTACCACCCAACTTTGTGGGGGTATAGATCATCAGCAGCGCCGCCGCGATGATCAGCAGGATGAAGACGAAGGCCGACATCACGTCGTCCATCGCCCGGTCCTGATCGGTTTCCTGCTCGTGAACATCTCCGCCGTGAGGCAGTTTCCAGCTCACGACGCAGCGCCTTCGGCTTCCGTGGTTTCGGTCTTTGCGGCTTCGATAGCCACCTTCTCGGCATGCAGCTTGGTACGCACCTCGGCGTCTTCGGCCCAGGCGACGAATCCGCTGTCATACAGGGCCGCGCTCAGGTCGTTGGCGATGTTGTGCACCGTGCGCTCGGCACGCTCGACCGCGTGGTTGAGCATCACGCCGCCCAGCTTGATGCCGACCAGGGTGGTCAGAATCGCCAGACTGAGGAACTGGAACATCTCCACCACGTAGGCGAAGATGGCTTCCGGCTCGCCCGAGGCCATCTTTTCCGCACCACCGGTGGCCAGATTGAGGCCGATGTAGGTGCCGATGATGCCGTAGGTCAGCAGGTTGCGACGGGTCCAGTGGATGGGACGCGCCTTGAGCGCGTGCCAGTTGCTGAACCGCTGCAGCAGCCGGTCGATGTCCAGCGCGGTGTGGCGCCGGGTATCGGTGCAGATGTGACGGATGCGCATCAGCATGTCGAACAGACCGGTGTTCCGTTCGGCCTCGGTATAGGCCTCCGGATCCAGAATCTGCGCGGCAGCCGCGTCATCCTGCTTGTCGAGCTGTGCCTTGACCTTGTTGTAGACGCTGACCTCGCGGTCGGTCAGGCGCTGGTACGGCACCATGCCGAACACCGCCTGATAGACGAAGACCAGGGCCATGCCGCCCACCCAGATCCAGCTGAACTGATCCTGCGGCAGCACGCGCTGCAGGTAGCCAGTCTGGTACAGGGCAATGCCAGCGGCAATGCACAGCAGGGATTTGCCCAGCAGAAGGGCAAGCCCGTGACGGTTGAGAGAAGAGGACATGGTTTTGGACCTTTTTCCAGGAGTGGCGGGAAGTCAAAAAACTAGCAAGTACGTGCCTCCCGAGAGAATCAGAGGCGAAAAGATGAAAAACACCAGTAGGCTGCCGAAACAGCCAAGATGATTTACCTAACCGTGTTGAGTTGGTAACCAGAGATCATAATTACAACCACAGGACACAAGAAAAAGTCGCAATCCGACACGAAAAAGCCCCCTCAAGGGAGGCCGATCAGAAACCCGCTATTATTTGTATCTAGCCGGCGACGATACTTTACAGAATCCGCTGTCCCTCGGAGACCAAAAACTCTCCTGAATTCCAGACATTTACCCCCTCCGTTGCATATCGCAAATCAAGTCGTAACAAAGTACCGGGCCAGGGGGTCTGCAACAGAACAGAACGGAAATACTCTTCCAGCCCGGGTAAGCAAAAACCGAGCGGCTCAGCAAACCGCCCGTCCAGACTTTGCTTGGAGCAGTCGGTTTGTAAGTCAATCTGTATAGTTTGAACCTTACCTTCCGGTATCCAGACATACTCGAATTTGGGGAAGCGGATACTATCAAACTCCCATTTATTTTTCGTTTCGTTTTCGTGACGGGGGAGCGCGAAGTACCAATCATCGTTACAAACCGGAGGGTGCAGAAAAGTGGCTATCCGGCTGCCAACCTGCCGCATAAAGCCTTTGGCATCCTCTCTTGTATAAAAAAACTCTGACCAGACAATTCCCGTATGATCCACGTACCGAATGTCTTTTTGCAAGGACTGGAGACCGCATTCGTTACCTCGGGAAACAATGACTGACTGTCTCCCTCATGAAAGGGTCGCCGGATTTGTAGACCTTCCGCCTCAAAGACAAGCGAAGGCCAACGTTCATGCGATGCCTTAACCAGTACATTTTCCGCAATTGCAATAACAGCCATTTAATTAGCTCCCGCCTTTTTAAAACCTTCACAAAAATCGATAACCTGCAATTTTTTTGCAGGGTTAGACAAATACACTTCACCGCTATCCCCTAGCGGAGAAACCGTCAGCACTTTACAAAAATCAGGAGAAACATTAACGACTGTTTCCCTAGACACCAATCCATAAACAGGTGAACGGTATACTGGGGGCAATACGTTTGGTATTTTCTGGAGTTCGCCATTTGTTGGATTAAAAACAAACTGGTTTATAATAAGGTGTCCCGTAGCTACAGGTAGTAAAACTTGCGAAGTATGGCTGAAAATCGGCATATAGTTTATTTCCAAGTCACCATTTTTTAGCAACCAAAACACATGGCGATCATCTGCCCTATCATACTTACTCATACCATACCGATATATAAAGTAACGGTCGTTCTTTTCATCATAAACACGGCCGTAGTCAGTACTCCAAAGCCGTTTCTCAGTAACCGGAACAACTTCCGGCTTCCCTCCAATGTTCTCATAGATGGTTTCCCCTATCTTCCAACGCATATATTTTGCAAGGTAGGCACGAGACCTATCGTAACCAAACGACGTACCCCAAACGGACAAATCTTTAGTATCACGAGGATATTTCAGCATACATTGCACATTACTGCGCGCCCATTGCAACGGCGTATTGGTGTCTATTGGGTCAATGTACACCTCACCCACTTTTGCTTTGGCAAGTACAGCTGGGTCATTGGTATAAATCAACACAGGGTCAGATGGGCCAATAGGCTGCCCGTTTTCGTCCAGATTGTCGTATTTAGGGCCACCCACCTTGGGCAAAACACCCGTTTGGCGCTGGGTTTGGGTTTGGCGTGTGACCAGCGTATGCATCGGGCCATCCATATAGCCGTATACTTTGGCTCGGTAGAATGTTTGGGTACGCATCCGTGTACCATCGGGGGCGTTATAAACCTCTTCAAAAAACTGGTACTTTTTGTACTGCATGCCATTAAAACTCTCCAACAGCGCGGCAGGCAAGGCTTTAATCCCCCAAGGCACAACCCATGTGTGAATAAGTTTGGTTTTAGGATCAAGACAAACAGGCGCCAACCTTTGAGGATCGGTTGGATGATATAACCGCTCTGCATCTATAAGATTTTTTAAAGTATTTTCTTCCGTATCCCACACAGATGTTCCAATCAGCACATAGCGATTGTCTATCCATGCGGCAGAGTCTGTATATAGTGCCTCGGGCATTGTTTTACTGGGGAACAACGCTGCGTTAGCAACAGGGATATTTTTATCCGTATAATCGAGGCTCTTGATATATGCGTCCCGCTCCGCGTCGGACGGCCACTCTTTACGCTCCAACAATTTCTCGACCGAACCCTTTATCACGGGCACGTCCACGGTAGCGCTTACATCCGCCCCGTACACTGTTGCAGGTAAAACAAAAGCGCAGGCCATAAGCACTGCGCTGCTAAGCAAATATACCGTCCGGGTGAGCTGGGTCATGGGGCCGTCTCTTCCTGTAAAAAATCGTTGCTGCAATTGTAGGATATTCCAGCCCCAAAATAACCCTAAAATATCCCCGAAGGCACAAATAAAACATTGAAATGTGCATGTTATTTCAAGAACCCCCAATTTGCGCCATTGATTGACACGTAGGAGATATATCCCCTCCCATCACCCTGCACTTAAGGGGTATTTGACATGAAAATCTCCTGACTTACCCGGATGTTTTGGATGATGGGTAGGTTAACCCTCCGGGCCCTGCAGAGACTCCAGATACGAGGCACGGGCTTCCTCATCGGGCATGCCATCAAGGACACGCTGCTTTTTATTCCATTCCTCTTGGTGTGCTTGCTTCAACAACCTGTTTTCTTCACCGCGAATAATCTCCATCAGGTACTTCTGCGCAGATCGGTCACCTTTGACGCTGTTTGCAACAAGCCCCTTAACCTAGGCCTCTTTTTTGGTAATGCGGATCCTTTTGCCATTCTCCACCGCGACGATCGTGGAGCCCAGCTCCCGTAGTGCAAGGTACGCAAGAGGGAGAGTTTCTTTCTTTGGTCTACCCTTAGGGTTGCCGAACTGCCCCTTTTTAAACTGAGTATGTTTGGGCGGGTTCTTGTAGCCCACTTGCTCATCCGCTTTGCTTTCCACCGCTGGGGCTGGCGTAGGGGGTTTTGCAGTTGCCTTGCTGGAGCCTATTCGCCTTTTCCCACGGTAAATTCTAGCCATGGAGCTCCCCTTTCACCTCAGCAAATATCTGCTCACCGTCAGACAGCCTCGCCCGCCCACCCGTAAACTCTTGCCAGCGGTTGATGATGACATCCACATAGACCGGGTCCAGCGCCATGACATACCCCTTACGTCCGATTTTTTCGGCAGCGATGAGTGTTGTGCCGCTCCCGGCAAATGGGTCCAGAATGATTTGCTTAGGCTGAGAGCAGTCCAGAATCGCATCCGCCACCATCTGCAACGGTTTGAAGTTGCGGCACTATACCGGAAATTAAAAACCGACCCCAATTGAGGTCGGTTTTTAGTGGTGGAGGGAGTAGGATTCGAACCTACGTACGCATAGCGAACAGATTTACAGTCTGTCTCCTTTAACCACTCGGACATCCCTCCACAGTGGTCGGCGCATACGCGCCATGCAGGTGCGCAAATTAGCCCACAGCGGCCGTGATGTCAACCATCTCTCCGTTGGTTTTGCATTTTATTTTGCGCACGCCTGTGGCATACACCATATACCCACGCAACCACAGCAGTCAGAGGCACTTATCATGGAATGGATTTTTGGCAATCACGCCGTTACCAGCGCACTGGAGTCGGGCAAACGCAAGGTGCACGAGGTGCGGACAACTGCCCAGCAGGCTGACCGCTACCGCAACCTGTGCAAACAACGGGGCATCGGCCTGAGCGTGGTCAACAAAAACGTGCTCGACAGCATGACCAAACAGCCCCATCAGGGTGTGGCCGCTCAGGTAGCGCCATTGGGCAAAGTCAGCCTTAAGGATGTGGCCGAAAGCGGTGACCTGCTGGTCATGCTGGATCAGGTTACCGATCCGCACAACGTAGGTGCCATCCTGCGTAGCGCAAATGCCATGGGCGCAGCAGCTGTGATTGTGCCCTCCCGCCACAGCGCAAAAGACTCCCCTATTATCGGCAAAGCCTCTGCCGGCGCGATGGAATACACACCCATGCTGGATGTGGGCAACCTGAACACCACCATCGAGACACTTAAAGGCATGGGGTACTGGATTGTCGGCCTGGCGGGTGAAGCCACACAAGAGTTGGGCGACGTAAACCTGTCCGGCAAAATCGTAATTGTCATGGGCAGCGAAGGTGAAGGTCTGCGCAAACTGGTGCGCGACAATTGCGACTTTTTGGCCAAGTTGCCGATGATCGGTGATGTGGAGTCACTCAATGTCTCCGTTGCCGCGGGCATCAGCCTGTACGAGGTAACACGGCAACGCAAAGCCAAGGCATAAAAAAAGCCCCCGCAAACGCGGGGGCTTTTCGATTCAGCAGGACGCATCCAGACGCGGCACGCGCAGGTGACTGGCCAGCTGGGCGTACAGGAACGCCAGCGTGCCGGTGTTCTGCAGCCGCAGGTCGAAGACATGGTCCTCGAGCAGGCCTTCATAGTTGGCGCTGTCGGTCACAACGGCCTCGCCCTCCTTGGGGCGGAACAGGCGCCACATTTCGTTGCCAGCGAACTGACGGATGAGGTCGTACTCGCTCGGGCGGCGGATGTCGTCGACGATGACCACCTTGCCCTGGGCCACAGCCTCGGCAATGCGGCTTTCCGCACGGCGGGCCAGCCAGTCGGCGCCGAGCTTCTCGGCACCCTCACGGGCCAGACGGATCATCTCTTCACGCGGGGTACGGCCGTCCAACTTGGTGTGCGGCACATCCTTGAGCTTGCCTTCCACCTCTTCCTCGGTCAGGCCGAGGGCGTAGAGCGGTTGCTTGATGGGGTCGGCGATCTTGATGGTCACCAGGGTGATGCCCATCGGCGCGGCCACATGGTCGCGCAGGTACGCGGCAACGGTGGATTTGCCGGATTGCGGGCGCGGTGAATACACCCCGATCACATTCGGCAGACGGAACAAGGGAACTTCCTGCATGGGCAGGTCCTCTTCTGGGAAGCGAATGGTAAAAAGGCAGGAAAGAAAAGTTTGTATACACATACCCCAGAACTGTCGGTTATGTCAATCCCGTGTAACACTTGGCTTTTTGCAAAACGTCAGCCGTCTCGCTGGTTGTGCCCTCCACAAAATAACAACGCAAGATGCAAGAGGGTAACCCGCGTGAAGCAGATAGACTTTAACCGCCTCACCTCGCAACAGGTGCTGGACCACGCCACAACAGAAATGGCTGACCTATTCCCGGAAGGATTTCGTCCAAAGGCGTTGCGCTGCCACATGTACCACGAAGATGGTATGGCCGAGATACTGGCCTACAAAGGCAGTCAACGGCCCGTGCCTATGCCGGATGTGGATGCCCGCCCGACGGACGTGATTGCAACAGGCGCCTGCATAACCAGAGAGCTTGACCATGTTCCACAGGGCTTTAACATGGGGACATATCGGTTGTATGTTGCCTACCATGAACTGGCGCACGAGATGTTCAATAATATAAACACCCGCTTCTTTGATGCGATTGGCGCCAAAAATCCTGACTACCGGAGTTATATCGACGAAAACGTCGCCGACCGCTTTGCAGCCCTGATGGTCCTGCGTGATACTGGCGACATGACCACCCTGAACGTTGTCGCCCACCAGAGGCTTGCTGCGGTTGTTAACGGCGTGGACTTGGGTCCTGACGAAGTGTTTGTACCGGCAAAGGACACCGTCCATTACACCACCCCTACCCTGAGGGATGCCATGATGTGCCCCCCTGCCCGGCTGGAAGAGCTGGATGCCACAACCATCATGCACGAACATGTACTGGGTCACTTTTTCTACCGTGATGCCCATGACGAACATGACATTTGCCTGCGTAGCGATGCCGGTCTGTTGAGCGGTGATGAGTTTGAACTGTTCGACCGCGACGTGCGCCACCCCAACACCCCTATTGCGCGGGATATGACCACCCTGTACTACATGAAGAGCCACCCGCTCCTGACGGGTGAACCGGCGCCAGAAAACGCTGTTGAAAAGCACCTCTTCCGCGAACGGGTGGAAACACACCTTGTGAACGATAATTCAGGATATGATGACCTCTGCTACCGACTTGCCTATCTGGAGAGCACACGCCGCATCCAACGCATCGGTGGCATGGATGAGTTTGTCGTCCTAGGGCCAGCACTGACACAGACAGAACGCGATGAAGTGTTGGACGACATGCTCGACTTCTATCAACAGGAGCGTGACGACTACGCGCAGGAGCTGGGTGCCGTCATCCATCTGGAAGGTGCCCGCGAACGCGCTTGATACTGGCCCACACGCAAAAAGCCCCCGCAGTGCGGGGGCTTTATCGTTTGTCACTTGCCGGCGAAATAGCCGTCGATGATGCCGTAGAGGTCCTGCAAGGTACCGACATTGTCGACCTTGAGGTCGAAGGTTTTGCCTTCGAGCATGCCCTCGATGTTCTCGGCCTTGCCGATGTCGGCACCACCCGTTTTCGGGCGGAACACGCGCCAGACGACGGCACCGGTAAACCGGCGGATCATCTCGTAGTCGGCGGGCGTGCGCACGTCATCGACAACGACAACGTACCCGGCCATCACGGCGTCCAGGATGCGGTGAGCAGCCAGCTTGGCCAACCAGTCCGGACCATCCTTGGCAGCGCCGGCCTTGTAGGCGGCGATCATCACCTCGCGGGGGCTCTTGCCACCCAGCTTGGCATTGGGCACCTCTTTCAGCTTGCCTTCCACTTCTTCCTCGGTCAGGCCGAGGTCGTAGAGCGGCTGCTTGAGGGGAGCGGAAATCTTGATGTTCACCATCGTCTTGCCCGCGGCCGCAACGGCCGTCTGGTCAAGGTACGCGGTGACGGTGGATTTGCCCGACTGCTCGCGCGGTGAATAGAGGCCTATCACCGTCGGCAGCGGACGCACGTTTTGCGTCGCCATGGACACCTCATGGGGGGTCGGAAGAACAGCATGTAAAAGCATCAGGATTCCAACAAAAACGTGTTTTCTTTAAGACTATCGGGCATAACCGATGCGGGTCAACATGCAGTGCACAAAAAGTGTGCCCGGCTTATGCCGGGCACGGTGTGCATCAGGCAGTTGCGGCCTGAAGATAGTGGTAGTAGCGCAGGCCGTTGCTGTCGGTCCGCAGCTCGTACACGTCCACGGCACGAACGTCGTATGCCTTCAGCGACGCGTGGATGCGGGTAGCGAGCTTGACGGCTCCCTTTTCGACATCCTCCCCGTTGCGGAAGGCAAACGTCCACAGGTTTTCGCCCACGCTGAACTGCGGGCGGGCGTCCAGCGGCAGCAGCGTCCACTGCTCATCGGTCGGGCACGGCGTGCGGAAGCGGGCCTGGAACAAGTACTTGGGCGTCTTGTCCCAGCTGCGCAGGCACACGCCGAGGCTCAGGGCCTCGTCGGCCTCCATATTGCCGCCAAAGAAGTAGGCAGCAGCGGTGGAGACAGGCAGCACGTTGATGTTCAGCGCCATAACAATTTCCTCTGGAAGAACAGTCAGGGGAAAAGAGGAGTGAAGAAGAAAAACGCCCGCGGAATGATCCGCGGGCGTTTGTTTCAGTTGGCCTTGGGCGCAGCAGCCGCCTTGCGGGCGTCCAGCGTTGCGTCCCGGGCAGCATCGATCCACCAGGTGTAGATGTCGCTGCCGCTGTCAGGCGTCACGGAGGGGTGGCCAAACTTGTCCCAGTAGGCAAGCCGGTCGAACTTCGCGTGCCAGTTGGGAACCACGTAGAATCCCCACTGGAGCAGACGGTCCAGCGCACGGGTGCGGTTGACCAGGCTAACACGGTCGGGCGCACCGATGAGCAGGTCAACCGCCGCATCAATCGCCGGATTGGCGATACCCGCGTAGTTGCTGCTTTCGGGCACGTTGACCACTTCCGAGGTCCACATGGAGCGCTGCTCGTTACCGGGCGATGCGCTCTGGCCCCAGCCGCTGACAACCATGTCGAAGTCGAACGCCCGCAGACGGTTCACGTACTGCGAGGTATCCACCGTGCGCACCGTCACGTCCATCCCCAGCTTGCGCAGGTTTTTGACGTACGGGAGCATGATGCGTTCGAACGCCGGGCTGACCAGCAGGATTTCGAACCGGAAAGTTTCCCCGGCAGCGTTCTTGAGCAGGAACTCCCCTTCCGGGATGTCCCAACCCGCTGCTTTAAGCAGATCACGTGCCTTGACCAGATTGGTCCGGGCGTCGCCGCTGCCGTCGTTGACCGGCGCCTTGAACGGGGTGGTGAACACCGCATCCGGCACCGCATCGGGGTACTTTTCTTTCAACTTCTTCAGGATTTCCAGCTCTTCGCCCTGGGGCAGGCCCGTGGCGGCAAGCTCGGAGTTCTGGAAGTAGCTCTCGGTCCGGCTGTAGACGCCGTAGAACAGGTTCTTGTTCGTCCACTCGAAGTCGAACGCGAAACCCAGGGCCTCACGCACACGCACGTCCTGAAAGAGCGGACGGCGCATGTTCATGATAAAGCCCTGCATGCCGGCGTTACGGTGATGGGGAAACTCCTCCTTCACCATGGCGCCGTTGCGTACGGCAGGCAGATCGTAGCCCGTCGCCCACAGCTTGGAGGTGTTCTCCACGCGGTAGTCGATGGCGCCGGCCTTGAAGGCCTCGAACATGACGTTCGGGTCGAGGTAGAAGTCGTACCGGATCTCGCCGAAGTTGAACTGCCCCTTGCGCACCGGATGGTTCTGCCCCCAGTAGTCCGCCACACGTTCGTAAACGATGTAGCGGCCGGGTTCGAACTCCTTAACGCGGTAGGGACCGCTGCCCAACGGCACGTCCTGCGTGGTCTTGTCGAAGGTACGGCCTTCCCAGTAGTGCTTGGGCAGCACCGGGAGCTGGCCGAGAATCAGGGGCAGCTCCTTGTTGGTGCTGTCCTTGAAGGTGAACCTGACGCCGTTGCCGTCCACCTTTTCCACCTTCACCACGTCGGCGTAGTAGAAACGGTAGTGCGGCGAACCCTTGGTCCGCAGCGTCTCGAAGGTGAAGATGACATCGTCCACCGTGACAGGCTTGCCGTCATGCCAGCGGGCGTCAGTGCGCATGTAGAACGTCACCGACGATCGGTCGGCGGGCACCACAACGCGCTCACACAGCAGGCAGTATTCGGTGAACGCCTCGTCGGCGGACGAGACCATCAGCGTGTCGTAGATCAGGCCCAGACCTTCGGGCGCCTCACCTTTGATGATGAAGCCGTTCAGACTGTCGAACCCGCCGGTTGCACCGAGGTGCAACACGCCGCCCTTCGGGGCGTCCGGATTGGCGTAGTCGAAATGGTCAAAGCCACTCTTGTATTTGGTGTCCCCGTGCATGGCAATGCCCGGGCCATCCACCGCCGTCGTGGCATCAGCCAGTGCGGGGGCGGTCAGGCCGAGCGTCAGCACGGCAGCGAGCGAGATAAGGGTTTTGCGCATGTGCGCCTCTCGTTGTTTTGACTCAGTCAAAAGGGTAGCGAAAAAGCATAGAAAGGGTAAAGAAGATATATCACTTCCAGTGGCCACCCTAACACCCTTTCCCCCCCTCATCAACCACATTGTATACAAAAAGAAAGGCAGCCGTTTGACGGGCTGCCTTTCTGGTCGTTATCGGCTCACGAGGAGCGTTTGTCGAAGTCGATACGCGGGTCCACCGCCACGTACATCAGGTCGCCCACAAGGCTGAGCAGCAGGCCCAGCATCGTGAACATGTACATGGTGCCGAACATCACCGGATAGTCGCGCTTCATCACCGCCTCGAAACCCAGACGGCCGAGACCGTCGAGCGAGAAGATGACCTCCACCAGCATGGACCCCGTGAAGAGGATGCCGATGAACGCGGCCGGGAAGCCGGCAATCACGATGAGCATGGCGTTGCGGAACACGTGACCGAACAGCACCTTGAATTCCGACAGGCCCTTGGCCCGTGCGGTCATCACGTACTGCTTGCCGATCTCGTCCATGAACGAGTTCTTGGTCAGCATGGTCAGGCTCGCAAAGCCGCCGACCACCATCGAGATGATGGGCAGCGCCATGTGCCAGAAGTAGTCCACCACCTTACCCCAGGTGCTGAGCTGGTCGAAGTTGTCCGAGACCAGTCCCCGCAAGGGGAAGATGTCCCAGTAACTGCCGCCGGCGAACAGCACGATGAGCAGAATGGCGAACAGGAACCCCGGAATGGCGTACCCGACGATGATAACGGCGCTCGATGCCACGTCGAAGCGGCTGCCGTCGTAGACGGCCTTGAGCACACCCAGCGGGATGGAGATGAGGTAGACCAGCAGGGTCGTCCACAGCCCCAGCGAGATGGAGACAGGCATCTTCTCGAGGATGATGTCCACGACTTTGGCGTCGCGGAAGAAGCTGGTTCCGAAGTCGAACCGCATGTAGTCCCACATCATCTTGAAGAACCGCTCGTGCGCCGGCTTGTCGAACCCGAATTGCTTCTCGATCTGTTTGATCAGCTCGGGGTCGAGGCCTTGCGCGCCTCGGTACTTGCTGGCAGCGCCGCCCGTGGCGGCACCGTTCTTGGCACCGCCACTCGGCGTGATGGTCTCACTGCCGCTGCCGGTGATACGGTCGGTGGCGTTGCCGCCCTGACCGGTGATTTGCGCGAGCTGCTGTTCCACAGGCCCACCCGGTGCAATCTGCACGATGGCGAAGTTCGCCGCCATGATCAGAAACAGGGTGACCGGAATCAGCAACAGGCGCCGCAGGATATACGCACCCATAGCTTAGGCCTCCTCTGCCGTTTTGCGCGGGTCGAAGGCGTCACGTACCGCCTCGCCGATGAACACCACCAGCGAGAGCATGGCCGCCATCACGAAGAACCCCGTGATGCCGAGCCACGGCGCTTGCAGGTTGTTTTTGCCCTGCGCCATCAGCTCACCCAGCGAGGGCGAACCGGCCGGCAACCCCAGACCCAGAAAGTCCAGCGATGTCAGCGTGGTCAGTGCACCCACCAGAATGAAGGGCATCATGGTCATGGTTGCCACCATGGCGTTCGGCAGCACGTGCCGCCGCATGATGGTCCAGTCGCCGACGCCCAGTGCCTTGGCGGCACGGACGTACTCGAAGTTACGGGCACGCAGGAACTCCGCACGCACCACGCCCACCAGCGACGTCCAGCTGAACAACAGCATGAGGCCGAGGAGCGTCCAGAATCCCGGCACGATGGCGCTGGACATGATCATCAGGATCATCAGCACCGGCAGGGAACCCCAGACTTCCAGGAACCGCTGGAACAGCAGGTCGACCTTGCCGCCGAAGTACCCCTGCACGCTGCCGGCCATGATGCCGACAACCGAGCCGAGGACCGTCAGCACAAGGCCGAACATCACCGACAGACGGAAGCCGTAGATGACGCGCGCGAGCACGTCACGCCCCTGATCGTCCGTTCCCAGCCAGTTGGTGGTGCTGGGCGCGGCAGGCGCGGGCTTGGAGGTGTCGTAGTTGATGGTGTCATAGCTGTACGGAATGGCAGGCCAGATCATCCAGCCGTCCTTGTCCGCAATCAGCTTTTGCACATAGGCATCACGATAGTCTGCCTCGGTCTTGAAGTCGCCGCCGAAATAGGTTTCGGGGAGGCGCTCCACGATCGGGAAGACGTAATGCCCGTCGTACTTGACCATGAGCGGCTTGTCGTTGGCCACCAGTTCCGCACACAAGGTGACGAGGAACAGCGCCAGAAACAGCCACATGGACCAGTACCCCCGGCGGTTGGCCTTAAAGTTGGCCCACCGCCGTTTATTCATGGGGGAAAGTTGGAACATGTCAGGACCCTCCTTCAGTCCTTGACCACACCGCCACCCACCGCCTTGTTGTTAAACGCGGCGGCGATGAGGGCTTTGGTGTATGCCTCTTTGGGCTGCTGGAAAATCTCCTGAGCGGTCCCTTGCTCCACCACCTTGCCGTCCTTCATCACAAGGATGTGGTTCGACAGGGCGCGGATGACCTTCAGGTCGTGAGAGATGAACAGATACGCCAGATTCCGGCGCTTCTGAATGTCGCGCAGCAGGTTGACCACCTGTTCCTGCACAGTCATGTCCAGTGCCGAGGTCGGCTCGTCGAGGACGAGGAACTTCGGCTCCAGAATGAGCGCGCGGGCGATAGAGATACGCTGCCGCTGGCCGCCCGAGAACTCGTGCGGATAACGGTGACGCATCTCGGGGTCAAGCCCCACTTCGTTCAGCACGGCACACACCTTGGTGTCTACCTCTGCCGCTGTCAGGTTGGGTTCGTGCAGCTCCAGACCTTCGGCGACAATCTCGGCCACCGACATGCGGGGGCTGAGCGAGCCGAACGGGTCCTGAAAGACGATTTGGATATCCGTGCGCAAGCGGCACAAATCGGCACCGCTCAGCTTTTGAACATCCACATCACCAAAGAGCACAGTGCCATGGCAGCACGACTTGTCGATAAGCCGAAGCAGCATGTTACCCAGCGTGCTTTTGCCCGAGCCGGACTCGCCCACCACACCAACCGTTTGACCGGATTTGATGTCGAGAGAAAGACCGTCAACAGCTTTGACATGACCAACGGTCTTGCGCAGAAACCCCTTTTTAATGGGGAACCACACCTTCACGTTGTCCGCCTTCAGAACTGTCGGTGCATTGGGATCACCTGCCAGCGCCGTTCCTTTCGGTTCGGCATTCAGCAGACTCAGCGTATAGGGGTGTTGGGCTTTGGTGAAGATGTCTTCGGTCTTCCCCTCTTCCACAATTTTCCCATGCTGCATCACATACACACGCTCGGCCATGTGCCGCACCACACCCAGATCATGGGTGATAAGCAGCAAAGCCATACCGCGCTTTTTTTGCAGATCCTTCAACAGCGTCAGGATTTGTGCCTGAACGGTCACATCCAAAGCCGTTGTCGGCTCGTCAGCGATGATCATTTCGGGGTTGCACGCAAGGGCCATGGCAATCATGACACGCTGGCGCTGGCCACCGGAAAGTTCGTGCGGGTAAGCCCCCACACGTTCATGCGCATTTTGGATGCCGACCTGTTCGAGCAGCTCCAAGGTTTGGGCACGCGCTTCGCGCTTGCTCATCCCCGTATTGTGCTGCAGCAGCATTTCCACCAGCTGACGCTGAATGGTATGCACAGGATTAAGCGATGTCATCGGCTCCTGAAAGATAACCGATACTTTTCGACCGCGGACCGACCGCAGAGCGGCGTTGTCGAGATCGAGGAGGTTGCGTCCTTCCATCACCACAGAACCTGCGCTGATGTTCGCCGCTTTGGGCAGCAGTTTGAGGATGCTCATGGCGGTGACAGACTTGCCGGAACCTGACTCGCCCACAAGGGCGACGGTTTCGCCATGTCCGATGGTCAGCGATACGCCGTCCACAGCCACGTTTTTGCCAAAAGCCACCTGCAGGCCGTTTACAGCCACAAGAGGGCCGTCGGCGGCAGATGTTTTTGTATTATCCGTCATAGGTTTGCTCCGTTATTAGAGTGCGCGGGCAAGGCATTAACATGTTGTTGTTGATGCATTATGCCCGATACGCAACGGCTCTGAAAAGGTTGGATAAAGAAAAGCGAATAAAGATGGGATATTAACCAATCACCATACCCCATCTCAATAGGGCAGGCAATTATTTTGTATACAATGATATAGGTCGATTTTAACAAAAAAAAAGGCACTAAATAAAAGGTATCAAACAAAAAAGAACCCCGCAAAAGCGGGGTTCTTATCGTTTGTTTTGGGGCTACTTGGCCCACTTGCGGAAGATGAGAATCGCCGCCAGCGGAAGGAACACACTCAGTGCCGTCACGATAATGAGCAACATGCCCAAATCGCTGTAATCGGCCGGAGTGATCACCGCACCAGTGGCATCCTTCACCTCGCGGGTGATGACGAACATCTGGTTCAGGTACTTCGTTCCCAAGCTACTGGCCGACAGGGCCAGGTTGGTAAACGAGGCCATCACCGCGAAGAACGTCGCCTTGAGGTTGCTTGGTGCGCTGTTGGCAATCCATGCCAGCATGGGGATCATGGCCACCTGCCCCAGAGGGGATTCCAGCGCCGTGTCCACCACAGCAATGACACGTTCGTCAATCAAGCCGCCTGTCAGAGCAGCCGTCCACTCGTGCAGGCCATAGAACATACCCAGAATCGGCAGCGTCAGAATGCCGCCGACTACAGAGAGGAAGCCCACCACATACAGAATGGACCGTTCGGCCATCCAACGGCGCAACCACAGCATACCCACCAGCGTCAAGACACTGGCGATAAGCCCCAGCTTTGCCATAAAGGCCTGGTCGAAGTTCAGCACATCAATCTGCCACCAGCTTGCACCGGCACCCGTTCCCGGGATTGCACGAAAGATGAAGATGACCGCCGCAGTGGCGACCAACGCCATACGACTACCTTCGGGTAGCGCCTGAACCAGACGTGTCATCAGGAACAACACGATGCCCATAGAGCCAACGAAAATAATCTCCTGTGCGTAGGGGATGTCGGACAGGCCCATCGTCAGCGTAAAGGCGGTATATACTGCCGATCCACCGAGAATCCACCAGTTGGCGGAAGGCTTTTCATCCTGCGTATTCAGCAGAGCGCGGATGTCGTCCTCGCTCAAGCCTTCTGCACGCATGGCAGCCACGCGTTTACGACGCAGGAAAAATGCCACCACAACACCGAGCACCGAAATGACCGGAATCACCAACGCCATCTTGTAAACAAGGACGTAGGTTGCCTGCATGGCATCGGGCGCCACATCGTTGAACAGAATCACGTTCACGAGAGACACCAAAAGCCCACCGGCGATAATGGCAACACGACCCAGCGTTTGCATGGTGGTATGGGCTGCGCGAATGGTATCCGCATCCAGCGGGTTACCCGCTGTGTCGGTGACAGGTACGGCTTCGACCGTCATGGCATCGGCCACAACGTCCTGCACCACATAGCCCACGGGGGCCAAAAGTGCTGCAAGCACGTACCAGGCTTCGGCGCTCATGTACTGAACCATCATTGCCTTATCGGCAATCAGCCCCAGCATGATGAGCATACTCGCCGCCAGCAAGCTGGCACCGAGATAGATGAAGCCCGACTTGTAGCGCCACAGCAGATCGACCGCATGGCCGAGCGGCATTTTCAGCGCCCACGGGATACCTGCCCAGAAAGTAAGGGCAGCGAGGAATTCGGCACTCAGGCCGAGGTAATCCTTCACGAAGAAGGTGCCGACGATGGCCGTCAAACCCGAGACACCAGCGGCCATATAGACCATCAGCGGCGGAAGGAATGACCAACGCATCTCGCGGGCAAGGCCCGCAAAAGCACCCCACAAAGAGGTAAGAATTCGCATGATAGTGCTCCTTAGAGCCAGTTGAGGAAGGGGGAAGGGGGAAGTGAAAAGATAACAAAAAGGAAACAAGTGAAAGATGCGGCTATATTTTGCCGTATCTGAACAAAGTGAGGGTGCACGTTCAAGAATGCAAGGCATAGGACATAAAAAAACGACCCCCAAAATGGGGGCCGCTTCACGTTTGTAGGCAGTTACGGAATGACAAGCTCTTTATCGAAGGTCGTCAGGTTGATGTTACCTGTCGCCGTAATGGCGATAATGTCTTCGATACGAACGCCGCCAATGCCCTGATAGTAGACACCCGGCTCAACCGTGACAACCGTGCCTTCCGGCAACGGCGTGGTGTTACGGCGGTGGATGCCGGGACCTTGGTCATGCACGTTCAGGCCGACAGAGTGGCCCGTTCCGTGGAAGAACCCACAGTTATTGCCATTCGCGTCCTTACCGGTTTTGAAACCGCGGGACGTGAGCAAGTCCTCAATCGCCTGATGGATGGCGGCCGGGTTGGCGCTGGTGTTGGCCATATCCAGCCCCAGTTGCTGGGCGTCCTTCACCGCATCATACATGGCTTGCTGCTGAGCAGTAGCCTTGCCTTTGATGTAGGTGCGCGTCAGATCGCCGTGGTAGAAGTCGGCGCGGGGCCAGCTGTCGATGATGATGAACTGGTACGCCTTGAGCGGGCCGTGGCCACGTTCGTGCGGGTCGGCAGAGTGTTCACCGCAAGCGACAATTGGACCGCCTTCGGCAGGAACACCGCCATGACGAGCGATTTCGGCATTGATTTCGCCGGCCAGAATCTCGGAGGTGAGCACTTTGCCGTTCCACATCAGCACATCGTCCTTGCCGATGGTAGCCTCGCGCAGCACCACACGGGCGCGCTCGTGGCCCTGCTCGTTCACCCACTGGGCATGGCGGATAGCATCCACCTCGGCCTGGGACTTGAGCGAGCGCTCGGGGAAGAAGTGGCCCTTCACGGGCTCGACGGTGATGCCCATCTTGATGAGCGCCGCCGCAAGGCCGAACGGAAAGTCCGACGGGACTTCCAGCACGTCCACACCTTCGAACACCCGTCCGCTGGTCAGGCCGCCGGGCAGCTTGTCGTTCATCACCAGCCAGGCGATCTGGCCGGCCGTGTCGGTGGGCATCTGGAGCTTGGTCAGCTCGGCCACCACGTCGTCCATGGCGTGGACAACGTCCACCTTGGCGTACTTCTTGACGCGGTCGTATTCCAGTGCCGACATGATGACGTGGGTCTTGCCCTTGGTGTCGCGGTACCAGACGTAGGCGTCAGGCACTTCCACACGAATGGCGTAGTAGTTGTTGCTGCCGTGGCCGTACAGGGCGCGGGCGATGCGTTTGTTTTGGCTCATGGGTTGCTCCTCTCAGACAGAGCTTTTTGTAAAGGTATAAAAGGGAGAAAAAGTAAGGTTAAAAACGTTTTACTTTTCTCCCAAACAGGGATTTTGTCAAGCATTTGCCGCTTGGGCGCGTGTACCGGACTTGGCACGGACCATTATCTCCGCAACCAGTTTTGCAATGCCGCTGTCGGCTTCGGCCACGTCTTTTGCCAGCATGTATGCCGGGGTGCTGACGATGTTGTGGGCGTTGTCGATAACAATCTCGTCAACCTTCGCCGCCACATGGGTATGGCCCATTGCGCGCACGGCACCAGCAGCATCGTCATCATTGCTGCCAACGGTCAGCTTAAGGCCTTTGCCTTTCAGGGCAACCGCAGCGACCGAGGCCGGTGCGATACAGATAAAACCGAGCGGCTTGCCTGATGCGTACATCGCCTCGACCAGTTTGCGGGTTCCGGCTTCCACCGTCATCTCGTCCGGGGATTTGGCAAAGGCCAGATTGCCCAGATTTTTCGCCGCCCCAAAACCGCCGGGAAAAATAACCGCATCAAAGTCATCTGCCTTTGCCAAAGCAATATCCTGAACATCACCACGGGCAATACGAGCGGCTTCCACCCGTACGTTACGCTGCTCACCTGTGACAGGCTGTCCAACAAGATGATTGATAACATGGGCCTGAGCCACATCCGGTGCCAAAAAAGTCACGTCTGCACCGGCTTTGACGACATGCAGCAGCGTCAACACCGACTCGTGCACTTCCGCACCGTCAAAAACGCCGCAACCGGACAAAACAATACCAACACGGATTGACATTTTATCCATTTCCTCCAATCTGGTTTCCAGTGCCTGAATATCATGGCATCTTTCTTTCCTTTTCCCAACCGCGGAGTCACCCGTTATGTACGTTTGCCACTGCGCGGGCCCCAAGGGCCTGACAGAGAAAGACGTCCGTGATGCCGTTCGCGCCGGTGCCAAATGCCGGAGCGATGTCTACAAGCACCATGACACCCGCCCCAGCTGCGGCATCTGCACCAAGCATATGAACGAAGTCATGGCCGCAACAAAGGCCGAAATGGCCGCCGAGAAAGGCGACCGTCAAGGTACTTTGCGCATCACGCCCCAACCCACCGAATAAACGAAAAAAACGCCCCCGATAACTCGGGGGCGTTTGTCGTTTTTCAGACGTGGCAAAATACGGGTTGGTACCGTTCGTAGCCGATAAAGCAGACCAATGTCAGTACAACGGTCACAGCCATAGCCAGTGTCAGACCAGTCACACCTAGGTAGATCATGTAGATGTTGAACATGGTGACGGCAAAGGCATATGACGCTGCCAACATCAAGATGACCGACATCAGCATGCGTGCTGTGTCCAATCCGGTCTGGATTTCGTCGCCCACAGACGACATGCTCCGCAATTCCGGACGGTCGGTACGCCATGCTCTGAGCTCCTTGCGGTAGATCAGGGCAACAAGTGCGGCCAGCACAATGCCAGCCAGCGCACCCACAGCACCTGCCCATTCGTAAGGGCAGCGCACGAGGGTGCCAATAGCCGCGATAAAGGCCAAAAACAATCCGGGGATTTGAGAATAGTGGGCAATATACCCCACAAGGTACAGCGGTCGATGCATGAAACGACTCCCGCCAATGAAATAAACTAAGGAAAAGGTCTAGAGAACTCAAAAACTGTATACAAATTAGCCGGACCTAAAGACTCTGGCAAGCGGATTCTTACCATAAAAAAACGCCCCCTTGGGGGGGGGCGTTTGTCGTTTTGCTTCAGGCGTTCGAGGCGCTCAGACGGAATACGGTCGCTGCAAGCAGCAACAGCACAGCCGGAACGAGCGTGATGGCCGCAGCGACAGTCAGCCCGCCGGTCAGGATGACGGCCAGCGACAAGCCAAGGCCGAAACCGCCCGTCTTCGCCAGACCGGTGGACAGGATGTTCAGCACACTCCAGTAACGGCGGATCGGTTCGGTCAGCACAGCGGCACGTGCGCCGACGTAGCGGCGGTCAGCGTCCCAGTTCTTGATGTCCTGCATGAACACCAGGCTCAGGATGCCCGTGCTGAAAAAGCCGTACAGCACCACCAGCGCCCCCGCCCAGACGAACGGGCAGTACGCGAATGTGGCAATGCCGAGAGCGACAGAGGCAATCAGCCCCGGCCAGTAGAAGAAGCGGGCGATATTGCCCACGACATGAAGGGGATTGTTACGCATCGGGATCTCCCGCAGGCGTGAAAAAGGGAAAGGGCGTAAAAAACAGCGCCCAGCCTATCGGGCCAGGCGCATGGGAGCAAGTATTTTATGTTCAGTTCTTTTTGAGGGCCAAAGCCACCCAGCCGCGCAGGCGCTCGGCATGCTGAACTGTCAGCCCAAGGGCTGTATACGTAGCTGTTACATCCGCCTCCTGATCATCCGTAAAGCCGGACAGGATACACACACCGCCGCCAGCCAGCACGGCAACAAGATCTTCAGCCATAGCAATCAGCGGGTTTTTGAGGATATTGGCAAAAATCAGGTCGTAAGGGGCACGTGTAGCCACTTCTGGCGCATCAAAACCATCACCGCACACGCTCGTAACTGTCTTGGCTACACCGTTATCGTGCATATTCTCATCGCAGATACGCACCGACGGTTCGTCAATATCCACCGCAAGGAACGGCGTTTTTTGCACCTTTGCAGCAGCCAGTGCCAGAATGCCCGAACCCGCGCCCATATCCAGACCGTTTTTGAAGGTCCGCTCTGCGGTCAGTGTTTCGTACAGGCGCAGGCAGCCCTCGGTCGTGGCGTGCTCGCCACTGCCAAAGGCCATCGCAGCAGGCACCTTAAGTCCTACCAGACCCGCAGGCACTGCCACATCGTAGCCATGCACAAAAAAGCGGCCAATGGCAAAGGGCGGAAAATCCGCCAGCGCCTTTGCCTGCCAGTCCACGTGCGGCACATCGCTCAAGGTAACATCCATATTCTGGCCGGTAATTTTGGCAACCACAGCCAAGCCTGCAATAATGTGGGCCTTGTCATCTGCCGCATCAAAAAAAGCGGAGAGTTTCCAATAACCGGGCTTGCTGCCTTCCGCTACGTCCAGTGCGCCGCCCAGATTCTCTACAGCCTGCTCGTAAAGGGGCAGCAGACTGTCTGGCGTTTCAGTATCAAAGCGCCATCCGGCAAGGTTTTGGTCGGTCATCTGGTGGTATCCTTAATTACTGGTCATCTGCGGGGGAGGTTACTATAATATCCCTCGCGCCTGCCACTTATTTTGCGCACATACCGAGTAAGGAGAACCCGCATGTTCCGTCACCTGTGCCTGACCGCCCTGTTCTGCGCTGTAACCGTGCCCGCTTTTGCGCAAGTCTTGCCCAAGCAGGATGAAGATCCCAACCATCCACGCACACTGCGCATTCACTTTGGCAGCCCGGGCAGCGGTATTGACCGTGCCGCCCTGCAAAAGGCCATTAACGCCGCCGAAGCGGAAATGAACCATTTTGACAGCTACAGTATTGTCGGCTGGGGCAAGGAAGGTGAGCAGACCATGTGCATCCAGCCCAAGTTTGACGAGACGTTCGATTCCTACAAAAAGTTCTACGACATGCTGGCTAAAGAAGGCAAATACGTAACGACCGCGGTTGTTCGCGCCGAATGCCAACTGCCAGAAGATGTTATCCGCTAGGCTGCGTCAAACACGTTCGTCAGCATTCTCCCTGCACGCACCCACCACATCGGGTGCGTGTTTTTTAGGGACCGCGCAGCATCCTGCGCGGCAGATGCATCCGCGAACAACCCGAAACAAGCAGAACCACTGCCCGTCATATCGGCATAGAGGCACCCATCTGTCTGTAGCAGCGCCTCCCGTGCCAGTACCACATCAGGCAGTAGCGCCACTGCGTTATCCAGCAGGCTGTTGCCGCCCTCTTCGGCGAGCCAATCCAGCAAGTCAGGCAAATGCGTCCACCCTTTAGCAGGCGGGGTGACCAGCGGGCGCATCTCAATAGGCCTATAGGTAAAGACTTGCTTTGTCGCCAGCCCTTGCCCCGGCCAGACCAACACTGCCCATGCTTTGGGCATGGCAAGGACGGGTGCCACACGGTTGCCCGTACCCTCCACCCAAGCCGGTTTGCCGTAGGCACAAACAACACCGTCTGCCCCCAGATGACTTGCCAGCCCAAGCAGGTCCGGTTCAGCCAGAGGATAGTCATACAGCTTATTCAACATCCGCAGGGTCATGGCGCCATTCATGGTGCCACCCCCCAGACCTGCACCCACAGGGATATCTTTCTCCAGCACCAAACGGCCAGTGATAGAAGCCCCTATCGCACGCCCAAACACTTCAGCAGCTTTAAGGCACAGGTTATCCGCCCCCAGCGGGAGGTGAGAGGGCGCCTGAAAACTCAACGTATCTGATGGGGTAAAGGTGAGCGTGTCGGCCACATCCACAAAGGTAACCAGACTTTGCAGCGCATGATGCCCATCGTCCCTGCGGCCAATCACACGCAGGCACAGGTTCAGCTTGGCGGGGCTTTTAAGGTGCATTATGCCACACGCAGGTTGGCAAGGCTGGCGAGGAGCTTTTTCTCCCCCGCTTTCTCGAACGCGACGATAATCTTGCGGGCATTGCCCTCGCCCTCGAAGCGCTTGATACGCCCGTAGCCGAACTTGTCGTGGAAGACGCGGCTGCCCAGTTCATAACCCTGCTCGGCCATGTCATCCATTTCTATCGGCGCACTACCGAAAAGAGGCGCATTGCTGCGACGTGCGCCGTAGCCGCTGCCGTAACCGCCCTGCCCGCCAGCACCCCATGTGCGCATGGCAGCGGTGGTGTTCTGGATATACTCAATGCTGTCATCCGGCAACTCGGCGAGGAACCGCGACGGCATGCTCGGCTGGTACGACCCGTACAACCGGCGGGACGAGGCGTGCAAAATCACCAAGCGGCGCCGCGCGCGGGTAATGGCCACGTAGGCGAGTCGGCGTTCTTCTTCCAGTCCTTTTTCACCCGTTTCGTTCAGGCTGCGCTGGTGGGGGAACAGCCCCTCTTCAAACCCGGGCAGGAAAACGGTATCAAACTCCAGCCCTTTGGCTGCGTGGACGGTCATCATCATCACCGCGCGCTGGTTTTCCTCCGGCTCAACATCCATCACCAGCGACACATGCTCAAGGAATGACGGCACATCGTCATACTCTTCCATCGCGCGGACAAGTTCCTTCAAGTTGTCCAGACGGCCCTTGGCCTCTTCCTTGTTTTTATCCTCTTGCAGCATCTGCACGTAGCCGCTTTCCTCAAGGATTTTTTCCATTAACTGGCTGGGCGGCCAGTCACGCACCAGCAGCTGCCAGCCCTTGAGCATGGCCACAAAGTCCTGCAGGTTGGTTTTAGCCTTGCCGGTAATGGCACCCTCGTTCACGCAGAGTTCCAACGCCTCGAACAGGCTGGTTTGCAGGAGCCCGCGGGAGCGGTCGCGGATGGTATTCAGCGCGCCATCGCCCACCCCGCGTTTGGGGGTGTTGATGATGCGCTCCAGCGCCAGATCGTCCTGCGGTACGGCAGCTAAACGCAGGTAGGCCAGCGCGTCGCGAATTTCCTTACGCTCATAGAACTTAAGGCCGCCAACCACCTGATAGGGGATAGCCTGCTGGACGAACTGCTCCTCAAAAGAACGAGTCTGTGCGGCTGCGCGCACCAGAATGGCGCAGTCGGCGTAACTGCCGCCCTTGCTCACATGGGCTTCCACTTCACCGGCGACGATGCGGGCTTCCTCCCGATCGTCCCACGTGGTGTGGATTTCCACCGGCTTGCCGTGGTCGTCTTCGGTCCAGAGGGTCTTGTCGTGGCGGTTTTCATTGTGGGCAATCAGGCTTGCTGCTGCGTTCAGAATGTGCCCGGTAGAGCGGTAGTTCTGCTCTAAGCGAATCACCGCCGCGCCCGGATAATCCTTCTCGAAACGCAGAATGTTCCCCACCTGTGCGCCGCGCCAGCCATAAATGGACTGGTCATCATCCCCCACCACGCAGATGTTGCCATGCCCCATGGCCAGCATCCGCAGCCACAGGTATTGCACCACGTTGGTATCCTGATACTCATCCACCAGAATGTACTTGAACTGTTGCTGGTAACGGGCGGCAATATCCGGATAACGCTTCCAGACAACAAGATTGAGCAGCAGCAAGTCGCCAAAGTCACAGGCGTTCAGGCGCTCCAGGCGCGCCTGATACTCCCGGTAGAGCTCAATGGCACGCCCGCCGGCAAACTTGCCCGCATGGTCGGTCGGCACTTCTTCCGGCAGCCAGCCATTGTCTTTCCAACTGCTGATGATGTGCACCAGCGTTTTGGCCGGGTGTTGTTTTTCGTCAATACCGCGGTCGGCCAGAATCTGTTTAAGCAAACGCGCCTGATCGTCCATGTCCAAGATGGTGAAGTTGCTGTCACGGTTGACCAGCTCGGCATGACGGCGGAGGATGCGCGCCGCCAGCGCATGGAAGGTGCCCATCCACATGCCCGCGGCCGGGCGCTGGAGCAGATCTTCCACCCGTTCGGTCATCTCCCGCGCGGCCTTGTTGGTAAAGGTGACGGCCAGCACCTGATTGGGCATCGCAAACCCCTGCATCAGAATATACGCCAAACGACTGGTCAAAACCGATGTTTTACCTGTCCCCGCCCCGGCCAACACCAGCACAGCGCCGTCGGTTGTCTGGACGGCTTGTTTTTGTGGCGGATTCAGGCGGTCAAGATAGGTCATGCCAACGGTTCCCAAAATAAATTATTTATTCTCAAAAGGCGCAAAAACGCTTGGCTTTGCTAACTTACGGCGTATCATAGCGCCTTGAAAGGTAATCGGCGAGGGATTATAACAGATTGGTTACCTGAAAGGAAAACCCATGCCACACACATCACCGGAAAAGACACGGACAGACAGCTTTGCTGACTTGTTTTACCGTGGGATTATCCGCCTGCGCGCAGGCATTGCCGAAAAGCTTGTCAGCCTGCTGTATGGACAGAAGATGTACATCGCCAGCCAGCATAAAGGTGCGGTGGCGGCCTGTGTGGTGTTCTGGTACATCGAAGATGGTATCCGCAAGTTTGTGATGACCCGCCACACCGACTTGAAAACCGCCAACATCCGTTTTGTCGGCAGCATGGCCAGCGAGGATGCACAGCCCGCAAATAACAGCCTTGTACGCGCCATCAAAACGACACTGGGCGATGTATTCTTTAAGGCATTGGACGTGCATCTACTTGATGCAGACCGCATTGCCGCTGCTCCCATGCTGAGCTTCGACGACCCAATTACAAAACAGCCCACGCCCGTACAGGGCCTGTGCTGGGCTGTGCAGATTACCGCCGAACAGGCGCAGCTCTGCGCGCCGACACGTAACAATCTGGAAGTGATTGCCGTGCCTGAGCACGCTATGCTGGGGCCTGACATTGCCCCTGCGCACAAGTTGATTTACCAGTCTGTCCTCCGCCACATCCACAGCCATAGCGTTGTCAGCGAAGGTGCCATGATGGACAAGCTGGAGGATATGCTCCGCCGCGCCGGGAGCAGCCAGCGGACAATCCACTAGGCGTTCACTTTAAAGAGTACCTGCCGCATAGGCAGGTCTTTTTTCTTTTGGCATCAAGCTAAAGTTAACCTAAGATACCGCACAGTTCAGTTATCTACCCCTTCACTTTTTGTATCTGTCTTTTAAGCTTCAACCTCATACGCCGAGGTTGCCATGTCCGAAAAGGACACACCCCCCAAGCACGCCCGCATTCAGGGCTTTCGTATCAAAGTTGAAATCGGCTCCATCGACCGGTTCCTATTCTGGAAAAGCTTCACGACCTACTGGACCGGTCAGGCTTTTGCCATCGACACGCACCGGCTGGTGACCTGCGCCCATGTTGTGGGGCGGGGAAAACCCGTCAATGTTCGCTTTCCCAATAACCTCGATCTGCCGGCAATCGCCCGCATCTTGACGTTTCCGGAAAGCGGCCCATACGGGGACATCGCCATCATCGAGTTCACCGCGCCCCACGGGCTGCCGGTGGTCACGCAAGCGGCGGCCAATCCGGCTGTCGGCGACAAGGTGATGTTCGACAACAAGTACGGTGCCTTCAAGGAAGGTGTCGTTCACTTCTACGGCGACAGGGGCACCATTTGGCGCACCCTGATAAACGCCGGCATCGTGAACCCCAACGCACTGCCCGACACCCTCGAGAATCGTCTGAAAGATGCTGACGATGCGGCGTTGACCGACCTGTACACCGACATGCCGGTGAGGGACGGCGACTCGGGGAGCCCCGTGTTCAACGAACAAGGTGAACTGGTCGGCATGGCATACGCCACGTCCAAGCTCACCTATCAATCGATGGTCATGCCGATTGAGCAGATGAAGGCATACATTGCCCAACTGTTGGAACAATGACGCAAAAGCCGCCCTACGGGGCGGCTTTTTTGTTTGTGCCTCAAGGCCTATTCGCCAACAACGTGGATGTGCTCGGCCTCCGCCTCGGCAGTACCGCCTTCCGGACGCAGGGTCGGGAACAAAATCACCTCGCGGATGCTCGGCTGGTTGGCCAGCAGCATGACCAGGCGGTCAATCCCGATACCGACACCGGCACAGGGCATCAGGCCATATTCCAACGCACGCACATAGTCGTGGTCGTAAGGCATGGCCTCATCGTCCCCTTTACCGGCCTGGGCAACCTGCTCGGCAAAACGCAGCGCCTGCTCCTGCGGGTCATTCAGCTCCGAGAACAGGTTAGACAGCTCACGTCCGACCACAAACAGCTCGGCGCGTTGGACGTACTCGTCCGTATCGTCCTGGCTGCGGGCCAGCGGCGAAATCGCCTTCGGATGGTCGGTGATAAACGTCGGGTTAATCAGCTTGTCCTCGCACAGCTCTTCAAAAACCGTGTTCAGCAGCAGGCCGTAGTCCTCGGTAATCCGAGGGGGGGTCTTGATGCCTTTAGATTTGGCAAAGGCTTGCAGCGCCCCCAGATCTTTCAGGTTATCCTCGCTCGCGCCGCCAATCTCTTTCACGGCGTCACGCATTTTCAGGCGGCGCCACGGGCGTGCCATGTTCACGCTGTACTCGCCGTAGGTAATTTGCAGACCGCCGCACACCTTCTCGGCAATGCGGGTAACCATTTCTTCCACAAAGTCCATCATGCCGTTGTAGTCCATGTGGGCGTGATAGGCTTCCATCATGGTGAACTCGGGGTTGTGGCGCACCGACACACCTTCGTTACGGAAGTTGCGGTTAATCTCGAACACGCGCTCCAGCCCGCCAACAACCAGCCGCTTGAGGTAAAGCTCCGGCGCAATGCGCAAGGTCAGGTCTAAATCCAGCGCATTGTGGTGGGTTTTGAACGGGCGTGCCGCCGCACCGCCGTGCTGGACTTGCAGCATGGGGGTTTCGACCTCGATAAAATCCTTCTCGTGGAAGAAGTCGCGCATCTCGCGGATAATCGCGGCGCGTTTCTGGAATACATCGCGCACGTCGGCATTCATCATCAGGTCCACGTAGCGCATGCGGTAACGCTGCTCAACATCGGTCAGGCCGTGGAACTTGTCCGGCAGGGGGCGCAAGGTTTTGTTCAACATACGGAAAGTGGCAGCCTTAACGGTCAGTTCGCCCGTTTTGGTACGGGTCAAGGTACCGGTTACGCCAATCAGGTCACCCACATCGGTGAGGTTCTTGAACTGCTCAAAGCCGTCTTCACCCAGCACGTCAATCGCGAAGGAAACCTGAATCTGACCGCTGCGGTCCTGCAATTTGCAGAAGGCAAACTTGCCGAACAGGCGCAGGAACATCACGCGGCCAGCCACGGCAACCGTATCGGTCAGTTTCTCAAGTTCTTCGGCTGTTGCAACGCCGTCATACGCTTCCAGCACCTCGGCAGCCGTATGGGTGGGGCGGAAATCATTGGGGTAAGCGACAGATGTCGACGCACTGAAGGCGTCGAACTTGGCTTTACGTTCTGCAACGATACGGTTGTCTTCCAAGGGGGTGCTCCGGCTTTTTAGCGGTTGAATACCCCGTGTTTATAGAACATTCGCCCCCGCCTTTCAAGGGCGGGGTGGGCCACACCTACAGGTCAGTTCCACCGTCCGCAGGTACTGCTGGTTCGCCGGCACCCTTCTCAATCATGCCTTTGAACTGGAGTTCCCAGTCTTTCTTGTCTTTTTCAGGTGCCCATGGTGCCAGCAACAAACTCAGAACAGAAAGACCAACAACAACCCAGCCCATCACATTGGCTGCCGGTGTAGGGACAAAATCTCCCGCTGCCACGGGGGAGCCATATTCGTTTTCTTCTTCATCTCCCGGCATAAAGAACAGCAACAACCCAAACAGCCCCGATACCAGGCCCGGCATTTTGGGCAGGTGCAGACTTTGCGCCAGCATCCCCATGAGGAGGCCGTCTGCAATCCAGAGCAAAGGGAAAATGAGCAGAATCCACCAGCCGGAATATCCAAAGTCATGCAACCGGCGGACAAGGATACAAATCTGCGCAACGCTCAGGTACACACAGCCTGTTATAACGGCCAGAGCCACCACTATCATGGCAATGGTATTAAGGAACCCATCTCCCAACAACACTGCTGCAAAAGCCAACGCAGCCAGAACGATCGCACCCACAACGAATTGCGTAAAATAGATCCCGGCATATGACCGGTATGCGGCACCGTTTAGACGCCCGCCTACAGTGGCATACCCACGCCACTTCCAGATGTGAATCGGTGTCATTGTTGTATATCCTCTTCCTCTATCGGTTGTGCGGCTTCATCAGGCGCGACTGCACCAATGGGTTCAGGTCTGATGAAATCCTTCACAAAATCCTGGTTGGTATATTCACTGAAGCCTTCCATAAAGGGCAGCGGACCAATCGCCTTGCTCAGCTTGTCTTCGGCCAAACCAATCTGGACAGTCAGAATGTATCCTATCATGCCCACATAAAAAGCTACCGTGCCCCAGCTGACAAATTGCATCAGTTCGGTTTCAGTATAAATAGCAGGGCGTGCGCCAAAGCGGCTGTCAAAAGGTTGGCCGGGCGTAAAGAGCAAGGCAACGCCCGCCAGCTGGAAAATCATGTATCCCCAGAGAGACGCCTGCCCCAATGGCTGGCCGGAGAAAAACATCGCCGCGGTTGCAAGTAACGAAAGGCCGCCTACAACGCTCAAAAAACCGGTGCCCGAATACCCCATGTCGCGTGCGCGGCGGATTTTGGCGGTAAACCATCCGAAAAGGCAGCAAAAGAACCCCGTCCAAAGCGGGAAGGCAATCCAGAAACCAAACGGTCCTTGCGATTGATACATCCAGACAACAGGGATGCCCGTAACAATACCCCAGAACAGGATACGCCCCTCCAGCGACCTGTAATGGTCGGGGGAGATCCGCCCCTCGTTCAGGATAATGTCAGAAACTTCGGTCAGACTAATATCAGCCGACATGCAGTGTGTCCTCAAGCTGCACGGCGGCAGTTATGCCTAGGCCGCGCTTGTTTTTTTTGTGCCTTCCAGCTCGGGGATGAAGTGTTGCATGATGTACTTTTCACCCTCGTCACACAAAAATGTTAACACAGTTTCAAAGCCTTCGCGCTTTTTAAGTTCGCGCGCCGCCCAGTAGTTTGCACCGCTGCTCGGGCCGACAAACAAGCCCTTGGTGCGTGCCATATCTTTCATTTCTTTAATTGCGACCTTGCTATCCACCGCAACAATACCATCCACCACGCCACGGTGACGGTCGTAGATATTGGGCACAAAACCATCGGCAATGCCCTCAATCTCGTGGTCGCCAATCTCGCAACATGCAAGGGTTTTGGATTCGGAAGGCTCCATGGCGTATACCTTCAGGTTCGGATTATGCTTGGCCCGCAGACCCTCAGCCACACCCACCAGAGTACCGCCGGTACCCACACCCTGCACAATGGCATCAATTTTCATGCCTTTAGGCAACTGGGACAGGATTTCCTCTGCCAGCCATTCGGTGTTTTCCTGCACGTTCCACTCGTTATCAAACTGGCCGGGGCAGTAATATCCGGGCTCTTCACCCAGCTTACGGGCAGCGTCCAGTGCCTCGTTCACCTGAAAGTGGCCGACCAGACGTACTTCGGCGCCAAATGCGCGGGAGATGGCGGCACGTTCCTTGGAGAAGCCATCCGGCATCATCACAATCATCTTGTACCCTTTGGCCGCAGCGACCATGGACATGGCATTGCCCGTGTTACCGCTTGTCGCCTCGACTATTGTATCGCCGGGTTTCAGACGGCCTTCGCGCTCGGCACGTTCGATCATGTACTTGGCGATGCGGGCCTTGATGGAGCCTGACGGGTTCATAAACTCGCACTTGGCCAGAACACCAGGCTCCAGCTCCAAAAGCGGCGTATTGCCAATCGCATCAAGAATGGATGTAGAGAGTTTGGACATGGCAGGCATCCTTGCAAAGTACAGATTGAAGACGGCAAAAGCCTAGAGCAGCAAGCCCCCCTGCGCAAGGGGTGAGAACGCACCCGCACAACGCCCTTGTACTGGCCCTTGGCAATCTGCTAGGGTGAGCTTGCCGATACGGCAAGAACCCATTGATAGAAAAAGGTTATTATGGCCCTTACCTACACCCGCAACGACCAAGGTTACACTGCCGTTCTGGAAGGGTGCGCCAATGCGGGCGCTGTATACGAACTGATGGTACAAACTTTTGTACCGCGTCCAATTGCCTGGGTATTGACCGAGAACGAGGATGGCAGCCACAACCTTGCCCCCTATTCCTTTACCGCGCTGGTAGACATAGCCCCCCCGACGATTGTCTTTTCCGCAGGCAAAAAAAGCCCCTCTGTCCCCAAGGATTCATGGGCCAACATCGTCCGCACCGGCAAAGCCGTTGTGCACATTCCTTCTGCCGCAAATGCAGCAGCCGTCAATAACAGCGCAGCAGCCCTGCCGACAGGGGCGAGCGAGGTGGATACCTACCACATCAAAACAACACCGTTCGAGGGATTCCCTTTACCAAGGGTTTCAGATGCACCCGTTGCCTATGGTTGCAAGCTGAAAGAAGTGGTGGAACTGGGGACGCTTCCTGTGGGACTTATTGTGCTGGAAGTGACACACCTGTTTGTGGATGGAAAAGCCGTTGAACACGTGGACGGCGATATTTTTCATATCAACGAAAAAGTCATCAACCCACTGACACGTATGGGAAAAACAAAGTTCGGGACACTGGGCCCCATCCTTGATATCGGCAGCCCGCCCAAAATTGCATGAATGAGCAGTTGACGCCCTGTGCAATTTTGTCTAAAAGGTAATCCGCACGCCTGATTGGTATGCTCGTGTAGCTCAGTGGTAGAGCACTTCATTGGTAATGAAGAGGTCGGCAGTTCAATCCTGCCCACGAGCACCACTTTCCCCCAGCTTCCCGATTGATGCCGGAATCCCCTAGTAACACAGCGATATCATGACCTGCGCATATGCCGTTCGGTTGTTGCAACAACCGCAACCATGGCAGGTACAGTAGTTGAATGTGCACGTTTCCTGCGCGATGTTCCCCCAGGCATGGCCGCCTGTGTTGCAATTGGATGTATTTGGCGCAAGACCCACATTGGAAGTACCGCAGGCAACACCGCCCGAGTTCTGGTTGGCGGTCTCGGACCAGTTCTGATAATGCGTCCAGCCTGTTGGACAGGCTGTGTTGGCTCCCCCGCGGTTAAATCGGCAAACACTTACACCCGTTGTATTGTCCACCACCCCGAAGGCAAGGGTACAATCATCAGGGCTGTGTGCGCCTCCGTACAGCATGTCTTGTTTGGTGGTTACCGTCCAACTGGTCGTATACGTACCGATTGACACTGATGCAACGTACGACGTTGCAAATGCATTCGCCGTTGTCATCCGCAGCTGCACACTTTGCCCCGGCTCTATCTGAGCAGAGGAGGTCCAGGGGCCGCTATCAACCTTCAGCTCAGGGCTGCCCTGCCCGCCAACCGACACATTCAAAGGCCCTTCGAACCCACTGATAGTCACACCGTTTGAAGAAACCAGCGTATCGAGCTCCTGAGCCGACAGGTTGGAAAAATTAAACGCATTGGGCGTCACATCCTGCTGCCTGGTCGTGATTTGCCAACAGGCGGTGTAGGCACCGATATCCAGTGTAAAGGTTGCTGTCTGGTTAAAGAGCGATGCAGAACGGCCACGGATACCGACGCTGTTCCCCTGACTGATAGCCACACCGGACGACATACCGGTATTCGCACCATTGCGGCGGACCGTTGCAGCCGTTGCACCTGCTACCGAGGCCGTCGCGTCACTGCCACTATAGACAGCATCCGTTGTGTTATAGAAGGTATCGAGATCGGCATCGGAAATTGTGGGGAAGTTAATTGAACAGCCGGTATTACCACCAAGCATGCCCCATACGTCGCCATTGCAGAACTCCATACGCTTGGCCGATGCGTTGTAACGCATCGTGCCCGCGGTTGCGGGGTTGCATACCTCATAGGCGCCAAAAGTTATGCCTGCCTGAAAGGAAACCCGCCCATCATTGTTAACCTGAAGGGAGGGTATGCAATCATTGCCGTCAACCAGCGTGTGCCCCGGCCCGAAAATCATTCCCTGTGTTCCGCAATCACCTATGACTGTAAGGCTTGCGTCAGTCGCATTTTTCAATGCTGTAATGCTCACCTCGGCGGCGGCACGGTCCTGTGTAATACTTGCCGCGTTGGCGGCTGTCTCGTCACGCCGGATAGCGTTCTCGTTCATCAACATCTGGAGGATGGCCTGGGATTTGGCGCCGTCAAGTCCGCCTCTATCCGGCGTACTGAAAAACTTGTTCTGAGCGCTGAGAATATTTGGAGCAAGAAGTGTGAGGGTGATAAGGATAAGGATGTTTACAATACGCTGCTTCAATGATGACTCCCTGCGGTTACTCGGAACAAAATCCCCAATGTTCAAATCATTCCATAGTTTATTACAACCATAAAATGGAACTATACATATTACAATTAATAATTACAAATGATTCACGCAACCCGCACCATTTCGGCCTAACATACGACGAAATAACGAAATAACGGCATGCCTCTCAATTGACGTTTAACGCAACTGAAACTATGTGTAAGCTAAGCGGAACAAATAAACTATAAAGCTCTCACCTGATGACCTTACGCGTTACTTTCTCTAACAAATTCCGCCCTGAAAAAACGGGGGACGGTTCTATTAAGCGTATCGAGTTCAAACACTCGTTCCGCTGCCCCGTGCGCGTGTTCATAGACGCCGTGGCGCACACACAAAACCCCCTCGGCTGGACCGTGACACTGGAAGCACAAAACGATAGTCTGGTAAAAGCATTCAAGAATGAGCTTGTAAAAGAGCTGGTACATTATGTAGAACAACGCACACGGCAAAAAATGAATACTGTGCCCTTTACGACGATCCTTGACCTGTCGCAGGCACAAAACGTGCAAGTGTCGGAACAGATTAACCGGGTAATGGCGTCAACGACATGACAAACGCAGCAAAAAACAACCTTCGTCTGAAAGACCTTCTGGATCAGGAGCGCGAGGTACATGTGGTGTCAGAACGTTCAACCGTTTCTGAAGTTATCTCCGTTATCAAGAAGAAACACGCAACCTCCCTGTTGGTGGTGGATGAGGACGGGAACCTCTCGGGCCTGATTTCCGAGCACGATGTAGTTGGCGCAATTGCCGATAACGGCACGGACGCTCTGTTCGATCCCATTGATGCGTACATGACACTGGATTTGTTCGTCTGTACGCCCGAAGAAACAGTAGAAGATGCGCTGCGCCTGATGGCTGACCACAAAATCCGCCACCTGCCTGTTGTAGACCTTTCTGGCCATTTGATGGGTTTTCTGAGTATTCTGGAATTACTGTCGGCATACCAGCGTATGCACACACCCGCAAAAAAAGAAGGCTAACAGCCCATGTTTGAAAACGAATTCAACCCCAATCCCCCACCGTTAGAGGAGATTGAGGAAGAAGAATCAGGTCCCATCGGCGAAATTGAGAAAATCACCTTCTCCGAACTGCTCAAGCAGGTTGACCCCATTTCCCGCCGTGCGCTCACGCCACTGCAAAAATACGTCGAAATGCCGGATATCCGAGAGCTTATCATTAATAAGCCGGAAGAAATCGTTATCGAAATGCCCAACGGGGACTGGAAGTTTTTCGAGGACCCTCTGCTGACGGAAGAGTTACTGCTGAACGTGGCACGCTGTCTGGCCAACCTTTCGGGCCAGATTTATACACCGGACAACCCGATTCTGTCCTGTAAGATGCCCGGCGGTCACCGCGTGCAAATTATCTCCGGCTTCAACACGCCCTCAAAGTTCTGCATGGCCGTCCGTATGCAGCGTGACGTTAAGTTTTCCGTGCATGACTACGGCCTGTCGGATGAGGACATCAAACGTGTAATTGATGCCGTTGAAGGGCGTAAAACGATTTTGATTTCCGGCGGTACCAGCTCCGGTAAGACCAGTTTTATGAACGCGCTGCTGCCCTACATTCCCAACGATGAACGTCTGATCACACTGGAAGACGTACCCGAACTTAAAGTGCCGCACCGCAACTGGACGCAACTGCTGTTCGCCAACAATGACACGGGTTTTGGTAACCAGGATATTACAGACCTGCTGAACGCCTGTCTGCGTTTGCGCCCTGACCGCATCATCCTCGGCGAGATTCGTAAAGAAAACGCCTTTACCTTCTGCTCCGCCATTAACACCGGTCACGAAGGATCCATGGCAACCATCCACGCCAACACCCCCAAACTGGCCATCGATGCGGTCATCAACCGCGTACTGCTGAACGGGGACGCGGCGGAAAGCACCATCGCCACCCTGCGCCGCCAGCTTGTGAACGATATTTACGGCGTTGTGCAGCTCAACCGGCATGCCGCAAAAGTGAAGGGCTACTTCATCGAGCTGCCCAAAAGCGACGACAGTATGGACGCGCTGGTCATCTAACCTTGGGTATCAAAGTTACCATCACAGGTCTTGGCCACCTCGGCCACGGACTGGCAACGCTGGACGGCAAAACCATCCACATTCCCTACACCGCACCGGGGGACGAGGCAGACATCACCCTCAAACGTGGCAAACGCGGGACCGAGATTAAACTCAAGCAGGTTCTCATCCCCGGTCCCGACCGGCAAACGCCCCCCTGCCCCTACTTTGGCACCTGCGGTGGCTGCGCCCTGCAACACCTCACGCCCGGTGCCTATATCGCCTTTAAAAAAGAACAGCTTGCAACCACGCTGGCGCAACGCGGCCTGCATGTTCCGGTAGCTGACGTGGTGACGACACAGCCAGCCAGCCGCCAGCGGGTGCGTCTGGCCTTGCGTCAAACCGGCGGCGCGCTGGTCATGGGCTTTCAGGCTTTCCGCTCCCACCACATTATCGATATTGCCGGCTGCGCCGTCGCACATCCGGACCTTACCGCCCTGTTTACGCCGTTGCGCAAAGCGCTGCGCCCGATCTTACCTCACGGCGCCACGGTTGACCTTCAACTGACCCTAACAGAAACTGGCGTAGACGCCTTGCTGGATGGTGATTGGCAACTCGACCTCACCGCACGCGAGGCACTGGCGGATATCGCTCACGGGCTTAACCTCGCCCGGCTGGTCGTGCGTAACAATACATTTACCGACCCTGTGGCTGTACGCCATGCCCCCGTTGTCACAATTGGCGGACGCCCTGTCGCCCTGCCCGTTGGTGCTTTCCTGCAAGCCAGCCAACCTTCAACCCATGCCTTGCAAGCACTTGTTGCCGCAGGACTTTCAGGCATATCCGGTAGAATTGCAGACTTGTTCAGCGGGCTAGGCACCTTTTCGTTACCGCTTGCCGCCGAAGGGCGCGTTGTACACGCTGTAGAGAGTATTGCAGATGCTCTGGACGCCCAAAAGGCGGCGGCTCACGGCTTGCCTTTAAGTACTGAAGAGCGCGACCTGTTCGAGATGCCCCTTATGCCAGATGAATTATCAACCTACGGTGCCGTTGTCCTGGACCCGCCCCGGGCAGGCGCACAGGCACAAGTGCAGCAATTGGCCGCCAGCACCGTTGAACGGATTGTGTATGTCTCCTGCAACCCTGCCAGCTTTGCGCGGGATGGGCGTATTCTGGTTGATGGCGGCTATACCCTGTCTTCTGTCACGCCCGTGGATCAGTTCCTCTGGTCTGCACACACCGAGCTGGTTGCCGCATTTACGCGCTGACCTTGCGTCGCCTGCCCTGCTCTGCTAGCCTTATGAAGTTATTTTTCAATTGATTAAGGAGATTCCCGGCGTGCGTATTCTTGGTTTTCTGGTTGTAGCTGTTCTGCTCAGTGCTGGCGGTGTATGGATGTTTCTGGACACTATCGTCAAATCCGGTACCGAAACCTTTGGCAGCAAACTGACCGGCACACAGGTCAACGTCGCATCCGTGCACATTTCTCTGCTCAAGGGCCATGCGGTTGTTGAAGGCCTGAGCGTTGCAAACCCTGCTGGTTTCAGCGAGGGTGATGCTGTCAAATTGGGCAAGATTGAAGTCAAACTCGTCCCCGCTTCCGTCCTGAGCGACCGCATCCGTGTTGAAAAGGTCAATATCGATAGCCCCGCCATCTCCTACGAAATGAGCGAGAAGGGCACCAACATCGACACAATCATGGGCAATATTGCCAAGTTCACTGGCAGCCAAAATGCCGCCCCTGCACAAAAAACAGCAGAAGCAGCCCCCGCCAAAGCGCCTGCGCACGGCAAAAAGGTTCAGATTGACCGTGTAGAAATCAAAAACACCAAGGTTGCCATGGGTGCCAGCCTGGCAGGCAAAGGCGGCAAAGCATCTTTTGATGTGCCCGAGATCATCCTGAAAGACATTGGCGCGCAAAAAGACGGTGCCACACTGGCAGAAGCTGTTCAGCAAGTCATGACGCCGATCATGGGCAGCGTTGCCGCACTGTCTACGCAGGACGTTGCTAAGATGAAAGAAAAAGTGATGGGCATTAAAGATGACATCACCACCGGGCTGAAAGGCATCGGCAGCAGCATCAAGAGCATGTTCGGCACCGACGAATAAATACTTCTTCCGTTAAAGGCGGCTACGGCCGCCTTTTTCTTTTCTTGAAACTCACCCGCCTGCGCCCCAGATAGGGAGGTACGGTTATTCACCCGTTCCTTTTCCCATGCATGGAGCTTCCCCATGTCCGTTACCATTTCGCCCGCGCGCAGCGGCGACTATGCCGACTGCAAGCGCATCGTCAACCAGAAGGCCAACCGCGAAGGCTTCGGCTTTCTGATGCGCAGTGTTTTCGACGACTACGTCAAACGTGGCACAAAGGATACTCGCTACGTTCTCTGCGTCCTCAAGGCCGGCGGCACCGTCATCGGCTTCATGCGGGCATTACACCGTCTGGATGGTCAAACCACCCTGCATGAGATCTGCATCGACAGTGCCTGCCACGGCCAAGGTCACGGCAGGCAGTTGATTGCCCATCTCAAGGCGGATGCCAAGCGACGCACCCAGCACACGTTGCTGGTCAAAACGCCTCAGGGCATCGCCGCAAATGCGTTCTATAAAGCGGTCGGCCTGCGCCTCAGCCATGCGGAAAAAGCCAAGGTCCGCATGGTGAACGTGTACAAAACCATTCTCTAAACGACACAGCCCCCTCACGGGGGCTGTTTGCATTAGCGGCCTTTCTTCTTGGCAACACGCTGTTGCATGGCTGTCAGCGACGGGAACTCGGGTACAGACTTGTGACGGAGGACCAGCGCATCGACAAGTTCAAACTGCGTGTATATGCGATCAAACGCCATACGAATTTCCTCTCTTTTAGCTTCTTTGTGCTTTGCCTGCACCTCATCGAAAATCTTGCCAATCGTCCTCTGGCCATCAATTTGACGGAAGATATCCGCTGTAAACCGTTCCGCTTTTATACTGACTTTTACTTCCCTGCCTATATCTACCTGAATACCCTCTCCCGCGCTTGCATTAAGCCGCTTTGATATGGTCGCACCATCTACCACGTTCATAAAGAAGCATGGCACCATATCCTCGTCTTTAGGAGTAGCAGCCTCTTTCTTCCCGCGTGTTGCAAAGAAAGCGTGTTTGATCATATTCGAGTGTGCAACCTCGGCAATAGCCTGCTGACGAGGCAGCGGCAATGATTTAATATGCGCCAGCAAACTTGCATCTCTGCCAAAAACGGACTCTGGCATGTAACGCAAATGTTGGCCGATATCGCAACAGAACCGTGTAATTGTCAAACTGGCGGTTGCAAGCCAATCATATAGCTGAGGCACCGTATAGGCGCGGTCAGTAGAGTGCAGGAGTAAATCATACAGACCGATGTCACCGTTCCGGCCCAACTCATTCATCCACCTGGCCTGCATTCGGAACAAATTGCTCTGTGGTAACAAAGGCAATACCTTCTTAGCAATCCCCACTTTCTGGGCTGCCGACATGTCTCGGTCATTGATCCTCTTCAGAAGCTCCTGCATCTGATAAATAGCAGCCCTTCCGTAATGCCCATATACCATCAGGGCCATGGCACCATCTGGTTTCATAACACTTTCCAGCGCCCTCAAGCCCGCCTCAGGAGAAGCCAGATGGTGGAGCACACCCGTGCAATTAATAAAGTCGAATTTTTTCTCCAGTTGTCCTACATCCAATAATGACATCTGATGCCATTCAATATTAAACAACTTGCGATCTTTGGCACGTGCACGTGCTATCTCCATGGAGGCAGAAGATAGATCTACATACGTTACTTTAGCATCAGGAATCCCTCTTAATTGCTCGGCCAGATAAATAGTGGAATCACCGGTACCGCCTCCCGCGACTAGCACCTCAAAATTCCGGAATGTCTGCTTGCCGCCGTAAACATAGTGATTAATCATCGGCAAGCTGTCGGTTACGGTTATAAGGAGGCGTTTTTTCTCATCTTTGGGATCCCGATACGGGTACGGATAATCCTCATACTGGTCACGTACTTCTTTAAGGTAGTTACCTTTCATGACGCAGCCCTTTCCTCTATGCCACACGGAGTTGCAAGTTGCGTTCGGCCTCAAATGCCGGAACAGACTTATGACGGCAGAGCATCATGTCGCCATCTTCAAGACGGTCATACAGATGTGCCAAGACAGAACGTATATCTTCTTTAGCTGAAGCAGGATGCGCCTTTGAAACAGCTGCTAAAATCTCACCGAATGTATTCTGACCATCCAAGTGATGAAGAACATCCTTCAAATACGGCGAGTACGGCAGCGTGATACGCAGACCCGATGCGGGAGTTTGCAGCGCCAGCGGTTGATCTGGCATCACTTGCTTAGCCAACTCTGGGCCATGCAGAAATTGCATATGGAAGAATGGGACCATATCTGTCTCATCGACTGATGGTCTAGCTACTTCATCTCTGCACGCGTAGAAGATATGACGCGCGATATTGCTGTGCGCCAATTCTGCGATGGCTTGCTGGATAGAGAGGTCCTTTTCATTAATCAGTGCCATCACTTCAGGGTCACGACCAAAGACAAACTCAGGACGATAAACAAGACCATA
The DNA here is from genome assembly GCA_016125375.1 of Pseudomonadota bacterium. Taxonomy (GTDB): domain Bacteria; phylum Pseudomonadota; class Alphaproteobacteria; order UBA1280; family RI-95; genus RI-95. The sequence continues at coordinate 249,564 of WGLU01000003.1, read as the reverse complement.
CCCCAACAGGCCACTGAAACGACCAACCTTGAGGCCGACCTTTGCGGTCCACTCATACAATTCCGGGACTGTATAGGCACGGTCAGTAGAATGCAGCAACAGGTCATAAATACCAATATCCCCGTTTCGCTGGATCTCAGCTTGCCAGATATTGGACTGCTGGCGGAACAAATTATCAGGTGGCAACTGCGACATGACACTTTTCGTGCGGGCAACTTTCTCAGCAGCTGGTGTATCCGGCTCGTTAATCAAACGCATGAGGTCCTGCATCTGGTAGATGGCTGTCCGGCCATACTGCGCGTAAACCATAATACCGATGGCACCGTCGGGTTTTAGGACACCTGCAAGCGCTTTAAGGCCGGCATCGGGAGATTCCAAATGGTGGAGTACACCGCTGCAGTTGATATAGTCGAATTTTTTGCCGATTTTTGCCACATCCAGCAAAGACATATGATGCCAGTCGATGTTGGTCAGACCACGCACCTTGGCGCGTTCCTGCGCGATAGCCATAGAGGCGGTGGAGAGGTCCAGATAGGTGACGGTGGCATTTGGTATTTCACGGAGTTGCTCGGCCAGATAAACCAGGCTGTCACCTGTGCCGCCACCAGCGATTAACACATTGAAGTTATTTTTAAAATCCTTCTTGCCACCATAAACATGGTGATTCAGGTATGCCAGTCCGTCCAGCGCTGTATTGACGAGGCGCTTTTTCTCATCCTGGGGATCACGATAGGGATAGGGATAGTCTTCGTACTGGTCACGGACCTGTTTGAGATAGTTACCTTCCACGCGGGATATCCTCTTTTTTATGGCAAGTGGATTTATGCTAGCAAAGCCTGTGCCAAGACCAAAAGAAAAAGCCCGCCTTGCGGCGGGCTAAGTTTCGCTGAGGGAAGCGAGGGTCGTTTTTCTTTTTGTAAGACATGGCGGTGATGGTGTCATTCCCTTTCGGGACCTGATGCGCCTAACTGGGCATTCGGGGATGCTATCAACCATGCGAACAGTGGCAACGGGGAGGGAAGCAACAGCCACCAGGCATGGGCGCATACGCATAACAACCATCACCGCAAACACAGTGCGCTTAACGCGCATAGAGGGGGTTGGACGGGGAAACGAGAAAAAGTGAGATATAAGTTCAAGCGAACAGATAGTCTGTATACAACACCCTTTCAAGGGGTGTCAACGCTAAAAAAGACGCCCCCGCTTCTGCGGGGGCGTTCTCGGACTCAGCCTTGCAGCTTTTTGCGCAGCAAGTCGTTCAGCATGGCGGGGTTGGCTTTACCCTGCGTCGCCTTCATGACCTGACCGACAAACCAGCCGTATACGCGCTCGTTACCACTGCGGAAGTCGGCAACCTGATCGGCGTTGGCGGCCATGATGTCGTCAATCGCCTTTTCAATGGCACCGGTGTCGGTAATCTGCACCAGCCCTTTGGCTTTGACGATTTCCTCCGGGTCGGCAGAGCTTTGCAACATCTCCTCGAACACGGTTTTAGCGATTTTACCGCTGATGGTGTTCTTTTCAATCAGACCGACCAGTTGGCCCAGCTGTGCCGGAGAAACCGGAGATTCAGTGATGTCCTTACCGGACTTGTTCAGCGCACCGAACAGCTCCACCATAATCCAGTTGGCAACCAGTTTAGGGTCACGACCACCTTCGAGCGCCGCTTCAAAGAAGCGGGCGGACTCGCGCGAGCCACTCAGGACAGCGGCATCGTAATTGTTCAGGCTGTAGTCACGCATAAAGCGGTCCTTCAGCTGGTCCGGCAACTCGGGCAGGGTTTTCTTCCATGCCTCGATATCATCCTCTTTCAGGCGCAGGGGCAGCAGGTCAGGATCCGGGAAGTAGCGGTAGTCATGCGCATTTTCCTTGCCACGCATGCTGCGGGTGATGTTTTTACCGGCGTCCCACAGGCGGGTTTCCTGATAAATCTTTTCACCGTTCTCGATGGCTTCTACCTGACGTTCGGCTTCGTACTCGATCGCGCGGACAATGTTGCGGATGGAGTTGAGGTTTTTAATCTCGGTACGGGTGCCGAACTTGGTCTCGCCGCGTTTACGAACAGAGACGTTGGCGTCGCAACGCATGGAACCCTGCTCCATGTTACCGTCGCACACTTCGAGGAAGCGCAGGATGGCGCGGAGCTTTTTAACGTAGGCGCCCGCCTCTTCCGCCGTGCGGATATCCGGCTCGGAGACGATTTCCATCAGCGGCACACCGGCGCGGTTGAGGTCGACGTGCGACACTTTTTCGTCGCCGATGTCGTGCACGGATTTACCGGCATCCTCTTCAATGTGGATGCGGGTAATGCCGATTTCCTTGCTGGAGCCGTCTTCCAGATCAACGGTCATACGGCCATGCTCCACAATCGGCAGGTCGTACTGGGAGATCTGGTAGCCTTTCGGCAGGTCCGGATAGAAGTAGTTCTTACGGGCGAACACGCTGGTTTTGTTGATGTGCGCGTTCAGGGCCAAACCTGTACGTACAGCAGCTTCGACCACTTTATCGTTCAGCACAGGCAAAACGCCCGGCATACCCAAATCAATAGGGCAGGTCTGCGTATTGGGCTCGGCACCAAAAGCCGTGCTGCTGCCGGAGAACAGCTTGGACTGGGTGCTCACTTGGGCGTGAACTTCCAGACCGACAACCAGTTCGTAATCTTGACGCAACATTGTTTTTTCTCCCTTAAGCAGCCTTAACATCCAGCGCGGCAAACGCGGTCATTTTCTCGTGTGCCCATGCAACCTGCAGCAGATGCTGTTCGGCAAAAGGCTTGCCCAGAATCTGGATGCCGACAGGCATACCGCCAACCATACCGGCCGGCACGGAAATACCGGGCAGACCAGCCAGCGAGGCGCCCGTGGTAAACACGTCGTTCAGGAACATCTGAATCGGGTCGCTGATCTTTTCACCCAGCTTAAAGGCCGGCGTCGGCGTGGTGGGGGTAAAGATAACGTCGCACTGGGTAAAGGCGTCGGCAAAGTCCTTCGCAATCAGGGCGCGCACACGCTGTGCCTTGGTGTAGTAGGCGTCGTAGTAACCGGACGACAGGGTGTAGTTCCCAATCATAATCCGGCGTTTGACTTCCCAGCCAAAGCCTTTGGAGCGGCTCTTGCGGTAGGTGTCGGCAAGGTTTTCACCCTCGATGCGCAGACCGAAACGCATACCGTCGTAACGGGCCAGGTTGGAGGTCGCCTCGGCAGGCGCAATGATGTAGTACACAGGCACGGCGTATTTGGTATGCGGCAGGGATACCTCCACCACCTCGGCACCCTCTTTGGTAAAGCGGGCGACAGCAGCGTCCACAATCGCTTTTACCTCGGGGTCCAGTTCCTTGATGAAGTATTCCTTCGGCAGACCGATGCGCAGACCTTTCAGGGTCAGCTTGTCGAGGTTCTGGTCGTAGTTCTCGATCGGCATATCCACGCTGGTGGAATCCATCGGGTCAAAGCCGGACATGGCGCGCAGCATCAGGGCTGTGTCTTCCACGTTGCGGCACATGGCGCCTGCTTGGTCCAGACTGGAGGCAAAGGCCACCATCCCGTAACGGGAGCAGCGTCCGTAGGTTGGTTTCATCCCCACGATGCCGGCAAAGGCCGACGGCTGGCGGATGGAGCCGCCGGTATCGGAACCGGTCGCGCCCATGCACATATAGTCGGCAACGGCAGCGGCCGAACCGCCGGAAGAGCCGCCGCAGGTGCGGGATTCGTCCCACGGGTTGCGGACGGGGCCGTAGTAGGAGGTCTCGTTGGAGGAACCCATGGCGAACTCGTCCATGTTGGTTTTACCAACCAGCACGCCACCCGCTTTCCACAGGTTTGCAGAAACGGTGGACTCGTAAGGGGGCACAAAGCCGTCCAGAATGTGCGAGCAGGCCGTGGTCAGCACGCCTTCGGTGCAGAACAGGTCTTTCATGCCCAGCGGCACACCCTCGATCAGGCGGGCATTGCCTTCCTTGAGGCGTTTGTCGGAGCGTTGTGCCATTTCCAGCGCCTTGTCTTCGGTAATGGTTACAAACGCATTCAGCCGCTCGTTGCGGCTGTTGATGCGGTCCATACAGGCTTTGGTCAGTTCGACTGAAGAGATTTCGCGTTTCTTCAGCAGGTCGGCGGCCTCTTTCAGCCCCAGTTTAATCAGATCCATCGGTTCCACTCCTTACTCGACCACGCGGGGCACAACGTAAAAGCCCATCTCGGAAGCGGGGGCAATTTTCAGGTAGGCGTCGCGTTTATCTTCTTCGGTCACCACGTCCTCGCGGGCACGGGTGGTTTCGGCAGACATGGTGCTCGACATCGGCGACACCCCGTCGGTATTTACTTCTTCCAGCACGGAAATAAAGTCCAGAATACGGCCAATCTCACCCTGCAGGGTTTTCTTTTCCGCTTCGCTGAACTCAAGGCGGGACAGGTCAGCCAGACGGGCTACCAGATCAATATCAATTGTCGACATAATGGCGTCTCTTTGCTAGATTTGCGCGATACGTTAAAAACGGCTTACAGAAATAGCACCATTCATGCCCACACGCAAGGCGCAAGACCTGCCCCAAACCGGAAAAATCCTCTGCCTCGACGTTGGCGAAAAAACGCTCGGCATCGCCGTATGTGATGCCCTACGGACCATTGCCAGTCCGCGCACCACTATCCGCCGGACCAAATGGGGTCAGGACAAGCAGGCCCTTGGCACGCTGATTACCACCGAGAACATCACATGTATCGTTGTCGGCCTGCCATTGATGATGGACGGCTCGCAAGGCGCCAGCGCCGACCGCAGTCTGAACTTTGCCAAGCTGGTGGAAGATGAGCTGGGCCTGCCGGTTCTGTTGTGGGATGAGCGTTTGTCTACCGCTGCTGCCGAGCGCAGCCTTTTCGAGCAGCGCACGGGACGCCAGACCCGCGCCAGCAAGAAAGACATCAAGGAACATCTGGACAGCGTTGCGGCTGCCCTGATTCTGCAAAGTGTGCTGGATGCCCTGCGGGGCTAGCGGACAGGCGCGTCCTGCGTCGGATCAACTTCGGGAATGGTATCCTCGATACAGCAGCCCTCTTTACGGGCTTCGCGCTCGCGGGCGATCATGTCAATCGCCGGGAGCATCTCCATACGGGTCATACCCGCGCCGGTCATTTTATCGGCAACATCCTGCCGGGTTTCTTCGGGGATACTGATAGCTGCCAGATAAATCACGTTGCCGTCCGCATCGAAGGTTCCCATGACAGCATGGCACTGCCCGTCTTCCGGATCACTGAACCCAAAGGCCTTGCGGGTGCCGTCCGGCTGTTGCGGCAGGGCGGCCAAAGCCTCCGGAAACTCAGGCAGGCGTTCCTTCACATCGGTATAGGTAATGCGGCATCCGGTCATTATTCTCTCCCGTCGTATCGTACCTGTTCTTTGAAGTTGGGGGGACCTTGACGGAATAACAACCCCGAAATTTAAAAACCCAGCCAGTCAAAGAAGCCGGACTCCTTCTGCTTGGACGGGCGGCCCTTGCCGATACGGCTGGTGCGGCGGCGCTCCATACGGGTGTTGTACTCGTCCCGTTGGCGCTGGAACTCTTCTTCCTGTGTCAGTCCTGCCGGGCGCTCGATATGTTTGCTCCGCCGGGGTTCGGACTCTCCGGCCGGCTTCATCCGCAAGGGCGTCCGCTGCATATTGCGCTGCATGTTCTTATAGTCGGAAAAAGCTTCCTGCGCCTGGGCAACCGGCATAGCAAACAGAACTAATCCGGCGCTCAGTAAAAGTTTTTTCATCATCTCAACTCCCCTGTTTACCCCGCCAGCATAGCACGCCATACTGCGGATATGACACCGGAAACCATTCTTCTGCCCCTTCTTGCGTGGCTCTTTGGCAGCGTGCCGTTCGGCCGCATCATGATGGTGCTGTTCGCCAACACGCAAATGGATAGTCCGGGCACGGCAAATGTGCCGCCTTTCGTCATCTGGCAGACGGGGCGGCACAGGCTGGCCCTCGCAACGGCGATTCTGGAAATGGCCAAATGCAGCCTGAGCGTTGTGCTTGCCCTCAGCCTGAGCGAAAACCCTTTTTTACCAACACTGGCGTTTGTTGCAGGCATTGCCGGACACTTTTTCCCGCCGTTGGGGCGCTTTAAGACAACGCTTACCTTTAGCCCGGTCTTCGGCGGGCTGCTGGCGCTCAACCCCTCTTCTGCCATTTTGTGCGGTATTTTATGGCTGGCGCTGACCCTGACCAGCCGCCGTCCGCCTTTGGCCAGCATTGGTACGGTCTGTGTGTTGCCGATGATGCTCTTCCTGCATGGGGCACCTGCATATGAGCTGTTTGCGTCTCTTTTCGTGGCGGGGATTGTACTTTTCGTCTACCGGCGGCATATTGTCCGCTTGATGAGGAAAAAGGAACCCGCATGGTTTTAAGCACCGACCAGATTGCCCGCCTCAGGCTTATCCGCACCCCGCAGGTGGGGCCGGTGCTGTACCGCCAGTTGTTGGCAAAGTACGGCAACGCGCAGAAGGCCCTGGCTGCCCTGCCGGAGCTCAGCCGCGGCAGGAAAGTGCCTTTAAAAGCCCCATCTACCGAGTCTGTTGAGCGCGAGCTGCAAACCCTGCAGAAAATCGGCGCCCGCTTTGTGTTCGATGATGATGACGACTACCCTGCCCTGCTCCACCAGATCAGCGATACCCCGCCCGTGCTGACAGCGCTGGGCAACCCGGCGCTTCTGAACCGCAAGCAGATTGCCCTTGTCGGCACCCGCGGTGCCAGTGCGGCGGGCCAGCGGTTTACCACCGAGCTTGCCCGCGCCCTTGGCGATGCCGGATGGTGTGTCAGCTCCGGTATGGCGCGGGGGATAGACACTGCCGCGCACACGGGTGCGCTGGATACCCCGGGCGGCACGATTGCCGTCCTTGGTGGTGGCATCGACCATATTTATCCGCCGGAAAATGCACCCCTGTACCATCAGCTCGCGCAAAAGGGATGCCTCCTGACCGAGTACGCCCCGGGCGCACCTGCCAACGCATCGCACTTTCCGCGGCGCAACCGCCTGATTGCCGGCATGAGCCACGCTGTTGTGGTGCTTGAGTGCGACCGCCATTCCGGCACGCTGATTACCGCCCAATATGCAGGGGAGTACGGGCGCGAGGTGATGGCCGTGCCCGGTCATCCGTCCGACCCGCGTGCCAAGGGGCCCAACCACATGATTAAACAGGGCGCCCTGCTGGTGGAAAGTGCCGAGGATATCCTGAGCCATCTGGACGCCTTACCGGATTTGCTGGCATATGCGCCCACGCCGCGCCAGATACGTCTGTACACGCGGGAGGAGGACGAACAGTCCCTGCTATTCGATGACCCTACCCCTGCAACATCCGGGGATTTTGAAACCCTGCTGGGCACAACGCCCGTGGAAATGGATACCCTCATCCGACAATCGGGTTTGAGTGAGGCCGAGGTCGCATCCAGACTGACCGTTCTGGAACTGGATGGCAAACTGGAGCGGCTGCCCGGCAACCGCGTGCGCCTGCTGGCTTAAAAAGGGGTGCGCTTTTTTATATAACGGCGCTTGCATATCGCCAATAATCCACGTATCCCTATAAGGCGTTTTACAAGACAATACGGGGTATCTGGCCAATGAAAGTTGTGGTGGTCGAGTCGCCAGCGAAGGCAAAAACCATCAATAAATATCTGGGTAAGGACTATACAGTCCTCGCCTCCTTCGGCCACGTGCGCGACCTGCCCAGCAAAGACGGCTCCGTAGACCCCGAGCAAGAGTTCGCCATGCACTACAGCGTGCCGAAAGAGAGCGAAAAACACATCACCGCCATCATCAAGGCCCTCAAAGACGCCGACACCCTGTACCTCGCAACCGACCCCGACCGCGAGGGCGAGGCCATTAGCTGGCACGTGCTGGAAGAGATTAAAAAGCGCAATAAGCTCGGTAAGATTGACGTTAAACGCGTTGAGTTCCACGAAATCACCAAGACCGCCATCCAAAAGGCCATCGCCCACCCGCGTGACCTGAGCATGGATTTGGTCAACGCCCAACAGGCGCGCCGCGCACTGGACTATCTGGTGGGCTTTAACCTGTCGCCGCTGCTGTGGCGCAAGGTGCGCCCGGGCCTGTCCGCAGGCCGCGTGCAATCCGTCGCCCTGCGGATGATTTGCGACCGCGAAGCCGAAATCGAAGCCTTCAAGGCCGAAGAATACTGGAGCATCGACGGCCTGTTCGCCACCACCAAGAACGAACCGCTCACGGGCCGTTTGTACACCCTGAACGGGGACAAGGTGGAGAAGTTCTCCCTGACGTCGCAAACGCAGGCGGACGCTGCCGTTAAAGCCTTGCAGGCCGGCACCTACAGCGTGGCGAAAGTGGAGCAGAAAGACGTCTCCCGCCGCGCGGCACCGCCCTTTACCACATCGACCCTGCAACAGGAAGCCAGCCGCAAGCTGGGCTTTACCACCCGCAAGACCATGAACCTTGCCCAGCGCCTTTACGAGGCCGGTCACATCACTTACATGCGTACGGACAGTGTAACCCTGTCGAACGACGCGCTGGCCAACCTGCGCGGCACCATCGCCAAAGTATACGGCGGCGACTATGTGCCGGAGAGCCCGAACTTTTATAAGAACAAAACCAAGAACGCCCAAGAGGCGCACGAAGCCGTCCGCCCGACCGACAGCGGCAAGCTGCCGAACGACCTGAAAGGCGAGCTGGAAGCAGATCAGGCCAAACTGTACGAACTGATCTGGAAGCGTACCGTCGCCAGCCAAATGGCACCGGCCAAACTGGCACAGACATCGCTGACGCTGGCAACTGCCGACGGCAAGCAGGCCTTCCGCGCGTCGGGCAGCGTCATCACCTTCCCGGGCTTTTTGAAAGTCTACCGCGAAGGGCTGGACGACAACCAGAGCGACGACCTTGACGAAGCCGTCCTGCCGCAAGTGGCCGAAGGTGACAAACTGAGCCTGAAAGAGCTCAAGCCAGAGCAGCACTTTACCGAACCCCCGCCCCGTTACAGCGATGCCTCGCTGGTGAAGGCGCTGGAAGAGCGCGGCATCGGCCGCCCCTCCACCTACGCGAGCATTGTCTCAACCCTGTTGGACCGCGGTTATGTGCGGAACGAAAAACGCCGCTTCTTCCCCGAGGATGTGGGCCGTATTGTGAACAAGTTCCTGGTCGAGCACTTTGCCACCTACGTGGACTATGACTTTACTGCCAATCTGGAAGATGATCTGGACGCCGTATCCCGCGGCGAACGCGGTTGGAAGCCGTTGCTGGGGGACTTCTGGTCGCCGTTCAAATCCACCGTTGACGAGAAGATGACCTCGGTCAAGAAGAGCGATGTAACCTCCGAACGCACAGGCGAAACCTGTCCGCAATGTAAGGAAGGCGAGCTGATTATCCGTCTTGGCCGCTATGGCCGCTTTAAGGGCTGCAGCCGCTACCCCGAGTGCCGCTATATCGAAAACCTGCCCGGTAATACTGCCGGTGGCGATGCCGCGTCCGCAGCGCCCAAGGCCGAACCCAAAGATACCGGCTTTACCTGCCCGAAATGCAGCACCGGAAAAATCATGGAAAAAGTATCCCGTCGCGGCAAGGTATTCTACGGCTGCGGCAGCTACCCCAAATGCGACTTTGCCTTCTGGGACAAGCCGGTCGCCAAGCCCTGCCCGCAGTGCGGCGCCAGCTACACGGCGGAGAAGGACACCAAACGCCAGGGCACCATCCGCAAGTGCGTGGTACCCGATTGTGGCTGGCAGGACCCGCCGGCAACAGCCAAAGACAGCGCCAAGCCCGCAGCAGCTACAAAAGCGCCGGCTAAAAAAGCTGCACCCAAAAAGCCTGCTGCCAAGAAAAAGGCACCGGCCAAGAAAACATCCGCTAAAGGAAAGGCTGCCACGAAGGCATCATGACCACCGTTCTGCTGCTGCTTGCGTCGAACATTTTTATGACCGTCGCATGGTACGGACACCTCAAGTTCAAGGCCGCCCCTTTGTGGGCGGTCATTTTGGTGAGCTGGGGGATTGCACTGGTCGAGTACTGTCTAGCGGTGCCCGCCAACCGCATCGGCCACGGGCAGTTTAATCTGGTGCAACTGAAAACCATTCAGGAAGTCATAACGCTATTGGTTTTCAGTGTGTTTGCCATTGTGGTATTTAATGAAAAAATCAGCTGGAATCATCTGGTCGGGTTTGGCCTGCTTGTTCTGGCAGTCGTATTTATTTTCAAGGACTTCCGGTAATGATCACCTTCGTGATGGACCATCTGCCCGCACTGGCCTGCATCATGGGCTACCTTGTTGCGCTGAAAATGTTCCATGTACGCAGACGTCGCATGTTCCTGCTTATCAATGCCGCGAGCTGTCTGCCATTCGTCTACTACCTGCTGTCCGAGCAAGCTTTTACCGGTGCCCTCGTCAGTTCCATGGTCGGCATCAATTGTCTGCTGATGGCCGCCCTGCCCGAGCATGACAGTCCGCGCGTGAAAAAGCTGCGTGTGGGCTTTGCGCTGACCGTGATTGCCTGCGGTACGTGGTTCATGTACAAAGCGCCGTCTGACCTGTTGCCGATGCTGGCCTTTATCATCGCCCGGCTGGGGGAAACCCAAAGCAATACCCAACGCATCCGCTATGCCTTTATGCCTGTGCAGCTTTTATGGATGGGGTATGGATACCTGAGCGGCGCCTATGTTATTGTAGGAGGTGAGTTTGCGTTGCTGCTGTCGAACCTGCTTGCCAGCAACCGGCACCGAAGAACACAAAAAATGGCCGTGGAATGATTGTTACGCCCAATACCGTCCTTGATTTCTGGTTCTCCCCGCAGCACGAGCCAAAGTGGTTCGACAAAGACCCCACCTTTGACGACAAGATAAAGGACCGGTTCCTGCCGACCTACAAAGCCGCCAAAACGGGCAGCCTGTCCGGCTGGATGAAAAGTCCGGAAGGCGCACTGGCTCTGACCATCGTGCTTGACCAGTTCCCGCGGAATATCTTCCGTGATACGGCAGATGCCTTCGCCACCGACAGTGCCGCCTGCCATACGGCAGTAATGGCCATAGAACGGGGTTTTGACCGCAAGCTTGCCAAAAAGGAACGCGTGTTCCTTTACATGCCGTTCATGCATGCGGAAAGTTTGAATCTACAGAAAAAATCGGTGCAGTTATTTGCTGAACTGGGTATTGCCAACAACCTGAAATTCGCCGAGGCGCATTACGGTATTATTGAAAAGTTTGGCCGGTTCCCGCACCGCAACCTCATATTGGAACGCCCGACCACGCCCGAAGAAGCTGACTTCCTCAAGCAACCGGGCTCATCGTTTTAAAGTTTTAAGTTAGTATTTTTATGAGTAAATCTTCGTACACGACACCTTCTCTCCCCACCATGCGGGAGGTTCTGGCCATCCTTAAAGAAAAAGGCGGCAGCATGGAGCGCAAGGAACTTATCCGCCGCTTTAACCTGAAGGGCGCCCAGCGCCGCGACTTTAGGGACATGCTGCGCGAGATGGCCGAGAACGGCCAGCTGGCCTACGCCGGCGCCATTGTACGCCTGCATGCGGAACTGCCCCGCAGCATTGTGGTGGAAGTCACCGCAACCGACAGCGATGGCCTGCTGATTGCCGAGGCCGTTGACCCCAAACACCGCGAGCGTAACGCCCAGATTATCATGGAAGACGGTACCGATCTGACCGTCGGCGAACGCGCCCTTGTGGAGCTGCGCGAGATTCAGCCCAACAACTTCCTCGCCCGCGTCATGCAGAAGATGGCCGGCAAAGGTACCTTTACTGTGCTGGGTACATTCTACGGCACCGCCCCCGGTCACCCCGGCCACCTGACACCCTTGAACCCTAATATGGTCCCGCGCCTGTTTTTGGTCACGGCGGATGACATTGCCAAACACAAGCTCAGTGACGGCAGCGTGCTGCTGGCCAAGCCCCTGCCGCAGGACAACCCGCACATGCCGCCTACAGTCGAAGTACTGGACGTGCTGGGCGAGGACAGCAAAGGGCTGGAGAGCCTGATTGCCATCCACAACCACAATATTCCGCACGTTTTCCCGCAGGAAGTGCTGGACGAAGCCGAAGGCCTGCCCGATACGCTGGACAAGAGCGAAGTACGCGAGCGTGAAGACCTGCGCAAGCTGCCCATCGTGACCATCGACGGTGCCGACGCCAAGGACTTTGACGACGCCGTGTGGGCGGAGGAATGGGAGAACGGCGGTTACCACATCGTTGTCGCCATTGCCGACGTTGCCCATTACATCCGCGAGGGCAGCGAACTGGATAAAGAGGCCTTTACCCGCGGCAACTCGGTGTACTTCCCCGACAGGGTGGTGCCGATGCTGCCGGAGCGCATCTCCAACAACCTCTGTTCGCTGCGCCCGCGTGAAGACCGCCCCACCCTTGCCGTGCACATGTACATCGACAAGGACGGCGAGATGAAAGACTTCCGCTTCGTACGTGCTGTCATTCACTCTGCCGCGCGCCTGACCTACGAACAGGTGCAGGACGCTATCGACGGCAACCCCGACCATATGTGCAGCGGCGTGTGGGACAGCACGCTCAAGCCTTTGCATGCGGCGTTTAAAATCCTCCTCAAAGCACGCGACGGGCGCGGTGCGCTGGATCTGGACGTACCGGAGAAGAAGGTGATTGTCGGCCCGCATGGGGAGATTCATGAGATTATCCGCCGCCAGCGCAAACACGCACACATGCTGATTGAGGAGATGATGATTCTGGCCAACGTAGCTGCCGCCAAAGCGCTGGAGAGCAAAGGCGCGCCCTGCCTGTACCGCGTGCACCCCTCCCCGTCACCGGAGCGGCTGGAGAATCTGTCCATCCAGCTCAAGCCTCACGGCATTGCCGTGCCGACAAAGGGCAACATTACGCCGGAGCAAATCCAGAAGGTTATTCTGCTGGCCAAAAAGCAGGAAGACAGCGAAGGCATGTTCCAGATGATTCTGCGCAGCCAGCAACAGGCGCGCTATGACCCGGCCAACGTCGGCCACTTTGGTCTGGCGCTGCACAGCTATGCGCACTTTACCTCACCGATCCGCCGTTACAGCGACCTGATTGTCCACCGCAGCCTGATTAAAAACCTCGGCCTTGCAGGTAAAGGCGCCCTGAAAACACCGGCCAGCCGTTTTGGCGCCATTGCAGAGCATATCTCACTCACCGAGCGCAAGGCACAGCTTGCCGAGTGGGAAGCTGTTGACCGTCTGACCGCCCGTTTTTATGGCAAGGATATCGGCAGTTTCTTTGAGGCCCGCGTCAGCAGCGTGATGAAGTTTGGCCTGTTTGTGAGCATCGACAAAGGCGTGGCGGAAGGCCTCATCCCCATGTCATACATGGGCGCTGACCGGTTTGACTATGACCCGCGCACCCAGACCCTGACGGGACGCCGCACCCACACCCGTTACAAAACCGGCGACCATATTACGGTGACGCTGATTGAAGCCTCCCCCGAAATTGGAAAACTGACATTTGCCCTCGGTGAAATCGAGGACCTGTCAGCTTTAGACAAACCATCCCGCTTCCAGGGGCGCCCGGACCGTGCGCGCCGCCGCGATATGGACAACAAAAAAGGCGGCCGCAGACCTTTCCGCAAACGTGATGACAGCAGCGGTAGCGGGGAACGCACCGACCGCGACGGTCAGCGCAGAAAAGATTTCAGAAGCACCGATGGCAGCTCTAAACCGGCACAGGGTGGCGGTGGCAGGCCTTTCCGCAAGCGGGATGACAGCACCGGCGGCGGCGAGCGCAAGGACCGTGACGGCCAGTACAGAAAAGACTTCAGAAGTGCTGACGGCAGCTCCAGACCATCACAAGGCGGCGGTGGCAGGCCTTTCCGCAAGCGGGATGACAGCACCGGCGGCGGCGAGCGCAAGGACCGTGACGGCCAGTACAGAAAAGACTTCAGAGGTGCTGACGGCAGCGCCAAGCCCGCACAAGGCAGCGGCAAGCCTTTCCGCAAGCGTGACGACAGTGCAGGCGGCGGTAGCGACAAGCCTTTTGCGCGCAAAGGCAAAGACGGCGGCAAACCTTTCCGTAAGGATAAAAGTACCGACAGAAAAAACCGCCGCGATAAGCCCCGCGGCGGCGCGTAATCTAAGAGACGTTATTTGACCAGCCGTACCAGTTTGGTCGCGCGCCTCTTGCGGGCGGCTTTTGCCTCGGCCACCAACTCATCGCACATCTTGCGGAAGGTGGAGCCATTAAGCACCGGTTCGTCATTGGCCAACCTTGGCACGACAACGCCGAACCAATAGTCCCGCACAATCAGCGTGGCCTTGGCGGGCAATTGCCTGTCATCCACATCTAGTGACGAAAGCTGCGTGACCAGCGACGGATGCAGGGCGGGCGGGTCAATCCACGAGCCATCGGGCATCGGGCGTTTAATCAGCCATTCGGTAATCTCAGCCTTCAAAGCCGCAATTTCCATAGACAGGCGCAGCTGCGCGTCTTTGGTGTCGGCCTCCATACTGGCGAGTGCATGATGTTCGGTACGCTTGAGGGTCAGCCGCGCAATCAGGTGGCTGATGCCGTAAGCTTTGTGCCAATCGTCAGAGATATGCGTTTTCTGACCGTTATGGCCCAACAGGGAAAGCAGTTCCATCTTATGGGACGCCTTTCATCGTTTTTTCTGCGCAAACGTTTGCGTCCCTCTTGTCTCTACATCTTATGATGGCAGGGGTAAGGCTTTCAGACCAATTCGCTGACGGGGGCTTATTTTGCGCTCGGCAGGAAGGCGCTCAGGGCACCGAGCGTCTCTTTTTTACATTCGATAAAGGGCAGATAACCGCACTTTTCCAGCACCTGGAGCTTGGCTTTGGGGATTTGTCGGGCCAGACTTTGCGCACCGTGCAGCGGCGACAGAGGGTCCTTGTCCCCGTGGAGGATGAGCACATCCTGATACATGCTCTGCAATCTGCCAAAGGTGCTCCAGCGCGTTGCCGCCCACACCTGACCGGAAAGCGCCGCGCTGGAGGCGGGTCGCTCCAGCTCTTCAAACACGTCGCCCAGCGTTGTTTTGAGCTTGCCCAGATACGATGGCGGGAACAGGAACGTCAGCAGACCGGACTGGCCGGACATCAGACGGCCCAGCATGTCCATGGCGGCATTCATGTCGGGCATGATGCCCCCGACGCCCGCAACCGGTGATACCAAAACAAGACGGCCGACTACATCATCCTCGGACAGGGCCATCTCCTGCGCGACCAGCGTCCCGAAAGAGTGTCCGACAACCGTCGCCCCCGCTGCATTCTGCGCACGCAGATAACCGGCGACGGCGCGGGAAAGGCGGGGAATATGTACGAATGCGCTCCTATCCTTCAGACAACCCGTACCGGGCAGATCGAACGTGATGACGCGGTAGCCCGCATCGCGCAGGGTGCCGAAGGCCACCTCACCCATCAAAGAGCCGTACCCCCAGCCGGAAATGACGGCAACCACAGGGCCCGTGCCCCTGTCCCGTACGCTCAGGGTTACGCCTTCATGAGTAAACTCGTTTATGACCTCGGTCATAGTCATGGCACCGCATAAATTGGTGGTCGCTTTTCATTTGGTCAGAATTGTTACAAACACAAGCGGATGGTGCAACATAATCCCTTAAAAAATATATCTGCACACAACAGCCCTTGAACGTGCCTGAAATCCTGCCTATGTGATTTAGGTCGATTCATACGACGTATCTTCCGTTCCCTGTTCCCCCTCTCTTTTGGAGTTCACCATGAACACTGCACACGCAACCGAACGTGCGATCATCAACATCGCGCTGCTGCATGCCCCCTACAAAGTCGACTCGGAAGTGCTGCGGCACTACATCGCCCCCCTGGGTGATGCGGACAAGGCCGAGCTGCGCGCCTTCCTGACCACGGTGACCATTCCGCTGATGCGGTTCATGAGCCCGGAGGAAGCAGCCCAGCTGTACTTCACCGACAACATGACGCTGGTGGACGCGGCGAACGCCTTCAACGAGGCCTTCGACGGCAAGTACCAGATCAGCATGACCCATGTGATGGACCGCCCGCGGCCCGACCCCAAGCACCTGATGAAGGTGATGGAGGAAACGGCCACCCTGCTGGCAGCCTGAACAACCGCGTATTGAGCCCCCTTTCGAGGGGGCTCTTTTTTTGTGACCACACCCCTTGTTGTATACGTAAAGCTTGCGTACAGTGGCCCCACTGTTAACTTGTATTCCTTTTCCATTTCGTAATCCCCCCCATGACCATGGAGGCGCCTATGCCTCATCCCCGCAAAAGCGGTTTTTTCGTGACGTTTGAAGGTGGCGAAGGCTGCGGCAAGAGCACCCAGCTCCAACTGCTGCGCCGTTTTCTGGAATCCAAAGGCCACCATGTAACCGCTACGCGCGACCCCGGCGGCTGCGCACGTTCCGCCTTGCTGCGCAAGCTGCTGGTCGAGCAGGACAGCGGCAACTGGGACGCCCTGACCGAAGCCCTGCTGTTCATGGCCGCACGCAACGAGCTGTTGCAGAATGTCATCCGCCCGGCGCTGGACAACGGCGACTGGGTCCTGAGCGACCGGTTTGTCGACTCCAACATGGTCTATCAGGCCTGTGGCCGCGGCGTCAGCGCCGAAGCCATGGCCCTGCTGGCAGACCTTGTGGTAGCCGACACGCTGCCCGACCTGACCATCGTGCTGGATATGCCCGTTGAGGATGGTCTTGGCCGCGCCCTCGCCCGCGAAGGCAGTGCCCACGAGAGCCGCTTCGAGCAACTGGACGTGAGTTTTCACGAACGGGTGCGCCAGGGTTTTCTGGATATTGCCGCCCACAACACCCACCGCTGTGTGGTGGTGGATGGCCGTGGCTCGCCGGAAGACGTGCATGCACGGATTTTGAGCGCCCTCGAACGCCATCTGGCAGACAAGCGATAAAAACAAAAAGCCCCCGTCATGCGGGGGCTTTTTTCGTTAATCGGCTTTGGGACGTGTGGCGTACACATAAATCTGCGCGTAGACCAGCGCAACCAGTAAACACCCGCAGGCAAAGAGGGCGGCGAAAACATCACCGGGCACAACCGCGGTCGCAGCCACGGCCCACAGGCCGGCAGCAACAGAGGCGAGCGCACTCATATACCAGACAGATGCCCATTGGCCGGCCTTACGCAACAAATACACGTGAGCCAGTGCCATCAGGCCAACGGAGGCAACCCAGTACAGGGTAAAACCTCCCCAAAGAAGGGCGCCATCATCCGTGGCCCCGCATACCAGCTGGTATAACCAGCCAAAGGCGAGGAAGTGAATGGCTGCCTGTGCCGTTGGCACAAGCAGCCACCACAGAACACGCAGGAGCGTCACGGGGTTTTGTCCTTGGGGTCATCCTTCGCCGCATCAGCGTCGCGGATGTCTTTCAGGATGGGGTCCAGCACCGACGGCGCCTGCGCCTTGTCCTTGTTGGGCTGCTGCGCCATCTGGGCGCCGCGCTGGCCACGGTCAAAGCCTTGCAGCTCCTCGTCGATCTTGCGGCGCAGCTCGGCAAGGCGGGCATCGGTTTCGGCCCACTGGCGCGCGCGCTCGATGTGCTTCGGCATCTGCATCAGCCGGAACAGGCCAAGACCCAGCCAGATGACGCCAAGCCAGAAGTACCAGACAGTGCTGCCTTCGGGCATCAGGTACAGGCTCCAGTAGAAGCCGCCGAGCATGCACTGGCTCGACGCCACGTACAGCTCGCTGGCATGCGTCAGCTTGTCAGCCAGAACCTTCTTGCGGAACCAGATGATCGGCAGCATCAGCACACCGATAGCGGCCAGATAAGCAATAGCGGCATCCCAGCCGTTGCCCATCTTGGTCGTCACGGCAGCGCCGATGAGGAACGCCGCAAGAACGTTGATGCCGGCATACGCCAGCCAGAACACCTTGCGGGTGATATAGGTGGAAAGAGCGTGCATGGATGGCCTCCTGTTGCACGGGAAAATGCGGAGTGGTGTCAGAAAAAAAGTGAACGCAGAAATCGGCAGCCAGACTAGTACAGTCCGGCTGCCGCTTCAAGGAGTTTCGACAAAGTATCAGGCCAGCGTTACAACCCGCAGCATATTGGTGCTGCCGGGTACGCCGAACGGTACCCCTGCGGTCAGGACCACGTGGCGGCCATGGTCGCCCAGCCCTTCGGCGCGGACACATTCGACGGCGATAGAAACCATTTCATCCAGATTGGTCGGGTCTTGCGCAACGCGGCAGTGCAGGCCCCAACCCAAAACCAGCCGGCGGGCGGTATTCAGGTTCGGCGTCAGCATCAGGACCGGTTGAATGGGGCGTTGGCGGCTCATCCGCACAGCCGTCGACCCGCTGGAGGTGAAGGTGACGATGCAGCAGGCATCCACAGATTCCGCCACCATATGGGCGGCGCTGGTAATGCTGTCGCCGATTTCCGGCTCCGGTTCAGGGTGGCGGGCGTCCATCAGCGGCCGCCATGCGGAGGAGTTTTCCACCCGTTTGATGATGCTGTCCATCATCGCCACAGCCTCTACGGGGTACTTGCCGGACGCACTTTCGGCCGAAAGCATCAGTACATCAGCGCCCTCGTAGGCGGCGTTGGCAACGTCGGAGGCCTCCGCCCGCGTCGGTGACGGGTTCTGGGTCATACTCTCGAGCATTTGCGTGGCCGCAATCACCGGTTTGCCCTGCTCGCGGCACTTGCGGATGATTTTTTTCTGAATGGGGGGAACTTCCTCGATGGGCATTTCCACGCCCAAGTCACCGCGGGCAATCATAATCGCGTCGCAGAGCGGGATAATCTGGTCCAGGCGGGCAACGGCATTCGGCATTTCGATTTTAGCCATCACACCAACCTTGTTCCCCACAATGCCGCGCAGCTCGTGCACGTCTTCCGGACGCTGGACAAAGGACAGGGCAACCCAGTCCACATTCAGCTCAAGGCCGAGTTTCAAATCCTCGTGGTCTTTGGGCGTCATGGCCGACATGGGCAGGTCAACGCCCGGCAGGTTCACCCCTTTGCGGTTGGAAACCGCACCACCGGCTGTGACGTCGCAGGTTACAAATCCGTCACCTTTTTTGACCACCTTCAAACGGACCAGACCGTCGTTGATGTACACGGGGTCGCCAACTTGCAGAACCTTCAGAATCTCCGGATGGGGCATATAAACGCGCTTATGGTCACCGGGGGTTTTGTCGCTGTCCAGCGTAAAGCGGTCACCGGATTTAAGCATCTGGGGTTTATCATCTGCAAAGGTGCCGATACGGATTTTGGGGCCCTGCAAATCCTGCAGAATGGCAATCGGCGTCCCGAGCTCGGCTTCGATTTTGCGAATATTGGCAACGTTACGGCGATGGTCGTCGTGGCTGCCGTGGCTGAAGTTCAGACGGAAGGCGTCCACCCCAGCGGCAACCAGTTTTTTCATCACTTCATAATCGGCACTGGCCGGCCCGAGTGTGGCCAAGATTTTGGCATGTCTGTTACGGAGCATCGACGGCAACCCTGTTCTTGTTTTTTGGTGGCAAACATATATGCAAAGGCGCAGAAATTATCGCCTGACGGCAACTTAGGGCTTACACTTACCCTATAAGTCGGTTATATTAAAGACGTTTTTTAGCTAACAATCAAACACAGGCCCCGCAGGAGCTTTACGGTCACTATGAACACCTTTTTTACCTTGTTCGGTATTTTTTGGCGTAACCGCTACGCACTTGTTCTGCCGTTCTTGATTTTGCCCACACTGGCCGTGATTTACAGCGCCAATACGCCTGCCATGTACACAGCGCGCACCACCATTCAAATCCAGAATGCCGCGACAAATCCGCCGCTGTTGCAGAACATTTCCGATCCGGATAAAACCAACCTGCTGCGCCAGACCATCAAATCCGCCAACGTGGTTGGGGATACCCTGCGCGCCGCCGGCCTGCTGCTGGACGGTGCTTCCTCCGACGAGCGCAACCAGAAAATTGCCCAGGCCGCCCGCAACATCCACCTGCAAACCATTGGCGACGACCTGATCGAGATTTACTACCGCAGCACCACCCGTGCCGGTATCACGACCGTTCTGGAGCAACTGGCCCTGAACTTTATTGACGAGATCAATGCAGGAGAGCGCTTCAGCGCCGATGAGACACAGGAGTTTCTGGAACGCCAGCTGCGCGAGCTGTCTGCCCGCCTGAACAAGGCCAAGGCAAATTACGATGCCCTGAAAGTGGAAGTGACCCGTAGCGGTAAAGCCGACAGTGACGAGAACATTGCCCGCATGGCAGCCGCCGAGTTCGAGATTCAGAAAATCCAGACCCAGTATGGTCTGGCCAAAGAGGACTTTGACAAGGTCCTGAGCGAGAAACAAAGCCGCAGCGCGACCCCGACGGTCAAGTTCCCCCTGCCTCCGATGCTGGAGAACGAGAATCCGGAAATGGAACAGCATATGTCTTACCTTTTGGCGAGCATCGTACTGGCGGGTCTGCTGAGCCTGACATTGATTGCCCTCAAGTCGAAACTGGACACATCCCTGCGGACAGATGATGAAATCCGCCGTGAAATCGGCCTGAAAATCATTGGTCGCATGCCCAATATGGGGGATGTGAAAATTGACCAAGGCAGGTTAACGGCCATGCCCAAAATGGGGATATAAGCCCTTGTGACTAAACCCCCTCTTGTCGAGGGGGTTTTTTCGTGCCTCACTGGTTAGGTTGACGATAAAAACAACCTGAGCGTGAAGTACATGCCAAGACTTGTATATGTTGTAGATGACGAAAAACCCATGCGCGAGCTGGTTGCCATGCAGCTGTCACTGCAGGGTATCGAAAGCCGCACCTTTAGCAACGGATACGACGTCATCAGCACCCTGCAACAGGAAGTCACACGACCGGACGTGCTGCTGGTAGACCTGATGATGCCCGGTATGGACGGGCTGACACTGTTGCGGACCATGCGCGAGCTGGCCGAAAATGTGCCCGTTGTTATCCTGACCGGTCACGGCAGTATCAAAAGCGCCGTAGAGGCCATGAAGCTGGGCGCGGCAGATTTTATGACCAAACCCGTAGATGGCCCGCGGCTGGAAATTACCCTACGCAATGCGCTGGAGCGCACCGCTTTGCGTAATGAAGTGGGCAGGCTTTCCCGTCAGGTTGAACATCAGACCGATTTTACCGACCTGATTGGCACATCTGAAAAAATGCAGCGGCTGTTCAGTCAGTTACGCCGAGCCGCCGGTAGCGATATTACCGTGTGCCTGCAAGGTGCCTCTGGTACCGGTAAGGAGTTGATGGCACGGGCCATTCACGACAACTCTTCCCGCCGGGAAGCACCGTTCATTGTGGTCGACTGCGGAGCCATCCCCCCCAACCTGATTGAAAGCACCCTGTTCGGCCATGAACGTGGTGCCTTTACCGGTGCGACCGAAAAACGCGTCGGCAAGTTCAAGGAAGCGGACGGCGGCACGGTTTTTCTGGACGAAATCGGTGAGTTGGAGCTCCCGGCGCAGACGCGTCTGCTGCGCGTGCTGCAAGAGCGCGAGGTTGAGCCCATCGGCAGCAACAGGGCAACCAAAGTCAATGTACGACTGGTAACGGCCACACACCGGAACCTGAGCGAAATGGTGAAACTGGGCACCTTCCGGGAAGACCTGTACTACCGGATTCACGTCCTGCCGATTTTTGTACCCGCGCTGGAGGACCGGCGCAGCGACATCCCGGCACTGGCACAGCACTTTACCGCGCGCTTGTGTGCGCAGGAAAACATCCCGCAAAAAGTGCTAACCAAGGCGGCGGTCGAATGGCTGGTCAGCCAACCGTGGCCGGGTAACGTCCGCCAGTTGGAGAATCATATCCACCGCGCCGTCATCATGACCGATAGTGACCGCATCGACGTGACGGACCTCAATCCGGACGCACCGGAACAGGGCGGCAATATTTTTGATGTGTTCAACACCTACCCGCCGGACTCTCTGCCGACGCTGGATTTGCTACAGGAAGCCTATACCGCACACGTGGTTTCCCGCATGAGCGGAAACCTGACGCGGGCGGCGCAGGTATTAGGTATTGGGCGGACGACTTTGTACCGTCACCTTGGCGCAGACGCACAAAAAAGTGATGCGGGTGCGTAGCCGTTTGTGGTACAAATATGGCCATGACAGAGAAAAACAAACTTGCGGTCATTCAACCGACCGCGTTTACAGAAATCAACCGGATTCACCGTCAAGCCCTGTCGGCTAAACGGGGTAGTCTGGTTGTTACAGCGGC
Source organism: Pseudomonadota bacterium (assembly GCA_016125375.1). Lineage (GTDB taxonomy): Bacteria > Pseudomonadota > Alphaproteobacteria > UBA1280 > RI-95 > RI-95. Next base: position 227,409 of record WGLU01000003.1, on the reverse strand, counting down.
GACCTCCGGCGAGGGAACGTCCACCTTTGCGCATATCATGGCGCTGCGCAGCGCTGACAACGGCCAGAAAACCCTGCTCGTTGACCTGAACATGCGTGACACGCACCTGTCGACCAGTTTTAATGCCGAGCGCTTTGCATGGCGCCTGTCCGAACGCCAGATTAACGAGCCGTTGCTCGACCTGGTGACCGAGGTCACCGATGTGCCCAACCTGTTCTTCATGTCCGCCCCGCGCGACGACATGAGCGTGCAGTACCTGCGCGATGTGACCCGTGCCAACTACTTCCTGACCAACCTTGAGCGGCACTTTGACCATATCGTCATCGACACCACGCCGATTAATGCCTACAACCGCTATAACGTTGACCCCGTGCTGATGGCCGCTGCGGCCACCCGTACCGTGCTGGTCATGCTGGCAGGCAGCACCCCGCGCGAGAAGGTGAAGAAGGCCCGTGAAATGCTCGAGGATGCAGGCGCAACCATTGAAGGCCTGCTCATCAATGACTTCAAAAATCCGTCCCTGCGCGACGAGATGCTGAAGTTTGCAGGATCGCTGGAGCGGATGAGCCCGGATTTTGCCGTCTGGCTGAAAAAGAAAATCATGGACGCCGAGACGCTCTAAGCACGGACGTTGGTACTTTTAAGGCTTGTTTTAGCCGTATAATTCCCCCACATCAATGTATGTAACCGCAAGGGTATCTTCCCTCCCTTTTGCCCGTTCCTATGGAGCGGATGCCCTTTTGCGACCTCTCTTCTCTTCTCGAACCCGAGGTTTATCATGTTCAACCACCCGATCAAACGGGTGCTCTACATTGGCGATATCCACGGCAATAAAGAGCGCCTTGAGCGGCTATTGGCCTCGTCGGCCTATGCCGCAGTCGATCATCGGGTGTTTGCAGGCGACTACGTTGATGGGTGTGGCGACATTGTCGGCACCGCCCAGCTGATGCTCGAAGAAGCCAAACGTTCCGATGTGACTGTGCTCAAAGCCAATCACGAACGGGACCTTGTGGTCTTCCTCAAGCAGTTCCTGGCATTCCAGCTTGGCAAGGCTCCAAGCCCCAAGCTGCCGGGAAAGAAAGAACGCCTTGCAACACTCGAACAGCTCCACCAGTACTGGGAGAGTACCCGTGACCACACCATGGATGGTCATGACCCCTTCCATCAGCTGGTGCTGGGCATCATCAACCTGTACCACAGCAGCCCGTACTTTGTGCGCATCGGGCGCGCCTTCTTCGCTCACGGTGGCTTCCACCCGGCGATGATGCGCTCTCTGCGTCATGCTGACCGCATCCAGATGGTCCGTGGTGTTTACACCGCCGATCTGCGTGATGTGGAAGCACCGCACGTCATGCTCGGCAACATGCTGGTCCGCAAGGCCCGTCATGGCAATGCCCTGCAGCGCGCACCGGAAGGGTTTTCGGTCTACGTCGGCCACCACTACGGCCGAAGCAATACCGAAACCCCCTGGACAAAGAACGGCATCACCTGCCTGGACACCGGCTGCGGCAAGTCCGATGATAATCTGCTCACTGCAGCGGAAATCAATGCCGAAACCGGGGAGCTGATTGCTCTGCACACCTTCTAAGCGTTTGGGGGAGAGCCGTCTGGCTCCCCCCCTTTTTTTGTGGTAATTTTGCGCATAATGGAAAAATTACATATCCTCCTCGTATGCCCGGACGGCGCAAACTTCCCGCAGCTCAAGCAGGCGGGAACGCTGGCGCTGGCCATGCGGACGGCGGGGATAAAGGTATCGCTGTATATCGGCGCCACAGGTGCCAGCGCGCTCGACGGCCTCCACCCCGAAATCAAGCTGCATTACGCACCCATGACCGTGGGTTGGCAGTTCTGGAAGGATTGCCTGCTGGAAGGGTTCAAAACGCTGGTTGCCCAAGACCCAACCATTGACGTTGTCCACCTTGTGGATGTGGCATGGCCAGCCAGTAAACTTGCGCTGTATGCGCGCAGGATTCGCCTGACAGCCATCGGCCGCCTGTGGGACGCGGAAGCTCTGGACGGGCACGACCTCAGCCCGTGGCAACGCCGCCAGCACTACAAAGCCCTGCAAAACCTCACCCCATTGGTTGTGCACTCCGCACACCTGCTGGAAATTGCCAAGAAAAAGGGCCTGAACAACGTTGTGCTGGTGCCGGAAGGCATTGATACGGAACAGTTCAAACCCGTTCTGTCCAAACGGCCCATCCGCCGCGGTCTTGGCCTGCCAGAGAAGGCGACCCTGATTTGCTGTATGGCCGACATCAGCCCGGAGAATAACCAGTTGAGCGCGCTTGAAAAATGTCTGCCGCTCAGTGAAAAGCGTCAGTTGCTGCTGATTGGCAATGCGGTTGATAAAACCTACGCTGCGGACGTGATACAGGCCGCGACAGCTAAGGGTGCCGGAGCCTACGTGCACATGCTTGAGGCCGTCGGCAACCCGGAGGATTATTTGCGCGCCTGCGATCTGTTCATCCTGATGGGTGGCATTGAAAACCGCCACGCAACAGTGCTGGAAGCCATGAGCGCCGGCCTTCCGGTCATCCTATCTCCCGCACCCAGCGCGTTGGTGCTGACCAACGGTAACCGCTGCGGGGTTGTGCTCTACGACGATAATCAACTGGCAACAACGGCCTTTGACAAGCTCCTGAACGACGCGACCTACCGCCAGGGACGTTCCATGAGCACGCGCCCGTACGTGCAGAAGAACTTCCCCTTCCGCGCGATGCTCAAGGCCTATATGAAAATCTATAACAGCTTGTAGAAAACCCCCGCATTGCGGGGGTTTCTCCTATTCTTTATTCCCGGTACCCGGTTTCTCGCTGAAGAGTTCGGCCTTATTGCCCTTTTCTGCCCAGGCATCCGCATCGGGCATGCCGCCCTTGCTTTTGGTCAGATTAGGCCAGATGGCAGCGTATTTGGTGTTGATATCCAGCCATTTTTCCTCGCCCGCCGCCAACTCCTCCTCGGACTTGATGGCCTCGATAGGGCATTCAGGCTCACAGACGCCACAATCAATGCACTCGTCCGGGTTGATGACGAGCATGTTCTCACCTTCGTAGAAACAATCAACCGGGCACACGTCTACACAGTCGGTGTAGCGGCATTTGATGCACTTTTCGGTTACGACAAAGGTCATGGCTGTGTCCTTTTTCTAAAATCTTGTCTAGGCGTTTTACCGCAACTCATGCACGGAGGCAACACCGCCCCACATGTGATTGTTAAAAAAGCAAATATCCAGTACCCGATTTTTGCCCCTCCCCATATACTAAAGAGCAAGAAAACAAGAACAAACGAGAGCAGGAGGCTCCATCCGGCCGTGCGGGTCATTGTCCACCAGCACACGCCGCAACGTGCGGCGCCGCTCATATCCGGCCTTTTTTCAGGGGTCCGGTCCTATGCTGCTGTCCTCGTTTGGGTCATCATGTCAATCCTGACAATTGTTGGCTATGCACGCAGTATGGAGCCCGTACCCGTAACGCCCCAGCAACGCGAGGATGCCCTGCGTCGCGTTATTAGTGTTGGTGGCTCCGTCAGTATGCGCAAGCGGGAAATCCACCACGGCGTTGTCTTCGACAACCTGCCTCCGGCACTCAGCTCCGAGATTGCCAAAAGCGCCATGGCCAGCCGCAAGGACATTCCGCTTTATACCCACAACCCCACTTTCGGGCCAGAAAATGCCCCGGTCACGATTATAGAGATGACCGACCTTAGCTGCCGCCCCTGCATGGATGTGGTGAAGGCGGTGGACAATGTTTCCGCCCAGTTCGGGGATGAGGTGCGGCTGGTGCACAAATACCTGCCGACCGACATTTACAACCCGACCAACACCGCGGCTATTTTTGGCAAGCTTGCCCAGAAGGAGGGCAAGTTCTGGGAGTATCGCCACCGCCTGCGCGATCTGGAGACCATCGAGGAGACCACCTACAACGACCAGCTCATCAAACTGGGCGTTGAACTGCCAAACGTACAGCATGAAATCCGCGACAATGCCCGCCAGTTCTACCGCGAGCTGGATGCCGATGCCCTGCAGGCCAAAGAGCTTGGCGAAACAGCTCCCCCTGCCCTGTATGTGAACGGGGTAAAGGTAGGTGCCGGTGCCGTGCCCCTGAGCGCCTTGACGGATCTGGTGAAATACGAGCTGGAGCGCCTGCATACAGCGCAGATGCCCCACAGCCCGCGCGGGAGGTCAGGCCATGGCCGCTGAGTTTAAGCGTCAGCTCGACCTGATTCGCAGCAATATGGCTGACATGCTGGCCGGGCGACGTGGCTTTATGCCCCCCCAGCTGCCCACGCCGTATGCAATGCCTTATCCGGACTTTAGTCTGCACCCTACGGTAAACAGGTTGCTGGCCAACCTTGGTGACGCGGTGAAGGCCGACATTGACCGCTATGCAGCCACCGCCCGCATCAAACGCCTGCCTGTAAAAGGGCAGGAAAATGCGCAACCTGCCCAAAACCAGCGTGAATTGCCCCCCGCGTTACAAGACCCGAGCAAGCTGAGCCCGGATGAACAGATTATCGTGAATGTCGGGTCTGACGAGGAGATTGCAGCCCTGGCAGCGGCAAAAGAAACCGCACAACGCATGGCTGATAAAAATGCCAAGCCCGCGGATGAAGACGCACAAAAGCCGGAGAAGATTATCGACCCCGCCAAAACAGGCCTGGGCCTGCTTTTTGATGATGCCTCTATTACAAGCCCGTTCCTGAACGTGCCCAAAGATATTGATCTGGATCCCAGCGTTACAGCTGCCATGAGCGATCCGATGCTGCGCCTTTACTGCCTGCTCTTTCAGGAGGTTGAAGAGGCCACCATGCATATGGCGGCATGGAACATTCCCATGCCCAGCATGCAGCGGATCAAAAAATCATTACAGAGCCTGGCACAGGATAAAATTGGTGATGCCATCCTTATCCTGCGGAATGGCCGTAAGGACGACCCCAACAACAAGCTGATGGCGTTCACCCTGTCGCAGCTTTTGTACTTCCGCTGTCAGGAAGGGCACAATGAATACCTGCCGGAAGCGCGAGAGGAAGCCAAGAAAAGCTGTAGTTTTGACGAGCGTTACCCGCAGGAGAAGCTGACTTTTTTCCGGTACCACCACGTGGCGTCAGAAATGTCTTTCGACAAAGGGCGCGCGCAGGAACTGCTGCGCGAATACTACCTGCTGAACAGTGACGCACTGGTTGGTGAGGAAGGCCTGCGCGTGCATCAGTGGCACCACCTGAAAGCGCTGGTTCTGCTTTCGCGCCTGCCGGTAGAGTTCTGGAGCACCTACGAGATTGAATGCGTCCACGCAGTCACCGAGCAGAGCATTGGCGGCGCCTTGATTTATCTGAAGTTCTTTCGCCCGCTTGTCTTGCAAAAACTGGCCACCGAGAGTGCCGAGTACGCGCGCTTCCACGATATTGAGCATGCCATACGCCTGGTCTACATCCGTTTGCGTGCGGCCCTTGAAGGCCTTAATAGCCACTTTAAGCCGGACGGTACGGCCATGGACCCACCCGCGCATACATGGACCGTTGCCAGCCGCTACCTGCGCACATTCCTGCAGAACAGCCCATTGCCCACATTCGAGAATCTGCTGGCCAACACATCACTGGACGGACGGCGCCACGCACCGGCAAGCAAGGTGGAAGAGAAGCTGCACAATGCGGGCCTGCACGATGTGTCGTACTGGACAGCGTGGCTGATGAAGACCAGCCATGACCCCATTTTGTACAACGACGGTGCGATTCCGGACAGAATCGTCTTCCGCGAGAACAACCTCCTCAAACAGTTTGATGGCTTGCTCGGCGCCCTTAAGGCATGGGAAGAGCCCTTTACGAGTGATGAGAAATGGGAAAAGGCCCGTATCTATCTGGCCCCGCTTCCACACGACAAGCTGCTTGAGCTGGGCACCGGCCAGCCGCTGGGTGCTCTTGCCTTTGGCAGCGGAGATGCAATCTACAAAAACTACTACAAGGGTTGGGCCTCGCTCCTTGAGGATGAAATCCTGGCATCGGAAAACATTCAAAAGCGTGCAAACGCCGGTGTATTCTGGAGCGTAGAGGAAATTATGGCTACCTTTGACGGCGCACAGCGCATCATGGAAGACCCCATGGTCGGGCTGCAGGCCCGCGTACGCGCCGGATACCGCAAGTTTGTCCAGAACCGGGGCAAATCCAGCGGTGCCAGCACGGGCAAAGGGTGGCAGGACATGGGCAACGAAAGCTTTTCCGACCACTTCAAGCAGTATTGGTGGCTGTACGCTATTCTACTGCCCATGGCGATTATGACGTTTATCGTCATTGTCTCCGCCCGCAGTTACGAAAATGCCATCCGCATGATTGTTGTGGTGATTGTTTTTGCTATTGTCGGTTTCCTGATTTTCTCTCAGCTCATCAAACGGCCGGACGGATCGTCCGCGCCACCGTCAAAACACATCAAGGACCACGAGGGTCAGGATTAAACAAACCCCCGGTCATGGGCGTAAATAGCGACCTGCGTGCGGTTCGTCAGGTTCAGCTTTTTAAGAATCGCCTTCACGTGTACTTTTACGGTGCCTTCGGCAACGTCCAGCTCGCGGGCAATCTCTTTATTGGAGCATCCCCGGGCAAGACAGAGGACAATTTCCTCCTCCCGCGGGGTAAGGCGTACGGAGGAATCGTCCATACTGTCGCGGCGGCCCTGCATAATGCGGCTGGGGAACACGCTCTCGCCACGCATAATCAGGTCCACAACACCCAGAAAAGCCTCAGGCGCTGCCGTTTTCGGCGCAACACCATGCCAGCCAGCCTGAAAAGCCGCACGAATAACGTCCGCCCGTTCAGGATCTACCAGCAACAGGAACTTGGGCCCGGCATACAGGCCAATCATGCTTTTCAGACCGCCCAATGTGGCCATACCGGCTGTGGCTTCATCCATTACAACCAGTGGTGTGTGCGGGTTCTGCGTCAGGAAAGACATCAGCGCCTCGGCACTCTCCGGTTGGGCCAACACCGTATGACCCGCCTGCGTGAGCAGGGCGGCTATGCCAGCGCGCACCAGAGTCTGTCCACCAGCCAGAACCAGCGCGTATTGGGTATGTGCCTTCATTATGCACGTTCCTCCATCGTTACTGCTGGGTACAGGCTGTCACGTTGGTTATAGAGCGCAATAAATTGCTACACGTTAAGGTGGTTTATGTTATTTATTATAATGATTTCAAATAGTTATTAAATACCCACTAAGGGGTAACATTCACACTTTTAACCTATGTCCGATGTTTGGAGACACACCTTCCGCACAAAGATGCCAAAATAGCCTTTACATGCCGGCACAAAATACGTTATAGAACAGGTCACTATTTTTTAATGAGGTATAGAACCGTGGCAAAACGCACCAACAGTCAGTACATCAAGCTGGTATCCAGCGCGGATACCGGGTTCTTCTACACGACTAAAAAGAACCCCAAAACCGCGACTGAAAAGCTTGAACTGCGCAAATACGATCCGGTTGCCCGCAAGCACGTTGTCTTCCGCGAAGCCAAAATGAAGTAAGGCTTCCCGGCTGCTGCAAGGCTGCCGTAAAGAATTTGGGAAAGGCGCTTATGTAATAAGCGCCTTTTCGTGTTATCTCAAGACAGGGTGAACTCGGCCACGACGGGTGCGTGGTCAGAAGGTTTTTCCAGGAGACGCGGTTCCTTATCCACATAAGCCGCCGTGCAATGTACCGCCAGCGCAGGTGTGGTCAGAATATGGTCAATGCGCATGCCGCGGTCCTTTTCCAGCGCGCCCTGCCGGTAATCCCACCAACTATAGAGCTTGCCAGCCGGCTGGTGCTGGCGCACTACATCAGTCAGCCCCTTACCCATCACTTGCCCGAACCAGACATGCTCCTCCGGATGGAAGCCACAGGTACCCAGCAACTTTTTAGGGTCGTGCACATCATCATCTGACGGGGCAATGTTAAAGTCCCCACAGATCAGAACATGTTTGTAATCTTTGACGGCTTTTTCCAGATAGGCATTCAGGGTGACGTACCAGTCCCGCTTATAGGCAAAGGCAGGCGCCTCCGGCGTTTGACCGTTCGGTGCATAAATATTGATAACGTGCACACCGCCGAACGTGCCTGCGATAAAACGCTTCTGCTGGCCATCATCATGCTGCCCGGGCATACCATACACCAGCGACTCCACCGGTGCTTTGGCGAAAAACGCCACGCCGTTGTAGGCAGGCTGCCCGTGGATATACAGGTTATATCCCCTGTCGGCAAAAGCCTGCTGGGGGAAATCCTCGTCCTTGACCTTGGTTTCCTGCAGGCAGAGCAGGTCCGGCTTGTGGCCATCCAGCCACTCGGTCACAATGTCATGGCGGGCGCGGATGGAATTGACGTTCCAGGAAACGATTTTCATGGCGTGTCCAACGGGGTTGTTTTTGTTACACTCGACGTAAGAACGAGAAGGAATCATATATGCTCGACGCCATAAAAGCCAGCTTGCAAAGCCTGCGCCCGACGCACCTTGAGGTGCGGGATGACAGTCATAAGCATGCCGGCCACGCAGGCGCGCGCGAGCATGGCGGCAGCCACTTTGCACTGTTCATTGTCTCGGAGGCTTTTGACGGCAAGCCCCTTGTTGCCCGCCACCGCATGGTTTATGCGGCACTGGACGGCGCTTTTGCGCCCGGTGGCATTCATGCGCTCCAGATACGGGCCCTGACCCCTGCTGAATGGAAGGAAAAACAACGCCCATGAGCCCGACCGCAACTGATGTTGTGATTATTGATGACGACCGTTCACTGGCCGAGATGCTGAGCCTGCATCTGGATGATATTGCGCTGACAAGCAAAGCAGCCCACAGCGGCGAGGAAGGGCGCGCCTTGCTGGAGAAAGTCCGCCCGCGCCTGTTGATGCTGGACCAGCACTTGCCGGATACCAGCGGCCTCAAACTCATTCCGTGGGTGAAGGAAAACTTCCCCGGCCTGCCCATCCTGATGATTACCGGCATGCATGATATGGAGCTGGCTGTCGCAGCCATTAAGGCAGGTGCCGAAGACTATATCCACAAGCCCATCGACATTGAACAGCTTGACGCGACGCTGAACAAGGTTCTGAACCGCTCGGGCAAGACCGCTGTTCAGGCAACAACTGCCGCCGCATCGGACACACCCAAACTGGTCGGCACCAGCAAGAAGATTCTGGAAGTCACCAAGAGCCTCGCCGTTGCGTCCCAGAGCGATGCAACTGTTCTGCTGACCGGCGAGTCCGGCACGGGTAAGGAGCTGGTTGCCCGCGCCATCCACCACTACAGCGGAAAAACCGGCGCTTTTGTAGCGATTAACTGCGCGGCGATTGTCGACACACTGATGGAATCGGAACTCTTTGGTCATGAAAAAGGTGCATTCACAGGTGCCATTGCCCAGAAGGAAGGCAAGTTCATGGCAGCCGAGAACGGCACCCTGTTTTTGGACGAGATTGGTGAAATGTCCCCCGCGTTGCAGGCCAAACTCCTGCGCGTCCTGCAAGAGGGTACATTCGAACGGGTGGGCGGCACACAAACCCTGCGGACAAACGCCCGGATTATTGCGGCAACACACCGCAACCTGCCGAAAATGATTACCGAAGGGCGCTTCCGGGAAGATTTATTCTACCGCCTGCGCGTCATCGATATCACCCTCCCCCCTCTAAGGGACCGCAAGGATGATATCGAGGCGCTGACCGGGCACCTTATCCAGCGCATCAACACAAAGCTTGGCAAAAGCATCCGTGGTGTCGATGCCGCAACCATGCGGGATTTGCGCACTTACGACTGGCCCGGCAACGTGCGCGAGCTGGAGAACACCCTCACCCGGGCCGCGGCACTCGCCCGCAATGACGTCATCGACCCCTCGCTGGTCGAGCTAAGTAACGCCGCAGCCTCCCAACAAACCACCGGCAATACCGAGCCGGTGTCCTCACCCTCACTGTCTTTGGAAGAGGTGGAAAAGCAGCATGTACTGCGCGTACTGGCGCACACGGGTGGTCACCGTGGCAAAGCCTGCGACATTTTGGGTATTTCCCGCCCGGCACTGGAGCGCCGCATCCAAAAATACGGCTATAAGGATTAAAAAAAGGGGCCGCTGCGTGCGGCCCCTGAGAATCAAGAAACTAAGTGTACGGGGATACCTCAGTCCGTGGAACATCCACGCCCTAATATCAGCAAGACCCATGCCAAACACAAAATCATTATAAATCAATGCATTAAAAATATACTGGCAAGTTAATTTAAACGTTCCGTTAAACGTTTTGTGCAACTGCTTACACAAAGTGTTTAATACTGAGTAAACATTATGAAAAAAGCTCAAGAAACTTTGACAGCAGCGGAAAACCCGCGATAAACTAAATAACCATATGAAAGAATAAAGAAAACAACCCCATGCACAAGGTACGGCTGCGTTTTCCCCATAAATTGGCGCTTGCACCGGCTGGCTGGCTCAGCCGGATTTCCGCAATTGTGGTGCATGGTTTGCTACTGGCGGGGCTTACTCTGCCGTTTTACGGCCCGCTGATGGCCGTCATCTGCGCCGGCTTTATTTTGCTGGTGGAAAGTACGCGCCGCAGCCCCTACGCGCGCGATGCCATCCGCTTTGGCGCAGAGCGGTGCATCCTGTTCAGTTTTTACGGATTGGGGATGATGGCACTTGTACCGCTTTTGCCACAAACGCATACGCCGCTGTGGTACTGGCATCTCTCTTGCTTTGTCATGGGCGCGCTGGCCGGGCACGACCTGTACGCCGCCTGCCACGGACGCATAGGACTTTTTTATCTGTCACATAAACGGGAGTCGCTCGCCTGATGGCTGCAACAAAGCGCCTGACCAACATTTTGCTCGCCACCGGAGCCATTGCTCTGGGCGGCCTGGCATTGGCCGGTGCGTTTTTGGGCACGGGCGCCCTGAAGGAAAGCAATCAGACCCGCTGGCGTGATGAGTTGGCCGAAGAGGCCCCCAAACGGGCATCGGATGTTGCTGACTGGCTGAATGACAAACTGAAAATCAGTGACCGGTTGACCAATGACCGCCGCATCAGTGGCGCATTGCAGGAAATCATGAAAAATCCCGACCTGCTGGTCGTCGACCCTGCTGTTGATCAGGCGCTTAAAGAGTTCGGCGTCGCGCCGGAAGGCTCACTGGATGCCTATGTTTTTGATAATGACAGCCGCCTTGTCAGCACCGGGCTCAAATCGCGGGATATTCCGCTCCACGTGCGTAAAGCGCTGGCGCAGGCCTACAACACCGGTCTGAACAGCTATATCACCCTGCAGCAAATTGACGGCCAGACCTACCTGCTGGTGACACAGCGTGTGATTGCGGGTGGGGCGTCGCTCGGCTACGTGGGCTATATGCACGAGGCACGGAGTGCCTTCTCCGCCCTGAACACCCACATGTTCGACAATAGCGACCTCCGCCAGTTGATTGCCCGCCGCAGTGGCGACAAGGACGTGATTGTTGTCAGCTGGCCCAAGGGATCGTTTGGTGCCGTTGTCCGCTCGCAAAATGCCATGGGGATTGATGCACCGCTGTTCGCCGCAGTTGCCCCTGTTTTTGGCGTTTACCACGACGAAAACGCCAAACAGGTCTACGTATATATCGAAAACATTCCGGGGCACCCGCTCTGGCAGACGGCGCTTTATATTGATCTGAAGGCCGCCCAGGCTACCATCGAGCGTTCCGCCATGATCATGAAGGGCGTGGCCAGTGCCTTTGCCTTTATGATGTTCCTGGTGGCTATTGGCCTGCTGCGCCGCGCATTCGGCAACGCCAAAGCGCCGCTGATGCCGTCCCGCGAAGGCATGAGCAAGGCAGCCAATGTTTTCCGTAGCGGTTTTAGGAACTACGGCAAAGCATCAAAAATCTTTGGCCCCGTCACAACCCGTAACCTGAACCTGCAAGGGGCCGCCCGTCCGGCAGACGACCTGCCACAGGCACCCGCAAGCAGAGGTGACGCTCTGCCAGAAACCGCAGAAGACGTCCTGCCCGATGAGGATCAGGAAGATAAAAAGCCCGAATTTACGGGCATGGACAAGCTTTCCCGCCCGGTGTCGGAAATGGACAAGGATGACCCCGAGCTTGTTGCCCGCGGCAATATGATTTCCCAATGTCTGGAAGACGAACGTATCCGCCTGTACTTCCAGCCCATTATCGACACGGCCACCAACAAGAAGGTCATGTACGAAACCCTGTTGCGGGTGGTTGACCCCGAAGGCAACATCCTGATGCCGGGCGATGTGATTCCCGTTGCTATCAAACGCGGGTTCATCCAGCAGATTGACGATACCGTGATTGTGGCCTCCATCCGCCGCCACATGGAGATTTTCACGCAAGGCAAACGCGCCATGCTGAGCATTAACCTCTCCTACGGCGCCTTCAGCAGCATGAAGTTCATGGAAGTATTCATGGAGGGGATGAGCAAAGGGCAGATCCGCCCCGAGTACCTCAACTTCGAGCTGGCCAGCCGCGAGATTATCGAAGACCAGAAAGCCATGGGCTTTATTAAAGAAATGCGCGACATGGGCTGTAAGTTCTCGGTCGACTACTTTGGCGGCGGCGTCAAAACGGTCGAGGCCGCCAAACAGCTCAAGTTCGATTATATGAAGGTCGACTGCCTCAAGTTCCGAGGCATCTCCGACGGCAATGCCCAGCACATTACCGAGTTCCGCGAGGTCATGCTCCGCGGGCAGGAACTGGGTATCAAAATGATTGCCGAAAAGATTGAGGACAAGCCCATCTGGTGGCTGTGCAAGCGCCTGAACGTGCCCTACATGCAGGGGTTCTATCTGGCTGAGCCCACGCCCAAGCTGGACCTTGGCTGGTAATGCAAAAGCCCCCGCAAGCGGGGGCTTTTTAATAGATGTCCGGTCTATTTGCCTTGGGGCGGGCACACCCGGTTGCGTCCGCCGCGCTTGGCCTCGTACAGCAGGGCGTCGGCGCGTTTGATAAACTCTTCCGCCGTGATGGCCTGACCATTGGGGTTGGTATAAACGCCCAGCGAAATCGTAATCTTGTACGGCGCCTCTTCAAACGAGTCCTGCACCTTTTGGCGCAGGCGCTCGGCAAAAATAAAGCCTGCCTTGTCATCTACCTCCGGCAGGATGACGGCAAACTCCTCCCCGCCGTAACGGGCAGCCGTGTCGATTTTACGGACCTGTTTGCGCAGAATGTCCGACACGTTACGCAGGACCGCGTCACCCTCGGCGTGTCCATAGGTATCGTTAATGCTCTTGAAGTGGTCGATGTCGAACATGACGAGGCTCAGTACACCGCCGTAACGGACCTGACGCTCCACCTCTTCCTTCAGCTTGTGCTTAAAGCTGGTCTGGTCGTACAGGCTGGTCAGACCGTCGCGCGTGGCCACATTGGCCAGTGTCGCCATCTTGGTTTCTTCAATAATCGTCACGCCGTGCATCAGACCCGCAACGTTGGCCAGATAATCGTGCGCGGCAACGGCAATGCCCACATCGCGGTTCAGTTTGACCTTGAGGGACTTGCGGTGGAGGGTGATTTCCTCCCACAAATGTTTGGCCTGCCGGGATGGGAATGCCCGGTGTGTGAGGGAATAGAGCATGTCGGCGTACAGCCCTTCGCCCCGTTCGGCAAAGAGCTTCTCCAGAATATCCTGCTCGCGGGCGTTCAGGGTGCGGTCGCCGGCCAGGGCGGATACCATCCGCACGTCCAGCTCGCCACGGGCGATGAAGTCCGCCACTTGTTCTTCGTGGCGGATGACGGGTTTCGGGGTCAGGCTCGTCGTGCTCATACCCCTTATTCTACGCATAAGCAAAAGCCCCCGCAAGCTGTGCCAATAGCTGATGTGCGGCGCAACAACGATTAAGGTTGGCATTTAGGGTACAGGTGGTAGACTTTGGGCGTCTTTTTAACAGGAGGAAGTCCGATGACCGTCGATGCCACCACCCACCCCATGAACGACAACCCCCTCGGTACCCGCGGCTTTGCGTTTATCGAGTTTGCCAGCCCCAAAGCAGGCGAGGTAGAGGGCGTGCTGGAGCGTTTCGGCTTTACCGTCAAAGGCCGCCACAAGAGCAAAAACGTCATCCTGTACGGTCAGGGCAAGGTCCACTGCCTGGTGAACAACGAGCCGGGCAGCCATGCTGACGGCTTCCGCAAGGCACACGGCCCAAGCGTATCTGCCATGGGCTGGCTGATGGAAGATGCCAAACTGGCCTACAACGGCGCTGTTGCAAAGGGTGCGACCGGCTACGTAGAGAACCCTTCCAAATCCGTTGATTTGCCAGCTATTTACGGTATTGGCGACAGTCTGATTTACTTCTGCGACAGCAGCAACTGGCTGTCCGAGTTCGTTATTGATCCGACATGGAGCGAAGAGGGGCTGGCAGGTCTGGAATACATCGACCACCTGACCCACAACCTGCGCTTCGGCAACATGAACAAGTGGATGGACGGCTTCTACGCCAAAATCTTCAACTTCCGCGACATCCGTTACTTCGACATCGAAGGCGAACAAACCGGTCTGGTTTCCCGGGCGATTACCTCGCCGTGTGGCAAAATCACCATCCCGCTGAACGAGTCGGACGACCCGAAATCGCAGATTAACGAATACATCGACCGTTATAACGGCGAAGGCATCCAGCACATTGCCTTCCACACCAAGGACATCTGCAAGACCATCGACTTTATGCGCAAGCATGGTCAGGACTTTCTGGACGTGCCGGATACCTACTACGACGCCGTAGACGAGCGCGTGATGGGTTTTGACGAACAGCTGGCAGAACTGGCCAAGCGCGGCATCCTGATTGATGGCGAACGTGACGAGAAATCGTACCTGTTGCAGCTCTTTACCAAAGACTGTCTGGGGCCGGTTTTCTTTGAAATCATCAGCCGCAAAGGACACGGCGGCTTTGGTGAAGGTAACTTCAAGGCCCTGTTCGAGGCGATTGAGCGCGACCAGATTCGCCGTGGTTACCTGCCGGAGAAGAAGCACGCCTAGGGCTTCCGGACACAAAAAAAGGCGCCCCGCAAGGGGCGCCTTTCGCATGTCGGGTGTCAGGCTTCGAGGTCGTTGGCCTTACGCTGGCGCAGGATGTCGTCCATCCGGGCGACGGCGGCACGCCGCGTGGCCGGAATCAGCCACAGAGCCAGCAGCATCACCAGCGTGATGAGGCTCCAGATGATGGCGACGGCGCCACCGAAGGCTGCCAGAAGCAGCAGCAACGCCGCATTGGCCGTGAGCATGGGGGCCGTGGCGTAGAGCACGCCGCCCGCAGCGATGGTGAACAGCAGCGTATACGGCAGCAGAGAGGCGATGAACAGCCGGTTGGCGAGCATGATGTCCAGCGTGCCGGTGGCGCGGGCATTCTGCGCAACGCGCCAGTCGGATGCACCCCAGAAACGGGCGATGGTATAAACGACGTAATTGGCGAAGAAATACGCCAACCAGCCGCCCACACGGGAGAGGATGGGCATGAGGAACCCCCTAACAGGTCAGGTGAAAGAAAAGGCAAGATAAGGAGAAATATCCGCGCTAACATGGGGTGGTTCGCGCGCCCTGTCAAGACGTTGCCCCGGTATTAAATGCATTCACCTGCCGATGTGGCAACGCACGGGGGTTTGTTGCAAAAAAAGCCGACTGCACCTATAGTAGGCCTGTTCATCCTTCTTTATTCCGTTTTCCTCTTCTCTCTTTGTTCGCCCTCCCCTCTCTGGTACAGGAGGCGCGCATGCGCAAAATCCGCTCGCTCGATGCATTCACGCATCAGGGCTTCAGCAAAGCCGGCACCCCCAACAAAGGCAGCGAAGATACCTTCGCCGTCCGGGATAACAGCTTCTTCGCCGTCATCGACGGGGCAACCTCCATGGTTGACCACAACATGAACGGCCTTACCCCCGCCGCCTATCTGGCGCGCTTTATTGCCGAGCAGATCGGCACCCTGCCCACCGTGACCGGCGACGATGTGTACACCGCCCGTCAGGCGTTCCTGCGCATCAACTTCGAGTTCCGCCTCCATCTGTGGTCGCGTTGGGCGCAGGTCGCCCGCGAAGGCAAGTACGGCCCGTCTGCCGCAGCCGCCATGGTGAAACTGCACAAGGACGGCACCTACAGCTACGCCCAAGTGGCCGACTGCTTCATCGTCGAAGTCCGCAAGGACGGTACGTGCGTGCTCGTAACCCCTGACCAGCTGGTCGGCGTGGATAACGGCAGCATGGCCGAGGCACGCCAGCGCCTGCGTGACGGTGTGCCGCCGGAAGAAATTCTGGCCGACCCCAAGGTGCGCGCCATCCTCAAGGAAAACCGTCTGAAGAATAACGTCGTTTTCGGCGTGCTCAACGGCGAGGATGACGTCAAAAACTTGCTGTGCCACGGCCGCCGCTCCCTCGACGGTGTGGCTGCCCTCGTCATCATGTCCGACGGCATGGTCCCGCCCACGGCAGGCCGTGAAAGCGGCGCCGAAATGGCCGCCCGCGCCATGGTCGACATGGGCGTGAGTGCCTACTGGCGGATGCTCAAGTCGCTGTACGATGCGGATCCCGATTTCCGCAAGTATCTGCGCTTCAAGCATATGGACGATGCCACGGGCATGGTCATCACCCTCGATTAACGAGATTACCCCCGCTTTTGCGGGGGTATTTTTTTATGTTGCCTGTCAGGAAGGATTGGCGGTTTACTATTAAGTAGCTGCATAAATAGGTGAGCCGTTTTTAAGTGGCTCTTGTGCATCTTGGAAAGTAAGCAGGACCGCGCTTGATGGAACAGAAAGTCATCGACGCAGAAGTGATAGAGGAGACCGGCCCACAGGCCGCTCCGACCCATGGGCAGACGGAAGACTCCGTCCTGTCCCGTGTGATGATGCTCGCTTTCGTGCTGGCTTTGGGTACCGGCGTTTACCTGCTCAAAGACCCGCCGCGTCCGGACCCGATCAGCCCGGCCTACGCGACCACACATGCACCGGCCAGCCCGGTCAACGGCAGCGCCCTGCAAAGGGATTACCGCAAACGCCACTTGAGCCCTTACGCAGGGGCCAACAAGGCATCACAGGATTTGACGGCCAGTATGGACCGTGCCCAGAAGCAGCTGGACGAGATGAACCAGCGTCTGGAACGGCAGATGGTCCTGAACGAGGAACAGTTCCAGAAATACAAACGCCGACTGACCGAAGACGGGTATGATCTGAGCGATGAAGAAACCCGCCAGATGCTGTTGAAGGCCGGTTACCGCCCGCCGCCGAAGCAGGAAGAGGCTGTGCATGGCCGAACAATGGAAGAAACAGCCACTTTTGCCAAGTCGCTGGTCGGCGAGCTGGTTGCTGATGAGGTGGAGGGATTCCTGAAACGGGCTGACATGATTACCCGTGTGGGCATCTTCCTTGCCGGCGAGGATAAGAAAGAGAAGAAGGCCGACTGACCGCCAAACAACAAAAGCCCCCTAACGGGGGCTTTTTTCATGTCAACTCAGCGAGATCTGTCAGCGCCTGGGTCGCGCTCCGGTGCCTGTTCCGGCGTTGGCTCAAAACTCTGCCCCATACGGGCCTTCACCACATCGTACAGGCCGCGGCTATCGTCCGGCGAGGCAGTGGCAAGCTCGCGCATGGCTACATCAATCATTTGCCCGTGTTGCCGTGCAAAATCCACCTTATTGGCCACCATATCCCCTTTATGCGGATTATAGGCAGCCAGCTCCATCATTTTATTCGGCTCGGCGTACTTATCCAGCAACGGAGCCAACTTTTTGTCATCCGGATTCACATCCAGCATTTCTGCCAGCTCTGCCTTGTTGGCTGTCATGTTTTCGGCAATACGTTCCTCGGCACTTTCCAGCATTGAGCGGTCACCGGGCTTGTTACCACGGCGCAGTGCCATTTGGCTATTGCCCATAATCAGTTTGTAGTCACGCTCCATCTCGAAATAGCGCATGGTTTTTGCCGCATCGGAACGGCTGATGAAATTGCTGTAAGTTGCAAAGGCCTGTTTACCCTTTTCATCACCCAGATAGGCCTGAAACTCCAGCTCGGCAGCCTCAAAACCCGCTTTCAGATTTTCTGCCGTCACATCACGTGCGGCTGTGCGCATATGGGCGAAATCTTCTATCAGCCCGTCACGGTGCGCATGCAGGGAACTGACAGGCAGGTTGGAAATATCGTTAAAACCACGGCCCTGATAGGGGTGCTTCTTCTGCGGCTCCGTGCCGTTGCGGCGGGCGTTATCGGCCAGCACTTTGTTGGTGACATCCTCGCGCAGGTTACGGAAGTCCTGACCTTTACCGACTTGGCCAAGGATGGTATCGACCCCTGTTTTGGCCTTGTCGAAACGGGTCCAAGCCTCTGCCGACGCGCGCATTTTTGCCTTGTCCGGCCCGCCGCCCAGAATGCCTTTGAATCTATCTAAAAAGCCTGCCACAACTGTCCCCTCTTGGCTTGGTCATGTTGACTTATGGTTATGGGGTATACCCCCCTGCCTGACAACCGTTCAGCCCTGCCAGATACCATCAAAAGCGTCATCCAGCTGGAACTGCGCACTTTCACTCCCGTTCCACACGTTACGCCGCAGACTGCCACATACGCTGACGGCCTTGCCTGCCGTATTGAGCAGGAAACTGCCCAGCGGGTTTTCCATCGCCCGGAAGGCAATACCGCGAATACGCCCGCCTGCACCATCGGTCAGGCTAAGGCTCAGGTGTTTTTCACCAACCACACGGGGTGCATCCACCCGCACGCCCGTCAAGGCAAAACGCGGTTCCGGATTGCCCATGCCGTAGGGCTCAAGCCGCTCAATCTGGTCCAGCAGGTCAAGGTTGGCGCCACGGGGTGTCAGGAAGCCGTCCAATTTGATGTACGGGGTAAAAACGTCCCCTTCCGCACGGGCTGCCTGTTGCAGGACCATCTGGTTTAGCTTTTCCCGGAATGCGGGGATATTCTCCGGCAGGATGCTCAGGCCCGCGGCCATTTTATGGCCACCACCGCCGACCAGTATATCACCCAGTGCCTGTACGCAGCGACCCAGGTCGATACCGCTGATGGAACGGCCGGAACCTTTGGCAACATCGCCGTCCAGCGACAGCACAAACACGGGCCTGTGGAACTTGTCCTTCACGCGGGAGGCGACAATACCGATGACGCCCGGGTGCCAGTTCTTGCCTGCAAGGACGAGCGCACCAACCTCTGGCGTGAACATGGCTTCGGCCTGTTGCATGGCATCTGCCTGAACCATCTCCTCAATCTCTTTACGCTCCTGATTGAGCTGATGCAGGCGCTGCGCGAGCGCATGGGCATGGGCACCATCCATAGTACTGAGCAGGGTCGCACCCAGGTCGCAGGCGGCAATTCGCCCGCCAGCATTGATGCGCGGACCGATCAGGAACCCGGCATGGTATGTACCGGGCTTGCTGTCTACACCTGCAACATCGGCCAGTGCCGTCAGCCCCGGGTTACGCCGTGTGGCCATAACCTTCAGGCCACGGTCCACCAGAATACGGTTCACACCGCCCAGCGGCACCACGTCGCAAACCGTGGCAACGGCCACAAGGTCCAGCAGGAGGCGCAAATCAGGCTCGGGCTGTTCAGCGGTAAAGAATCCCTTTTCCCGCAGGGCTCGGTTCAGGCCGACCAGAACCAGAAAAGCCACGCCAGTCCCCGAAAGGTTGGTGTGCGGGCTTTCTTCATCCACGCGGTTGGGGTTGACCAGCGCCACACAGACCGGCTTTTTAATGGCGCCCTGATGGTGGTCGGTAATGACAACATCCAGCCCCAGTTTGGCGGCTGCGTCCATAGCGTCGTAGGCCACGCATCCGCAGTCAACCGTCACCACTAGGTCGGCACCCTGCGCTTTGAGGCGCTCCATCGCAACGGCATTGGGGCCATAGCCTTCGGTCAGGCGGTCGGGCACGTACAGCAGAGGGTCCATCCCCAGCGCGCGAAAATACCGCAGCAACATGGCCGCACCGCAACTGCCATCCACATCGTAGTCACCAAAAATAGCTATTTTCTGCTTTTGCGTAACGGCACCCAGCAGACGTTCAACAGCTTTATCCATATCCAGCAGGTGATTGGGATCCGGCAGGTCACGCAAATTCGGCTCCAGAAAAGCCGCCGCATCGGTAAGCTCCACCCCACGGTTGGCCATAATCGTACCAACGACTTCCGGCACGCCCATGCGCTGGGCAAGCAGCATGCCGCCACGGTTATCGGCACTGCGCAACTGCCAGCGTTTGCCCAGAACGGACAGGGCGTCTGCTGACTGCTTTGGCTGTGCGGCTGTGCTCATGGTGTTATCTCCGTTTAAAGACAACGTAGACAGGGTTGTCTTTCAAAAAATGCGGGGCGGCGGTGTCCATCTCGAACTCCTGCATGAAGTCATACTTCCTGCGGATATTGTACCCGTTTGCCATCATGTTGGACATATCCCTGTCGCTGAGGACGACCCAGGTCGGCCTGAGCCCTTCGATGATACGAATGACCTGCAAACCGGCACGCGCACGGATGGCGGCGGCAACCCGCAAATCTGTCCGGCCATACCAATCGAGCATATGGAGGCCGCTTTCCCGGCCTATGGAACCCACCTCGCGCGCCAGAACTGTTGCCGTGGGCGAGGTGTTATTAATACGGATATACTGACCTATCTGTGCCCGCAGGCCTTCGTAGTAGGTAATCCACATCTTGGCATGCCAACCGGTCGCGCCGAAAGCAATCAGCCAGAGAGTCAAGAGTCCATAGCGCAGGAAGCGCAATGGCATCCGATGCTGGACCAGCGCCTCGAACAGGCTGAGCAACCCGCCGACTATCAGGACAAACGCCAGCAGGCGCGGCAGGACAAAACCTTCAGCGCCCAATTGTGTCCGCACAATCATGAAATACAGGACGTAAGCCAGCGTACCCCAGAATGATACAGCCACCACCGTATGGCGGCGGCCCCAGCGCATGCATCCGCCTATCCACAAAATCAGGCCTGCAAGGCCGGAGGAAATGTTGATAAACCCTTCCGAGAAATTGGCCCCGAAAATGCCGCCAAGGATATTGCTCATACGGACCAGTGTTTCGCCAAAGTCGGTATGGCGGTAGAGCATGATGTCGCTATAAACACCTACGGGCACGAGGGTACCAAAGTGATGGAGGGCATACACGGCCCACATACCAAGTGGCAACGCCAACCCCAGGATATACAAAAATCCGCTGGCCCAACCCTGACGGCGCCACAGGACACCGCCCAGTACAATCGATAGGACCAGACCTTCGAACCACGACAGGGTCAGCAGGCCGGCAACAAAACCGGTCAGTAATGTCAGGCGTTTCTCCCGTACCAGGGTTAACACCAGCAATCCCAGCAGCACCTTGAAGGCGGCTTGCGGCGACCATGCGGCCTGCCGGACAAAGAACGGCTCCAGCGCTATACCAATCAGCAACAGCCAGGGCAGGAAGTGATAGGAGACCCCGGCCCGTGGCGGCAAGGCCTGTTGCAAGCGTACCACCAGCGTACACACACCGCCCCAGAGCAGCGCCGATATCAGGACAGTCGCAGCAGCCACCGGTAGGACATAGCTGAGTGCCGCGACACAGAAAACAGGCAGCGGCGCATCAAAACCGAAGGTCAGGTGCGCACCCGCACCCATGAGTATGCCGTCGTCGCGCCAGTTCAGGGCAAACTGCTGGAGCAGCAATGCCCCGTCGGAGAATCCTCCCAGCCATAGGCTGTACCCCAACAGAAACACAAATCCGAAAATGAACGCATGTACCTGTAACGGCACACGGCGGGCAAAATGGAAAAGGGGTACGGGGTTTATTCTCATGACGCATACCTTAGCCCAAATCGGCGCAACAACCAACTGTGGTGCAAAAAAAGACACCCCTAAGGGTGTCTTTTCCGTAAAGGTGGTTAGACCTTACTTTTTAGCTACAGCAGCGCCTTTGGCAGCGGCTTTTTTAGCTTCTTCAGTCAGCAGGGTAACGTTCTCAACCAGCTGCTTGGAGATGATTTCGGCAGCTTCAGCCTGTGCTTTGTTGGCAATCGCCATCAGTTCCAGAGCGCTTTGCACACCTTTTTCGAAGGAAGTGCGGATAACGTCTGCGTTTTTGGCGGTCAGGCCATCAAAACCCTTGGCGGTAGCCAGGCCACGGGCAGCTTCAATGCTTTCTTCCATGGCGGATTGGGTCAACTCCAGTTGACGGGCGGCAACAGTGCTTGCGCCTTCGGCAATCACAGTGTTGGCTTTTTTGATGGCTTCTACGCTGCGCTTGTTAGCTTCCAGCGCTTTTTCCATGTTGACGGTGATACCGGTCAGGTCAAAGAATTTGGTCAGTTCTGCGGTGTTCATAGCGGCTCTCCTTGGCACTTGTACGCATGGTTAAACTTTAGCGTAACCCTAAGATAGGTGTTATGTTGCAGTGCGTCAAGGGGATTTTTTGTGCAGTGCACAAAATTAATTTACGGCTTATTTACTGATGAATGAGCCAATATCGGTATCCGATGTCACTTCGCCGACCTGAACCTCGCGTACCTCACCGGCATCCTGGGGTGTCTGTTGCTCCTTAACCGGACTTTCTGCGGGCGCCTCCTCAACAACCTCAGGCTCCGGTTCGTCCGACTTTGGTGCCAGTTCACCACGCGGCGCGGCGGCAGGCACCTCTTTACGGAACCGTTCCAGCGCAAAAGGCTCCAACCCGACCTGCGGCTCGGTATCTGTTATCAGGTCGGCCAGCACCTTGGCAACACCGGCGGCAATCGCATAGCTTTTCCCGTTAAACCCGATGGCAACCAACAGTCCGTTGTAGTTGAGCGGACGTCCGAGGTATGGTTTTTGGTCCGGTGTCACGGCCAGAGAGACCGTGGATGTACGCCGTACCGTCGCATGCTGGAAGCACGGCATCAAATTGGAAAAGCCCGACAACATGGCGGACACGGCCGCCCTGTCCACCCGGTTGAACCAGGTTGCCTGTGCCTGATCGTACAGACCTGTATAGCCCATCAGTACACGGCCGCTGTTCAGGTATTTGGCAATAATGTCCCCTGTCCGGCTGGGATAGGCGACCAGCTGCTTGGGCACGTTGTGCGCAGGGGATATTTCGACAAGGTGACACCGCGCCGGACGCATGGGCAAATGAAGGTCCAGCTGCTGCAATAGTCTGACCGACCAGACACCGGCGGCCACAATGGTTTCGGTAGCATGGCATTCATCACCGGCACGGGTGCGCACACCTTTAACGGTCTGGCCATCCGTCAGCAGTTCTGTCACCTCGTCGTCGCCCCACATGCGCACACCTTTGGCAATGGCCACCCGACGCAGGGCATCCATAGCAACCGAGGTATCAATTGCCATGTCATCGGGGCTGAAACGCCCGCCGAGAATTTCCTCACTCAATGCGGAGACCCCCAACAGGCCGATCAGCTCGCCACGGTCCTCTATCAACTGTGTTGCGTGCCCGGCTGCCTGTTCGTCGGCAACCAGCTGGCGCAAGTGCTCCAGCTGACCGTGGCTGCGGGCCAGATAGACACTGCCACGCACCTCCAGCCCCAGAGCTGTCTGGAGACTCTTTTCAGCCTGCTGCCAGCGTTTCTGGGCATAGGTTACGAGGGGCAGAAAATCCGGATGGTGACCCTGCTGCATAAGCTCGCCGATGTTATTACGTGTCGCACCAATGAATGTTTTATCGACAACACGCACGGACTTACCGGCCTCTATCGCCTCTATGGCGCAGAAAAGGCCGACAACTCCCCCACCGATGATACAGACATCTACCTGTTCGTGCATGAATTTCGCATTATGTTATTGTCACTTATAATGTAGCCCCACACGCCCGAAAATACAACAAACCCCTTGTTTTAGAAACAAATTGCTCTAGACTTGTGGCCATCATTCCAGCTGCGGAGGGCCCCTGCCATGACTGATACCGCCCATGTTGTTTCCGGCCGAAAACTGCGCGACAAGCTGCTCGTACAAGCCGCAGAAGTCAGCGCCAGCCTGCGCGGACGCAACCTGCCCCCCCGGCTCGCCGTTGTTCTGGTCGGTGAAAATCCGGCCTCTCTTGTCTACGTTCAATCCAAAATGAAAGCGGCGGAAAGCTGCGGCATCGACAGCACCCTGCTGACCCTGCCCGCCCAAACGGATCAAGCCACCCTCAACACCACCATAGAACAACTGAACACCGACCCGTCCGTAAATGGCATTCTGCTGCAACTGCCCTTGCCATCGCATCTGGACCGTGACACAGCACTGGATGCCATTTCGCCAGCCAAGGATGTAGACGGCCTGACACCGACAAATGTCGGCCTGCTGGAGCTCAAGCGTGATGGCCTTAAACCCTGCACGCCGCTGGGTATCATGCGGATTCTGGAGAGTATTGGCACCAAGCTCAAAGGGATTGATGCCGTCATGATCGGCCGCTCCGATCTGGTGGGCCGCCCGATGGCCAGCCTGCTGGCGCAGGAAGAGGCCACAGTGACCATGTGCCACCGTTATACAAAGGATATCGGCCTGTACCTCAAAAGCGCTGACCTTGTGATTGTTGCTGCCGGCAGCCCGGAACTGGTGAAGGGCAAACAGCTCAAACCGGGCGCTACGGTGATTGACGTGGGCATTACGCCCGTGACGGATGATGAGGGTAAACGACGCATTCTGGGTGATTGCGCTTTTGACAGCTGTAAGGATGTTGCGGCCTATATCACCCCCGTTCCGGGCGGGGTCGGCCCGATGACGGTTGCCAGCCTGATGACCAATACGCTGGATGCCACCTGCCGCCAGCATGGCCTGCCCTTGCCGGAATGGAAAATACGCTGAGACTTTGCATTCCTTAAAAAGCGGGAAAGGCCACCGGGGGGTGGCCTTTCCCTTGGGGGGAGAGAGAAGGTGTTAAGAGCCTACCTGCGTCTTAACGGAGGTTCAGCAACTCGTTGAGCATTTGGTCAACGGTCGACACGATCTTGGAGCTTGCCTGGAAGGCGCGCTGGGAGACGATCATGTTGCTGAATTCGTCCGAGATATCCACAGTCGACTGCTCCAGCGAGCCAGACACAATCGTAGCTGTGTTACCAATACCTGCTTCCTTGTAGAGCGGACGGCCGGAACCATCGGTCTCGCGGAAGAGGTTATTACTGATAGGGTCAAGCTTCTCGGGGTCCTGGAACACGGCAACCACCAGCTTGAAGAGCTTTTTGGTTTCACCGTTGGTAAACGAACCTACAACGAAGCCGTCCTCGGTCACCGTCAGGTTGGACAGGGTACCGGACCCGAAGCCGTCCTGCGTGGAGAACAAGGTGTTGTAGCTCGACGCGAACTGCAGGATACCGTTGGTACCGATACCGGTGCCGGTAGGGGCAACCACACTGGCGGTAATATCCGCACCAACCTGGGCAGGACCAGCCGGAGGTGTAAACGTTGTGCTGATTGTAATCGCAACACCGTTGTCAAACTCCAGCGTGACAGGCTCGGTCAGCGGGGACGGAATGTTAATCGGTGCAGAGTCAACCGGACCACCACCCGAGGCGTTTGCCGGGTCCCAGCGGACGAACATCTGACCACCAGCATTGATCTGGACCTGGAACGGCAGGGTCAGGTCGGTAATACCGGCCGCTGCTGCGTTGGTCGGGTCCAGGCTGATATCCAGAATATCGTTGCTGAAACCAAGGTTGGAGGCTTCCAGCGTTGCCGGATCGAACACGATACCGCCGGTCTGGTCACCAAAGTTCATCTCGATAGCACCCTGTTCCACACCACCGGACCATTCAACGGCCAGGTTTTTGTTGGTCAGCAGCGTACCGGTTGCATCACGGAGGGTTTGCTCTTCCAGCGAGCCGTCCGGATTGAAGCGGACCGTACCGTAACCGATCAGGGAATTTGTCCCGGCGGTACCGTTAATCACGTTCTCGCCATCGGTAAAGACAGTATAGTCCCAGAAGTTGTCCGCACGTTTGGTGAACGCAATGCTCACGTCACGGGCGCCACCTTGCGAGTCGAAGAATCGCGCATCGGAGATAAAGTCCGACTGGGTGGGATCTGCAACAACTTGTTGCAAGTTGTTAATAATATCACCCTGGTCAGTACCTGTTGCGACAGTTGTGTCGTAAGCATGTACATCCTCGCCTGCTTGCAGGTTAAGACCGAGCAGCAGCTGGCTGGTCGCACGGGCGGACGAACCGACCGTTTGCAGCTCTACGGGTTCCGGGTTCTGCTTATCAATGACAGTACCGTCGGATTCGGTCTTCCAGCCGAGCAGGAAGGTCCCGGAGGGGTGGCGCAGGAAGCCGCGGTTATCTTCGCGGAATGCACCTGCACGGGTATAGAAGTAACCTGTGTTGTTATTCAGTTCGCGGTCGCCTACGGTCACAAAGAAACCGTTACCGGACAGCGCCAAGTCGGTGGAGCTATCAGTTGCTTTCAGCGACCCCTGAATACCCTGGTTACGTTGCAGGTCGGTGCCTACACCACCTGCGTTGAACAGTACACCGGATACGCCCGAGCTGGTTACCAGCTGCGAGAACAGGGCGCGGTTGGCCTTGTAACCGATGGTGTTTACGTTGGCAAGGTTATCGGAAATCACGCTCATCGCCTGGCTCTGCGCGCCCAAACCCGATACACCTGCCGACAAAGATCCAAACAGACTCATTTGCCTTCTCCTTTTCTCCTAGTTAACCGTTGTTACACCGCTTGGTCTTCTTCATCGACGGCGCTATCGTCGCCGCCTGTGTTGGTGCCGGAGGTATCATCTGTACCGTCGTCACCTGTAGAAGGAGCCTGTGCAACCACGGGTTCCCGAACTGCGCCGATTTCGTTAAAGCCGACAACACGGCCATCAGCGAGCAGTAAGCTTGTTGAGTCGGCATCGCCCATCGATTCCACGCTGATGACTTTGCCGTATGCGTAAACTTGCGACAGGATGACCTCGCCGTCAGTGCCATATGCCTTGAATCGAATGGCATATGTACCGTCCGGTGCCTGCGTACCGTCGTCGGTTTTACCATCCCATTTCTGGGCATGGACACCGGCGGTGCGGATAGGCTCGAAGGTTTTAACAACCTCGCCGTCTTTATTCAGAATCTCCAATGTGGCACCCACAGCGCTTTCTTCCAGGTTGTAGGCAAAGTCCATCTTGCCATCTACCAGTTCAGCACTCTCACCCGGGGCCAGAACTTCTTTACCCATCATGCCCAGTGCAACCGATTGCGCACCGTAGCTGTTCTGCTGGGCAATTTTTTCCAGGTGACTGTTGGTTGCAATCTGCTGCTCCAGACTGGAGAACGTCGCAATCTGTTCGGTAAACTGAGTACCGTCGAGCGGGTTCAGCGGGTCCTGGTTCTGCAACTGGGCCACCATCAGTTTGATGAAGGTGTCAAAGTTCACAGATGCATCATCCGACGCCTTTTGCGAGGCCGTAATCGTGGCCGAACCGCCTACACCTTGTGTGCTAACGCTGTCAGTCATCTCTTTAATCCTTCACCTTTAGACGTTCACGTCGACCAGTCGGTCAGGGTTCAGCCACATCACCTCATCGGTTTGTCGACCGTTGCCACCTGCGTCGCCCGAAAGCTCTCCACCGGTAGCAGCCTGACGGTTACCGCCGCCGTGCTGCTGGCCTTGCGCACCCTGCTCCTGCAACTGGAAGGTTAACCCTTCTCCGCTGAGGCTCAGACCTGCATCGGCCAGTCCTTGCTCAAGTACTTTCAATTCTCGTGCCAAATGGTCCATCACCTCGGGACGTTGCACAGTAATTGTTCCAGAAACTTTGCCTTCCTTGATGCGCAGGTTCACTTCCACACGGCCAAGTTCCGGCGGATTGATAGCTACATCGATACGGCCGCCGCCATGGTTGGCAACAGTACGCACGTGTACACGCACCTGCTGGATAACACGCGCCTGTGCCACCAGTTCTGCCATACGGTTGTCGTACGCGGCGGCGCGGGGCGCATCATGCTGGGGGGCGGCGTGGTCGGTACTAACCACCTCGCCGGTGACGGCATTCACCAGTTGCATGCCTCCGGTGGGAGAAGTCTCCACCTTATAAACAGGCGTCGCGGCGTCGCTGTCCACCGGAGTGGTTTGCGCGTCCAGAGACTGCGGTTTATGCTGTTGTGCTTCCGGCTTGATATTCCAGGTGACATCATCTGCCTGCTGCTGTTGCGGGGCAGCCTCGTGCTTGCGGTAATTCGGCTGGGCAATATCTGCATCGGCCACGCGGTCTTTAACCGCCAGTGCCTCATCTACCAGCGCTTTTGTTTGCTCGGTAGGGGCTGCATTTGCAACAACTGGCTTATCCTTGGGTGCCAGTGCGGCGGCGACAGCCTGTTGCGGCACAATCGGCTTTTCGGCCTGCGCGGCTGCCTTGACAATTTTCTCGGCGCTTTCGACCAGCTGGGCAAGCTGCGCATCATCCAGCGGTGCCTCATCCGTTGCAGCTGGCAGCAACAGATCCAGATTTTCGCCCGCCTCGGCAGTTGCCTTAACGGCGTCATCTGCCGGTTGCACATCAGTTGTCAGTGGTGCCCCGCGCAAGATGCGCGCGGTCAGGTCGGTATAGCTGGTGGTTGTCACGCTGACAGAGCGGAAAGCCGCGTAAGACACCTGAGCATTGCCAAAACCGAATGGGTTTGCCCCTGTATCGGCCGCAGCAGCAGTTACATAACCGGCTGTAAGGGCGCCATTGTTCAGGGAGGCCATCATTTCTTTCAGGCGTTTAATCTGGGCATCCAGCAGCTTCATGATATTGACAACACTGTCGGCCTTGGCCTGCGCCTCGTCGGCAGAATAACCCTGCTTCATGTAAGCGGCGGCCAGTGCATCGGCATCGCCAAGATTTTCCGGCGAGATACCGGCATTCTGCAAGTTGTTCACTTCCGTATAAACAACGGTCACGACCTGGATAATCGTCAGAGTGATGGACTGCACGTCCCCTTCGGGGCGGTCTTCACCAAAAAGTTTGTCGGCAATGGCGTTGAGGTCGGGCTGGCCATTCTCGTCCAGCAGCTCAGGCGGCAAATCGGCCAGTGTCTGCCCTTCGTCCAGTCCCAGCAATGCAAACAGCGGATCCCTGTTTGTACCAATATCCGCAGGCGCAACATCCAGACCTGCGGCCTGTGTCAGCGTGCTCAAAAAATCCCCGAAAAAAGAGCCGAACAAACCGTTCGGTGCCGACTGCGCACCAAGATTGGGGAAAATACCTGCGGGGGATGCCTGGGGTGAAATTGCCGTTATGGTCATGGTCTGCCCTCTGTTAAACTGAAATCGTGCGACTTACGGCACGCAAGGCGCGTGCCAGCTGGTACCGCCAAGAAGGAATGCAAAATGGTTGCCAACTCCGATAAAGATGCTGAAAAGCAAAAGAAAAAAGCTGTCGCCCTTAAATACGACCGCGAAAAAGATGCCGCACCGCAGGTCGCTGCAAAGGGTGCCGGCTTCCTGGCGGAGAAGATTATCGAGGTTGCACAAGAGCACGGGATTCACATCCACGAGGATGCCGACCTTGTAGAAGTGCTGGAAAAGGTCGAGGTGGAGCAGGAGATTCCGCTGGAGGTTTATAGTGTGGTTGCGGAGATTTTCTCGTATATTTACAAGGTAAACAAAAGCAAAAAGGCTTAAGGTGCCATGTCGGCAGAAACGTTTAAACAGACCCTGACCGAAGCCCGCCAGACGGTGCGGCAGCTTTCCGCAGCTTCAGCCAGCGAGGAGCTTGAGTCGGCATTGCGGATGGACAGCCTCACCAAAAAACTGGGCACGCTGATGAAGACCCTTGAGGCGATGGACCCCGCCCTGTGGCACAGCCACAAGGATGATGTGATTGCGCTGATGGCCGATATTACCACCATGACCGAGAGCATGAATAAACGGCAGGAAAGCCTGCGCACCCAGATGAACACCCTCAGCCAGCGCATCAAGGCGCAGAACTCTTACGGGGGCAAATAGCGTGTTTGCGGATGTGAATATGCTGCGCTGGGTTGCAGCCTGCCTGACCACAGCCTGCCTGTTGGGATTGTTCACCGTGCTGGCAGCAAAATATGGCCGGCGCGGGCAACTGGCCGTTGGCAGCAAAGGCAATCGCAGCCTGAGCCTGCACGAAACCCTGTGGGTGGATGCCCGCCACAAAGTGGTAAAAATTGCCGATGGGCAAAACCTGCATACGGTTTTAATTGCCCCGCAGAGCACCCTGCTGCTCCAGACGACGAAAAACAAGGATACAAAACCCGATGCTTAAGCTGCTCGCCCGCCTGCTGCCCGTTCTGTTGCTGGTGCTGCTGGTGCCGCTGGCCGCCCACGCGCAGGTACCCGATGTGAACATCAACCTGAATGACGACCTGTTATCGTCACGCCGTATTTTCCAGATGTTCATTGTGCTGACGGTGCTCTCCCTCGCGCCATCCATTCTGATGATGGTGACATCGTTCACCCGCATCGTGATTGTTTTCTCGTTCCTGCGGACAGCGATGGGTTTGCAGAACACACCGCCGAATACGGTCATCATCAGCCTGTCGCTGTTCCTGACCCTTTTCGTCATGAGTCCGACACTTGAAGAAGCCTACAAAAGTGGCGTTGCTCCCTATCTGAATGAGGAAATTTCCGAGGAGGCCGCCATCAAGGCGTCCATAAAACCATTCCATACCTTTATGATTCGCCACGTGGACCAGAAGGACCTCGGCCTGTTCGTCAACATGCTGCCCGACGCGCCAAAAACCTACGAAAACGAGGCTGATGTGCCCCTGCGTGCCCTCATTCCCGCTTTTATGATCAGCGAAATCAAACGCGCTTTCGAAATTGGCTTCCTGATTTTCCTGCCGTTTGTGGTCATCGACCTCGCCATTGCCTCTATCCTGATGTCGATGGGTATGATGATGCTGCCGCCAGTGATTATTTCGCTGCCGTTCAAGATCATCTTCTTTGTGCTGGTGGATGGCTGGCACTTGCTGTCAGGGTCTCTGGTAGAGTCCTTCAACGTACCGACCTGAGCAAAAAACCCGCCATACGGCGGGTTTTTTATCTCTGCATTGTCGGGTCAGGGAGCATCTTATCCTGCGCACGGGCACGGAGGACCTCCTGATACTTCTCGGCAAACTGGTTGTATTTGGCCACCTGGCTGTACAGGCTGTTCCAGATTTTGTGACGGCCCGACAGCTCGCCCTTAATCGGTACCGGCATTTTAACGGAGCCTGCATTCTGTGTGAGGAAGTTCACCTCGTTAACCATATCCAGCTCGGCAATATTATCAGCGTAGCGCTCCTGCAAATCTTCCAGATCCGTCGCATCACCTTCAACACTCAGGGCAAGTGCCAGCCGCTCGAAAGCCATCG
The DNA here is from genome assembly GCA_016125375.1 of Pseudomonadota bacterium. Taxonomy (GTDB): domain Bacteria; phylum Pseudomonadota; class Alphaproteobacteria; order UBA1280; family RI-95; genus RI-95. Next base: position 196,189 of record WGLU01000003.1, on the reverse strand, counting down.
CATCCTCATGTTGCCACCAGGCCAGTCGCTTATCCATCAGGTGAGGTTTGGTAAAGGTTACAACTGACGGATAATCCGGAATACGGAAAGCCAGCTCCGCGCGCAGATAATCCATGTCCTTACTGGCGGGCAGTGTTTTGGCAAGTTCCAAAGCCCCTGCATGGTCGCCTGCCAGACTCAGGAGTTTAGCCTTCACCTCAACACGCCGGTTGGCAATGTCTTCCGGCAGGTCGGACGCCTCGGTACGCTCCAACGCCTTAAGGCCTGCATCCGCATCGTAATGGAGGAAGTACAGATTCGCCAGCATAGCGCCTGCCCGTGCCTTGGCCACAGGGTCTTTGATACGGTACTTCAACTGGCCTTCCAGCAGCTCGATAGCCCGTTCGTACAACTCAATGCGGGCCAGACGGTCGACAATATTGGCAACGACTCCATCACCCTTATCACCCGGCGGCGTCAGCTCGCGGAAGTCGTAATACACGCCCAAGATATCCAGCGGTGGCAGGACCTTATCCGCAATGCCTTTCAGGTACAAATCTGTAAAGGCATCCACCATGATTTTGGTCGCCTCTTCCGAACGTGGCTCACCCGGAAACACCACCGTCAGGTACTTCAGTGTTTCCAGCCCTTCACGAGGGCGTTCTTCATCCAGATACAGCTGACCAAGACGGAACAGGCTTTCTTTTTCCACATCATCCCCACGCCAGATGTAGCGCAGATTCTCGTAGTGCATGATGGCCTGCTCGGGGCTGATGTCCCCCCGTTTGAGCAACAGGTTGATGTATTCCAGCAGTGCGTGGTTGGCAACGATCTGGTTATTGTGGTTGGCCAGATTGACCAGAATCTGCTCGGCAATCACATCCTGATTGCGCAACACATAGGTACGGGCCAGCAGGAGCTGGGCATAGGCCAGCACATCGTCGTTGCCGCCAAGGGCTGCCAGAGCGTCTATCTGGTCGCTCATTTTGCCATAGCGCTGGAGATTGAATAGCGCAACTGCATAGTCGTAACGCAGATGCTGCTGAATATGTTTGGGGTATTGCTTGGTATAGTCGATGTGCTCGTCAAAAATACCGGCAGCTTTCTCGTAGTCTCCTACCCCGCTGTAAGCTGCGCCTTCCCATACCAGACGGTCATTGCTGGGGGCGTCATCGGTTGCAAAAACCTCCAGCGCGTCGGCCGGACGGCCCAATCGCACAAGCGTGGCACCGTAAAGCAGACGGGCATCACGATCACGCGGCAGTTTGAGTTTGGGGTCCTGCGGCATGGTTTTGAGCATACCCAGCGTTTCGTAGAAGCGGTTGTTATAGAACATCAACTTGGCCAAACGGGTACGAGCCTTCAGCTGCTCGTCCGCATTGGCTTCGTCCATAATCCGCTTACGGAAACGCTGCTCGAGCTGATAGTACTCCTTGAAGCCGCGGTCACCAAAATTAGGCAAAAACGTGTTCTCAGCCAAGGCCACCGGCCCATCATAGGTGACAGGTTGTGCCGCAGCAGTAGCCGTTGGGTGGACAGCGGGCTCAGTGGTAGAACTGTCCTGTGCGCCATGCTCTGCCGGTTCATGCCCGCTATGGGGCATGGTCAGACGGGCACTTTCCTCCCCGGGTTTGATGCCGGAAAGATCCGTGACATCACCGGACTCGATAGGGACAGTGCCAAGTCCGTGTAACGTAGGAAGTTTTTCCGCCACATTCGGAACGGTCTGGTCAGAGACGCGTGGACCGGGTTTGAGCGCAGCCGCTTTGCCATCAATGCGTTCAATCGCCTGCAGTGCCTGGTTCAGACTGTCATAGGCATTGGCAAACTTGCCTGTAACCGGACGCGCCTGAAAAGTGGGCTCACTGGGCTGGCGTTTTTGCGCCGGTGTTGCCGCAGCGGTATGTTGCTGCTGATGTTCGGGCTGCGGACTCATTTCGTTCAGCAGTGTATTCACAAAATTGGCATCCACCTGGCGGCGGTTGGCGCGGGCGGTTGCTACCGAGGAGGCATCCTGCATGGGCTTAAGCGTAACACCTGTCGCGGTTTTCTCGCCACCCAGTGGCACCCCCTCGGCAGAAACAAAGGCACCGCCCAGCAATGTGGGCAACGCCAGAACTCCCCCGACAACGCGTTCGGCACGGGTGGATTCCGGCGTTTTGACGGTTACGGTGGCGTAGGACTCCCGGGTTTCCATACTGGTGGCACGGACAAAGCTTTCGACACCGGCAGAATTTGCCAGTGCGCCGCCCTGTGCATCACCCAGTGCCAACGTGTCTGCAGCGCCTGCGTCCGGTTGTCCCAGACCGACAGTGTATGTTTTACCATCTGTAGCGAGGGCAGCACCTGTCAGCTTGCCAAAGCTCAGACGCAGGCCGCTACCGCCCGTTACTTGCAGTGCTTCTGTCTTGCGCAGGCCCGCTTTTTTGCTCAGGGCCTCGTCTGCCAGCAGGCGAATGGGATCACCGGCAGTGCTGCTAACCAGCCATAGGTCGTCAAAACGGCGAAAAATTGCTAGCCCCTTGCCTTCGGACGGCACTTCCAGCACAACGGCGTCTCCGGCTTCTTTGAGCATCACATCAAGCGCGTAGGCTTGCGGTGCTGCCAACAGCAGGCTCGCCATCCAGAGTTTACCAGCAAGGCGTCGCATGGGATTATTCCGACTTGAACTTGAGGATGATTTCGACACGGCGAGCCTTTTGCAGACGTTCTGCCTGCGGCAGGTTGGGGTCTACATCGTTGTAACGGCTCTCGCCATATCCACGCGAAACAATATGTTCGGTCACGCCCGCCTCATGGAGAATCTGCGTCACATTCAGCGCACGCATAATCGACAGCTCCCAATTGGTCGGATAAGAAGCGGAGGCGACAGGCACGGGGTCGGTATGGCCGGCTACCTCGATCTGGTTGTCCAGATTACGCAGCACCTCCCCCATTTTCAGCAGAGCCGTTTTCCCCTGCGGCAGAATATCCGCCGCGCCGGAGGAGAAAAGCAGGTGGTTCGGCATCACGAGCGTAAGAGTTTCCAGCGTAGGATTACGCACCATCTCGGCTGTTTTCAGGACGGGGTCATAAGCAAACTGGGTTTGCAGCAGCGTTTGCAGGTAGTCGAGGTTATCGGCCTCTTTCAGAACCAGCTCATCAACTGACTTGTCTTCGGTCTTCTGGTCAAAGCGCAGAAGATTGTCGGTAAAGTTCAACGCACCGGACAGCGCGCCCTTAATGTCTTCCCAGCGGTCGCTATCCACACTTTTCATGGCATAGAGCATCACAAAAAAGGTGATAAGCAGACTGATAAGGTCTGCAAATGTAAGCATCCATGCGCTGCTGGGAGCGCCGCCTTGTATGGGTTGTTCTTCTTCGGCCATGGGTCCGGTTATCTTGGCTGATGTTTTTTCCAAGTATACAGGTTATCGGGTGTTCTGTCTGCTTAAAGCGGTGGCCGCAGCCTTGGCATTGACCAGTTCCACGTTGATATACAAAATCATTTCCTGCTTGGTGTCCTCAATTGCTCCGGCCGACGTTGTGACTGGCAGGACACCGCGCTCCATCAGGGCACGGGCAAAAATAGCAGCCCTGCGTCCTGCAAGCTCCATGACGCTGATGGTGCTGTCGGGTGCCAGATCCTGTAGCGTGCCTTTGACCACCAGATCACTGGTCAGATGCATGCCAATACGTTCCTGGGAAAGCAGATTTGCCATATCCTGAAAAAACTCGACCTGCACAGGGTTAAGGGAGTATTTACCCGGCTCGAAAAACGACGGTGTGGACAGGCGGACAATCACCTGATTGTCATGCAGTTCGATTTTATAGTCTTTGACCGGCAGATAGCTTTCCAGCGTACCCTGCACGTCACGGGCAATAGACTCGTAAATCTTGAACAGGCTGATTTCTTCTTCCTTGTCATCCATCGGGACGGTATCAGCCTCGTACCCGAAGCCTACGGCCACACTCTCGCTGGCTTTTTTCTTACGTTCTTCGTCGAATGAGGAAATGGCGTTAAGCAGAATAAAGAAGGCCAGAATAATCAGATACAGGCCCAGCATGAGCACGACGATACCCGGGGCGCCACCCTCTTGAGGCTGTTGCTGCTGTGTCTCGAAACCGTCGCTCAAAAACTCCGCCCCTGCTGTCAGGCGACGGATTTGCCGCCCTGCGTTTTGTAAATCTCACGCATCAAGAATGCCACATCCAGAATCATGTGTACATGGCCGTCGCCCGTGATTGTGGCGCCGGAAATAGCGGGGTGATACTCGAACATGCTGGTGATAGGTTTGACCACAGCCTCTTCCTGCCCCAGCAGGTCATCTACAATCAGGCCCATATTCAGGCCACCGTCTCGCACAACAATGACGTTGCGGGACTTGCCCGCCAAGGGTGCCAACTTGCGGGAGGATATCTGATCCGCAGCCTTACGGGACAGACGTCCCAGATAAAACAGCGGCAGCACCTCGCCCCGCAGCTCGACAACCTCCTGCCCGTTCACCTCGTGCACGGCTTTAGGCTCGAATTTGAAGACCTCGGTAATCGTGCTAATGGGGATGGCATATCCCTCATGTCCGGCTTCGACCACCAGCGCCTGAATAATAGCCAGCGTCAGCGGCAGATAAATGGAGAAGGTCGTTCCCTCACCTACCTTGCTCTGGATGTCGATGCTGCCTTTCAGGGCCTGAATTTTGTCATTCACCACATCCATGCCGACCCCACGGCCCGACACGTCGCTGATTTGCGCAGCGGTGGAGAAACCCGCCATCATAATCAGGCGTACGGCCTCGCGGTCGCTCATATTATCGGCGGTTTCCTGATCAATCAGGCCTTTTTCAATTGCCTTCTTGCGGATGAAAATGGGGTCAACCCCGGCACCATCCTCTGCCACCTGAATAACAACGTTGTTCCCTTCGTAGAAGGCGCGGACGTAAAGTTTAGCCTCGGGGTTTTTACCCAATTCGCGGCGAACGGCCGGCTTTTCGACCCCGTGGTCCATGGCGTTACGGATAAGGTGCACCATCGGGTCGGAGAGTTCTTCGACCAGCGACTTGTCCACCTCTGTCATCTCACCTTCAATAATCAGGTCAACCTCTTTGCCCAGCTTTGTCTTCAACTCACGGACCTGACGGGGAATCTTGTCAAAAACCTTCTTCACCGGTTGCATCCGGGTACGCAGAACCGACATTTGCAGATCCTGCGTCACGCGGGAAAGCATGTCCACGTTTGCGTGAATGATGCCCGCATGCTCAAGATTTTCGAGCTGCTCCATGGTTTCGGGTTTGCGCAACTGGCGCACAAGGCTGTTACGTGCCAGCACCAGCTCGCCAACGAGGTTCATCACCTCGTCCAGACGGCCTGTTTCCACACGGATGGTCGTATCCCGTGTATCGGCCTGACGGCGCGGCAGCTCGCGACGCTCCGCCTTGCCTTCCCGGCGCTCGGATTTATCCCGGCGCTCCATAGGGGTCACATTCTCACGGGTGATGACAATCTCCTCTTCCTCCTGCTTGGCAGCAGCAGGTGCGGCTTCGCCATCCTCGCCCTTGTCGCGGGAGGGGTCGAGTGTCGGGTCACCCATGACCTCTTTAAGCAGGTCCTGATTGATTTCGACCGCAGGGGCGGCAGCAGCCTCACCATCCTCACCCTTGTCGCGGGAGGGGTCGAGCGTCGGGTCACCCATGACTTCTTTAAGCAGATCCTGATTGATTTCGACCGCGGGAGCGGCAGCAGGAGCAGCTTCGCCATCCTCGCCCTTGTCGCGGGAGGGGTCGAGCGTCGGGTCACCCATGACTTCTTTAAGCAGATCCTGATTGATTTCGACCGCAGGGGCGGCAGGGCCCTCACCATCTTCCCCTTTGTCACGGGAAGGGTCGAGCGTCGGGTCACCCATGACCTCGTTCAACAGGTCCTGGTTAATTTCTACCTCAACTGTTTCAGCAGGGGCGGCAGCTTTGGGCGCCACAATCTGTGTCTGTTGTTTCTCAGCGGGAGTAACAGCTTGCTTGGGCAGGTCTTTAACGGCACCGGCGGTTGCCAACAGTTCCAACTCTTCAACCAGGTGGGCAGTTTCGACTGTCGCCACATCGCCATGGTTCTGATACAGGTCCAACAACTCTTTCAGAGCGTCGTTGGTTTGCAGCAGCGCGTCCATTACACGCTTGTTCACGCCAACCTTACCGCCACGCACCTCATCCAGAAGGTTTTCGCCAGCGTGTGCGAGTTTGGCAATACGTTCAAGACCCAGAAAGCCTGCGCCACCCTTAAGAGTATGCAGGTTCCGGAACAGCCGGTCGACTGTTTCGCCGTCTGTCTCGCCACTGTCCGCCAGTGCTTCAAGACGGATAAGGTCCTGCTCCAGATTATCCAGGCCTTCTTCTGCTTCGGTATAGAACTCTTCAAGAATCGCCTGTAGCTCTTCTTGCTCCATTCCCATGCCGTCCATGGCCATATCCGGATATCCTTTTTTTCGTTGCCAGTTTTAGCTTAACAGCTTCGATATCACCGCAGCAATATCGCCAAGTGGTAATGCTTCATGGGCGGCACCATTGTCGACGACCGCCTTCGGCATCCCGTAAACAACTGACGTTGCCTGATCCTGTGCAATGACATAGGCACCCGCATCGCGCAAACGCTTGAAAGCCTTGTTCCCGTCACTACCCATACCTGTCAGCATCACCGCCAGAACATCACCGCCAAGCGCATCGGCAACCGACTGACCCATCACCTCGACAGACGGTTTGAAAAGTGACTCACCTTCATCCGGCTGAACTTTGACCATCAGTCCTTTGTCAGTTTTTTGAACACGTGCCTGCATACCGCCGGGACAAACGTAGATGTGCCCAGACTGAATCAACGTGCCGTCTTTTACCTCTTCAACATGAAGGGGACAAAGGTCATTCAGGCGGTTGGCCATAGGGCCTGTAAAACTGGCCGGCATATGCTGCACAACCACGACAGGGACACGCAGGTTGCCTGGCAGACCGGAGAGAACATCCTGTAACGCACGGGGACCGCCCGTACTGGAGCCAATCAACAATATCTTCGCCCGTTCAAATCGTTGGGGCCTGCTGGCAGGTTGTGGTGTTGCCCGCGGGGTCGGCGCCGGAGCCGCCGGTTGAGAGTCCTTGCGCACCGCCTGCTGCTGAGGCACCTGCACAGCCGCATTGCTGCCCGCCCGGGCAGAAACTTTTGCCGCGGCAGCTGTCAGGAGACGGCTATGTACATTCCCCGCGCTTCGGAAAATGTTTTTTTCAGCGTCGTTAAGTGCCTTGGGAATAAAATCCACCGCACCCAGTTCCAGCGCCTTAAGGGTTGCCTCCGTACCCGATTCTGTCAGGCTGGATACCATGACAACCGGCGTAGGCGTGCTGGACATGATGTACTGCAAAGCCTGCAAGCCATTCATTTCCGGCATTTCGATATCCATAGTCACCACATCGGGTTTGAGCTGTGCAACCATTTCAATTGCCTCCCGACCGTTCACGGCCTTGCCGACAATCTCGAACTGCGGATTGCTCTCGATCATGCGCGTCAGCACGTTCCGCATAAATGCGGAGTCATCAACAATCAGTACCCGTACTTTGCGGTCGCTCATCATGTACCCCGTACCACTGACCTACAGAAGCGCATCAAGAATATCGTCGATATCGTCCTGTGCGAGCCCCTTGCCTTCCAACTGCGGGCCATTGAGGAGTTCAGCGTCTTTTGTGATTTCCTGACGCTTTTTCTCATCCACTTTGTTCTGCTTGCGCAGGCCGAACACAATAACCATGCGCAGGACCTGGCGCTCAATTTCGCGCATGACGTCAACCACTTTCATGATTCGCTGGCCCGTCACGTCCTGGAAGTTACATGCCTCGTAAATACCTGTCATATAAGCAGAAATATCGTCCACCGTGCTTTCTATACCGGCAAGGGTATCAGGGTCCATACCCGACTCCCGGACACGCTCGCGCAGACCTGTGAGCAGACCTTCGACCTGTTCGCAGGAGTCCATAATCCGTCCGGTTGCCTGCTCGGTCATTTTGACAATGGCATCCAGCTGGTCAGAGGCTTCAGGCAGTTTTTCTTCCTGAAGGTCGCCCGGCGCCAGCTCGCTCAGGTGCTTTTGCGCATCATTGATAAAGCGTGCCAGATGGCCAAGCTCGCCGTACAGCTCCTCGTCAAAGCGCGCTGTTGCGGGAGCATCGTTCCCCTCGAAGAAATCACGAATCAGGTTTACCAGCGCCCGTACGTGCTCGATGGGCACATGTTCAACACCTGATTTTTCCAGCTTCTCCAGCTGTTCAAGAACAGCGTTACGTGTCAATGCGGCTTGTTCCGTCATTGTGCGGGTGTCCTTTCTTAAAACTCGCCAATGACTTTGGTCATCTTCTCTTTCAACGTTGCAGCGTTGAAAGGTTTGACGATGTAATTGTTCACGCCCGCCTGAACAGCAGCGATGACGTTCTCTTTTTTACCTTCTGCCGTCACCATAATGAAGGGAATCCCTTTAAGAGCGGCATCCTTGCGAACTTCCTTCAGGAAGTCGATGCCGGTCATGTTCGGCATGTTCCAGTCAGAGATAATCAGGTCGATTTTTTCTGCACGCACACGCTCCAGCGCTGCCCTGCCGTCCTGTGCTTCGGTTACATTGTTAAAACCGAGCTGGCGCAACAGGTTAATGATAATCCGACGCATCGTCTGAAAATCGTCAACCACCAGAACACGCATGTTCTTATCAACTGACATGGAGGTTCCCCCTTTTTTGACAGGTGTTTATTGTCGTTGGTTCCTTATGCGCAGCACCACAAAAGCATAATTTACGGGCGTCAGGCGCATACTAAAACTGTGGCAAATCACTCTTTTCCGCCAACATTTCGCTAATAATCTTAGCCTTAAGCGGATTCATTTTTTCCATAATTTTAGCGGTATTTTTATTTTTCATGCGTTTGAACACATCAAAAACAATCTTGTCGTCCAGCCTGTCGAGCACGGTAGCGGCGGCTGCCGGCTTCATAGCCTCATAAATTTTTGCAAGCTGTTCAAGCTCCGATTCTTCCTTGTCAGAAAGATTCTTCAACAGTTTTTCCAGGCTTGTTTGCAGCTCTTCTAAGCGGGTCACGCGCCCTGTCAGCCGACTCTCGGCAAGGTCTACCAGACGCTCGCGGATGTTCAAAGCCTGTTCCCGGCGCTCCAGCTCAACCCGGCGCAACTCCAGCTCCTGCAGCAGCTTGACTTCCATATCGCTGAACTGCCGGCGTTGCGGCTCGATTTGGGCATCAGCTGGCGTAGGGAGCACCTCGTTTTGTGGCGCTTTTCCTTTGGCAGCGCCCCCCTCGGCAGCCCATGCAGCCGTTCCCAGCGTGCCAAGCAGCACAGCTGTTGCAACGCCTACGGAACGGGCCGCCTGAAACCTCACAAATTTTCCTCCAGCGCGCGGCGCAGGTCACGTTCTACATCGGACAAAGCAGACGCGGCACGTACGGTTGCCTGTTCAGCTTCTTCCGTTGTCATGGTACGTGCACCCATGGCGGCATAGGCGGCTGCAGACCCGTGACGGGTGGAGGGTTTGTAGGCCGGGGCAACAGGTGCTTCAGGCTGTTGACTTTGAGCTGCCAGACGGCGGGCAATAACAGCCTGACGACCTGGCATCACAACAGCATCGGCCGCCGGCGTATCTGTTTTGCGGCGACGCTGAGGGGTGGAGGCATGCTCGGCTTCCGACGCAGAAAATCCACGAGGCTCCGCTTGTTCACGCGGGAGCGGGGCTGCAACAGGAGCAGGAGCAGCAGTAACGGATGCAGGCACCGCAACAGGCGCAGTACCAGTATGACCGTCCAAGCGGGCCAGAATCTTCTCTGCACGGTCCAGAACATAGGTCAAATCCTGCAGGGCGCGTTCGGCAATGAAAATCTTGTCGTCCAGCTCTGTTCCCTTGTTCTGGGCCATGGCACCCATATCACGCAGGGCAGTGCGGGCACGGTCCACAGACTGGACAAACTGATCGGAAAGGACAGGCAGGGTATTCTCGGCCTGCGTCAGCGCACGTACACGGATGTACAGCACGACCATAAGACCGCCAACAGCCAGCAACAGAAGGGTCAAAAACCCGTCAAAGAACAAGACGCCAGCACTCATACGTCCTCTCCCCCTTCCTGTGCGTTGTTAATGTCGGAAATTGTATGGGTGATTTTGACAGCCATTTTATCGTCCGCCTTACCCATTTTACCGATGAGTTTGACGCGGCTGCCGCATTTCATTTTGATAGATGTGCTCTTTTTGGCGTTGAGCATGATGGTGTCGCCCAAGCGCCATGTCAGCACGTCGTTCAGGGAATACGTCACCTCATCCACAACGGCGCGCATTTGTATGTTTGTGTGGTACAGCTCTTGGGAAAGGTGGTTTTCCCAAATGTTATCGTGGCCGAACTTCTCGCCCATAAACGATTGCAGCAGCTGGTCACGGATAGGCTCCAGTGTGGCGTAAGGCATGCAGAACTGAATCACGCCTTCGCGCTCTTCCAAGTTCACGCGCACCGTAATCAGTACAGCGGCGTTACCTTCACGGCTGACTGCCGCAAAGCGGGGGTTTACTTCCATCCGCTCGTAAACAAATTTGATAGGTGCGACCGGCTCGAATGCACGGGCAAGGTCGCCCAGAATAACTTCGGAAAGGTCTTCCACCATACGGCGTTCAATGGTGGTGAACTGACGCCCCTCAATTTTTGCAGGGCGGGCCTTACGGCCGCCAAGCAGAATATCCACCACAGCGTAAATCAGGCGGCTCTCGTAAACCACCAGCACGTAGTCGTCCAGACCAACTGCATTCACCACAACCAGACCGGCGGGGAGCGGCACGTTATTCAGGTATTCACCAAACCGCACGGAGGTGATGTTATCGATGCTGATGTCGACGTTATCCGCTGTAAACTGGCGCAGGCTGGTCGATACCAGGCGCTCGAAGCGGTCAAAAATAACTTCCAGCAGAGGCAGGCGTTCGTAACTGATGACGCTGTTGTCCAACAGGGCACGAATGCCGCCCGGACCTTCATCCTCTCCGCCTGTGTCCAGACCAAGGAGCGAGTCAATCTCGTTCTGGTCCAGAATACGGTCATCGACAGGGCCAGCCTCTTCTTCCCCCTGTTCGGCGGCCATATTCAGCCAATCGTCAAGCAGCTCCTCTTCACTCTTGGGAGCTTCTTCCGCACCGGGGCTGGCAGCCTGCTGTTTCTGGGCTTCTTCGGACATTCACCAAACCGCATTTTTATTGTTTTTAACGCACAATATACCTGTGCACTTTACAGCATACCATGCACATCACGACAAAGGCAACAAAGCCCCCGCAATGCGGGGGCTTTTTTAACGGAAGCTGTGGTCCGGCTACTGAACCAGCATCTCTTTAAACAGCACACTGTTAATCTCGACCGGCTGAGCAGCCTGATTGGCACGCAAAAGCAATGCTTCTTTAAGGCGATACATGCCTGCAGAGCCCTTCAGGTCCTCAGCGCGCAACTCGCGCAGGTAAACCTGAAAGTCGTCCACGATACGTGGCAATACGCGTTCGACAGCCTCCACATCACCCGGACGTGCCAGCTCCAGATTCACCTTCAGACGCAGATAGCGGCCAGTCTTGCCTTGGGACGACAGGTTAACCGTCATCTCTGGCAGCTCGTAAAACACGGTCTGATTGGGTGCAACACCCCCGGCAGCATTGTGCCCGCCCGCAGCGGGAGCAGCCTCGTGGCCACCTGCGGCAGCCTCTTCACCGGCATGCTCTTCTGCCTTCTTGGCACTGGTCAGGAAAAAGAAACCACCTGCACCCGCGCCACCAATCAACAACACCGCCACAATGACGATAATCAGCATTTTGTTGGATTTTTTACCACCAGCGGCTTCGCCTGTTGATTCTTGATTTTCTTCAGCCATTTGGCCCGTCCTTATTTATAGGGTCTTAACCGATGTACCTAATAAACATAAGTATTTGCGGTGCATTGCACAAGAGACTTGCAAACCCGTCCGTAAAAAAAACGCAGAAAGAGAGGTTGTTAGGCCGTGGCACTGATGCGGACGGGCTTGGCAGCCTCCTCCTCATCCACCTGTGCCTGAGGCGCTGCCGGGGACTTTCCCGTACTCACATCACCCTTGGCGACCTTTTCCCATGAAGCGCGGAGCGTTCGCAGCTGCTCGACAACATCATCGATCGCTTCGGTACTGTTTTTCATGTCCACATCCATCAGCCGACGGAGCATGTACATGTAAATCCGTTGCAGGTTAGAGGCAATCTGCCCCCCTTCTTCCATGTTCAGGGTATCCATCAGATAGGCGATAATATCGCCCGCCCGCTTGTTGTTATTGTAGCGGTCCTGGATTTTATTTTCCTCTATGGCCCGGCGAGCCGCCATCAGGAACTTGATGGCCCCGTCGTAGCACAGCACAACCCTTTCTGCGGGCGAGGCATTCAGGATCTGTTTTTCCAGATACTGTTGTGCAGGTGACTTGTTCATAACGCTACCCTTGCCTCATTAATTATTGCTGTTGTTCTGCGATTGCGTAATCGCGTTCAGACTGTCCTTAAGCGAATTTGCCTGAGCGATGGCCTGTTCCATGGCAATAAAGCGTGCCGTCAGGCTGGCGCGTGTAATTTCCAGACGGGTATCAATTGCAACCACACGGTCATTCAGCTGGTCGTTCTGGTCTGTGAGGGCGGCGATGTTTTTATCAATCGTCCCTGTTACCCCCTTACCGAACTCGTCAATCAGCGAGAACAGTTGATCAGCCAAACCGCGGCTAACGGTGATTTCGATATCATCCACACCTGCCGCGTTCGGACCACCGTTAAAGGCAAGGTTCAGCCCGTTCGCACCGGTCACGGCCGTGCCCGTTGCGAAGATGCCATTCACACTCAAACTACCGTCGTCAGCACCGCCAATACCCGCACCGGCAACAGTGCCGATGTTGGCACTGGTCACATCGCCGTTCACATCGGTACCGCCCACACTCATGTAGTATGTGCCGGCCTGTACGTTGGCGTTAAAGCCAGTCACAGTGACGCGCGAGTCGCTGGTGGTAGCCTGAAACTCGAACAGACGTTGCACATCCTCAAGATTGCTCAGCAGCTTACTGTCCAACTCACCGCTGTCAATTTCCAAGCGGAAGTCACTGTTCATCGTAACGCCAATCTGGCCAAGCGATGAAAATCCGTCAGGTTGCCCCGCGACGGAGGCACCAATAATCTGCGCCAGACGCTGGTTGATGGAGCGCAAGGTCTGGTCAAAGGCCAGTGGACCAAACTCTTCATCGCCACCATCTGTCCGCACCTGCTTGGAGCGCTGGTCGTCGATAAAATCCTTCAACAGGTTGTAGGCATCAACAAAGTCCTGAACGGACTGTTTGACGTCCTGTAGATTGTTTTCGATATCAATCACAACCTCTGTGTCCGGCTCGGCAGAAAACAAATCCAGCGTTACACCATCCAGCACATCGCTGATGGTGTTGGAACTGCGGATGACATCAACACCAAGGTTATCCACGTGGATAATGGCATCTTGCGCCGCAGCCAGTTCGTTTTTCACGGCGCCGGCATTGGTCAGCCCCAAACTGTCTGTAACAGCGTTACCGCCGGCAAAATCAATCGCCGCCGCAGAACCGGAATTTTTGGCTGTGAAGACCAGGTAATGCTCTGTCCCGCTCACACTGACAATAGATGCTGTAACCCCGGCATTCGAGGTATTAATTTTATCCTTCAAGTCAGTCAGCGTATCGGAGGGATCAACAACGATGTTTTTACCATTGATGGAAATATTCCCCGTCGTGAACCCCAGAGTCTGCAAATCTGTTGTTTTACTGGTAAATGCATCGCTGCGAATCTGGTGCTGCTGTGCCAGTTGGACAACCTCTACCGTATGGCGCCCAACCTGCGCCTTTTTGGAAACGGATACGCCCAGAATGCTGTCAGCTGACGACGCGGAGTGCCCTACAGGCGCAGCAGCCGTTGCGCGCGAAGATGTAAATGACACCTTGCTGTCAAATACACTGTCTTTAAAAAAGCCGACCTGGCCACGGAGCTTGTTTAGAATATCGGAAAAAGCAGACGTAATCGTCTTCAGCTGGCCAAAGGCGGAAATCTTGTCATTATTTGCAGCGATTTTATTTTCGTAATTCACAGCAGGCTGCCGTTTGGCTGCCATGATGGAATTTACCGCCGCCTGAATATCAATACCTGACGACAACCCCGAGAACTGCAGCGTCCCACTGCTGCTAAACGAGGTATTGGACACGTTCAAATCGGTCATGTTTTTGCCCTTTCAGCTACCTGCCACCCCATCAGCATACATGCTGACGTATACTTATGGCAGCTGTCATTAATCATTTGCCTAAACTTTACCGTCAACGACCAACCCTTTTTCACGGGTGCCGCCGGCATAAAACCTGAGCACATCAAGCCCTTGATATTCCTTGATCATTCGACCGTTCTGCGTATCAACCACCTGCCCGACATGACTGCCGTCCTCGGTCTTTGTTACCTGAACGTTCAATCCATCACGGTTGAGGATGCCATTCATAAACCGGCTAGCCTGATCATAGGCAGCGCCCAGTGCGTGCTCCAGATCAAACCCGCGCGGCAAATCCTCTATCTTGTAGCTCTTTTTGACAGGTACCGGATCATCTTTAGGCTTGTTGGACTCCAGCGCACGGGCCAGCTCTGCCGCAGGGGAGGATGTTTTGGCGCCGCGGTCATCCGTCCGCGTGCCAATATCCAATCCACTACCGAGGCGTTGCAGGTCCATACGGGACTCCTTCTATTTTACTCCCCTCACCCTTGGGGGCTCAGGCAGCCGGGGAGTGCTGCCTGACCCGCTGGGGGAAGGTCTTCTTAACCTTCAAGCAGACGCAACAGCACCTCTGGACGCTGGTTTGCCTGCGCGACCATCGCCACACCCGCCTGCATAAGCACCTGGTTGCTGGCCAAATTGGTCATTTCTGCCGGTACATCCGTATCTACCAGTGTGGAGCGTGCAGCCTCACTGTTCTCCATAATCACAGCGACGTTGCTGGCTGCGAACGCAACACGGCTCTGATAGGCACCGATGTTGGCACGAGCCAGGTTCAACTGGTCCTGCGCCGTTACAATTGCGGCAGCAGCAATATCTGCGTTATTTTTGGTCGACAAGTCAGTCGCACCCAAACCGAGCGCAGCGGCGTTAATTTCCGGCAGACTCAGGGTGATACGGTCGTTTGTATTGGTGCCTACACCCACCTGGAAGGTGACGTTAAGTGGACCGGAAGACGCGTTAGCGACAACGTCGAACGTTTCGGTGGCAGGCAGAATGGTAACTGTGTCATCAAACGCATTGGACAGTGTGAGTTTTACACCAATGTCGTCGAAATTATATTCGTTCACAAAGCCCGGTGCCGGCGTTGCGACCAGACGGCTGTCAGAAATACCTGTTGTTGTGTTCGTAACCGTCATCAGGTTTGTGGCAGAGTCATAGGACACCTCAAAAGCGTCGGCATTACTGACCTTATTCTGGTCAAATGTATAGGCAGCAAAACCCTGAGCGGCCGTCAGACCTGCCGTTGTTGCGTTCAGGTCGATGCGCGTTGCGCCACCAAGCAACGGTGTATCGTTAAAAGTTGCCGTTTCGCCGATACGGGTCAGCTCGGACAGGAGCTGCTGATATTCGGTGTTAATGAAGCCGCGCTCAACATCCGACACCTGGTCAGATTGCGCTGTGGAAGCCAGAAAGCCCATCCGCTCCATAATATTGGAAATTTCGCCAATGGCACCATCGGCAATCTGCAACATGGATGTTGCCTGAGTTACGTTAATCTGGGCGGCACGGAAAGCGGCAACGTCTACACGCAGGTTGGTTGCAATGGCCAAAGAAGATGCGTCTTCTTTGGCGGAAAATACGCGCAGGCCGGAAGACACACGCGAGATTGAGCGGTTTGCTTCCTCGCTGGCGGTTGTCAGGTTCTGACGGGCAACGGCAGATGAAAAGTTGCTGGTAATGGAAATTGGCATTTGGGTCTCTCCCCTTTGGGTGTTGTGCAAACGCTTTACCTACCTGTGCGCCTGCTATAGGGGGATATGCATGAGCTGTGCCAAAACAAAGGGTGCCGAAGCACCCGTTACCAAAAAATAAGAAGGGGGCCGAAGCCCCCTTCCCCTTAGTTACCCACCGGCCACTACTGGAGCAGACGCAGCAGCAGAGCAGGCTGCTGGTTAGCTTGAGCCAGCATGGACACACCAGCCTGTACCAGGACCTGTTCGCTAGTGAAGCGAGTCATTTCCTGAGCGACGTCTGTGTCTTGCAGGGTCGAACGAGCTGCTTCGGTATTCTCGATCTGCACGCCTACGTTCGCGTTAGCGAAGTCCAGACGGCTGAGCAGAGCACCGATGTTAGCGCGGTTGGTGTTGATAGCTTGCTGGGCACTGTCAATGGCAGTTACAGCAGCATCAGCGTTAGTACGGGTACTTACAGTAGAGGTGTTGATACCCAGCTGAGTAGCGGTTGCACCGTTGATGTTAGCCACGATGGTGTCGGTAGCAGCCACACCAACCTTAAAGGTCAGCGAGGTACCTTGAACACCAGCAGCAGCAGCCTGAATGGTGATTTCGTTGTTAGCGTTAAGAGCAGCTGTGTCGTCAAAGTCATCGGACAAGCGGATCGTTACACCAACGTCACTGAAGTTCAGGTCTACAGTCTGACCGGCAGGAATAGCACCGCCAAAGTCATCCAGGTCCAGAGACTGAACAGACAGTGGGTTACCACCAGGGCCATCCAGAGCAGTTACGGTGAATACGTTGTTGTTCTGATCGTATTCGATGGTAACAGCTTCACCAGCGGCACGCTTGTTAGAGTCGAACGTAACGGCAACGAGACCGTCAGCAGGCTCTACGTTAGTACCTACGGCGTTAACAGCCAGGTTAGCACCTACACCTGTGGTACCGGACAGCAGCTCAATACCGTTGTACTCGGTTGCGTTGGCAATACGAGTTACCTCACTAACCAGGTTAGTGTACTCGGTGTTGATGAAGCCACGCTCGGTGTTGGAGATCTGGTCAGACTGGGCAGTCGAGGCCAGAGTTTGCATACGACCCAGAATGTCGGAAATCTGATTCAGACCACCGTCAGCAATCTGCAGTACAGCAGAAGCCTGGGAGATGTTGGACGAAGCGGCGCGCAGCGAAGCCAAGTCCAGTTTCAGACCACTCGCAATAGACAGAGAGGCAGCGTCATCTTTAGCCGAAGTAATACGGTTACCGGAAGACAGTTTAGCCAGAGCGCTTTGGGAACGCATCGAAGATGCACCCAGGTTACGCTGAGCCTGCATAGCGGTGATGTTTGTGTTGATAGTCAGAGCCATGAGAGTATTCTCCTACTTGGATATATGTTTAGGATCTACCTGATCCGCTTTCGTTCCCGACTTCCTCAACGCACCTGTCTCGGCATCGGCAACGTGTGTTTATGATACCCCATTAAAACGCCGCGGCAAACTTTTCCTGACAGGCAGGCGACACCCCACCAGAAAACTTTAAAAAACCTTTAATTACAATTGATTAAAAATTTCTGACACTTCTGCTGAAATTAACTGACAGGTCAAAAACCCCCCTACTGCGCGCGGATGCCAACGCTTTTTTATGGCAAGCGCTCAGGCAGCGCTTTGCTTAACTGGCACATCTTGTGCTAGATTGGAACGATAAGAAGAAAAACCTTCCGGAGGCGCCACTTAAATGGAAGGCATACTCGCCGTATTGCGCAATATGGGTCCTGCACGGGTCATGACGCTCGTGTTGACCGCATTTTTGATGCTGGGATTCTTTTTTGTAATCCTCAGCCGGGTCAACGCACCCAACTACGCCCTGCTGTTCGCACAGCTGGAAACAAAAGACGCTGCCGCTATCACGGCGCGTCTGGACGCTTTGAATGTCCCCTATCAGATTAAAGGGGAAGCGAGCATCTATGTACCCGAGGATCAAGTCGGCGGCCTGCGTCTGCAAATGGCTGGCGAAGGCCTGATTGGCAACAGTACGAAGGGGTATGAGGTTTTTGACGACTCCTCCTCCTTCGGTACGACCTCCTTGGTTCAGAACATAAACGCACGCCGCGCGCTGGAAGGCGAACTTGCTCGCACCATCACCAGCCTCCCTATGATTAAGGCTGCCCGCGTTCACCTTGTATTGCCCAAACGTCAGTTGTTTGCAAAAGACGAGACCGAGCCCACCGCCTCTATCACATTGAATCTGGGTGACCGCGTTCTTTCTGCCGAGCAGGTACAAAGTATTACCCACCTGGTGGCGGCTGCCGTCCCCAAACTGGCGCCGAACAAGGTGACGGTTATTGATAACCGCGGCAACGTACTGGCCAGCGGCAAGGGGGATGACTCTGTTGCCGGCAACATGGGTGTGGTTAACAAATTCCGTAACGATATTGAAAGCGGCATGGAGTCCCACATCAGCCAGATGCTTGAACGCGTGGTCGGCGTCGGCAAGGCCAACGTCAAGGTCACCGCAGAGGTGAACTTTGACCGTATCGAGGAAAACAGCGAGAGCTATGACCCCGACCAACAGGTCGTTCGTTCCGAACAGCGCTCCGAGGAAAGCAACAACTCTCAGGAGAAAAACAATACACCTCCTGTTGGCCTGACCTCTAACGTGCCGGGACAGAACGCCACCGGCACCTCTGTCGGCAACAGCGAGCAGCAGATCCGCTCGGAAGAAACCATCAACTACGAGATTGGCCGCACTGTCCGCAAACAGATTAAGGAAGGCGGCACAGTCAAACGCCTGTCCGTGGCCATTCTGGTTGAAGGCAAATACCAGAAAGTAGATGGACAGGATACCTACGTCCCCTACTCCCAGGCAGAACTGGATAAACTGACAGCACTTGTTAAGTCGGCTATCGGCTTTGATGAAAGCCGCGGTGACGTGGTGGAAATCATCGACATGCCATTCACACCGCTGCCGGAAGAGCCCGAGTACAAAGAGCCTTTCCTGAGCAAAGGGGAAATTATGAAGCTGGCCGAATACGGTCTGCTGTTCCTGGGACTGCTAACCATTCTGCTGTTCGTGGTACGCCCCATCCTGCGCCAGGCACAGGACCATATGCGCAGCCAGCAAGAGATGGCCATGCGTGAAGCCGGCCTGACACTGGATGATGATCAGGAAGAAACTGATGACGTACAGGAGGCCATGGTCAACCTGTCGCAGGTCCGTGGCCGCGTGAAGGAGTCCTCCATCAAGAAGGTGGCTGAAATCATCGAACAAAGCCCAGAAGAGAGCGTGGCTGTTATCCGCCAATGGATGACCCCGGAATAACCGCCCCGCTATGACTATATATATAGGTAACCACACCCGTACGGAGAACCGCACATGGCACGTAGAGTAGAACAGGGAGCCCGCAGCGCCGCCATTCTGATGCTGGCGATCGGTGAAGATCGTGCCATTGAGCTGTTCAAACACATGGACGACAACGAGATTCGTGATATCTCCCGTCAAATGTCCATGCTGGGTAAGGTTGAAAGCGAGGAAGTCGAGCAGGTTCTGGTCGAATTTGCGCAGGGCGTTGGTGCCGGTGCAGGCCTGGTAGGTACATGGCAGACCACGGAACGTATACTCAAATCCTTCATGGATGACGAGCGCGTCAGTGACATTATGGACGAGATGCGCGGCCCTGCCGGTCGCACCATGTGGGAAAAACTGTCCAACGTGAGCGAGGATATTCTCGCCAACTATCTAAAAAACGAATATCCGCAGACCGTGGCCGTTATTCTGTCGCGCATCAAACCGGGGCACGCCGCCCGGGTGCTGACCTCCCTGCCGACCGAGTTTGCCTACGAGGTTATGGAACGGATTCTGTTGATGGACAACGTCTCCCGCGAGGTATTGGACAGCGTTGAAGCCACCCTGCGTAACGAGTTCATGAAGAACCTTGCAGCCCGCAACAAACGTGACACCCACGAATTGCTGGCCGAGATTTTCAACAACTTCGACCGCGCAAACGAAAGCAAGTTCCTGGAAATGCTGGAGCAGCGCCGTCAGGAAGACGCCGAGAAGATTCGCGCGATGATGTTCACCTTCGACGATCTGATGAAAACCGACGATCGCGGTATCCAGACCGTCCTGCGCGAGGTGGACAAAGACATCCTCACCAAGGCACTCAAAGGCACCACCGACGAACTGCGCGAGAAGTTTTTGGCCAACATGTCCGAGCGTGCGGCAAAGATCTTGCAAGAAGATATGCAGAGCATGGGTCCCGTCCGCGTCAAAGAGGTGGACGAAGCCCAGCAAGCTATTGTGACTGTGGCCAAACGTCTGGCTGACGCAGGCGAGATTGTGATTATCGACGAAGGCGGTGATGATGAATTCATCTACTGACAAAACGAAGACAGAATACGAAACGCTAGAGAAAGTCCTCCTCGACAATGACTTTTTCGAGATTGCGATTCGCGAGGAACAAGAGCGGATGCGCCGCGCCCGCGAGGCGGCAATAGAGGCCAACAAACCCAAACTGACGGACGAAGATCTGGCTCAGGCAGAATCCACTGGCTATGCCCAGGGTCTTGCCGACGGCAAACAGCAGGCCACCGAAGCCCTGCGCGGTGATTTGAACCAGCATCTGGGTCGTCTGATTGACCGACTGACCTATCTGGATGAAATCAAACGCGAATACCTGCGCATTACCTACACAGCGTCCTTCAAGCTGCTGACCAAAATTGTTGAGCATCTGTTTGCCGACATCAGCACCAACTACACAGAGGAAGTACTGGCACACGCCCTGAAAACCTGTCTGGAACAAGCCGTAACAGACCTGCCACTGGTTGTACGCCTGAACCCTGCCACATTGGAATACGCCCGTAAAATCGCCGGATACGAAGAGAAGATGAAACGCTTTGACGGGCGCATCAAATTTATTGCCGACCCCACAATTACCGCAGGGGACTGCCTGCTGGAGTGGGATGCCGCAGGAGTTGACGTACGCCTGTCCCATGCTATGGCCGACGTCAAAAACCTGCTGACGCGCAAACTGGCCGGTATCCAGCGTGAAGAGTTGCCTCTTCCACCAGATCCAGTCACTGCAGCGCCTGAAGAATCTGCTGCCCAAGAGGCTGCCGAAGCGGAAGCCGATCCGGCAACTGTCGAAGCTGCACCGGAAGAACCGGCCGGACAAACCGCACCGGAAGAGCCGGCAGATGACGCACCGCTACCGGATGCTTTTGAAGTTGTTCCGGATGAAAATGACAAGCAGGGCTGACGCTTGTGCGGCTTATCCACTTGGAAAGCGCGTTTTTTTTCTTTAAACTGGTATCCAGACTGCAAGGAATGTGACGAAAAAGCAGCGCGGACGCCGGGTGTGACCGCCCCACAAACGGAATAGGGCCGAAAAAATATGACAGATACCCCCCAAAACGACGAGCAGAACATGGCAAACGACACAAAAGATACTGGTTTGGATCTGCAAGATCTCGGCGATGATATGGCCGCCGCAATGGCCGAACAGGATGCCGCCGAAAAGGCCGCTGCCCCCTCTAAAAGCGAGGAAGCCAGCCTAGAGGCCGTCTATGACATTCCGGTGACTGTTTCCGCCGTTCTGGGCAACACCAAAATGCATATCCACCAGCTCCTGAAGCTTGGTCGCGGCGCCGTGGTTGAGCTGGACCGTAAAGTTGGTGAGGCAATTGATATTTATGTGAACGACCGTCTGGTCGCCCGCGGCGAGGTTGTGATTGTGGATGACAAGCTTGGCGTCACCATGACAGAAATCGTCAAGTCGGCCAAATAACCAACTCACGCAGTAACGGGGATAGACTGTGGATTTAGCAACGCTACTCGGGCTTATTATCGGCTTTGGCTTTGTGATGATGGCCATTGCCTTGGGCGGTAGCTTTGCGGCGTTTATCGATACCCCATCCATTCTTATTGTGATTGGCGGCACCTTCGCTATCACCACCGTGTGCTTTACCGTACCGGAAATCATTCAGGCACAGAAAGTGATGCTGCGCGCCCTGCTGTTCCAACTGGCCAGCGCACAGGACGAAGCCAAACGCCTGCTCGACATTGCCCAAAAAGCCCGCGCAAATGGGCTTTTGTCCATCCAGAACGATATCGGCAACCTCAAGGATGCCTTCCTGCGCCGCAGCTTTACACTGGCGGTTGACGGTACGAACCCCGAGATGATTGATGCCTACATGCGCAGCATTACCTACAGCATGGTGGACCGTCACAACCGCGGAGCAGCAGTTCTGAAGAAATCTGCCGAAATTGCCCCCGCCATGGGTCTTATCGGTACGCTGGTGGGCCTGGTGCAGATGCTGGGCAACCTGAACGAGCCGGACAAAATCGGTCCTGCCATGGCCGTTGCCTTGCTGACCACCTTGTACGGCGCCATTCTGGCGAACATGGTTTTTATGCCGCTGGCTGCCAAGCTGGAGCGTAACAGCCAGGCCGAACAACGCCTGCACCGCCTGTACCACACGGCCGTTATGTCGGTTGTGCGGCAAGAAAATCCGCGTCAGCTGGAGGTGATGCTTAATGCCGTTCTGCCCCCTGCCGAGCGGGTCAAAGTATTCGACTAGGAGGCATGCCCATGACGCAGATTTGCCTCTTGACCGTAGGTGACATGGGGAGCGGTACCAGCTCCATCGTTAAATACGCCAAAGAAAATAATATGAAGGTTATGACAGCCGATACCATCGAGGCTGCCATCAGCACTTTGTGCAACCAGCGTGTGGAAATGACCTTCGCCAGTGTAGACCTTGAACTGGGCAAGTTCTTCACGCTGTATAACGAGTCGCGCCTCAACACGCCCGTTGTTGTGGCAGGCCCGGCCAGCAAAGTCAAAAATGCCGTTGCCGCCATCCGCATGGGTGCTATCGAGTACCTGTCCACCCCGATTGAAGAGCCGCTGCTCGCCGAGCTGTTGAAGAACCTTAAACCCCAGCAGCAGGGTCCCATTTACGGAGATGAGCGTACGCACAGCCTGTTGCAGGCGGCCAAAAAGTTTGCCGCCTCGAATGCGACGATTCTGCTGCGGGGCGAATCCGGTACGGGTAAGGAAGTCTTTTCCAAGTTCGTCCACGCCAACAGCCCGCGTAACAATGCGGCCTTTGTGAGCATCAACTGCGCTGCCATTCCTGAGAATCTGCTGGAATCCGAACTCTTCGGCCACGAAAAAGGCGCCTTCTCCGGCGCTGTGAGCCGTCGTCTAGGTAAGTTCCAGCAGGCACACGGCGGCACCCTGCTGCTGGACGAGATTTCCGAGATGGATCTTGGCCTGCAAGCCAAGCTGCTGCGCGCCATTCAGGAACGTGTCATCGACCCGGTCGGGGCGACCGAACCTGTAGAGGTGGACATCCGCCTGATTGCCACCACCAACCGCGACCTTGAAAAAGAGGTCGAAAACGGTACCTTCCGTGAAGACTTGTACTTCCGCCTGAACGTTGTAGCGCTGGAGCTGCCCGCCCTGCGCGAGCGCCCGGGCGATATTCTGCCGCTTTCACGGCATTTTGCGCAGGTTTACGGTGCCCAGAACGGCATCGAGCAGGTGACCATCTCCCCAGAGGCCGAAGAAAAACTGCGCACCTGCTACTGGAAAGGCAACGTGCGCGAATTGGAAAACACCGTCCACCGCGCCATCCTGATGATGTCGGATGCCACCATGCGACCGGAGCATATTGTCATTTCAGCCATGTCCAAAGGGCGCACGCCACAGGCTGCTGCCTTGGAGGCTGAAATGGCGGAAACACCCGCACCTGCCCCAATCGCAGAAGCACCAAAAGCACCGTTTAATCCAAACGTTGGTGCCGCAGGCGCGTATGCCGCCGCGGGCAGCGGCTACGAAGGTGCCAAAATCACCAAGCCTGCCAACCCCATGATCGGCCGCTCGGTGCAGGAAGTTGAGAAGGAACTCATCCTGAGCACGTTGGATTACTGCGGCGGTAACCGCACCCACGCGGCGAACATTCTGGGTATCTCCATCCGTACCCTGCGCAACAAGCTTAAAGAGTACGGCGAAGATGCCGGACTGGACGACGAACCCGAAGTGCAGGCGCAGTCAATCCGATGAAACGCCCCTCTTCCTGCCGCCCCTCCCCCGCCCAGCGCGAATTGCAGGAAGACACACCCATCTCTACCCACAGCCGGAATCCGGACTTTGCCCAAATCACAGCCGAGCGCTACTCCCGCAGGGATATCCTGCGCGGCGGCGCGGGTGCTATCGCCCTCGGTATGCTGGCTACAACGTCGTTGAAGCCTCTGGACGCACAGGCGGCCACACCCAAAGGATTCAGCTTTGATTTTCCGCCGCTCAAGCACGGTGTGGACGCAACCCACCACGTTGCCGACGGCTACCGTGCCGACATCCTCATCCGCTGGGGTGACAAGCTGCTCCCGGGCGCACCGGATTTTGACCCTAACACACCGTCCGCAGCGGCACAGGCCATGCAGTTTGGCTATAACAACGACTTTACCGGCTACCTGCCCCTACCTTTGGGGTCGAACAACAGCAGCCACGGCCTGCTGTGTGTGAACCACGAATACACCAATGAAGAGGTCATGTTCCCCAAAGGCACACCGGACGACACACGCACGGAAACGGAAATGGCTGCACACGGCCACAGCGTTGTTGAGGTTGAACGGGGTGACAGTGGCTTGTGGCGTGTAGTGCCGGACAGTACGTATGCCCGCCGCCTTTCTGCCAATACAACCATGCGCATTTCAGGCCCGGCAGCGGGGCACCCGCGCCTGAAAACGGCAGACGACCCGACCGGCACCTACGTGCTGGGTACCCTCAACAACTGTGCAGGCGGCGTAACACCGTGGGGTACGGTGCTTATTGCCGAGGAGAACATCAACTACTACTTCGGCGGCGCTCCGGATACAGCCCATCCGGAGGCAACCAACCACGACCGCATGGGCATTCCGGGTAAAGGGTACGACTGGTACAAAACCCACAAGCGTTTTGACATCGGCCTGACGCCGAACGAACCCAACCGCTTTGGCTGGGTTGTCGAGTTGGACCCCTACGCACCGGACAGCATGCCCGTCAAGCGCACGGCGCTGGGGCGGTTTAAGCATGAAGGGGCGGATAACATCGTCAATAAAGATGGCCGCGTCGTCGTGTATTGCGGGGACGACCAGCAGTTTGAATATCTATACCGCTTCGTCACGGCCGGTACCTACAATCCGGACGACCGCAAGGCCAATATGCAGCTGTTAGACAGCGGTACCCTGTCCGCCGCACAGTTCCACGCCGACGGCACCCTGACATGGCACCCGCTGGTCTGGGGACACGGCCCGCTGACGGCGGAAAACGGTTTTAAATCCCAGGCCGATGTGGTGATTGAAGCCCGCCGCGCCGCCGACCTGATGCTGGCCACCCCGCTGGACAGGCCCGAGGATGTGGGCCCCAACCCCAAAACCGGCAAAGTTTACGTGATGCTGACCAACAACAGCAAACGTACGGACGTGCAGACGGACGCCGTTAACAGCCGCGCCGCCAACCTTTGGGGCCAAATTGTGGAACTGACCGCCCCCGATGGGGACCATGCCGCTAATACGTTCCGATGGGATATTCTGGTCCGTTGCGGTAACCCGGCCGACCCTGCCACGCACGCACAGTGGGGCGCGGATACCGGTGCCAACGGATGGTTTGCCTGCCCGGATAACTGCGCCATCGACCCGGAGGGGCGTTTGTGGGTCTGTACCGATCAGGGCGACCACTGGCACAAGACCAGCGGCAGCGCGGACGGTGTCTGGGCCGTGGAAACCGCTGGCGCGGCACGTGGCACGGCGCGCATGTTCTTCCGTGTCCCCGTAGGGGCGGAGATGTGCGGTCCGACATTCACCCCGGACGGCGAGACCCTGTTTGTTGCCGTTCAACATGCTGCCACCGACGGAACGACGGATTATGCCCCGTTCGGCAGAGCATCCACCTTTGCCGATCCGGCAACCCGCTGGCCGGATTTCCGCCCCGGCATGCCGCCCCGCCCATCCGTTGTCGCCATCACCCGCAAGGGCGGTGGAAAAATCGCCTGAGCAACCTGCTTTACCGCCTCTGATGCCTTTGAATCCGCCTCTTTTCGGTGATATACTATCCTTTGACACAAAACCAAGAGCAACGGGACGGGAAAAGACCCAAAAATATGGCCGCCCTCCAGCCCGCCGATATTTTAAGAAAGCTCCGCCAGAGCGAGGTGTTCCTGGCGGTTGGCGTGCTGTTTATTGTTGCCCTGCTGTTCGTGCCGCTGCCCGCATGGCTGCTGGACATTATGTTCACCATCAGCATCACAACCGCGGTGCTGATTCTGCTGAACGTGCTGTTCATCCAGAAGGCGACCGACTTCAACTCGTTCCCGACACTGCTGCTGATTACCACATTGCTCAGGCTATCGCTAAACGTGGCCTCCACCCGCCTTATTATTACCCACGGGCACGAAACACAGGCCGCAGCAGGCAAAATTATCGAAGCTTTCGGCCAGTTTGTTATTGGCGGCGAGTTCCTGGTCGGTATCGTTATCTTCCTGATTTATGTGGTGTTTAACTTTATCGTTATCACCAAGGGTGCAACCCGTATCGCCGAAGTGGCTGCCCGCTTTACACTGGACAGCCTGCCCGGTAAACAGATGGCGATCGACGCCGACCTGAACGCCGGCCTGATTACCGAAGACGATGCCCGCTCCCGCCGTAAAGAGCTGGAATACGAATCCGGATTCTACGGGGCGATGGACGGTTCGTCCAAGTTCGTCCGCGGCGATGCCATCGCCGGCCTGATTATTACCGCCATCAACATGCTGGCCGGTATGGGCGCCGGGATGATGCTGCACGACATGACCTTTGCCGAAGCCGGCAAGCGCTTTATGGTGCTGACCGTCGGTGACGGTCTTGTTGCGATGGTACCGGCGCTGATTATTTCGCTGGCATCGGGTTTTCTGGTTTCCAAATCCGGTGCCAACCGCTCCGTCGGCGATGTTATTCTGGACCAGGCGAGCCAGCACCCGCAGACCCTGTTCCTGACCGCTGGTTTGCTGGTCCTGATTGGGACCCTGCCGTATATCCCCATGCTGCCTTTCCTGACGCTGGCCGTATTGCTGAGCGCACTGGGCGTTTACCTGATGCAGAAGGCGCACGTACAGGAACAACAAGCCGCCATTGCCAAAGAAGAAGAGGAAGCCGCCGCCACAGCGCAGGAGCCGACCGAAGAGCCTCTCTCCAGCATTCTGCATATCGACACGCTGCGTCTGGAACTGGGTTACGGCCTGCTCAGCCTTATCGACGAGGCCAAGGGCGGCCGCCTGCCGGAGCAGATAAAAGCCATGCGCCGCCAGATGGCGAAAGAAATCGGCTTTGTGGTGCCGAGCATCCGTATTCAGGACAATATGCAGCTCGACCCGGGCGGCTATAGCCTGTCCATTAAGGATATTCACGTGGGCGAGGGTATTCTGCGCCCGGGCAAACTGCTGGCCATGGACCCCACGGGTGCTGCCCCGCCGATGAAAGGCGAGGACACCAAGGAACCCACATTCGGTCTGCCCGCCAAATGGATTGACGAAACCGCCAAGGAAGAGGCCTCTTTCAACGGGTATACGGTGGTGGATTGTTCGACCGTTATTGTTACCCACATGACTGAGGTGATTAAGGACAACATGTCCGAGCTGTTGACCCGTCAGGAAGTGGAGAAGCTGCTTGAGGAAATCAAGCCGACCCACGGCAAGCTCATCGACGAGATTATCCCCGGCGTGGTCAGCGTCAACGTCCTGCAGAAGGTGATGCAGAACCTGCTGGCGGAGCGCATCTCCGTCCGCGACCTGCCGACTATTCTGGAAGCACTGGCCGACGCGGCAACAATGACCAAGAACATCTCCGTCATTACCGAGATGGTTCGCGCCCGCATGAACCGCCAGATCAGCGCCAGCCACCAGAACGACGATGGCGTCATCCCGATTATTACCCTCTCCTCCGGCTGGGAGAA
Source organism: Pseudomonadota bacterium (assembly GCA_016125375.1). Taxonomy (GTDB): domain Bacteria; phylum Pseudomonadota; class Alphaproteobacteria; order UBA1280; family RI-95; genus RI-95. The sequence goes on along the minus strand of WGLU01000003.1, from coordinate 168,270 downwards.
GGAGTTTTCCACCTCCATCTCGGTTGACGGGAACGACCGCCAGCTCGCCATGGAACCCACCAAGGTGCAGGCATTCATCCGCGCTGTGAAAGAAGCCTTTGAGAAGCAAATTATGTCCGGCCTGCAACCTGTTCTGCTGACCAGTCCGGGCAACCGACCATTCGTCCGTTCGCTGCTGGAGCGCAGCATGCCGTCCATCCCTGTGCTGGCACAGACAGAGATTCACCCAAAAGTTAAAATCCGCACGGTCGGGAGCATCTGATGCGCCTTAAGCGTTTTCTTGCCCCCACCATGACGGAAGGCCTGCGCATCGTAAAGGCCGAGCTGGGTGAGAATGCCGTCATTCTGGCCAGCAAGAAGGTCCGCACCCACGACGGCAAACAGGCTTTGGAAATTACAGCTGCCATTGACCCTGCAAGTGCGCCGCTGCCCCCTGTGCAGGATGAAAGGAACCCCTTTACGCCAGAATCCATGGTGCATGCCACGCCATCATCAGAGCTGGAACATCTGCTGGGTAGCCACGGTGTGTCGATGCCTGTCTGCCAGAAAATCGCCCGTGCGGCGGAGGCACTGGCCGATACAGGCTTTTCCACCGAAGATGCATTAGAGATGGTGCTCGGCAAGATGGTCGGTTTTGTCCGCCCTGCCCAGACCCAGACCATCCATCGTCCCCTGATTCTGATCGGCCCCACGGGTGCCGGTAAAACCACGACCCTTGCCAAACTGGCCATCGAACGGCGTCGCCACGGCCACTCCATTGGCCTGATCACGACCGATACCTACAAAATCGGCGGTGCTGCGCAGCTGCGCATTTATGCCGAGGCGTTGAAGGAAGACATGTTCGCCGTTAAGACGCCGGAAGAGTTACATGCCGCACTTACAGCGCTGAAGGATAAAGAGTACGTTTTTGTGGATACAGCAGGCATTAACCCGTTCGAGAAATCCCGCCTTGATGATCTTGCTACCTTGCTGGATGGTGTGGAAGCCGATACCGCGCTTGTTCTCCCCGCGAACCTGAACACCCTGACGCTCAACACCCTGCCGCAGGCTTTTGCAGCCCTGCGCCCGAGCACACTCATTTTCAGCAAGCTGGATGAAACAGCCCACCTTGGCGGCATCATCAATGCTGCCGTTGGCAGTCATCTGCCCGTTTGCTACGCCACCGACGGTCAGCGTGTACCGCAGGACCTGCTGGAACTTGATGCCCAGAGCCTGAGCCGCCGCCTGATGGCACCACCCCGTCACCCTTGGGAGGAATCCGCATGACAACACAGCTCGACCTTTCAGCAAACAAAGGCAAACTGGTCGCTATTGCCAGTGGCAAGGGCGGCGTAGGCAAGACCAGCCTGACCCTGAACATTGCCCGTACCCTGTCCAAACTGGGCAAAAAAGTGCTGGTATTCGACGCCGATCTGGGGCTTGCGAACGTAGACGTTCAACTGGGTGTAACGCCGGTCAGCGACCTGTCGCACGTTATCCGCGGGGATAAGACCCTGCGGGACGTCATTACCAAAACACCTGCCGGGTTTGATATTATTGCCGGTCGTTCCGGTAGCGAGGATCTACCGTTTACGACCAGTCTGGACCGCCGCAACATTCTGCGCGACCTGCAAGACCTGACCAATATTTACGACCTGGTGATGTTGGACGTAGCCGCAGGTGTGGGTGACGATGTGCTGGCTTTTGCCCAGTTCGCCCAGCGTACTGTGCTGGTTGTCACCCCCGATCCAAGCTCCATCACCGACGCTTACGCCGTCATCAAACTGCTCAAAGTCCGCCACGACACGCAGAATTGCGAGATTCTGGTCAATCAGGCAAACGGCCTGACCGAAGGTAAAAAGACCTATGAGAAACTAAAAATGGCATCCGCGAAGTTTTTAGGAATCGACCTGAAGCTACTGGATATTATGGAATACGACCGCAACTACACGATGGCCGTGCGCCTACAGCAACTTGTATCGGATGCCTTCCCGCATACGAAAGCAACCGAAGCCATGCAGGGGTTGGCCCGTAAGGTACTGGGCAGCTGAGATGACTGACACGTTGAACCGCTGCCACTGGTGCGGCACAGACCCCCTTTATATGGCTTATCACGATACCGAGTGGGGGGTGCCCGTTCATGATGACCGCAAACATTTTGAGTTCCTGTTGCTGGAAACCTTTCAGGCCGGACTGAGCTGGATAACCATTCTGCGCAAGCGGGAGAACTTCCGTGCAGCTTTTGCGGACTTTGACCCCGTACGTGTGGCTGCGTTCACGCAGCAAGATGTCGAGCGCCTGATGTCGGATGCCGGCATCATCCGTAACCGTTCCAAAATAGAAGCCGCCATCACCAATGCCTGTTCCTTTTTGGAACTACAGAAGCAGGAAGGATCGTTCGACGCGTACATCTGGCGCTTCGTTGACGGTGCACCTTTACAGCCGAAACGGCAGTCCATGAAAGACGTGCCGCCGGTTACCCAGCTGGCCGAGAAAATCAGTAAAGACCTTAAAAAACGGGGGTTTAAGTTTGTAGGACCTACCGTCATCTATGCCAACATGCAGGCCATCGGCATGGTTAATGACCACATCGCCGGATGCTTCCGTCATGCGGAGTTGGCATAGGGCATGCAGTCATGATGGCGGAAAGTGAAAAACGCAAACTGCGCACCATCAGAATGATTGGCCCGAAAGTGGTCAACAGGCTGGAGAAAGCAGGATTCAAAGAGCTTTCCGACTTTGTGGGGATGGATGCAATTGCGCTTTACAACTGTATCCGTACTGCCTGCGCGCCGATATGGATGGTAACCCCTCACCCCATGGCCGTAAGCGCCCTGCAAAACCTTATAGACGCAGCTAATGCCGCGGCGGGTGGGGGAACGGACACTGACCTGTTCCCCCATCCGTTTATTTAAGGAATGAAACGGACATGATTAACACCGCAAACCTGCTGCTGGTTACCGACACTGCCCTGCTGGGCAGCCAGCGCTATGTGCGGATAGAGAATATTCAGGGCCTGCCTGCTGCCGTAGACACGGGCAGCGTATTGCGGGCCGAGGTTATTGGCACCGACGGAAAACAATCCACCCTGCAACTGGCCGATGGCACCACAATCAAAGCAGATATTACGCCCCAACTCCCTATTGGCAGCCGGTTGACGCTGTTAACACAGCCGGATAATACGGCCAGTCTTCTGCGCTACCTGGCACCACCCAGACGAGATGCGGAACCTGCCCCTGGACAACCGCAAACTGCGGGCACGTCGCAAAGCCAACAACCCGCAGCACAGCAACAGTCCACACAGCCATCACAGCTGCCGCCGCAAACGCCGCTGATACAGATTGCCGTTAAACTCCCTACAGCGGAAGGCAAATCGCCCCTGCCGCAGGTGGGTGCTTCCCTGCCATTGAATGTTGAGCCGGGCAAACCCGTACCTGCAGTTGGCGCCACTGTACTGGGACAGATTACGGGCGAGCCTGAAAACGGCGTGCAGACGCTGGAGCTGACCAACAAGACTCGCCTGCAAGTTCCTGTACCGCCTATTTTCCCGCCACGGACGGAAGTTCAGCTGAAGATTCTCAGTCCTACAGCCGCCCGCATAGAACGTCTGAACACACCTGTTCTGGCCAACCTTGTCCCTCAGGCAGCTGAAAAGACTGCCCAGCAACAAGTCTCTGAACCACAACCTTCTACAGCATCCCAACCTGCCCTGCCACAACCGCTCGCAAGTGGCGTGCGACCACTTCAGCCACTCCCGACTGCGCTGGTCCAGCAGGCAGCACCGGGGCAAGCCGCTGTATTGGAGGCGACCATTCTGCCCGCAGAGGAAGGGCAACCCCCCCAGGTCGCTAACCTGCGCCTGCCAGATGGTCAGACAGTTAAGATAAATACTCCCACGCCATTACAGGAGGGCCAGACCGTGGCCATACGCATCCGCGCTGACGGACTTGTGGATATTCTGCCCGTTACCCAGAGCAGTGCCCCCAAAGCGATTAACCGCAACGATACCTCCCCCCAACAAGGGCAAGGTCAGGGCACCCAGACACCTCAACAGGACACCAAACAACCGCAACCGGGACAAACTGTTCTTGCTCAGGCGACCGTCAATCAGCGTGTGGACAGTGCCACCTATCAGCTCAAGTTCGATAATGGCCTGACCGTACAGGTACACAGCGAGCGCCCGCTACACGTCGGTGCACAGCTGAGCGTGCGCCTGTTGCCGGACGGGCATGCCGAAATCCTGAACATGGCACTGCCCAAGGCAGCCAATCCCAAAGCCGCTGGTCTGCTTAATTTTTCGCTCGGGTGGAGCAACCTGACCAAGGCTATCCAATCCTTGCAGGCCAATCACCCGGACGCACTGGCAGACCTGAAAGACCGCCTGCCCACGCTGGACGATACCGCCCTGCCCAACCTGATGCGCTTTGCCGAGGCTGTGACCACCCGTAATCTGGAGGTTCTGTTTGGCAAGGACACCCTGAACATCCTGCGCGCACTGGGGCTGGACGGCGCCCTCAGCAATGATATGAATAGCCTGCATACCCTGCACCAAAAGGCTCCTGAAAATCAGCAGGATATGTGGCGCGGCATGGTATTTCCCTATTGGAACGAAGAAGATGACCAGCCGCGGCAGGGACAGTTCTTCTGGCGCAACCAGCGCGACGACCACGGCGGCAGCGACCGTGAGCATGTGCGCTTTGTGGTGAACTTCTCGCTCTCGAAAATGGGGAGCCTGCAATTGGATGGTCTGGTGCGCGAGCGCGATATGCAGCTGAAGCTCAGAACCGTCGAACCGCTAACTGAACCGGAGGCAGACGGCCTGTATAAGGTCGTACAAAAGGCCCTCGTGGACGCCGGTATGACCGGCAGTATAGACGTGGAGGGCGTAACCCATTTCGAGGTGGATCCTGTACATGATATTGTCGCAACGCAAAAAAATCTTGACTTAAGTATATGATTCACCATTTTATGCCGAACATAAAACAGGTATTCTAAGCACCCATGGCAGCAGAAACAGCAGAACAGCTCGGTCAGAGCCAAACGACAGAAGCCCCCAAAATGAGCGACGAGCTTTTTGGCCGTTTTGTCGAGCTTATTTACACCATCTCAGGCATCCGCTTTACCCAGACCAAAGCGTACTTCCTGACCAGCAAGCTTGAGCTGCGCCGCAAGGCTTTGGCGCTGAAAACGCTGGAAGACTATTACCGCTTCCTGCAACAGCCCCACGCCAAGGCGACCGAGTATCCCAATCTGCTGAGCGAGGTCACCATCAACGAGACCTTCTTCTACCGCAACCAGCCGCAGCTGGAAGCCTTCGAGAAGGATATTCTGATGCCGCTCATCAACGAGAAGCGCCGCAAGAACGACCTGCGCCTGCGCATCTGGAGCGCTGCCTCCTCCACAGGTGACGAGGCCTATACCACAGCCATGCAGCTGCTGGCAGGCTCCTACGCCAAGGATTTCCGTATCGAGATTATCGGGACCGACATCTCCCGCCGTGCCATCGAGGGTGCCAGAACAGCCATCTATGGCTCTTACGCCACCCGTAACGTGCCGGCACCGCTGCTGAACCGCTTCTTTCGAGAACTGCCGGACGGCCAGCACGAGATTCGTCAGGAAGTCAAATCCCTGGTGACTTTTAAAGAGGGCAACCTGCAAGACACCATGCAGACCAAGCTGCTGGGTACGTTCGATATTATCTTCTGCCGTAACGTGCTGATTTACTTTGATGACGCCTCCAAACGCAAGGTGCTTGAAAATCTGGCCTCGGCCATGACGCCGGACAGTTTCCTGCTCATCGGCCACTCGGAAAACCTGTACCCGTACCGTGATATCTTCCGTCAGGATCTGGAAAAGGTCCGCGCACTGGCCTACAAACTGGCACCGCGCAAGAAAACCCTCGAAGAGCTGGGCATCGCCGATCTGGTTGCTGCCAAGAAAGACTGATGACGGTGAGCGCCCTGCCATCCCGCAAGGAGCGCACAACGGCGCTGGCCTTAACGCCGAACACCCATCGCGGTCAGGAACTGGTCAGTCGTTACAACTGGTCCCTTGCCCCGGCACATGACGGCCCCAGCATCAAAATCACTATCGCTCTGGTCCCGGACCGTGACGTACCGGTACCCGGCGCCGTGGAAGACTATCTGAAAGGATTGAACGGTCAGACATGGGACAGTCTGGAGCACCTCTGCGCAACGTTGCTGGAAGACATCAGCGACACGCTGGTACCACTGTTGACATTTGTGGAAGCTGAGCGCCCGGCAGGGGCAGGCCTTGGCCGCCAGGTCGCACTGGCCCGCAAAACCCAGCCCGCCTATACACCTACTGCCTTTATCGAGAGCCTGTTGCGCGGTTAACGCGTCTTGCGGATGTGCCGCTGGGTGGCAATTTCATCCAGCTCCTGCTGCTCTTTTTTCAACATCAGTTTGCGGGCTTCTTCCTTGCGGCGTTCATACAGGATTTCCACCCGTTTCTGCTCGGCAAACAGCTCGGCCAGTTCGTCTAGATGGGGCGCAAGCTCCTGCTCAAGACGGGCAATATCCTTCTGGTACCCTTCTATCTGCTTAAGCGCGCGCTGGTGGAACGGGCCAAAGTACCCTTGTAGCTCCAGACTGCCTTTTGACGCCGCTTCCTCATCTACAATAGCCTGCTCCAGTTCGACAATACGCCCTTCTATGTTGGCGATTTTCTCACGGAAGACCGCAATCTCCTTCTGTTTATCCTCAACCTTCGTCCGGCTGAGCTTGATGAGGGTCTGGAGCGCCTTCATTTATGACGACTAGGCCTCTGCGGCAGGCTTGACCAGCCTTTTGAACATGTCGTTCAGGGTATCGTAGCCTTCGGCGAGGGTACTGGCCTCGTTATGCTCCTGTCGGAGGAAATCCTCCAGCTGGGCATGGTAAGCTATCGCCATGTCCACGTCCTTGTCGGTACCTTGCTTGTAGGCGCCCAGACGTATCATCTCCTCCATATCCGTGTAGGAGGCAATCAGGCGGCGCGCCTGCATGACCAGGGTATTCTCCTCGTCCGTGTTGCACATGGGCATGGCACGGCTGACCGAACGCAGCACGTTGATGGAGGGGAAGTGTCCTCGTTCCGCCAAAGCCCGGTCGAGCACAATGTGTCCGTCGATGATACCGCGCACGGCATCGGCAACGGGTTCGTCCATATCGCCCCCTTCTACCAGTACGGTAAAGATGCCGGTAATCGACCCCTTACCTGTACCGGGGCCTGCACGCTCCAGCAGGCGGGGCAGCTCGGAAAACACGGACGGCGTAAAGCCACGCGTGGTGGGCGGCTCGCCGGCAGAAAGGCCAATCTCCCGCTGGGCCATGGCAAAGCGGGTAATCGAGTCAATCATCAGCATGACCTGAAAGCCGCAGTCGCGGAAGTACTCGGCTATCGTCATGCTCATATAGGCGGCCTGACGGCGCATCAGCGGAGGTTCGTCACCCGTAGCGACAATAACGACCGACTTGCGCAGACCTTCCTCGCCCAGAATGGTGTGGATAAACTCCATCACCTCCCGTCCCCGTTCGCCCACAAGACCAATAACGTTGACCTCTGCCGTGGCATAACGAGCAACCATACCCATCAGGGTCGACTTACCCACACCGGAACCGGAGAAAATACCCAAACGCTGCCCTTCGCAAACCGTCAGGAAGGTGTTGATGGCCCGTACGCCAACATCCATCTTGGCACCCAGCGGATTACGCGCCCCGGCAGGCGGTGGCGGGGCTTTAAGGTCGCGCTCTTCGCCGCCGAGGGAAATCGGGCCCTTGCCGTCAATCGGCTCACCCAGCGCATTGATGACACGGCCAATCAGGCTGTGGTTGGCGCGGAAGACTGCCCGGTCGTGAATCGGATAAACAGGGCAGCCCGGGCCGATACCTTCCACGGTCCCAAACGGCATAAGCAACACGTTGTCGTGCTGGTAGCCGACGACTTCAGCCTCGTGCAGGCGGCCGTCACGCCCGGCAATACGGCACCGGCTGCCCATTGCCGTATCCGGCAGGCCGTGGCTTTCCACCAACAGGCCGGACACACCACGCACCTTGCCAAACCGGCGGGAGGTGGGCACCGTCTCGATTAAATTGCCAACTTCTTTAAACGGGTCCGTCATAAAGCTTTCCAAACGCTTTTTATTTGAGTATACAGGCTGCCCAAGGCTTGACGCAACGCCCCCTCTTGGCGATATGCATACTATGGAGTAAAGTAATGGCTATGAACGCGCAAAACCATCCCCCCCGTGTCCTGATTGCCACCCGGCAAACGGCGGAAGGCCAGCGTTTGTGCAAAATGCTGGGGCCGGATGCGTTTGATGTGACCCTTTGCCATCAGGATGAACGCGGCTTCAATACCTGCCGTAACAATCCTTACGACCTGATTCTTCTGCCGATTGACAACGAAGACACCGCCGCAGCTCTGGAGCTGGCCGAACGTCTGAAAAATATCCATACCAACGGCTATATCGTCCTGCTGGGTGATGCTGACGGCATCGACAGGCTCTCCGATGCCCATATGCGCATGGCTGATGCGCTGGTGCGACGCCCTTACACCAAAACATCGCTTACCCGCGACCTGAAAGCGCTGATGACGCGCGTCCAGGACAAAGCGCCGGGCCACATAACAACTGGCAAAATTACCATTTGCAGCGACAGCAAGACCGTACTGATTGAGGGCAAACCGGTCGAAATGGACCCGATTGAGTATGCACTGCTGGAAATCTTCTCCCAACGGAAGAACTATACGCTGTCCAAAGAAAAACTGATGTCATACCTCTTTGGCGAAGCACCGGACTCGGACCCCAAGCTTATCGACATGTATGTGTACCGTTTGCGGAAAAAACTAATAACTCTTTGCAACGAAAATTATATTCACACAAAATGGGAAGGTGGTTATGTGTTCGCCGACCCGATACCCGGCAGCAGTACACCTACCGAAGATTGAAAATAATTAATAAGTTTCCATATTTTAAATATGGGAAAATAAAAAAAGGATGCCGACCGTGGGTGATCTTGTAGCCTCTCAAGGCAATGCCGTTGCCACTGCCAAAGACCGTCAGACAACACGCAGTACAGATGTGCTGGCGCAGGTGGTGACCTTTACACTGGCAGGGGAAGAATTTGGCGTGCCGATTCTGGAAGTGCGCGAAATCATCCGCATGACAGACATCACGCCGGTGCCCAAAGCACCGCCGTTCGTCGAGGGCGTCATCAACCTCCGTGGCCAGATTATTCCCGTGGTCGACCTGCGCAAGCGCTTTGGTATTGCGGCAGAGATTAACGAGGCCACAACCCGTATCATCGTCATCGAGGTGAACGAGAACGTTCTCGGTCTGATTGTGGATGCGGTGGACGAAGTACTGCGTATTCCGGCAGATACCATTTCTCCGCCCCCTGCCCTTGTTGCCGGCGGCATCGGGTCTGAGTACATTCGCGGCATCAGCCACTTTAATAACAAGATGATTATTCTGATCGAGATGGGCCGCGTCTTCACCCATAACGAGATTGATAAATTAGGCGATGTTGCCTGACGGCAAGCGCTAAAAAACCCGCTCTGACGAGCGGGTTTTTTTATTCAGGATACCGACACATCAATCCGGTTATGGACGGGCCGCCCCAGATAATAGCCCTGCGCAAAATCAATCCCTGCGGCGCGCAGGTACTGGTAGCTGGCCTCGGTCTCGACACCGCAGCCGATAACAGCCACACCCATGCTCTGGGCTGTGCCGGCTACCGCGCGCAGCATATGGCGCGCTGTTGCCGATGTATCCAGGTCGCGAATCAGGCCACGGTCAATCTTGATAAAATCAACCTCGAACGTACGCAGCAGGCCCAGCGCGCTGACACCGCTGCCAAAGCGGTCCAGCGTTACACGGAAACCCATACGACGGACAGCGCGAATGAAATTACGGCTGCGGCTGGTGTCGGCCAGCAGAACCTCTTCGGCGATTTCAAAAATAATCTGACCCGGATTAATGCGAACCTTGCGCACCAGTTCGCTGATCATGTCGATGCTGCGTTCGGCATGCACGGTTGCTGCGGACAGGTTCATGGAAAATGCCAGCCGCGGGTTATCGGCCATGGCATTGGCTGCACGCTCGAACAGGTGCTGCATGGCCAGCGTATCCATAACAGCCATACCGCCACCGCTTTCAATCAGGGGCATATAACCGGAAGGGCGGAGCAGCTTGCCGTCCTTGGCAGCTAGGTAAGGGAAGCTCTCAAATGCTGCGGGTACCGACTGGCCAATCGGGATAATCGGCTGGAAGTGCAGCTCCAGCGCACCTGCTTCCAGCGCCTGACGGATTTGCGTCAGCGCCGGATCCGTCACCAGCACGCCGGGGTTGAGCGTACCGTCATACATGCGGATGCGGTCACCGCCGTCTTCACGCGCGGTTTCGGCAGCTACGGCGGAACGGCCAATAGCCTCTTCCGATGTTGCGGCATCCCGGGGCAGGAACACAAGACCCGTACTGATTTTCAGATCGTCGCTCAGGGTTTGCAGACCCTTTTGGGCAAGGTTGCGCAGCTCACGCAGGCGGGTGACACGGTTCTGGCCCTTTTCCCCCTGCACCAGCACCAGAATGCGCCCCTGCTCCAATACACAGGCAACCTCATCCGGCTGGAGGGCAGGACGGAGCTGCGTAATGGCTGCCTGCAAGCGCTCTTCCCGGACGCTGCTGGTCAACTGTTCATCCGGCTCACGCAGGAGGAACTGCATCAGATACGCCGTATTACCGGTCCGGTGCGCCTGCTCGTAAAAGCGCGTCAGGGCTGCCTCAAGGGCGGCAGTCGTCCACAGGCCGGTATTCATATCGCGGCCGGTCACAGCCGGGTGCATTTCAGGGCGGTCTTCCTGCGTGCGGGTTGCCACACCACGGAAACCGGCAAAGGAGCCATCACGGTAGACGGGCTCACCGCTGAGCATAAACTCTTCCACCTCGCCGTTCATATCGGCCACACGGAACAGCAGGTTGCGGAAGTTCTGGCGGGTCGCCATGATGCTCAGCAGGTTTTTGCTGAAACGTTGCATATCGACGGGCAACAGCATGTCGCCCAGAAAGCGGTGCAGGAGTTTCTCGACCGGCTGGCCCAGCGCCAGTTCCACATCTTCGGAAAGCCATGTAAAGCATCCGTTGGCATCCATCTCCCACTGCCATTCGGACGCCACATGCAGGAACTCCAGATTGCGCTGATGTTCGGCAGCCATCGCTTCGCGCGCCCACTCGCTGTCCGGATCCCACATCCACAAGATGCGGGTGCCGTTGGGCCCTACATCCTGACGCAAACGCGCCTCAAAAAAACCGCCGTGCAGCGCTTTGCACATGACGGTTTCCTCACCAATTGTGTTAGGGCGCACGCCCTTGGCAAACAACTTACCCGCAGGTGCACCCTGATAGTCGCTCACATGGCCGCCAAACAGCTCCAGCGCCTTCAGGTTCATCCGCTCGATACGACCCACACTGCTCAGGACAATCACACCGGCATCCGTACCGTCAAGCAGCAGCGTATTCACATCCAGATCGGCGCGTGGGCCAGCCAGTTCGGTTTCCAGTTCCTTTTCACGGCGCATCAGGCCATGGACCATAGCCAGCAGGACCAAAACACCGGCCACTGTTGCCAGTGTCCATGGCAGGGTACTCAGAACACCGCCCCGCACCGGGCTTTGCATCGCGCGCGACCACTGGACGAGTTGCCAGCCGTCATCACTCACAGGGGCAACGCTGACCACCCCTTGGGCCGACTGCCAAACGCCGTTCTCTTGCCGGGTCAGCACCATTGGCAAGCCTGTCTGGCGCCCCTTCTCGAAACGGACGGTCATGTTGTTACCGGCTTTGGCCAGCCATGCCATGCTCTGCCCGTCCATGGTCAGGCTGAGGTTATTGAGGGAGGGCAATGTCACCACATACCCCAGATGGGCGCGGTCGATCCCCGGCGTGTAAACGGGGGCGGCAGCAACCAGCACAAAGCCGTCACCCGATTGCAGTTCCACCAGACCATTAAAGCTCTGGGTGCCGGAGGCACGTCCTTTGCTCAACAGCGTCATCAGGCTGACCGGTGACAGGTTGGGAGCGCCAAGGGAACGGAAACGCATCAGTCCGGTGGGGTCTACCAAATAGAGGGCGTCCATATCCAGCAGCAGGCGCTGGCGGTTGAGGGCGGTGAATGTTTTCTCAAGCGCGGGGTCGGTCAGGTTCAGGCCGAAGGTGGTTTGCGTCTCTTCGCTCACAGCGACAACGCGGGCTGTTTTCTCGGCCAGTGAGAGGAAGCTCTGGGCGACACGTGCATGGCTCTCTGCCTGTGTTTGCACCTGCGTGTTCAACAGGGAGCGGGTCTGGGCAACATCGGTATAGGCGCGCCAGACCTCCAGCCCGGCCAGCAGGCAAAGAACCGATACACCGCCCACCATCATCTGGCTGCGGAACCGGTCACTGCCAAGAGCAGCCAGTCCACGCGCAACAGTTTGGCGAACGCCGTTAATCACCCCTAAACCCCTACACCTTTTTGATTTTGTTCAGCTACGGTAGAGCGCTTTGTATACCACCAGATATGGTGGTCAATTTTTATGTGCGGTTGTTCTATCACAATATGGAGGGGGGTATCAACGAAACAAAAATAAAAAAAACGCTTGCCTCAGCAAGCGTTTTTTCATCGTGTAGAACAGGCGTCTTAGCCGCGGCCGTAACGCTTGTTGAACTTGTCGATGCGGCCTTCGCTGTCCATGGAGCGGCGCTGACCGGTGTAGGCAGGGTGCGACTTGCTGTCGATGAGCAGGCGCAGCTCTTCACCATCTTGGCCGTAAGTGGAGCGGGTCAGGTACTCGGTACCATCAGTCATGATAACTTTGATGGTGTGGTACTCGGGATGAATGCCCTGTTTCATATCTGTCACCCTAAAATCTTGGCTAAATTGTTCAACAAAAACTCGGCTTGCCCATGCAAGCAAATCGGAACATACGCATAATTGCCGGGGTATGCAAGTGTTTCTTTAAGAAAAAAAGCGTCTGTATACTTGCTGGCAAAGCAAAGGTTCGGTAAGCTGAACAACACTTTCAAGGTTTTATGCCTTTTTGTCACAAACCCCATTGACCCTTTTGTTCCCCGTTTGCAGATTCGGAGACTCCGCATGACCAAAACCGACCTTTTTGCCACCGCGCCGCTGCACAAGGTGCGCGTGACATCCCTCAAGAATCCCATCATGGGCGACATCACCGTGCTCTTCGCCGACAAGAACGGCGAACTGCTGACCGACAGCGCCGTCCTGGCCGCGCAGCTCGAAGCTGCCGACATTGCCGAATACCTGAAGGTATCCGGCTTCAAGGGCAGCGTGGGCGACGTCATCCAGTATGCCGCACGTACCAAGGACGGCCTCAAGGCCATCATGGTCGTCGGCGTGGGTAACGCCAAGAAGCTCGCCGCGTCCGACCTGCGTTCGCTGGGCGGCACCGTCAGCCGTAAGCTGGGTGCCGGCAAGTTCAAGTTCGCGTTGGTGGCGATGGAGACCTTCACCACCAATGCCGAGGACAGCGTCCGCGCGTTCATGACCGGCATGCAGACCGCCACCTACACCTTCACCGACCTCAAGACCGGGAAGAAGGATACGGCCCGTCCGGCCGAGCTGCGCCTCGCCGGCAATGCGCTCAACCGCCGCAAGGTTGCCAGCGTACTGACCGAGGTGGATGCCGCCGTGACCGGTGCGCATATGACCCGCCGCTTCGTCGACCTGCCGCCCGACATCATGACCACCGAGGCGCTCAAGAGCGCGGCCGAGAAGCTGGCCAAGCTCCACAAGAACGTCAAGGTGACCGTCTACACCCGCAAGCAGCTGGCCGACATGGGCCTCAACCTGCTGCTGGCTGTGGCACAGGGCAGCGACCAGGAACCCTATCTGGTCCAGCTCACCTACACGGGCAACAAGAAGGCCCCGCAGGTGGATCTGGTCGGCAAGGGGCTGGTGTACGACACCGGCGGCCTGAACATCAAGACCGGTGACTACATGGCCGGCATGAAGACCGATATGGCCGGCGCCGCGACGGTGCTGGGCATCGTTCACGCTGCCGCTACCATGGACGCCCCGCTCAACCTGCGTGCAACGCTCTGCATCGTGGAGAACGCGGTCGGCCCCAAAGCCGTCAAGCCGGACGAGGTGCGTACCGCCTACAACGGCACCACGGTGGAGATCACCGATACCGACGCCGAAGGCCGCCTCGTCCTGTACGATGCGCTGGCTCTGGTGAAGGATCAGGGCGCCGAGACGATCCTCGACTTCGCTACCCTGACCGGCTCTATCGTTGCCGCGCTTGGCAATGCTTTTGCTGGCATGTTCTGTAACGATGGCTCCATGGCGCACGACCTGCTCGGCAGTGCCAAGGAAGCGGGGGAAGGCCTGTGGGCCATGCCGCTGCTCGAAGCCACGGACTACGAAGATGCCCTCAAGAGCAATATCGCCGACCTGCGCAACTGGCAGCAGCGGGATATTCCGGACAGCATCGGTGCGGCTCTGTTCCTGCACCATGCGGTCAAGACCCGCAAGAAGGGCGGCCCCCGCGGCCGTCTGAAGACGCCCAAGTACGCCCACCTGGACATCGCCGGCACCGCCGACGGCGCCAAGGAGGCCTCGGGCAGCAAAACGTCCAAGCACTGCGCCACTGGCTACGGCATCCGTACCGTGCTGGCGTACCTGCTCAAGAACCACGCCGCCTAAGAACGGCATGCGAACACCCCCACCACATGGTGGGGGTGTTTTTTTATGGCGCACGGGGTTATGATACCTGCCAAGAACAACCAACAGGATATCCGGCCATGCGCCCCATCATCGGTATCACGCTGGACTGGCAGCAGGAAGGCACCTACTCCAAACGCCCGCACCTTGCCCTGCGCGAACACTACTTCAATGCCGTTTATGCCGCAGGCGGACTGCCCGTTGGCATTCCGATGGTACATGCAGCCATTCCGCAATATATCGACAGCATTCGCGGCCTGCTGGTACCGGGCGGTGGTTTTGCCTCGCCGGACAGCTGGTATGTAGACCTGAATGAACCGGCTCCCTATGAGCCCTCCCCCAGACTGGACTTTGACCTGTCCATGATCCGTCAGGCCTTGGCTGTGGATATGCCGCTGCTGGGTATTTGCGCAGGGATGCAACTACTCGGTGGTCTGGAAGGGTGTAAAATGACCCGTAACGTAACCAAGCACGCCAATACCGAGATTGACCATCTGGATGCAAAACCTGCGGAAGAAGTGGCACACAGTGTAACCGTGACACCGGATACACTGCTGGCAAGCATTGTCATGAAACCGGAAATCATGGTCAACACCGCCCATAAAGAGGCCATTGTGGAAGCCCCCCCCCATGTCAGCGTAAATGCGGTGGCACCAGACGGTGTGATTGAAGGGATTGAACTGCCCGAGAAACGCTTTGCGCTGGGCGTGCAATGGCACCCGGAGTTCTTCCTGACCGATGGCGACCCTAGTTTCGACATCATCAAGGCTTTTGTGGCCGCCGCCGCCAAGTAGACTGTACCACACATAAAAAAAACGCCCCGCAGGGGGCGTTTTTAGCAGGCAGATACCTTAGTGGCTCATCTGTTTGATAGCTGCATCGGTCATTTCACCGGCAGTTTTCTTATCAACAGCTTTATCCAGCAGTTTTTCTGTCGCAATCAGGGCCAGTTCGGCAACCTGGTCACGTACATCCATCATTGCCTTGTTTTTAGCCTGTTCAATCAGGTTGCGGGCCTCTTCGCTGCGGCGGGCCAGATCCTGCTCCAGCTCGGCGGTCTTGCGAGCGATGATTTTCTCTGCTTCGGCTTTTGCGGTCACGATGATGTCGTGCGCTTCCTGACGGGCAGTACGCATATGCTTCTCGTAAGCAGCCAGCGCCTGCTGGGCTTCGTTACGCATGGCGGACGCATGATCCAGATCGTCACGGATACGGGCAGCACGGGCATCCAGTGCAGTATTGATGGTCGGCAGCACAAAGCGCCAGATCATGACCATGAACAGCACAAAGCTCAACCCCGTCCAGAACAGGGTGTCACCCATAAACGCACCGTTAAACAGCTGTGCCTTTGCGTCCGTACCGCCACCGTGTGCGGTAGTTTCGGCCGTGGTATGTTCCAGATTGGTTGCCATATTGAGTATCCTAATCCAAATTATTCCGAAAATACCGCCGGAAGCCCTGATTCAAGAGGTCTTCCGGCGGCTTTAATCAGCTCTGCCGGTCTTAGAGAACGAACAGAATAATGGCGGCGATAACGAATGCGAACAGCGCAATCGCTTCTACCAGAGCCATACCGATAAACAGGTAGGTTTTCAGTTTATCTTCAGCAGCCGGCTGACGGGCGACGCTTTCGAAAAATTTGCCGAATACGAAACCCAGACCTACACCAGCACCAATCATGCCCGAGGCGGCCAGACCAGCGCCGATGGCTTTCAAGCCCAAAACTTCCATCATTATCGTCCTTACATTTAGCTTGGTTGTTTGCGTTTTTTTTCAGTTACCTGACCACCGTGGCCAAACAACAGAAACCGGTTAAAAAATTGCCCCTAGGTTTTACCTAATTTTTAGTGCATATGCAATGCATCATTCAGGTAAACACATGTCAGGATAGTGAAAATATACGCCTGCAGCAGCGCCACAAAGACTTCCAGAATGGTAATCACAAAGATGAACATGCTGGGCATGAAGGTGGCGATAATGCCCATACCGCCGGAGAATACAGCAATAACACCCAAGGCCCCCAATACGGCCAACGCTGCCCACAGCATGGATTTTTTGCCTGTCCAGATGAAAGCGGCAATCAGGCCGACAACAGCGAAGAAACCGCCGTACATCACAAACGGGGCATCAACGGCGCTGGCGGTCATCATGACGGCGAAGCCGGCAAAAATTTTCAGCAGGATGTGCCCGGCCACCATATTGGCAACCAGACGTACCGTCAGCGTAAACGGACGGGCGAAGAAAGAGATCAACTCCAGCGGAATAATCAGCCAGTACAACCACCATGGGGTACCAGCCGGCACGAACATGCCCAAAAACTCAAGACCATGCTTCCAGAAGCCGATGGCAATCACAAAGGCGAAAATACCAAAAGCCATCAAAGCAGTAACGAACAGCTGGGAGGTGGAGGTATACGCACCGGGAACCATGCCCACAACGTTACAGACGGCAACAAACAGGAAAACCGACATAATCAGCGGCATAAACTTAAGGCCAGCACGGCCTGCGGTGCCTTTAATCATGTCCTCGACAAACTCGTAGGTCATTTCCACAAAAGACTGCAGACGGCCGGGAACCATGGCACGCTGGCGGCTGCCCAGAATCAGCAGCGCAGACATGATGGTCAGCGACACAAGCATGGTAATTGCCTGATTGGTTACGGCAATATCAAAGCCCATGAATGGAATGGAAGCAACTTGCTGAATCTCGAACTGGTGAAGCGGACCCGACACGGTTTATCCCTCTTTATTTGACGGAAGTATGAATACCGTCCGGGGGCCGTTTTGTCAATTCAGAATACGCGTCATCCAAGCAAAAAGATGCCGCTTAACGGGGGTTTGGCGTTATTCCGCGCTGTCTTGCGGCGGCTTGCTGTTGAGTTGCTTCCAGATTGTGCGCAGACCGGCTGCAAATCCCATAAAAAGCATCAGCAACATGAACAGTGGCAGCGTGCCGGCCAGATAGTCGATGCCATACCCCATCAGACCACCCACCAGCACGTTTGCTATCAGCGATATTGCCGCATTGGAGCCTTTGCTCGCGCCTGCGAGTGCCTCTACCCGTGACGAAGGTTCGTGCCCGTCCATAGCTACTCGGCCTTGTCGGCAGCTTCTACCTTGGCCAGCTCGTCATCGAGGACTTTGCTGAACGCGGCATAGTCACGGAAGCCTTCAATCACAGTGTTCTTGCCGACGAACAGAGTTGGTGTAGAGCGGACCTTCAGCACGTCACGCCCAACATTCTGGATATCGAGCACCTGTTGGTGGATTTGTGCGTTTTGCAGGCACTTGTCAGCCGTTGCCTCGTCCATGCCACCCAGTTTGGCAACTTTTTTCAGCTCAGCCAGCGGGTCTGCGGATTTGGCCCAGGTTTCCTGTGTCTTGAAGAAGGCGGAGATATAGGAAGAGGCAGTATCATGTGCACAAACGGCCAATTTGGCTGCGGCCAGTGCCATGTTATCCCACGGCATGTGACGGAAGACAAAGCGTACTTTGCCAGTGTCTACGTAATTCTTTTTCACTTCTTCAAAAGTATCGTTATGGAAGTGTGCGCAATGGCTGCATGTGAGGGACGCATATTCAATCACGGTCAACGGGGCATTGCTGTTACCGATAGCAATATCGTCAGCTGTGACTTCCAGCGGGTTTGTTGCCTGTACCTGTGCCTCTGCATGCACTTCTGCACGGGCAACATCGGGAGCTCCTGCAAAGCCGGCCAGCAAGGCAGCGGCAACCACAAAAGATGTACGCATCATCGGGAACAATCCTCTTATTCGTTTTGTGAGAGAATCCTACACCCTATATGGGTGCTTGTCAGGCAGTTTTCACCTCTTCGGCAGCGCGCACGCTGTACGCGGCCTCCACCCAACCACCCAGACTGGCCAGTGCGGCCCGCAGGGTATCGTCTTTCACATCCTGCGTACGTGCGAGGGCACGCACCTTGGCGGCACCGTCGGGCTGGGGCACGGCTACGGGCTGTTGTTCGTCGGTCTCAAAGTAGCTTTGCTGCGGTTGAATACGTGTCACCGCCTGAAAGCCGAAATAACGGTTAATCTGCTCTATCAGAACCGGCGCCTGATAGCTGACCTGCATGGCCCAGTTGCTATCCGCTGCGGCGACCTGCAACACTTTGTTGCTGAGCTTGAGCGGGCGGATGTAACGCGCCATGTCGGCACCGACAATCTTGCTCCAGTTGCTCAGCACGCGCACGTCCGCAAACCCGTTCTTGAGCGCAAGGGGTTTAACGAGCTTCTGAACCGAGGGGCCGAGGGCGCGCATTGGAGGTTGGACTCACCGTTTCGTTTTTCTGACTGCTTATGGTATACACCATAGCATGAAAGCGCAGCCTGTGGCGAGTTTGGATTTGCCCGCCCGCACACCGTCGGATGTGCGGCTGTCGCTGCTGGCCGCCATTGCCACCGCCCTGCACGTGGCCGAGGCCGCCCTACCTACCTTCGGCCCCGTCAAACCCGGTTTTGCCAACGCCGTCGTACTGGTGGT
Source organism: Pseudomonadota bacterium (assembly GCA_016125375.1). Classification (GTDB taxonomy): domain Bacteria; phylum Pseudomonadota; class Alphaproteobacteria; order UBA1280; family RI-95; genus RI-95. Next base: position 149,066 of record WGLU01000003.1, on the reverse strand, counting down.
GTGGAAAAACTATGGCCTCAAGCCCGCCCTGACCGTCAACCTGCTGCGGCTGGCCTGCGGCGCTCTGTTGAGCGGCAGCTTAATTTCCCCCCGCTTTGGGCTGGCTGCGGCAGGGTTTGTTCTCTCCAGCACCGGGCTTTGTTTTGGTAAAAAACTGACCCAAAAAGGCGTAAGCATGTATGGATTGTCAGTTTTGTGTGCATGGCTGCATATGCTGGGGCAATTGCTGGCGCTCCGGCTGTGCCTGCCGGACTTTCCGCTAGGTGGTGCAGCGCCATGGCTGCTGGGCTACGCCCTACTGGCCGGACTGGCCACAGGCTGGCTGGCAACGCAGCTCGACAAACCGCAGGGAGCCACCTCATGAGCACCACCTTTGCCAGCGCCCTGCTGACCCATTACGACGTGCACAGCCGCGACCTGCCCTGGCGCGGCACGCAGAATGCCTATGCCATCTGGCTGTCTGAAATCATGCTCCAGCAAACGACCGTCGCCACAGTTAAAGACTACTACACCCGTTTCTTGCATGCATATCCCACGGTTTTTGACCTTGCCGGCGCAACCGAACAGGAAGTTCTGACCCTCTGGCAGGGGTTGGGCTATTACAGCCGCGCCCGTAACCTGCATGCCTGCGCCAAAAAAGTTGCCCACGAGTTGGGCGGGCATTTCCCCGCCACGCCGGAAGCGCTCCAACAGTTGCCGGGCATAGGCCCCTACACGGCTGCGGCCATTGCCGCCATTGCCTTTGGCTACCCCGCAACAGTGGTGGATGGCAACGTGGAACGCGTCATCAGCCGCCTGTACCGCATAGAGGAACCACTCCCCAAAGCCAAACCCCGCATCCGCACATTAGCAGCGGCACTCACGCCCCAACAGCGCGCAGGGGACTATGCCGGTGCCATCATGGACTTGGGTGCAACCATCTGCACACCGCGCAAACCCGCCTGCACCACCTGCCCGGTGGCAAGCTTCTGCGCCAGCGGGGGTAAGGCGGACGCAGTGAACTTCCCCCGTAAAATGCCCAAGAAAGAAAAACCCTTCAAAACCGGTACTGCCTGGTGCCTATGGGATGCAGAGGGCCGCCTGTACCTGCGCCAGCGCCCGCCGCAAGGACTGCTGGCCAGCCTGTGGGAAGTACCCACCCACGGATGGGAGGTTGCACCCCTTGACCCGGTCATCGACCCGCTCCTGGAGGCTGACTGGCAGGATTGCGGCACCATCAAGCACGTGTTCACCCACTTTACGCTGACGCTTACCGTCAAGCGACTCAAGCTGGCAGAAGAACATGTGGATTGGGTCGCCCCCCGCCAGCTCAAAACCCACCCCTTGCCCACATTGATGCGCAAGGTGTTAGACGCGGCGGCGACCGAAGGAAGTCTGGTTTAAAGCCATAATCACCCGCTCGGCGGTTTGCGCCCATGTAAAGGCGGCGGCCTTTTGTTGCCCCTCTTGCGCAAGGCGGATGCACAGCGCCTCATCGTCCAGCAGGCTGCGCAGCGCGGCGGTAAGGTTGGGGATGCCAGCGTCCGTATCAATCCCTTTTGCGTACACGGCACCGGTGCCTGCTACCTCGTGCTGGAAGGGTTTATCCGCCAGCACGCACGGCGCGCCGGACGCCATTGCCTCCACCGTTGTCATCCCGAATGTTTCCGCCAGGCTGGGCTGCACGTAAATATGGCAGCGGGCAAAGTAGCCCATCACATCGGCGTGGGGCATGGCGCCCGTCAAGGTCACACGTTCGGTCAGTACATGCTTTTTAATTTCCGCCTGCATGGCGGCGGCCGTCCGGTCATCCAGCGGACGCCCTGCAATGACCAGACGGGCATCCGGATGGGTGGTCAGCACCCCCGCAAACGCCGCCAGCAACCGGACATAGTTCTTGTGCGGATAGTAATCACCAACAGCGAAAATAAGCCCTTGCTCCCGCTGTTTTTTACCCTGTGCCACGCCCACGGCAGGGCAGCCCGGCGGCGCCCAGTACACGGGCGGCTTAACCCATGACCAAATGCCCTTAAAGTAACTGTCGGCAACCGACTCGCTCAGAGTCAGGGTAACGGGGCAGGCAAGCGCGCTCAGTCGGGTCAGCAGCTTGAGCATGGACCAGTACACCTTCTGGTACAGCCCCTTGCTGGCGCGGCCTGCCTCAACATTATTGATGATAATTTGCACAGGGTTTGGCGCAAACAGCGGTACGTAATTGGCAATGCACAGCACCGCATCTGCGTGCAGTTTGCGGGCAATCGCAGGTACATGCAGTTGCTCCCACACCAACGTCCGCAACATGCTTTTAGGGAAGTCCTCCACACGGGTTGCCACACCATCGGGAATCTGAATCTTGTCCTGCGCGGCAGCGTGATAAAGCACCGTCACTTTAATATCCGTGCGCTTTGCAAGCTCGGGCAGCAAGCTGTTCAGATAAACCAACCCGCCGCCCGTCTGGGTATGGATGGCGTTAATGAGCAGATTAAGCGCCATGGCTTACAGATACTCCTGCACAGGGCGGAAGGAACGGCGGTGATGTGGCGTTACCCCTGCGACATCAAGCCCTTGCTGGTGGGCGGCAGTGCCGTAGCCTGCGTTTGTGTGCCAGCCATAGTGGGGGTATTCCTCTGCCAGTCGTGCCATCAGCCGGTCACGGTGAACCTTTGCAACCACCGATGCCGCTGCAATCGAGAGCACCTTGCCGTCCCCCTTAATCACGCTTTGCGCCGGACATGGCAATCCGGCGGGAATCCGGTTGCCGTCTATCAGGGCGTAATCCGGTTTGGCAGGCAGACCGGCAACGGCACGTTCCATGGCCAAAAAGGTCGCACGCAAAATGTTCAGTCGGTCAATTTCGGCTACCGAGGCCTCGGCAATGCTGATGTCTGCCGTTTGCATGAGGATGTCGTACAAGCGTTCGCGCCTGGCGGCCGTCAGCTTTTTGGAATCGTTTAAACCATCGGGAAGACGCGACATATCCAGCACCACAGCGGCGGCAACCACAGGCCCTGCCCACGGGCCGCGCCCGACTTCGTCCACGCCGCAGATGCGGGCGTAGCCGCTTTGCCGTAGCGCGTGCTCGGTAGCGCCGTCCAGCATGGGGTGAATTAACCGTCGATATCGGTCAGTTTGACCATAGCAACCTGTGTCGGCCACTTGTTATTAGCCATGGCAGACAGCGTAGGATCCTTACCGTAGAAATAGGTCCGGTAAATCCACAGGTTGGCCATAACGCGCATCACGTAGCTGCGGGTTTCCTCGAACGGGATGCTCTCGATAAAGAGCAGCGGGTCATCCTCGGCACCATTACGGGCAATCCACTTGCGCACGTTACCGGGACCAGCGTTGTAGCCGGCAATCATGTGAATGAGGTTATCCCCAAACTCTTCGCGCAGGTAACTCAGGTAATCCTGCGACACGCCCATATTGAAGGACGGACGGTTCAGCGCCCACTTGGATACAGCGGGCTTGCCCTGCATGGCGCGCACGTGGTCAGCCGTATCCGGCATCACCTGCATCAGCCCCATTGCGCCCGCATGGGAGCGAATGGCTGGGTTGAAGGCGCTTTCCTGACGCATAATCGCAAACATCAGCGCCTGATCAATCGTAAAGCCGCCGTTCGGCTTCCATGTACGGGAATACGGGTAAAGCCCGGCAATATATTCCTTGTTCCGCTCCTTCAGGTTGCGGGCAAGCACCATGCTGGTTGCAGGCAAATCCAATTGGATGGACAGCGCCAGCAGACTTTCGTCCATATCGTACGGGATGCGGTCATAGGCGGCCTTCAGCTCGTCTTGAGCCAGACCGTTCTCGCCGATTTGCGACAGGGCGATAACACGGCGGATGGCCGGGTCTTCCAGCAGGCGTTTGCGGTCAATTTCTTTCAGTGGCGGCACGACCCATGAGAACTCGGGGTCTTTACCCAGCTTGCTTTGTGCCAGTTGGCCGTAGAATGTGTTGCGGTCGTGGCTGGCCATGGTCAGGAACACGCGCGACATGGACTGGCGGTCCAGCTGCTCATACGCGCGGGCAGCCCACCAGGCAGCGCGGGCATAATAGCGGCTTTGCGGCGGTACGGTGTAAACCAAGCGGCGGAAAGAGCTGGCGGCATCATCAAAGTGGTTCTGACGGTAAGCGGCAAAAGCGCTAATCCACAGACCTTCCGGCTGGGCGGAATCAGCCTCGCGTACAACGCGGTCGGAAACAGTTTCTGCCATTTTGAACTGACCGGCATCCAGCATGGTACGAGCCAGTTTCAGGCTTGCGCTGGCATGGGTTTCCGAACCCAGAAGATCCTTGGTCGTGCTCTTGGCCAGCAGGGCCATTGCCTTATCAAACTCGCCACGTTTGCGGTAGGTTTGCAGGCGAATCAGCATCCGGCGACGGGTTTGGGCATTAACAATATCCCCTTCACCATTGCCGCGGTTCTTATACTTGGCATCAGGGTCGCCATATTTGCTCATGGTCCGGCTGCCGAGCTTTGGACTCTCGTGCGTTTTACCGCGTGGACGACGCTTGTTGGCGAGTGCGTAGATTTCATCAGCAGGTGCCTGATCGCTGTACTTGGACAGCCAGTCCTGCAAATCATCATAGGCGGCTACCGTGCTCGGGTGCAGCAAACGTTCGGCAATCAGGTGCCCCATCAACAGGTCGTCCTGCAAGCCCGCAAGCTTTTGGACAACAGCAGTACGGTTGAGGTTACGTTGCAGTTTGAACAGGTCTTTGTAGGTTTGCACATCACTGTCGGACAGGACACGGAGCGGGCCTTCAGCCGCCATTTTTGGCGGTGATTTGAGGGTCATTGCCTCTTTAGGCTTAGACGTACTGACAGCTTGTATCGGACCGCCGCTGATTTTGGGCGCCGGTGCATTGGTTTGCTGGGGACGCGCATTTTCCATAGGGCTGACACGACGGAATACAGGGCCACCGTCGTCCAACAGGCCGCTGGCCGAAACAGGCACAGCGCTGCCAAAGACCGCAACGCCTGCGGCGGTCATCAGAGCAATGCGGGTCGTTTTTTTCATGTTCTTCCCAACGGTGCGCGTAAAATTGTCCATAATTATAGTGTAGAGAATGTTTGGCAAAAGCTCAAGGCTTCGCGCCATACGGCGGCTTTGAGCAAGGGTTGTTCCAGCAGGGCTGCCGGCTGGTATGTTGCATACAACCGCACCCCAGCGACCTCTACCCCTGCCCCGCGGGCGGCGGAAAGGGGCGTGGCAGAACCGGTAATGGCAGACAGACCCACCTGACCGAAAACCAGACCCGCACGAAGAGAGGCATCCGTTAAATATTTTTGCGCCTGCACCGACAAAGCTGCCAGTTGCGCCGAAGTGTAGCTGCCACCGCCGTGTGTTTCCCGCACAATCAGCTTGGCACAGCTATCAAAATCAACACCTGTCGCCTGGGCCATACGTGCCAGAAGACGTCCCTCGGCTGTATTTGCGGCTGGCCAGACAAGGGCGTTGCCTGTAACCGTCAGCACCAGTACGGCAGCGGATTTTCCGGGAGTAAAGTGTAGACATGCCGCCGCATCAAAAGCATCTTCAACAGGTTTGGCTACCGGAGCAGTTGGTTTTTGTACAGGTGAGGACATACCGCTACGGGCCTTCAGGGCATCAAAGTCTGCCACAGCAGGTGCGGCAACAGGGGCGCTCTGTTTGGCGGGTGATGCAAGAACTTCAACCGCAGGCTCGGGCCGAGCAAACTGGTCAGACGGATACTCCGCCACCAAATCGGTCACACCGGCGGCAGCCAGATCGGCAAGCAGAACGTGACGGGCGAGCGTTGTCATGTTAGTTCAGACGGCCAACAGCAAATTCATCTTCAGTGTCGTGCAGCAGGAAACGAAGCGTTTCAATCTCCACCCGCAGCATGGATACGCCCATATCGCACCGTTGCCGCATGGAGCGGACTTCCAGCGCCTGCTGGCGTTTCTCGTCCGGCAGAATCATCTGGTCAAACGGCAGATAGGACAGGTCAACTTCGCTGGTAATCTCGCCAATATCGGCAACCATTGAGGGGTCTACCTCTTCCAGCAGTTCGCGGTAGACATCCAGCAGTGTTTCGATAGAGCGGAAAATGGGGTCATCAGGGCGGACGTCCGGCACCTCGACCACAGGCTCGGTAGAGCCGATGAGGTATGGTTTGCTCTGGCGGTCCAACTCGCCAATACGGAAGCGCTCACCGCCGAATATACGTACGACAAAGGTGCCATCTTCGTAGGGTGTCGCTTCATCAATGTGGGCAGTGCAGCCGACTGCGGCCATGTGCACGCGGGCGTCGCCGTCTTCCTCCTGCGTGTACACGATGCCGAAAGGCACATCATCACGCATACAGTCTTCCAGCAAGGCTTTATAGCGCGGTTCGAAGATGCGCAGAGTCAACTCTGCACCCGGGAACAACACAACACGGAGCGGGAAAAGAGGGAGCCAGTGCGCCATAAAAAGACCAAGCCTTTATTTTTTACATCGTATCCGTTCATCTTACCGTAAAGCAGACGTGAATGACAAAAAATACCGCCCCCACACCCCATCAAAAACATAAAAAAGCCGCCCCGTGGGGGCGGCTTTTCACAAGACGGGGGTCGCTTATGCTTCGGCAGTTGCCGTTGCTTCAGCAGCGGGAGCAGCTTCGGCGGCAGCAGCAGCGGCGGCAGCTTTGGCAGCAGCAGCTTCGGCAGCGTTAGCGAATTGCTTCTTCTCGGTGATACGGGCGGATTTACCGGCACGGCCACGCAGGTAGTACAGCTTGGCACGACGCACATCACCGCGGCGGACAACTTCGATGCGCTCCAGAATCGGGGAGTACAGCGGGAACACACGCTCAACACCTTCACCGAAGGAGATTTTGCGGATGGTAACGGAGGAATTCAGACCTGCGTTACGGCGACCAATCACCAGACCTTCAAAAGCCTGCAGGCGCTCGCGGTTACCTTCGCTTACTTTTACCTGCACGCGCAGGGTATCGCCAACGGCAAACTCAGGGATGGTTTTGCCTTGGCTTGCAATAGTTTCCTGGTTCAGCTGCTCGATGATGTTCATCGTCTCACCCAATCTCGTCTAAAAATCGTTCATATTCTGTCGCGCTTTGCGATGCGCCCACGCGTGTTGTACACGCACAACGGAAGGGATGTATACCCCAAAACCGCCTGACTGCAAAGCACGAAATTACTTTTTTCGCCCCTTCACGGGCAGCGTGTCCGTTATATGGCTGATTTCAGGGCGCGATGCAAGAGGAAAGGTTACTTTTTCTTTTCCAGCAAATCCGGGCGGCGCTCGGCGGTACGCGCCCGCGCCTGCTCCAGGCGCCATTTGGCGATATTGCCGTGATGTCCGGACAGTAAAACATCCGGCACACGCTGCCCTTCCCATACTTCGGGCCGGGTATAGTGCGGGTATTCCAGCAACCCGTCGTCGAAAGATTCTTCATGCAGGGTTTCGGCGTTGCCCAGCACGCCGCCCAATTGACGTACAACCGCGTCGGTGATGACCATCGCCGGTACTTCACCACCCGTCAGCACGTAATCACCGATAGAGAGCTCTTCATCTACCAGCGCATCCAACACCCGTTGGTCAATGCCTTCGTAGTGACCACACAGGAGAATCAGCCCCTCTTCCCGGCTCAGACGCTCGGCATCCGCCTGTTTGAACGGTCTGCCTGCCGGGGCCATAAACGCGACGCGTGCCTTCGGATTTGCCTCTTTCGCCTTGCGGATGGCCGCAGCAACAATGTCCGCCTTCATCACCATGCCTGCCCCGCCCCCGTAGGGCGTATCGTCCACGGTGCGGTGGCGGTCGGTGGCAGAATCGCGGATATTCACCACATCCAGCGCCCATTTGCCCTCGTTCAGCGCGCGGCCTGTGATGGAAACGCCCAACGGCCCGGGAAACATCTCCGGAAAGAGGGTCAAAATCGTCACACGGTAGGCCATAGCACAAAATTTCCTAAAGCAGCTGTTGACAAGTACGGTATACACATTTAACAATGCGCCGTTCAAAAGCCACATCTTTTTTATTTCTTTGCATTACGTTTTTTAGATTACCCCTCCTAACCTTTTTGCCAATCGGCCTTTCAAAGTAAAAGGAGATGCAGATGCGTTATCTGCTCGGAGCGGGCGCCATCGGTGCCCTTATCTGGTTCTTCGCTGGCAGCAGCCTGCTGGCCGGCCTGACCGCCACCACCCTGTTCGTCGGCTTCACCTGGCCGTTCTTCGCCCTGCTCGCGCTGTTCTTCGTCGTCGAGTTCACGTGCGTCGAGAACGACTCGGGCGTCGGCGCCACCTTCACCCTGCTGGTCTTCACCGCGCTGCTGTACTTCCTCGGCGGCGGTCTGGAGAACCCGGTCATCAAGTTCGTCATCGAGAACTGGATCGCCGTCGTGGCGGCCTATTTCCCGATCGGCGCGCTGTGGATGTTCGCCAAGTGGGAAGGCGTCCTGAAGCGCTGGGACAACGATCTGTCCTCGACCCGCAAGGAGTTCGTCGCCGCCAAGGGGATCACCCTGAAGGCCGGCGAGGCCATCCCGGCCAACCTGAAGGACGAGTGGTTCCGCTACGCGGGCCGCGCCGCCTACAAGCCGAACCCGAACAGCTACAAGAGCCGCTTCCTGCTGTGGATCGGCTACTGGCCGTTCTCCATGGCCTGGTCGGTGACCCGTCAGTTCTTCATCCGGCTGTTCAACCTGCTGGACGACCTGACCAAGCTCGTCAAGCGCGTGTCGCTGTTCATCTACGACCGCTGCTCCGGCGCGCTGCGCTACATGGTCAACCGTCGTGCGAAGAAGTACGACGACGACGTGAAGTAACCCTTCGATCGACAGAAGCCGCCCCCACCGGGGCGGCTTTTTTCGTGCCCGCCGATTTTTGTATACAATCGTCCGATTTCGGTTGACTTTCCCCCCACCGCACCCAAATATGGGGCGTGTTTTCCGCACAATCTGTCTTTTCTTTTTCTCGTTTTTCCCTGTTTTCTCTCCAAGCAGGAGCATGCCATGTTCAAACTGCTTCTTCCGGTCATCGTGATCGCTGCGCTGGTGATTTTCTTCGCCAAGCTGGTCAGCGGTTCCGACGACACCCCGACCGAAGCCGAAACCGCCCCGCTGCCGCCCCGTCCGGGTGCCAGCAAGGGTCAGGCCGTCATCGTGACCATCACCATGCTGGCCACGCTGTTCTTCGCCTATCTGTTCGGCAAGGACATCACCCCCGTCGCCTGGGTCCTGAAAAACCCGCTGATCACCATCCCGAGCTACCTGTTCATCGGTCTGTTCTGGATGTTCGGCGAGTGGATCGGCCGCGGCATGGGCAACGCTGCCAAGCTGCGTGAGCTGAAGGCGGAGTTCTTCGCCATCCACAAGCTCGGCGACGACATCGGCAAGCCGGTACCGGCCGAGCTGCGCAAGGCGTGGTTCGAGTACGCGTACCCGTACTGCCTGAACCGCGACCCCGCCCACTACAAGGGCGACCTGATGCTGTGGTTCGGCTGCTGGCCGGTTTACGCCGTCCATGCGCTGTTCCGCTTTGCGTGGTTCCTGGTCCATGCGCCGGCGACGTTCATCCTCTCGGGGATGTACCGCTTCTTCGGCCGCTGGCTGCGTTCCATCGCCGACTGGCAGCAGAAGACCTTCGACAAGGATCTGCACAAGTAACCGACCGAACGACGAAGCCGCCCCTCACGGGGCGGCTTTTTTTGTGGCGTATATGCGCTTACAGCCCGAGGAACATATCAACCGCGTCGCTCACAATCACCTGAGCAGCAGCCTTATCCACACGGACAACAACATCGTCGATAAAGGGGATCATCACATCGCCGCCATTTGTCAGGCGGACAGACAGGACCGGGTTGGCACCGGCATCAAAAACATAGTCGATTGTACCGACAGGCTCGGCATTCTCGCGCACGACCATCATGGCTTCCAGCTCGCCGTAGTACACGCCGCCATCATCCGGCAGGGCGGACAAGGGCGCATACAGGTACGTTCCTTTCAGGGCCTCTGCGGCGTCACGGTCGTTCAGACCATCGATATGGGCAAGCACGCCTTTGGGTGTCACTTTAATACGGGAGAGCGAAAATGCCTTGCCGCGGGTGTCTACGGGTGCACCGTAGGCGGCAACATCGGCGGGGTCGGCCGTAAAGGCCTTGAGGCGAACGCCCCCACGAATGCCATGAGCGCCCAGAACCACTGCCACACAAAAATAACCATCTTTGCGGGGCGGGCGCTGGGCGCTCATAAGTAACGCAGACCTTAGGCGGAAGGTTGCTCTTCAGCAGCAGGTGCTTCAGCAGCGGCAGCGGCTTCGGCAGCAGCAGCTTCAGCAGCGGCAGCATCTTCGGCAGCTTTAGCGGCAGCAGCTTCGGCGGCTTTGGCATCAGCTTCTTTTTTCAGGCGGGCCTGAATAGCGTTCTTACGCAGGTCGATAACTTTTTGCATGTCGGCACGCTGTTTGTCGGTACCAACACCCAGACCGATCAGCATTTTGCCGACGGTTGCGCTAGGCTTGGCGCCTACATTCAGCCAGTGTACGGCACGGTCAGCCTTCAGGGTCAGACGGTCATCACCGTCAGTCAGTGGGTTGAAGTGGCCGATTTTCTCGATAAAGCGACCGTCGCGCGAGTTGCGGCTGTCGGTCACAATAACATGGTAGAAGGGCAATTTTTTGCGGCCACGACGGGCCAGACGAATAGCTACGGACATCGTATCTTTCCTTTCCTACGCAACTTCCTGCCAAACGCAGTGAAGTTCCTTTTACGCGATTCAAAGGGCGGCGCATACACCGTGTATACGCAACTCTGTGGGGTGTATTTACGCCCGCGGGCGGGCAAATGCAAGCGTTTTTATTGCCAAAACATCTATTTGGGCAGCTTGGGCATACCAGAGATATTGGGCAGGCCGCCTTTGCCGAACATTTTACCCAAACCTGCCAGACCACCCATTTTGCCGAGCTTCTTCATCATCCGGCTCATTTGGTCGTACGATTTGAGCAGCTTGTTGACCTCGTTCACACTCACACCGGCCCCGTTAGCGATGCGGATGCGGCGGCGGGCGTTCATCAGTTGCGGGTTACGGCGTTCTTTAGGCGTCATGGAATTAATAATGGCAATCTGGCGGACAATCTGGCGGTCATCGAGCTTGCTGGGGTCGATTTTGTCCTTCATCCCCTTCATGCCAGGCATCATGTCCATCAGGCTCGACAGCGAACCCATTTTGGTCATCTGCTCAAGCTGGCTTCTGAGGTCGTTGAGGTCGAACTTGCCGTCCATCATACGGTCCTGCATTTTCAGGGCCGCCTCCTCGTCGATATTTTCCTGCATTTTTTCGACCAGAGACACCACATCGCCCATGCCGAGGATGCGCCCGGCCACCCGTTTGGGGTGGAACGGCGTAATGCCTTCCAAGTTTTCGCCGGTACCGACGTATTTAATGGGCTTGCCCGTCACTTCGCGCATGGAAAGCGCGGCACCGCCGCGGCTGTCGCCGTCCATACGGGTCAGGATGATGCCGGTCACGCCAAAGCGCTCGTTAAACGCGGTGGCAATATCCACCGCGACCTGACCGGTCATGGCGTCGGCCACCAGCAGCACTTCGGTCGGGTTGGCGGTTGCTTTCACAGCGTCCAGTTCGGCCATCATGGCCTCGTCAATCTCCAAGCGGCCTGCGGTATCGAGCATCAGCACGTCGTAACCGCCCTTTTTGGCCGCATCCAACGCGCGCTTTGTAATCTCCAGCGGTTTTTGGCCGTCGATAATCTCTAAACTATCCACGCCGGTACGTTGCCCAAGCGTGGCGAGCTGTGCCTGCGCGGCTGGACGGTAAATATCCAGCGAGGCCATCAGCACTTTTTTGCGGTCATTTTTCAGCAGGCGCGCCAACTTGCCCGTGGTGGTGGTTTTACCCGAGCCTTGCAGGCCGACCATCAGAAGAACGACAGGCGGCTGAGCCCGGAGATTAAGTTCCTCCCCCTCGCCCAGCACCTCGACCAGCGCATCGTGGACGATTTTCACCACCTGCTCGGACGGCTTGATAGACTTGAGCACATCCTCGCCCACCGCTTTTTCCTTTACCAGCGTCATAAAGCGCTTGATGACAGGCAGGGCGACATCGGCCTCCAACAGGGCGATACGCACCTCGCGCAGCGCGGCATCCACGTCGGCCTCGGTCAGCAGGCCACGGCCGCTCAGGCGCTTGAATAACGCGTCAAAACGGTCGGACAACTGGTCAAACATGGCGGCTCCTCCTGCATTTGTGGGGGCAGCTTAGCCTTTTTGCGCCCAAAAGAAAAGACCCCGCCATGCGGCGGGGTCAGGTCGTTGGGGTGGTTACTTGCGCTTGCGCTCTTCGGCCGCGCGCTTGCGGCGTTCGGCACGGTTGCCGCCGTTCACGGGCGGCAGACCATCTTCGCGCTCACGCCAGTAGGCGTTGGGGTCGTTGCTGCGGGTGTATTCGCCGCTGGCCCCCAGCGGGCGCAGGCCGACTTTGGCACGCAGAGCGTTGAGCTTGCCGTAGTAGGCGCCCAGCGCAGCCAGACGGGCCTTGATGGCCGGCGTGTTGGCAGGCTGGCCGGACATGATGCCGGCAAACATGGCGATGTCCGGCACCATGATGGTGACCAGACGGAACACGCCAAGAGCAGCCGCGGCCGCGGTCAGCAGCGCCGGAACGGCGAGCAGCCACAGCTCCAGATACAGGGCGATGCCTGCTCCGGTGACGCCCCAGGCCATGCCCACCAGCGCCCAGACGGCCCAGATGGTGTACGGGTGACGGCCCTTGATGAAGAACGTCAGCGCGGGCAGCGCCACGGTGCCGACCATGCAGGCGATGGTGGCGTTGAACCAGCCGCCGTAGGCGGAGAACAGGCCCATCGCGCAGAGCAGGGCCAGAAACCCGGCCACGAAAATCTTACCGGTAAGGGTCATGAGAGAGCCTCCGAGTCAGGAAAACAGGGGAAAGATGCGAAAAAGACGAAAAGATGCGGCACGAAAACCGATGTTGAGAATGTAGGGAGCCTGCGCCAAGGCTGCAAGTTTTGTTGTTGTGTTTTTGACAGTCCGCCCTGCGCGGCTGTATAACTGCCGACATGAAAACACTTTTTTTGACCCTGCTGAGCTTTGTTCTGGCCCTGTCCGCCCACGCGGATATGGGCACATCGTCGTTTGCGCGCGCGCTGGAAGATGAGGGCGACCTTGCCGGAGCACGGCTGGAATGGAAACGTATGGCGCACGAGGTGGACCCGCAGAGCCCCCTCAGGGAAGAGGCCCTCTTCCGTGTAGCCGTGTTGGCCGCTGCCCAGGGCATGCCCCAGCAGGCCTTGCAGGATTTTGAGCGTTTTGGCGCCATATTCCCCTCCAGCAACCGCATCCCCGAGGCGATGTACCGGATGATGGTGCTGGGCGATACCCTCAAACCGAACGGCGGTAAACCCTTTGCCGACCGTCTGCAACAGCTCTACCCGCGGGATTTTTATACCGCCGAGGCCGCATGGTACGGCCTGTGGCAGCAGGCTTACCAGACAGGGGCTCTGCCGGATCAGGCAAAAGGACCCAAGACAGACGCCCTGCGCAAGAAACTGTCGGACATGGGCATGCGGCCCATGTCCCGGGCCATCGTCGCCGCTTTTATGGGTGTTGTTCCGGGTGCCGGGCATTTGCTGACAGGGGACTGGCGCACAGCGTTGATGAGCCTGCTGATGTGCGCTCTGCTCGGCGGCGCTTTTTATAACACTCTACGCCTGCGGGCATGGGGTTTGGCGATATTCTTTGGCTTTGTGTTCCTGACGGTATATGCGGGCAGCATCACATCCGCCTACAGCAGCACTTTGCGGAACGGCCATGAGGCCATCCGCACCGCTATGGACAGCTGGAGCGACCTTAAACCCAAGGAACCTGGCCTGTAATGCGCCGTATTGCCCTTTGCCTCCTTTGCCTGCTGCCTGTTGACGCATGCGCCAATCCGCTGAGCGTACCAGCCGAACTGCTGACCCAGCGAACTGCCAGCCCGTGGAAAACACAACGTCCCGCTGGCGGGATGCTCTGGTTTTACAGCACATTTATCAGCAGCATCGACGGTGACCGCAGTAGCGGTTACCCGGTGAACAGTCTGTATGCCCGTCAGGCCCTGCAGGCGCATGGCCCCTTGTGGGGAACCTTGCTGAGCGTTGACCGCCTGCTGCGCGACTGGCACGAAATTGCCCGCCCGGCCCTGACCATCCGCACCAATGACGGCCGTTTGCGCTACGTAGATCCCCTGAGCCGCAATGACACCTGGCTGAGGAACTAGGCCATGCGCTGCCGTGGCTTTACCCTGCTGGAGGTGCTGATTGCTGTCGCCATTGCCTCTATTGCGCTGGTAACTGTTGCTGCAACGGTTGCGAGCAGCCACCGGACAACAGGAGACCTGTCGGTACGTATGGCAGCTGATGTACTGGCCCGCAACCTGCTGGACCGTTACCTGATACCCCTCTCCATCAGCATGAAACCGGACCTGAAAACCGAGGGTGGGCAAGAGGATATGGGCGGCTACCACTTTACCTACGCCCAAACGGTGGATAAAACCGACACGCCAGGGCTGTTCAAACTCACTGTCACGGTTTACGATGCCGAGGGTAAAAAACAGTACCGTCAACTCAGTGTGTATGTGAACCAGAGCCAATGACCGAAAAGAAAAGCCTTTTTAACCGCCTGAAAGAAGGACTGCGCCGCACGTCCAGCAATTTGACGGAAGGCATCACGCAGCTCTTCACCCACCGCAAACTTGATGACGCCACGTGCGAAGAGCTCGAGGAGCTGCTTATCCGTGCGGATATTGGTGTAACGACGGCCGCACAGCTCATCAGCGCCCTGCGCGCCAGCCGCTTTGACAAGGAAGTCAGCGAGCACGAGGTACGCACATTCCTTGCCGAGAAAATTGCCGGACAACTGGCAAAGGCAGAACGGCCCCTCGCCCTGCCAACCGATAAAAAACCCGCAATTGTTCTGATGGTTGGCGTTAATGGTGCCGGGAAAACAACCACCATCGGCAAACTGGCGGAGAAGTTCAAGGACGATGGCAAAACAGTCATGCTGGCAGCGGGGGATACCTACCGCGCCGGTGCCATCGAGCAATTAGCCATCTGGGCCGAACGCACAGGTGTTGCGATTGTCAGGCCAGACAAGGAGGGCGCCGACCCGTCAGGTGTCATGTTCAAGGCGATTGAACAGGCTAAATCTGCCAATGTGGATATTCTGTTGTGCGATACCGCAGGCCGCCTGCAAAACCGTCAAGACCTGATGGCCCAGCTGGAAAAAATCCTGCGCGTCATCCGCAAAGCCGACCCAAGCGCCCCTCATGCAACACTGCTGGTCCTTGATGCAACAGTTGGCCAGAACGCGCACATGCAGGTAAAGGCTTTCAAGGAAATGGCAGATGTCACAGGCATCGTTATGACCAAATTGGACAGTACCGCCAAAGGGGGTGTTGTGATAAGCTTGACCGAAAGCTTTGGGTTGCCGTTACACTTCATTGGAATTGGCGAAAAAACTGCAGATTTACGACCTTTTGCAGCCATCCCATTTGCCCAGGCCCTGATGGGGCTGGAAGAACAAGAGCCCGCATAAAATAAACGGGCCGCATTTGTTGAACACAGGAGGCCCATGACGCGCCCTATCAGCCACCGCACTTTCTCGGTTATTGCGGCAGCGCTGCTGTGGCTCCTGTGCGTTTGTGCGCCTGCCTTTGCTCTAGATCCTATCGGTAAAATCACTACGTTGCGGGGCGTTGTCAGCGGCTCCCTGACGGATGGCAAAAGCAAATCGGCCCTTAAAAAGGACGATGCAGTTTTCCAGAACCAGATTATCACCACAGGGCCCGATGGCTTTGTCGAGATTGTTTTCGTTGATGAATCGGTCCTCAGCATCGGGCGGAACGCCGAAGTGACGCTGGACACCTTTGTGTATGACCCGGCCAAAGGCAAAGGTGAAACGGTGTTTGAGCTAACGCGCGGTGTCTTCCGGTTCCTCAGTGGCGCAATCGGTAAAGCCGTACCGCAGAATGTTAAATACAAGACACCTACATCGACCATTGGTATCCGCGGCTCCGGCGCGGTGGTTGATGTGGCCAGCAGCGGGGCGACACGCGTGGTGCTGACCCACTGCTGCGTGGATGTTGCCTCCGGTGGCGGTAAACGGGCGCTGCAAGAGCCCCTGACCTACACAATTGTTCTGGATAAGAATAGTGCCCCCACTGCGCCGCAACAGCTGACGCTGGCAGATAAAACCGCCCTGCTGGAGGAATTTGGTCTGACAGCTGCGCCTGCCACAGAACAGTCGAAAGAACCGGCCCAACAGACCGAAGAAGCACCGACTGCCAAACCCGGCGCACAAAAGAGCACCACCCCCACCGGCAACACGCCGGTCGAGCAGCTGCAACATATTTTGGGACTTCGACAACCGGATACGGGTACAGGGCAAGGTAGCGCCAAAGACGGACAGCGTGGTGGCCTGGCCTCCGGCTCTATCGGCATCAAAGTCCGGATTGTCGAAAACATCCAAGCAGATCTGGTACGTGCGGATGGCCGCAGCTTTAACATGGATTCGGATAATTTCAGCGGAGATGAGACATTCTGCGTTTACCACAACGGTGCCGGCTACTACAACATCACCGCCACAGGCACCGGACCGGGCGGAGCTTTTATTTTTACCAACCCCAGCGGGGTGCAGGTACCCTATACCGTCAGCTGGGAAAGCACGCAGGAAAAAGTACTTCTGGAACCCAGCAAACCATCGTTTAAACTCTCAAGGGGGAGTGACTTTGGTGCAGCCTGTAACGAAGAAAATAAAAACGCCCGCCTGCGTATCAGCATCCCGCCACAATACCGCGGATTGTTTAAACAGGGTAATTTCTCAGGTCAGACTGTGATTCTGATTGAAACGGAGTAAGTGATGAAACCGCTGCTTGTTCTGTTTGGATGTATTGCGGGGGCGCTGCCCGCCCACGCGTTGCAAATCGGTGACCCCGTAGCGGGCGCACCTGCGGCGCCTGCCGAAATTACTCCCAAACATGATGGCATGTATTACAGCTTGCCCGTCATGCCCAAAAACCTGACTACACAGATGCCTGACTTGCCGAATGTACCGGATACACAGAACCCGCCCCTACCACCGGAAGGCCTTGTAGAGGCAGTAGAACCGCAAGCCAGCGCCACAACTGCCAACGATGGCCCGCTCACCGATCAGGAACTACAGAACATCTACGACGAACTGGTCTATGGTGACGATGCGCCCAAGCCCCAACTGGCACCCAAAACCACCGCATTGAAGCCGATTGCCAAACCCAACGCCATGGTAAGCGACATCAATGACCAGATTAAAGACGAAGACCGCCTGTATCTGCCTGCCAAGGCCCCTAAAACCCTGATGGACAAAACCGACGATAAAGCCCCGGACCCGGCAGAGGAGTTAAAAACCCAAACAGAGATGGGCATTAATTACCTGACCGGAAAGAACGGGGTAAAGGCCAACCCTGATATGGCCATCTCCCTGCTCAAACAGGCCGCAGGTCAGGACTATGCCGAGGCACAGTTCTGGCTGGGTGAGGCGTTTTCCGGCGGTTTGGGTGTAAAAGCGAACGACAACCGTGCCTTCTCCTGGTATGCGCAGGCAGCCGAACTGGGATACGTACCGGCCCAGATGAAACTCAGCACCATGTACATGTTGGGCAAGGGCATCAGCTTTAACGTGAAAAAAGCATATCTGTGGCTGGAAATTGCCAAACTTGCCGGTGCCGAGGATGCCGCCTTCATCCAGCAGAACCTGCGCAATCAGTTAACCATGCAGGACCTTAACGATCTGGAAAAAGATGCCCGTGCTTTCAAGCCGCGCAAGCCGCTGGCAAAAATGGCTCCGCCACCAGGTGTTGAAAGCGTCATGCAGACCAAAGCCAAACCCATTCCGCGCATGGAGCTGCAACAGTGACCTTGCCCACCGCCCTGATGACGGAACTGCCCTACCGCGCCGCTTTGGCCGGGCTTTTTATGGTACTGGGCATCCTGCGTGTTGTGTCACACCGGCAGGGCGGCACACTGAAAGAAACGCCATTCACACAAAAAGAAGGGCGGCTTATCGGTTTATTGCGTTTGGTGCTGACCGCATTGACCGTCGGGGTTGCTCTGATCTATCTGGCTTGGCCGCAAGCGGTCATCTGGGCACAAATCCCGCTGCCCGCATCGCTGCGTTGGATGGGCGCTGTGTTGGCAGTCATTTGTCTGGCACTGTTCTGGTGGGTCAACCACACACTGGGCCGGAATTTCAGCGCGACGCTGCGCATTCGTGACGACCATAAGCTGATGACCAACGGTCCCTACGCCTATGTACGCCACCCCATGTACACAGTGCTCTTCTCGATGCTGCTGGCATTCAGCCTGCTCGCTGCCAACTGGGTAAGCTTTCTGGGCGGCTCCGCCCTGACACTGATGATTACCATCTTCCGCACACCCAAGGAAGAGGCCATGCTGCGCGCGGCTTTTGGTCAGGCCTACATTGATTACTGCGCTAAAACGCCGCGCTACTTCCCGTCCCTGTCGAGCTTGTTATCGACGAACTGACCTTCTTCCAGTACCGGTACCACAACCGAACGCCCATATAGAAAATGGAACAGCAGGGGCGCGCCAAAAATGACGGTCATAATCCGCGCCAGCGCGTGTGTGGACACAAAGGCGACATCGACGCCCAATGACAGGGCAATCATACACATTTCCACCAGCCCCCCGGGGACCATGCCCAAAAAGACCGCATAAAGTGGCAACCCTGTTACAGCATGCAACAGGAACGACACACCGATGGCGGCTGTCAGAATAAGAGCGGTCGAGCCCACCCCCACCACAGCAGTACGCCACAGGTCGCGCAGCTTAATCCCAACAAAGCGGGCACCAATACCGGCACCGATAATCATCTGCGCAAAGGCAATCAATTCGAGCGGCGGACGCGCGTGCGTCAGCCCGCTCATATGGACCACGGCACTGGCGAGCAAAGGGCCGGTCAGGTTACGGGCTGGCAGGCGGACGTATCTGCTGATAAGCAAACCAACCAGCGTACATAGCGTCAGGATAAGCGCATCTTTCGGGTCCATTTGCAGTAGGGCGCTCGCCATGGCGTTACGACCGCCGGAAACATATCCCTCAAAGAACCGGAACCAGAGCGGCACCGTCATCACCACAATCAGAATCCGCATGGCGTGGACAAGAGCAATGGTACGGTCATCCCCACCCATACTCTTGCCGAGCAGGATCATCTCCATCAGACCACCGGGCGCAGCCGAGCAAAAGCGGGTGACCGGTGTCATATCGGTCGTACGCGCAAAGTAGAAAAGCGTCACAATCATGGCTATGGTGATGTAGACGGGCATAACAAGGAGCGATGCCCACCAGTGCACCACATGCTCTGTCACTTCCGGCGTAAAAGCACCGCCGAGCATCGTCCCCAGCACGGCAATCATCAGCGTCCGCAGGCGCGTGGGCACATGCAGGCTAACGCCGGCAACGGCAGCAATTGTGCAGGCGATCATGGCACCGAGCATCCACGGAAGAGGCAGACGCAACTTATAAAAAACAAACCCGCCCAAAGCGCCGAAGAGTATCGCCCACATGAAGGGCAGCCGTTTATGACGTGGCATAGGAACCTCTTATTTTTCATGTAAAAGGCCGCCCTGAGGCGGCCTTCGGATTACAGCTTGGCGAGGCTGGCGTCCATATCTGCCAGAATATCGTCAATATGCTCAATCCCGATGCACATCCGCACGTAGCCGTCGGTGATGCCCGCCTTCTGGCGCATATCGGACGGAACTTGCGAGTGGGTCGTGCTGGCCGGGTGAATCGCCATGGAACGTGTATCACCAATGTTGGCCACGTGGTAGAACATTTTCAGGCCTTCCACAAATTTCTGACCGCCAGGAACACCGCCCTTGATGTCCACACCCACCATCGGACCGTACATGCCGCCCAGATAGGCATCTGCCCACTTCTTCTCGTTCCCTTCGGACAGGCCGGGGTAACGGACAAAGTTCACCTTCGGGTGGTTGGCCAGATAACGGGCAACCTGTGAAGCGTTATCGCAGTGCTTTTTCATCCGCAGGGACAAAGTTTCCAGCCCCTGATTGAACAGGAAGCCGTTCATCGGTGCCATGCAGCCGCCCAAGTCGCGCAGCATGGTAGCGCGCAGCTTCAGGATATAGGCAATGTTACCGAATTTTTTGGTCCATTCGATGCCGTGGTAGCTAGGGTCCGGCTCGTTCAGCATCGGGAACCGCTTGGCATGCTTGGCCCAGTCAAAACGGCCGCTATCCACGACAACGCCACCGATGGAGCTGCCGTGACCGCCGATGTATTTGGTCGCGCTGTACACGGTGATGTGTGCGCCATGATCAAACGGACGGCACAGGATAGGCGTGGCACAGGTGTTATCAATCATCAGGGGAACGCCCAGTTCGTTACCGATTTTGGCAACCTCACCGACCGGGAAAACATTCAGACCCGGGTTGGGCAGGGTCTCACCCCAGAACAGGCGTGTCTTATCGTCCACTGCTTTGCGGAAGTTCTCCGGATCATCATGGTCGACGAAACGGGCCTCGATACCAAAATCGCGGAAGATGTTCTGGAACAGGTTGCTCACACCGCCGTACAGATTGCGCGAGGTCACAAAATTGTCACCCGCGCGGCAGACGTTCAGCACAGCGTAGGAAACCGCTGTCATGCCGGAGGCCAGTGCCACCGCACCAACGCCGCCGTCCAGCGCGGTCATACGGGCTTCAAAGTTGTCAACTGTCGGGTTGCCCATACGGCTGTACACGTTGCCGTGTTTGCCTTTTGGGTCCTGCAACAGGAAAAGATCGTTTGCGTGGGAAGCCGAGTCGAACTGGTAACCCGCTGTCTGGTAGATGGGCATAACAACACTGCCGGTAACGGGGTCTGCTTTCTGGCCTGCGTGGATGGCCAGCGTTTCCAGATGCGGATGAGACATAGGTACAGCTTCCTTTTTTAATTGGTGGCGGCATAAAAAGGCTGGCCGCCTTGCCCCGCCAGTATACCCACTCACCCTTGCGATGCAAGCGCGTGAGTGTGCAGGTGCGCAGGGCACCCAGGCTTCGCAAATGCAGCATAACAAATTGGAGCGGCAGGAGATTTTTCCCTTTTCTGAAAAGGGATATATGCTAGTCTTGTTCTTTAGACTTTCATGTCTGACCTTTTTCCTCCCTTTTTAGTGGCGCCACCGACCGTGGCTGCCAGTTACCTCTTCTCCCGCCGCTTGAAAAGCGGTGAATTTTGGCCGTAGAAACTGGCCTTTCTTTGACGGGCATTCCGCCCCAGGAGACTCAACATGAACATCTTCAACCGTCTGGGTGCCCTGGCGGTTGCGGGCCTTGCGCTTATTGCGCTTGGCACCGGTGCCGCGCAGGCAACCGACAATCGCAGCATCAGTGCTGCGAATGTCGACACCCTGCGTCAGGCCACTGTGCACATCCGCAACCTGAGCACTGCCGAGAACGGTACCTTCAGCCGCTCCATCGGCTCGGGCTACCTCATCGACAACCAGCGCTGCATCGTCGTCACCAACGCCCACGTGGTCGAGAACTCCGCGTTCCTGACCATCTACCGTTGGAGCGACGTCGAACAGACGAACCCCATCCGCGCCCGGATCGTCGGTTTCCCCGACCCGAGCATCCACAACGACATCGCCATCGTCCAGATGGAAAGCTGTGCCGGTATGCCGCAGGTCCGCCTCGGCAACTCCGACATGGTCAATGTGGGCGACACGGTTATCGCCATCGGCAGCCCGCTGGGTCTGGCCGACACGGTGACGGTGGGTGTGATCAGCAAGAACCCGCGCCTCGGCTTCTCCGATGCGCCGGGCGGCTACATCCAGACGGATGCGGCTATCAACCCCGGTAACTCGGGCGGCCCCCTGTTCAACGACCGCGGCGAAGTCGTGGGCATGAACAGCGCGATCATCTCGCGTTCGGGCGGCAGCCAGGGTCTGGGTCTGGCCATTCCGGTCAACGTGGTCAAGCGTGCCATCAGCCAGGTTCTGGCCAATGGTGCGCCCAGCTGGCCCGTCACGGGTGCAGCCACCGAGTCGCTGACCAAGTCGTCGGCGCGCACGCTGGGTGTGCCCGCCGATGTGCTCGAAAAGGGCGCCACTGGCGTCGTCATCACCGGCGTCACTGCCGACAGCGCGGCCGCCAAGGCCGGGCTGCAGGTCCGTGACATCATCGTCAGCTTCGGCGGTTACGACGTTGTCGGCCCGCTGCAGTTCCGCGAGCTGGTGAACATGCACAAGGCTGGCGACACCGTCACCCTGATGGTGGTTCGCGACAAGGCCCTGAAGACCCTGACGCTCACGCTGGACGAAGGCTTCGTGAAGCCCACGGCCACCCCGGCCGAGGCCTACGAAGGCTTTACCGGCATGCGTGTGCAGAGCCTGAAGGACGTCTATCGCGACGCCTTCAAGAACGCTTTCGATCTGCTGCCGCCCACGGTGCGCGAGCAGATGGAAGAGCGCGGCATGGACTTCGACGCTGTCATCGAGCGTATGGCGGCCGCCAAGGCTGCCGAGTTCGGTGCGCTGGCGAATGCGCCTGTCATCTCGTACATCTACAACCACGGTCCCGCCCACGAGGCGGCCATCGACGGCCCGCGCTTCCAAGTGGGTGCGCTCCCGGTTCTGCCGGGTCTGACCCTGCCCCTGCGTGAGCCGGTGATGTTTGCGACCGTCAGCGGTGTGGTTGCCGAGGGCGACGGCTTTGCCTACGAAGCCATCACCTCTGCCGAGCAGCTCAACGCCTACGTGGCGCGCGCTGCTGCCGCCAACCGCAAGGTTGTGCTGGAGCTGACCGTCGTTGCCAAGGTCGGTGACGAGGAGTCCAGCTCCCTGCACGAGGAGCGCGAAGAGCACATGGCCCTCAAGGGCACGGCTGAAACCGACGAGAACGGCCTGCGTCGCAAGCGCGTTTTCATCGAACTGACGCCGCGTGCCTTCAACGCCAACTAACGAACAGAACCCCCTGCAGCAATGCAGGGGGTTTTTTATGTCGTTAACTTGCCAGTTTTTATGTTGACATAATTATGCTGCATTACCACTTTGGCATAATACGCATTTGATTGAATGAGGAATATATAATGGAACCAAGAGCGACACAGACAATTATGCTGATAAGCTGTAATACAGCCGACCGGCAGAAATTGCACGGTGAGCTGATGGGTACAGCATGCACGGTTGTTGTGTCTGACAGTGTTCTGGATGCTTTGGAAAAGCTCAACCACACCAACCCTGACCTTATTGTGATTGATGCACATCCCGATGAGCATGATTTCCTGCTGGACGCACTGCCCAAGGCCAACAGTGACGAGTATATTCCCATCATGGTTGTAGGTGGCACACAACGCGATGCCAAAAGTGTCGACGCCGCCAAAGTTATCCTCCAACCCTACGCACCGGGCATGGTGCAGGATAGCGTGAGCCTGTTACTCAAATAAGTTCATATACCACATACAAAAAACCGCGGCATTGCCGCGGTTTTTCTGTTCGGGTTGCCCCTTACTTGTGCTTGCGCAAGGTGTTCAGCGCCGAGCCGTCCTTGAACCACTGGATTTGTTCAGCGTTCAGGGTGTGCTTGAGCTTGATTTCCACCTCGCTGCCATCTTTATGATGCACAACCGCTGTGACAGGCTTGCCCGGTGTAAGCTGGGTCAGGCCCTTAATGTCAATGTGGTCTTCCTCTTCAATCAGGTCGTAATCGGCCGGATTGGTAAAGGTCAGCGGCAGGATGCCCTGTTTTTTCAGGTTGGTTTCGTGGATACGGGCAAAGCTGCGGGTAATCACCGCACGGGCCCCGAGGAAACGCGGGCTCATCGCCGCATGCTCGCGGGAGCTGCCTTCACCGTAGTTGCTGTCGCCCACGGCAACCCAACCCAGGCCTTCGCCTTTGTAGTGGATGGCCACTTCGTTGTAAGGCTTCACATCACCGCTCAACAGGTCTTTGCCGCGACCGGGTTCGCCGGTAAAGGCGTTCACAGCACCGCTGAACATGTTGTTGGAGATGTTTTGCAGGTGACCACGATATTTCAGCCACGGGCCAGCCGGGGAAATATGGTCGGTCGTGCACTTGCCTTTGGCTTTCATCAGCACGGGCAGGCCGGTGTAGTCCTTACCGCTCCAAGCATCGAACGGGGTCAGCAGTTGCAGACGGTCCGAAGACGATGCCACGCTGACGTTCACCTTACCACCATTGGCGGACGGCGGCAGGAAACCTTCCTCATCCGGCACGTAGCCTTTGGCAGGCACTTCGGCAACTTTGCCCGGTGCCTTCAGGGTAAAGGTTTTGCCATTACCCAGGTCAATCGGCGTGGTGAACGGGTCAATGTCGATACGACCGTGGAAGGCGTAAGCCAGAACCGTTTCCGGGCTGCCGATAAACGAGCAGGTTGCCGCGTTGCCATCGTTACGCTTGGGGAAGTTCCGGTTGTAGGACGAGATGATGGAGTTGCTCTCGCCTGCCTTAATGTCGTCACGCTTCCACTGGCCGATGCACGGACCGCAGGCATTTGCCAGCACAACCGCACCCAGTTTTTCCAGTTTCTGCATAATGCCGTCGCGCGCAATCGTCGCGCGCACCTGCTCGGAACCCGGGGTTACCAGCAGCGGGATCTTGATTTTGGCGCCAGCAGCGATGGCTTGGTCAGCCATCTCGGCAATGCGGCCCATATCCTCGTAGGAGGAGTTGGTACACGAACCAATCAGGGCGCTGGTCAGGTTGGTCGGCCAGCCGCCTTTTTTCAGGTGCGCGCCCATTTTGGACACAGGGGCAGCCAAATCCGGCGAGTGCGGGCCAACAACATGCGGCTCCAGCGTAGACAGGTCGATTTCGATAACGGTCTGGTAGTGTTTCTCAGACCCTTTATCTGCAACCAGCAGGTCGGCATATTTGCCAGCCAGCTTAACCAGCTCGGCGCGGCCTGTGGATTTGAGGTAGGTGTCCATACGCTCGTCATGGGGGAACAGCGAGGTGGTTGCACCCAGCTCGGCACCCATGTTGCAGATGGTGGCTTTACCGGTACAGCTGATAGAGGCGCAGCCGGGGCCAAAGTATTCGATAACGCGGTTGGTACCGCCTTCAACGGTCAGGATGTCCAGCAGTTTCAGGATAACGTCCTTCGGTGCGGTCCAGCCCTTCATCTCGCCGGTCAGCTTAACGCCCACGATATGCGGGTGCAGCACTTCCCACGGCAGGTCAACCATCACGTCCACAGCGTCGGCACCGCCAACACCGGAGGCAAAGGCACCCAGACCACCCGCGTTCGGGGTGTGGGAGTCGGTACCCAGCATCATCAGACCCGGGAAGGCATACTGCTCCAGCACAACCTGGTGGATAATGCCCGAGCCCGGCTTCCAGAAGCCGAAGCCGTATTTCTGCGAGGACGAGGCCAGAAAGTCGTATACTTCCTTGTTTTCGGTATTGGCGACTTTCAGGTCGTCATTGGCACCGGTATGGGCACGGATCAGGTGGTCGCAGTGCACGGTTACCGGCACGGCTGGATAGTCTTTATTTGCCAGCATGAACTGGAGGATAGCCATCTGGGCGGTCGCATCCTGAAACGCCACACGGTCGGGACGCAGCTCCAGATAGCTGGTACCGGGGGTAAGGTCGGCAGTTTTGGGGTCGTTCAGGTGGCCGTAGATGATTTTTTCGGCCAGCGTGAGCGGGCGGTTGAGGCGGTTGCGGACAACGGCCAGACGCTCGGTCATTTTTTTATAAACATTTTCGACGAATTGGGGGGTGCTTTCGATGGTCATTTGGCCCATTGCTGACTCTCCTTGAGACGGTGTTTTTCTTCTCAAAATCGTGGCCATTCTATCCAATACCCGCAAAACTTGCCAGCACATTAGGTAAACTGTGCGCAAATGCAGCAAAAAAAGCCTTGAATTGTCGTTATAGTTGGCGTAAGTTCCGCCCCTGTACAAGCGTATACATCTGTTGTTTCCCTCCCTTTTCCTTGGACTTTTCTGCCACTACCCGCGATGAAGGAGCGGTTCTTCTGATGCGTAAACCCAATCGCCACAAGGCACGCCGCGACCGTCGTCGCGCTGCCGCGGTCAAGCCGACCGCCGCCAACCAGGAGCACATCGTCATGACGAACGGCACCCCCGAGGCCCCGAAGCCCGAGAACACCACCGACACCAAGCCCGTCGACACCACCAAGACCGACACCACCCCCACCACCAAGACCGACGCACCCGCCAAGAAGGGCGGCTCGTTCTTCGGCGGCCTGGTCAAGACCGTCGTCGTGGTCGGCGCCCTGGGCGCCGCCGCGTGGTTCGGCTCCGGCTACCTCATCGATCATGGCATCATCACCGGCGACCTCGCCAGCGCCATCACCGGCGCCAAGGCCAGCGTGACCGGCCTGTTCGGCGGCAGCGCCCCGACGGCGCCGGCCACCCCCGCCGCGCCCGTCACCCCGGGTTCGGCCGGCTAAGCCAACCTCCTTCAAGCGATTGCCCCCGACTTCGGTCGGGGGCTTTTCTTTTGCGTCCAAACTGGCCTATGATGAACGCCGAACAATTTGACGGAGGCACAGCCATGACACCCGAATGCAAAAAAGTACTTCCCCTCTTCGGGCTGGACAAATCCATCCCTGCCGCCAGCACTGGGCGTACGCTCATCACAGGCAAAGGGCCGCAGGACACCTCCATCAGCCCTATCGACGGCAAGGCTGTCGCCAGTTTTGCACAGGCCGACGGCACCCAGCGCGAACAGGTTGTCAAAACGGCGCTGGAAGGTTTTAAAACATGGCGCACCGTGCCCGTACCCGCACGTGCGGCTGTTCTGATATCACTCGCAGCCGAACTGCGCGCTCGCAAGGATGATTTGGCGCAGGTCATGTGCCTTGAAATGGGTAAGCCCCTGCGTGAAGCGAAGGGCGAAATCGAAGACAGTGCCATCACCGCCACCTATGCCGCAGGCCTTGCCCGTACCATTGGCGGGCTGGACGCCCCCAGCGCCCGTGCCGATGTACAACTGATTGAAAAATGGCACCCTCTAGGCGCAATTCTGGTCATTACCGCCTTCAACTTCCCTATCTCCCTGTGGGCATGGAATGCCTGCGTGGCCATTTTGTGCGGGAACAGCGTCATCTGGAAACCCGCACCGCAGACGCCATTGTTCAGTGCCGCTGTTGCCAAGGTCATCGCCGATGTGCTGGCCAAACACCCGGAAGTGCCGGAAGGCGTATTCAGCCTTGTGATGGGTACCAACGAAGACGTCGCCATCCCGCTGGTGAACGACACCCGCCTGCCGCTCATCAGCGCCACCGGCAGCACGGCTATGGGTCAGGCCGTCGGCAAGGCCGCGGGTGCCCGTCTGGCCACGTGCATTCTGGAGCTGGGCGGTAACGCCGCAGCCATCTTCTCTGACAAGGCCGACATGGAAGTTAGCCTGCGCACGGCCTTTATTGCCGCCTTGTCCAACGGTGGCCAGCGTTGCACCGCGCTGCGACGTCTGCTGGTGCACACCAGCCGTTTTGACGAGGTGGTCCGCCGCCTGAAAGTGGCCTACAACAGCCTCAGCGTGGCCGATTTCGGCAGCGACGGCCTCACCCTGCCGCCACTGGTAGACGCGAAAGCCAAAGCCATGTTCGATGCCAAAATCGAGCAACTCAAGGGCCAGAAAGGCGTGACGCTGTTCCGCCCCAACACCCATATCCCGACCGAGGGCTGTTACGTGGCCCCCTACATGGCGATTCTGGACGCAGATACACCCCAGCCACAGGACGAAACCTTTGGCCCGTTGCTGTATGTACAGCCCTACAGCACGTTCGAGGACGCATTGGAAAAATGCAACGGCGTGGAGCAAGGCCTCTCGTCCGGTATTTTCAGCAACGACCTGCGCGAAGTTGCCCGTTTCACAGGCGCAACCGGCAGCGACAGCGGCATGGTATCGGTAAACGACAACACCGGCGGGCTGGAAGTCGCACTGGCATTCGGCGGCACCAAAATGTCCGGCCTCGGCAGCGAAAAGGGCTCTGACAGCTGGAAGCAGTACATGCGCCGCCAGAGCATTGTGATGAACACCAGCACCACACCACCCGCGGATTTGGGGATTGATTTTGGAAAGTAATTTCAAACCAAAGAAGCTCAGCCCTGAGGAGCTCACGGCGCATCTGAACAAGATGCGCCGTGAACGTGCTGAGAAAGAGTCAAAACAGGCTAAGAAATACGGCTTATTTCTAATTCTCATGGTTCTGATTGGTGCCCTCGTTGGAACGGCCACCAGTGATGCGCCCAGATTTGCCCCCTTTGTTATTTCCGGCACCCTGTTAGCAGGTTATTTCTGCTACAGGTGGTATGTTAACTTGGGCCCAGTGTTCCATACGCCTGCGGAGCAGACGGCTGAAGGCATAATCGCCTCCGACATTAAGCGTAGAAAAACCCAGGACAAGGCGATGGTAAGTGCAGCTGTTCTATCCTGGCCCATCTACTTAGGGCTGAGTGGTTATATGAGCCACCTCCTCTGGCTGCGCACCCAACAAGGTGCTGATGTACATAAGCTTGCGTCGTTGACCTGCCTTCTGGTTGCTACGAGTGCTCTGCTGATTGTCTTGCAATACCGCGCCATTACTGTAAACCGTTATATTCTGCACAAAATGGCATCGTCACAACCTGATACACCCAATACTTCCTCCCCCACTTCTGCCGGAGAATAGATAGACTATGTCCACTCCAAAAGACCCTCAACAACCGTTTATATCGCCTCAGAACAGGGGGGTGAACAGACTTCATGCGCTCTTTTACATGCCTGTTGTGCTGCTGGTGCTCGCGCTGGCTGACTGGGCGCGCACGACCTTTGGCACGATGAGCCACCCGCTGGCACTGGCCGCCCTGCTGGTTACGGCTGTTGTTGGCATAGGCGTAGCGCAGATATGCGCCCGAAAAACCATTAACCGCATCAATGCGTCGTTTGCGGAACACCCGCTGGAATACGACTCGGAAACCAACCAGTTTCTGGGTATGATTCTGCTGCTGGCGACCTTTTTCTGGTCAGCCATTGGCTTGGGACTGACTGCCCTCAGCGTGGCAATCCTGTTCTTTGCCCCTCCCTTACCGCCGGAAGAGCAGTCATCCCTGCTGATTGGTGGCGGCACCGTTTGGGGAGTCTATCTGCTTGGCGGCTATGCCCTCTACCGGTTAGAGCTCTGGCGCGCCAAGGGTGGGATGATGTCACGCAAGAGTGCAACCGACAACACACCCGTAAAAAAATAAATCCGCTTCTTCTCATTTATGTCTTGAATGATGGGCTCACCTCACCTAAATAGCTTCCAACGAGCAACCTTGGATGAGGCAACACCCCATCATGACCGACCCGCAAACAACCGTTGTCACCACGCTGGCGGATATTAAGTCCAGACTCAGCGCGCAAGGCGTAAACTTTGGCGTTCTGGATGCGGAAAGCACCGCCCCCGGCATCGCCCAAACCCACATTGATACAGCGCTGCGCACCCTGCAAAAACAGCATGCTCAGGCTTTTGGTGTGGACTACCCCTACCTGCAAAGCTCCGAAGCCGGCGTAGCCTACGTAAACGACCCCCGCGTTGCCCGCCTGCGTGCCGCGCAGGAGTTCTACAATGCGCAGGACGCTCTGGCCGACCCGGCACGCAATGGCAGAGCCGCTACGAATGTAGCCGCAGCCAAGGCGCATATGGAAATTGAAAGCCGCCTGACCCGTGCAGATGGCTCCCCCTGTTTTAATACCTGGGAAGACCACAGCCGCACCCTGAGTGCGCTGCGTGCCAGTGCAGAGGTTGAGCTGTCCCCAGCGACAGAAATGGCGCAGACGCGTTAAATATAGATTGCAGTGGTCCCGGCGGACGGCTGCCTGAAAAAACACCCCGCAGATGCGGGGTGTTTTTTATTTGGCCACTTTCAGGGCAGGTTCGCCAGCACCCTCGCGCAGGGCGGCAGCCTCAGCCTTAAGACGTGC
Source organism: Pseudomonadota bacterium (assembly GCA_016125375.1). Taxonomy (GTDB): domain Bacteria; phylum Pseudomonadota; class Alphaproteobacteria; order UBA1280; family RI-95; genus RI-95. Next base: position 119,099 of record WGLU01000003.1, on the reverse strand, counting down.
ATAGGCACGCACACTGTAAGGGATGGTGCACAGGTATAGCCCCCCCAGGCCGGAAAGCATGAGCCACGGCTCGGAAATAATAAACCCGGCAAACAGGCCCACAAACAACATCAGCGGCAATACCGTCCAGTAGGGCAGGCGCAGGCGCTTGAACGAGAAGGTGGGCAGTGTGCTGACCATCAGCAGGCCAACCACAATCATAAATGCCCCTGTGACAGCAGGCATGCTGAACCACGGCTCCTCGAACGAGAAGCCCATCATCATCGGAATCAGCACCAGCATGGCACCCATAGGCGTCGGCACGCCGATGAAGAACTTGAACGCAAAGGCCGGCAGCTCGGCATCCTGCCCCAGACCGACGTTAAAACGGGCCAGACGCAGGGCGGAACAGACAACAAACATCAGGCAGATGGCCCAACCGGGGCCGCCCACACCATGCATGGTCCACAGGTACATCAGCACCGCAGGCGCAACGCCAAAGCTAATCAGGTCGGACAGGGAATCCAGCTCCGCACCGATTTTGCTGGTGGCACGCAACAGGCGTGCGATGCGTCCGTCCAGACCGTCAAAAACAGCAGCCAGAAAAATCGCCAGAATGGCATGTTCAAACCGCCCTTCCAGACCAAAACGGATTGCCGTCAGACCCGAGCACAATGCCAGCAACGTGACAATGTTGGGAATCATCTGCCGCATGGGCAGACCGGTTGCCCGTGGCAGGCGGCGACGGGATTTTTCGGCTGTCTGGGTCGCCATTAGCGGGCCTCGCCAGTCATCGCCGGTGTTTTGCTATCGGCCAGATCGGCAATGATGGTCTCACCCGCAATCATGCGCTGCCCCAGCACGACCTGCGGGTTAACACCCTTAGGCAGGTAAACATCCACGCGGCTGCCAAAACGGATAAGACCGAACTTTTCACCAGCCTGCACCTTTTGTCCCTCATAGAGCTTGCACAGGATACGGCGGGCAACAAGCCCTGCAACCTGTACCATCACCATGTCGCGCCCGTCAGGCAGGACCATGTGAATGCTCATGCGCTCGTTATCCTCGCTCGCCTTGTCCAGATCGGCATTCAGGAACAAGCCCGGACGGTAGACGATACTCTCCACCACCGCGTCAGTCGGCACGCGGTTCACGTGCACATCAAATACGTTCATGAAAACGGACACACAGGTCATTTTCTCTTTCAGACCCAGTTCAGCCGGGGGTGTACGCTCGGTAATGGCTTGCACCATACCGTCGGCAGGACTGATGACCAGGCCTGTACGAGTCGGCGTAAAGCGCTTGGGATCCCGGAAGAAATACGCACACCATGCGGTCAGGATAAGCCCCAGTATCCCCAGCGGTGTGTAGATACGGTCCAACACGATCGCGGCGAGGAAGAAAATAACGATAAACTTCCAGCCGTCGGGGTGGATGGGCACCATCACGGAACGGATGGCATCGCGGATGTTCGACATGGGGTATATATCCTTACTTCTGGTCTTAAAAACTGCCCCATTCTACCCCATTCGCTGGCGTGCGCAACTGTTGTTGAACCGTGTGGACTTGGGAACGGGAAAGGAGTAGGCTCTACGGTGTTTTCCGCCAATGATTTTCAGAAAGGATACCTGTGATGATGAAGCTCGCAAAACGTATGGCCACCGCCAAGCCCAGCGCCGTGGTACAGGTATCGGACAAAGTACGTGATCTGCAAAAACAGGGCCGCAAGATTATCAGTTTCTCCATCGGCGTTCCCAACTTCCTGCCTGCCAAGCACGTCTATGACGCTGCCCACAAGGCTGTGGACGGTGACAGTGGCGCCTACCTGCCGGGCCGCGGCAGCGAGGAACTGGTCAATGCTTTCATTGCCCGCATGCACGAAAACAAGCTGACTTACAAGCCGAGCGAAGTTGCCGCTGCTGTTGGGGGCAAACACGCCCTGTTCAATATTCTGATGGCCATTCTGGACGAGGGCGACGAGGTGCTTATTCCCTCCCCTTACTGGACATCCTACCCGGACATGGTCGAGCTGCTGGGCGGCGAGCCTGTGTTCATGAACTGCCCGGCGAGCCAGAACTACAAGCTCAAGCCAAAGCAGATTGCCGCTGCCGTCACCAAAAAGACCAAAGCGATTATCTTCAACAACCCCAGCAACCCCACCGGCATGGTCTACAGCCGCGAGGAAATCAAAGCCCTGGGCGATGAGCTGGAAAAACACAATATCATCATCATCTCCGACGATATTTACGACCGCATGGTGTTCGATGGTGAGAAGTTCCACCACCTGCTGCACACCAACCCCAAACTGCGCGACCGTACGGTGATTGTGCAATCCATCTCTAAAAACTATGGCATGCCGGGCTGGCGCGTGGGCATGGTTGCCGCACCGGAAGAGATGATTAAGGCCCTGCTGACCCTTTCCAGCGCGCAGGTGACCAACATCAACAACGTGTCCATGGCCGCTGCTGCCGCTGCCTTTGGCGGCCCGCAGGATTTTTCGGACGCCATGATGCCGGTGTTCCAGGCCAAGCGTGACAAGGTGATGAAGGCACTGGCCGAAGTGCCTGCTATCAAATGCCCCAAACCGGCCGGCGCCTTTTATGCTTTCCCGGATGTTTCAGCCTTTTACGGCAAAACCTACAAGGGCAAGAAAATCACCGACGACATCAGCCTGTGCACCCTGCTGCTGGAAGAAAAAGACCTCGCCCTCGTTCCGGGCAGCGCCTTTGGTGACGGCAACGGCGTGCGCATCAGCTATGCCTGCAAGGATGACCAGCTCGATGAAGGCCTGAAGCGCTTTGTAGATTTTTTCAAAGCTGTGGAGGCTGAAAACAGCCATGCCGCGTAAGAGCTTTCAGGAAGAGTTTGTCGCACAGGTCCGCGCTGCGGGCATTACCCACGCTGTGGGTGTGCCCGACGGCTGGCTGGCACCGCTGATTGAACAACTGGGCAATGCTGCAGATATCACCTACGTCCCTGCCGCGCGGGAAGAGGAAGCCCTTGCCGTTGCCAGCGGTTTTGCCATGGCCGGCAAACGCGCCCTGATGCTGACCCAGAACGTGGGTCTGCTCAACAGCCTGGGTTGCTTCTCTACCCTGTGCCAGAACTACCGCACGCCGTTCGTGCTGCTGGTCGCCAACCGCGGCAATCTGTTCGACAAGAACAGCTACGACATTCCCAAGATCCGCTATATGGACGGCATTCTGGGTGCCATGAACCTGCTGACCACCAGCTATTACACCTACAAGGACGAGCCGGACCTCATCAAACGTCTGATGGAGCGGGCAGAAACCGCGCAGGAGCCTGCCGTTCTGCTGCTGGATTATCCGCCCAATGCACACACCGTCCAGTAACACGGCTGCCCTTATTGTTGCCGCTGGCCGCGGCACCCGTTTTGGCGGTGCCCTGCCTAAGCAATACGCCCTGCTGGGGGGCAGACCCGTTCTGCGCAAAACCGTGGACACCTTTGCCGCCCACCCACAGGTAGGCACCGTTTACGTTGTCATCCACCCGGATGATGAGGCACTGGCCCACGCCGCACTGAAAGGCCTCAACGTGCGTTTTGTGCACGGGGGCGACAGCCGCCAATCATCGGTCTATCACGGCCTGCTGGCCATGGCTGCCGACAGCCTGAATCCCGGCCATGTTCTGATTCACGACGGTGCGCGCCCGCACACAAGCCCGCAGCTTATCACCCGCGTGTTGGATGCCCTGCAAGCTGGCGCGACGGCAGTGGTGCCCGCCCTTACCAGCGTTGACGCCCTTGCCCGCGTTGCGGATGGTCTGTTGGCCGGGCCAGTGGCTGGACCTACCGCCCGCCTGCAAACGCCGCAAGGATTTATTTTTACCGATATCCTCCATGCCCATCACGCTGCCAAAGGGCGAAACCTGCGGGATGATACGGCTGTCGCCCAACAGGCGGATCTTGCCGTCCACGTAGTTGAAGGCTGTGCTACCAATATTAAAATCACCCACCCGCAAGACACAGAGAACACCCAGCCCCCCCTGTCCATCAGCGCCAGCGGTTACGACGTGCACCGACTTGTCGAAGACCGTCCTCTCGTGCTGTGTGGGGTTACCATACCCCACACCCACGGCCTTGACGGCCATTCCGATGCCGACGTGGCCTGGCACGCCCTGACCGACGCTCTGCTCGGCTGCATCGGCGGCGGGGATATCGGCCAGCACTTCCCACCCAGCGAGGCCAAATGGAGGGGGGCGGACTCGGCCCTGTTCCTGCGCCATGCAGCATCTCTTGTCCGCGCACAGGGTGGGGATATTACCCACGTTGATGTCACCCTTATCTGTCAGGCCCCCAAAATCGGCCCCCATCGCGAGGTTATGCGCACCCGCACTGCTGCCGTCTTGGGCATCAGCCCGGATGAGGTTAATATAAAGGCCACAACAACGGAAGGTCTGGGCTTTACCGGCCGCGGCGAGGGCATTGCCGCACACGCCACCGCCAGCATTATCCGTCCCCGACAAGCCGCCCAACAACAGGAGCAGACCCATGCAACAGGTTGATATTATCCGCCATCTGGCCGAAGCCGCCCATGCGAGCGGCGCATTGGTTGTTTCCGAAATCGGCTCCCAGACCCAATGGCTGTACAGCACGGGCGATCACCCGAGCCATCTGTACCTTTCGGGTCCGATGGGTATGGCACCTTCGGTCGCACTGGGTGTGGCGCTGGCCCAGCCGAACAAGCCCGTGCTTGCCATCTGCGGTGACGGCGCGCTGGCCATGAACCTGAACGCGCTGGCAACCATCAGCTATATGGCGCCTAAGAACCTGACTTTGGCCGTAATGGACAATGGCGTTTACGACCTGACTGGCAAGGTGCCGTCACCGTCTTCCGCCATCGACTACGCCCAACTGAGTGCGGGCTTTAAAGGGTTTACCCATTATCAACAGATTGACTTGGGCACCAATTTGGTGTTCTCTGCCGACAATGGACTTACCCTGCTGCATGCACAGGTGGAAAAGAGTACCGCCAAGGCACCTTCCTTCCCCTTGCAGCCGCTGCATATTCATGCCCGTTTTAGAGACTACCTCTCCCAGAACTAAAGAAGGGATACAACCATGTTGACCATCTGGGCCGCTCAGCGTAACCCCGTGATGGGGGACCTTCAGGGCAATCTGGCCATAGCGCGCGAGGAACTCGCCCGTGCCGAAAGCCAGAATGCCGACCTGCTGGTCCTGCCCGAACTCTTCATCTGCGGCTACCCGCCGGAAGACCTGCTCCTCAAGGCCGACTTTGTGGACGCCTGCATGGCTGCCGTTCACGAACTGGCGGCCAGCGTGCGCGGCCATACGGCCGTGCTCATTGGCTCACCCTGGATCAAGAACGGCAAGCTGTACAACGGCGCTGCCCTCATCCGCAGTGGCAGCATTACGGATGTTGCCCTCAAGACCGAACTGCCCAACTACGGCGTGTTCGACGAGAAGCGCTACTTCCAAAGCGCCAACGACGTAACCGTCGTGCCGCTCAACGGCATTGCCGTGGGCATCGCCATCTGCGAGGACCTGTGGTTCCCTCGGGTGTGCGCAGCGCTCAAGGCTGCGGGCGCGGAAGTCATCGTTTCTCCCAACGCGTCGCCCTACGTCACCAACAAGCCCCGCACGCGCGAGGATGTGGTGCGTGACCGCGTGAATGAATGCGGCCTGCCCATCCTGTACGTCAACCAATGGGGCGGTCAGGACGAGCTGGTGTTCGACGGGCGGTCCTTCGCCATGAACCCCGGCGGCAACATCGTTCACCTGCAAAAGCCGTGGACGGATGCTGCCTTCAAGGCCGTTCTGACCAAAGCGGCCAAAGGCTACGCCTTTGACGCCGGCATCAACCAGCCGCAGCCCGGCCACTGGGAAGACATCTACCTGGCGCTGGTCACGGGTACCCGTGACTACGTCAATAAGAATGGCTTCCCCGGCGTGCTCATCGGGCTGTCCGGCGGTATCGACTCGTCCATCGTAGCGGCGATTGCCGTGGATGCGCTGGGTGCCGACCGCGTGGAAGGCATCCTGATGCCATCGCCGTTCAGCTCCGACCACTCCCTGAGCGATGCGCACAAGCTGGCCGAGGCGCTGGGTATCCACACCCGCACCATTGCCATTGCGCCCGCGATGGAGGCCTACACCAAGATGGTGTCGCCGGACTTCGACCTGACCACCTCGGGCCTGACCGAGGAGAACATTCAGGCACGTATCCGCGGCATGCTGCTGATGGCCTACTCCAACAAGTACGGCCACATGGTGCTGACCACCGGCAACAAGTCCGAGATGTCGGTCGGCTACGCCACCCTTTATGGCGACATGAACGGCGGCTACAACCCCATCAAGGACATCTACAAGACCAGCGTGTACGAGCTGTGCAAGTGGCGTAACAGCCGCTCTGTGGTGATTCCGCAGAACGTGCTGGACAAGCCGCCCAGCGCCGAGCTGCGCCCCGGCCAGAAGGACGAGGACAGCCTGCCGCCGTACGCTGTACTGGACAAGGTGCTGCGCATGCTCATCGAGCAACGCAAGGGCCGTGTTGACATCGTAGCCGCGGGGGTTGATGCCGCCGTGGTGGACCGTGTCATCCGCCTGCTGCGCGGTGCCGAGTACAAGCGCCGCCAGTCCGCCCCCGGTGTCAAGGTGACGGACGTGGCCTTCGGCAAAGACTTCCGCTACCCGATTGTGAACCGTTACCGGTCGCAACCAAAGGACTAGCCAACCGATAAAGCCCCCCGTGAAAACGGGGGGCTTTTATTATTTGCTTTACGGTCGTGCGCATGCTAGTTTCCGCTGGTTTTTAACGACCCATCTGATACTCTTTTCCCCTGCTTTTTTTAGCTACCCTGTTCGGAGACCTGCTATGAGCAATATCGGCAAAGGCATCGACGATGCCTTCCGCACCCTTTTCACCTTCTTCTTCATGGGCGGCGGTGCCCTCGTCGGCCTCGTTGTCGGCCTTCTCGTGGTCCTGGGCGCCAGCCTGAGCGGCGGAGTGGCATTTGTCATCGCCATCTCGGCCGGTCTGGCTGGTGCCCTGATCGGTTACATCCTGATGGTTGCCCTGCGGTAACCTTGCGGCTGTAACAACCCCCTGCCTGTTGGCAGGGGGTTTTCTTGTTTCGCCTGACTACTTGCCTGTGCATAAAAAATCCCCCGCGATGCGGGGGATTTTTTTGTCTGGTCAGCCCTACATTTTGGCCACAAACAGCTGTGCCCAGGCACGGTCTCGCTCTTTAAGAGCCAGTGCCAGTTTGGCACCGCCTTCTTTACGGCGTTCCAGATCCGTCACAGCTTTAACAGACGCATCGTAACGTGCCTGTGCTGCGTCCAGCTTGATGTTTTCCTTGGTCGTCGCATCTTCGGCGAGCACGGTTACGGATGCAGGGTTTACATCCACAAAACCTGCGCTGACGCAGAAAATACGCTCTTTACCGTCCGCATCCGTCACCACAATAGCGCCGGGGCGCAGCAGCGACAGGAACGGCGCATGGCCGGGGAGGACACCAAAATCACCTTCCGAACCCGGTGCGGTGACAAAGGCAGCCTCAAATGCGGCAATACGCTTTTCCGGTGTGACAATCTCAAAACGCATGGGCGTTTACTCCTGTATTAGACCAGCGTTTCGGCCTTCTTGACGGCATCTTCAATGGTGCCGACCATGTAGAAGGCAGCTTCGGGCAGGTTGTCGTGCTTGCCGTCGATAATCTCCTTGAAGGAGCGTACCGTGTCGGCCAGCTTGACGTAGATACCCGGGTTACCGGTGAACTGCTCGGCCACGTGGAACGGCTGGGACAGGAAGCGCTGGATTTTACGGGCGCGGGATACGGTGAGTTTGTCTTCTTCAGACAGTTCGTCCATACCCAGAATCGCGATAATGTCCTGCAGCGATTTGTAGCGTTGCAGGGTTTCCTGCACTTTGGTGGCCACGTAGTAGTGTTCGTCACCCAGAACTGCCGGGTCGAGCAGACGGGATGTGGAGTCCAGCGGGTCCACGGCCGGGTAGATACCCATCTCGGCAATGGAACGGGACAGCACGGTAGTGGCGTCCAAGTGGCTGAAGGTTGTGGCAGGTGCCGGGTCGGTCAAGTCGTCAGCCGGTACGTACACAGCCTGCACCGAGGTAATGGACCCCTTGTTGGTGGAGGTAATACGTTCCTGCATAGCACCCATGTCGGTTGCCAGTGTCGGCTGGTAACCTACTGCGGACGGGATACGGCCCAGCAGCGCGGACACTTCGGAACCGGCCTGGGTAAAGCGGAAAATGTTGTCGATGAACAGCAGCACGTCCTGACCTTCTTCGTCACGGAAGTACTCGGCCTGAGCCAGACCGGTCAGCGCAACACGGGCACGGGCACCGGGGGGTTCGTTCATCTGGCCGTAAACCAGTACGGCTTTGGAGTTTTTGGAATCGCCTTCCTTGATAACGCCGGATTCCACCATTTCGTGGTACAGGTCGTTACCTTCGCGGGTACGCTCGCCCACACCGGCGAATACGGAGTAACCGCCGTGGCCTTTGGCGATGTTGTTAATCAGTTCCATAATCAGAACGGTTTTGCCAACACCGGCACCGCCGAACAGACCGATTTTACCGCCCTTGGAGTACGGGGCCAGCAGGTCAACCACTTTAATACCGGTCTCCAGCACGCGCACTTCGGTCGACTGGTCTTTGAACTCAGGCGCTTCAGCGTGGATGGAACGCTCGATTTTGGAGGTCAGCGGACCAAAACCGTCAATCGGGTCGCCAATCACGTTCAGCACGCGGCCAAGGTTGTCCGGGCCTACTTTAACGGTGATGGGGTTACCGGTATCCATAACTTTCATACCGCGGACCAGACCGTCGGTCGAGTCCATGGAGATGGTACGGACAGTGTTTTCGCCCAAGTGCTGGGCAACTTCGAGCACCAGATGCTCACTCTTGCTGCGCTCGACGTGCAGGGCGTTCAGAATGGCGGGGATGCCGTTCTCGAACTTCACGTCCACCACGGGGCCAACCACGCGGGTAATCTGGCCGTTCTGAGCTGTTGCGGTTTTGCTAGCCATCAACGTTTTCTCCATTTCTCTTAAGTTTTCTGTCGCCTTAAACGGATTCGGCGCCAGAGATAATTTCAATCAGTTCTTTGGTAATCATGGCCTGACGCTGGCGGTTGTAGGACAGCGTCAGCGAATCAATCATCTCGCCGGCGTTACGGGTTGCGTTTTCCATCGCGCTCATACGGGCGCCCTGCTCGGAAGCATTGGACTCCAACAGCGCACGGAAAATCTGCACGCCGATGTTCAGCGGCAGCAGCTTGGCCAGAATGGCTTCCTCGTCCGGTTCGTACTCAACAGCGGCAGAGGTGGTTGCTTTGGCTTCATCCTGTTTGAACGGCACCAGTTGGAACTCGGTCGGCTCCTGTTTCAGCACACTCACGAAGGTGTTGAACAGAATCACAACCTGATCGCAATGCCCGTCCAGGAAGGCCTGAACCGTATCGGCAGCCACGTTTTCGGCTGTTTCGTAGTTGATATAGCGGGTGATGTCGTTATAGGTCTCGACAATCAGGTGGCCATATTTGGTGCGCAGTTCATCGCGTGCCTTACGGCCAAGGGTAACAATTTGAACCGTTTTCCCTTCTTTCTGCAGCTTGGCAATCCGGCGCATCGCCTTTTTAGCCAAGTGGGTGTTCATCCCGCCGCACAAACCGCGGTCGGAACCAAACACCAGCAGACGCACGGTCTTGACCGGTGTACGGCCACGCAACAGCAGTGGCGCGCTTTCGGTGTTCGCCTTGGCGGCCAGCTGTTGCAGTACCTCGTTCATGGAGTCGGCGTAGGGCCGTGCCTTTTCGCACGACTCCCGCGCGCGGCGCATTTTTGCCGCGGCCACCATCTTCATGGTTTTTGTGATCTGGCGCGTACTCTTAACGGAAGAGATACGCTTGCGCAGGTCCTTAAGCGACGGCATCCAGTTGCTCCTGCTCTGCTTTATCTTCTGCACCACCGAAGGTGGATTTGGCTTCCAGAATGATATCGGCCAGACGGTTTTCAATCTCCTCGGTCAGCTTGGACTCGGAGGTTACCATCTTCAGCAGGTCTGCATCGTTGCGCAGAGTTTCCACCAGGTGGTCACCGAAGTCTTGCACCTTGCGGGGCTCGATATCGTCCATGTGACCGCGGACACCTGCATAAATCAGGCATACCTGCTCGGACACGTGGAGCGGCTCGTACTGACGCTGTTTAAGCAGCTCGGTCATACGTTCGCCACGTTTCAGCAGGTTCTGGGTCGAGGCATCCAGATCCGATGCGAACTGTGCAAAAGCTGCCATTTCGCGGTACTGGGCCAAGTCCAGACGCAGGGTACCTGCAACCTGTTTCATGGCTTTAATCTGTGCCGAACCACCTACACGAGATACGGACAGACCCACGTTAATCGCAGGACGCACACCAGCGTAGAACAGGTCGGATTCCAAGAAAATCTGACCGTCGGTAATGGAGATCACGTTTGTCGGAATGTAAGCCGACACGTCACCTGCCTGAGTTTCGATAATCGGCAGCGCGGTCAAGGAACCGGCACCCAGCTCGTCGTTGAGCTTGGAGGCACGCTCCAGCAGACGGCTGTGCAGGTAGAACACGTCGCCAGGGTAGGCTTCGCGGCCGGGGGGACGACGCAGCAGCAGGGACATCTGGCGGTAAGCCACAGCCTGTTTGGACAGGTCATCGTAAATAATCAGGCAGTGCATGCCGTTGTCGCGGAAGTACTCGCCCATGGCGCAACCGGTGTACGGTGCAATGAACTGCATCGGTGCCGGTTCGGACGCGGTAGCAGCCACAACAGTGGTGTATTCCATCGCGCCGTGCTCTTCGAGCGTTTTAACAACCTGCGCAACGGTGGAGCGCTTCTGACCCACAGCTACGTAGATGCAGTAAACCGGCTTGTCGGTCTTGTGGGTGGATTTTTGGTTGATGATGGTGTCAATCGCCACAGCGGTCTTACCGGTCTGACGGTCACCAATAATCAGCTCGCGCTGGCCGCGGCCAACCGGCACCAGGGCGTCAATCGCCTTAAGACCGGTCTGCATGGGCTCATGCACGGATTTACGGGCCATGATGCCCGGTGCAATCACTTCCACTCGGGAACGGGTTTTGCCTTTCAGCTCGCCTTTACCGTCGATGGCATTGCCCAGACCGTCAACAACGCGGCCCAGCAGCTCTTTGCCAACCGGTACGTCCACGATACGACCGGAACGCTTAACGGTATCACCTTCGCGGATGGAGCGGTCGTCACCGAAAATTACGGTACCGACGTGACCTTCGTCCAGGTTCAGCACCATACCCATGATGCCGCCCGGAAACTCCACCATCTCACCGGCCTGAACAGCTTCAAGGCCATGAATACGCGCAACGCCGTCGCCAACCGACAGCACCTCGCCCACCTCGGCAACGGTGGATTTTTTCCCGTAATTCTCGATTTGGTCTTTCAGAATACGGCTAATCTCTTCTGCCCGGATTTCCATCGGTCTCGACTATCCTTTCATCGCTGTACGCAGGTCGGTTAATGCACCACGCAGGCTGGAGTCATATTCGGTCGAGCCGATACGCACTTTCAGACCTGCCATCAGGGTTGGGTCAATCTTTTCACTCAGCTTGACCGCTTTAATCGCTTTATCCGTCGTTTTGACGAAGGCGATAATGTTCTTCTGCTGGGCGGCACTCAGCGGCTGGGCGCTGGTCACCACGGCAGTGACTTCGGCATTGTTTGCAGCGCGCAGGGCGTCGAACGCATCCACCATGGCAGGCAGGCAGTCCGAGCGGCCATTGGCAGCCACAACTTGCACAAATTTTTGAATCAGATCGGACATTTTGGCTTTTTTGGTCACATCGGCCAGAATATCTGCTTTAACTTTTGCTTTGAGGGAGCCGTCGGTCAGCACGGCGCCCAGATCACCGGCACAGGCATCTTTCAGCGCTTGCAGTTCGGTGTAGGTGGCATCCACGCTGCCGGCTTTTTCTGCCAGCGCGTAAAGTGCTTTACTATAACGGCTTTCCAGCCCGAGGGGTTGGTATGTCATTCAGTATTTGTCCTGACTACGCTTTTTTCCGCCCATTGGATACCACGACAGCGCCCTTTTTAGCAACATCAAAATACGTTTCAGGAGCGGGTTTTAGCTGCCCTTCATGTATACACCCCGGTGGGTCAAAATTCTGCGATTTTACTTGCAAATCGCCGCGCAGGTACCTATGTTCCCCACCGACTTGTTTACTTGTCGTTCCTTTTCCTGTTCGGAAACCTTTAACCCCGCCGTGCGCGGGAGATGATTTTCCCTCACCCCCAGCCAAGAGAGAGGTTACCAACCAATGACTCTCATCACCGCCCCCGTGCGTCTGGTGCGCGGCACGTACCTGCGCGTGCAGCTCACACGCGGTGCCCTCACCGTGAAAGACCTGTCCATGGACGATATCCTCGCCGCCGATGTGGCCTGGGTGCTGGAGTTCATGGAAGTCGGCAACACCAAGCGCGACAAGACCGGCGCCATCATCGACGCCGAGCACGTCTGCCCGCCCGAAGCGCGCCGTCTGGCCCGCCATCTGGCCAAGCTGATGCGCTACTTCATGCCGGACCTGAACACCGCCGAACGCGCCGCCCTCATGGCCGCCGACGGCAGCCCCCAGAGCGACCTGAACCGCCTGATCTCCGAGCGCATGTTCCGCCGCGAGCTGGACGATGCGCAGATGTACGCGGCACTGGCGCAGGGCACCTGCAAGGGCAAGTACCCGCTGGTTGCCACCTACAAGCTGATGGTTGCGACGCTGGAATCGGCCGACGCCGGCCGTATCGGCAGCTTCGCGCCGGACTTCCTGCGCGACGGCACCAAGAAAGACGCCATCATCGCCCGCGCCAACCGGCACGTGGCCTGGTGCATCAAGAATGTCGACAGCCTCGGCGACGAGAAGCCGGCCGATGTCCGCACCCTGCCCCGGCAGGAAGGCGCGTCCGAGAGCGCCTGAACCACCAAGCGATACGAGAAGAGCTCCCCCAACGGGGGGCTCTTTTTTTTATGCGCTGTTTGTGACAGAATGCGGCACGTTCTGATGACAATTACGGACACCCGCATGTACCTGAAACACGAACCTGCCCACGTTCATGGCGCCCCGACGAAGACCGGCGTATTGCTGGTGAATCTGGGCACCCCCTCCGCCACGGATTACTTGTCCATGCGCCGGTACCTGAAAGAGTTTCTGTCCGACCGCCGTGTGGTGGAAATGTCGCCTCTCTTCTGGCGCACCCTGCTGAACGGCATCCTGCTGCAAATCATTCCGCAAAAGTCGGCCCGGAATTACCGTAAAATCTGGAACACCAAGCAGAACGAGAGCCCCCTGCTCACCCTTACCCGAGCGCAGGCCACGGCGCTGCAAGCCGAGCTGGGGCGCGACTTTGTGGTGGATTTTGCCATGCGCTACGGCAACCCTGCCATAGAAGGGACGCTCGACAGTCTGAAAGAACGCGGTTGTGACCGGATTGTGGTTCTGCCGTTGTACCCGCAGTATTCCAGCGTGACTACCGGCAGCGTGTACGACGCCCTGTTTGACGGCCTGAAAAAGGCCCGCCACATCCCGTACTTGCATCTGGTCCGCAATTACCACGACCACCCCCTGTACATCGACGCGCTGGCGCAGAGCGTAGCTACCGCAACCCGCGACCTGCCCCACCAGCCGGACATGGTGCTGCTGTCATACCACGGCATTCCGGTGTCGTATTTTAAAAGCGGCGATCCCTACCCCTGCCATTGCTGGAAAACATCCCGCCTGCTACGCGAAAAAATGGGCTGGGCGGCCGACGCTGTGCGCACAACTTTCCAGTCCAAGTTTGGCAAGGCTGAATGGCTCACCCCTGCGACCGACGCCACACTCGCTGCCTTGCCTGCCGAGGGGTATAAAAACGTCCTCGTCCTCACACCCGGCTTTGCCGCGGACTGCGTGGAAACACTGGAAGAAATCAATCAGGCCGGACGGGAAACCTTTATCCATGCGGGTGGAGAAACCTTCACCTTTGTCCCCTGCCTTAACGACACACCAAGTGCAATCGCACTTTATGCCGCTCTCGTAAAATCTTTCTGACCTGAAATAGAAAAAGCCGCCCAGTGGGCGGCTTTTTCTATCGTTACGCGGCAAAGCTGATGAACAGCGTGCCGAAGGTGATCATGGCAACGCCACTGAAGGCGCCCGACCAGGTACGGTACTTGCGACAGGTCAGGAGCATGCTCCCACCCATAACCGCAAACAGCGCACCGGCGAAGTACGGCAGTGTGGCGAAAAAGTAAGGCAGGCCTTCGAAAGCACTATGCGCAAAGACGCTTGCATAAACAACGCATGCCAGCCACGTCCAGCCAACCAGATGGCCGGCAATCAGGAACGCGGCAACGCCGGAAATATCCACCGGCAGATGATGACGCCCCTTCCAGAGGAGCATATGGCAGAAGAAGCCGGAAGCGACAAGGATGAGCACAGGCATAACAAAAATGAAGGCGGTATCCATAGGTCATAGGGTCCTTAGCCCTGTAGAGGGTAATCGTGGGGAAACAGAACGCGGTGATGTTACACACTTACCTTTCAGATGGCGCCTGCGGGACATTATGTCAATCTTACACCTGCTTTATGGCCGAACAAGCCCTCTACAATCAGTGGCATAAGGTGTCACTTCATGGCAGAATGGAAACCTCTTTCAAAAATCGAACAAAAAGACGGACTGCTATGGCTACGCGCAAATCCCCCTCCGGACTGGATACCCAACTGCAAGACCTGCACACCAAGCTCGATAGCGCACGGGGTGAGATCGCCAAGCGTATTTTCGGGCAAGAGGCTGTCATCGACCAGACCCTCATCACCCTGCTGGCCGGTGGCCACACACTGCTGGTGGGCGTACCGGGCCTGGCAAAAACACTGTTGGTCAGCACGCTGGGCGAGGTAATGGGTCTGTCCAGCCGTCGCATCCAATGTACACCGGACCTGATGCCGTCGGACATTCTGGGCACCGAGGTGCTGGAAGAAGACGATGGCGGCCGCAAGAGTTTCCGCTTTATCGAAGGCCCTGTCTTCAGCCAATTGCTGATGGCGGACGAAATCAACCGCGCCAGCCCGCGCACCCAGTCCGCCCTGTTGCAGGCCATGCAGGAACGCACCGTTAGCGTAGCCGGTCATACCCACCTGTTGCCCAAGCCGTTCCACGTACTGGCCACCCAAAACCCGCTGGAACACGAGGGCACCTACCCCCTGCCCGAAGCTCAGCTCGACCGTTTTATGATGGAAATCACCGTCGGCTACCCCGAAGAACATGACGAAAAAGCCATGATTATCGCCACCACCAGCGGTAAAAAGACTGCCGTGAATGCGGTGTTTGACGGTGACGCCCTGATGGCCGCCCAAGAACTTCTGACCCAGATTCCGGTTGGCGAAAAAGTGGTTGAAGGCATCGTCACCCTCGTACGGCATGCACGTCCCGAAACATCGCCGGATAAAAAAGTAGCCGAATCCCTCGCCTGGGGGCCAGGCCCCCGCGCCGGGCAAACTCTGCTGGCCTGCGCCCGCGTGAGCGCGGCGCTGGATGGCCGCCCCACCCCGTCGCTGGACGATGTGGCCGCGCTGGCTCCCGCCGTCCTGCGCCACCGCATGCAGCCCACCTTTACCGCACGCGCCGAGGGCGTGACGGTGGAAGACATCATCCGCCACCTCGTCGCCAAGCTGTAGGGAGCACCCCTATGTTGCTGCGCGACGCCGAACTGCTGGGACAGGCGCTGCCGCCCCTGCTGGTGGCGGCGTTGCATACCGCGTCCACGCTGACGTTCGGTGCTCACGGCCGCAAGCGTGCCGGCGTGGGGGATAGCTTCTTCCAATACCGCCCGTACGAACCCGGCGAGAGCGCCCAGCGCATCGACTGGCGTGCCTCGGCCCGCGGCGAGCGCCTGTTCGTGCGCGAGCAGGAGTGGGAAGCCGCCCAGCAATTGTATTTCTGGACTGACGGCTCTCCGTCCATGACCTACCACAGCAACAAGCACCTGCCCACCAAAGCGGAACGCGCCAACCTGTTGGCGCTCACACTCGCCAGCCTTGTTTTGCGCGGCGGCGAGTTGATTGCCAGCCTCGACGGGCATTTGCCCCCCAGCCTTGACCGCATGGCGCTCCACCGTCTGCACGATATTCTGACCCACCCGCACGACGGCACCAGCCTGCCGCCGCTGCGCAAGGTCAAAAGCCGTTCGCATATTGTCTTGTTCGGGGATTTTTTACCACAGGCCGCAGCAACAGCCGACTGGATGCGCCACATGGCCGGACAGGGCGTGCAATTGATTCTGGTCGAGGTCACCGACCCTGCCGAGGAAACATTCCCCTTCAAAGGCCCGACCCTGTTTAAAGGGATGGAGGGCGAAGGCAGCGAGGATGTGGCAGACCCGCGCACCCTGCGCCGCCAGTACCTGCACCGCCGCAGCACCCTGCGCAGCGCCCTGCAAGATGCAGCCACCCGCACGGGCGGGCACTATCTGGTACACCTCACCCATACTGAACCGCAGGCTGTCTTGCTGCGCCTGTATGCCCTGCTGGCAGAGGGAGGCGTGCGCTAATGGGCTTTGTCGTCCCATCCCTGCTGCTCGCGCTGGTGATCCTGCCGGCGGTCTGGTGGTTCATCCGCCACCTGCCCCCTGCTCCGCGCAAGGTGGATTTTCCGGCCCTCGCCCTCTTGCGCCCGCTGGATGAAACCCTCCCCCCGCCGCGCACACCGCCCCTGTGGCTGCTGATTCTGCGCCTACTGATGGTCAGCACCCTGATTGTGCTCTTGGCCGAGCCCTTCCTGAGCGAGGGGGATGAACCTGTTTACCAAAAAGCCCCCTTTGTTGTGGTGGTCGAGAACGACTGGCGCGCCGCCCCCTACTGGAGCGACATCCGTCAACTGACACAGACCGCCCTGCAAGAAGCCAAACGACAGCAGGCTAAAGTCCTGCTGGTACCAACAGCAGAAGCGGACAAACTCCTGCTAACCAGCGCGGATGAAGCCTTGCAACGGCTGGAGCACCTGATGCCTGCCCCGTGGCCGGCCAAAACGGTCGAGGCGGTGCAAACAGCCACCACCGTGATGCAGGCCGCCGGGGAAAGTACGGCCAACGTGGTTTGGCTGAGCAGCGGCATGGCCGATAATGCCAAAGAACGTGGTGAGACTCTGCGCCTGCTGGGCGCTTTCGGTCAGGCCTATGTGTATGTGCCCGCAGCGGATGACCTGCCGACCATGATTGACGGTGTTAAACCGACGGAAGACGGCATGCTGGTGCGCCTGTGGCACCCGGCGCGCAAACCGTTCAGCGCCGTCAGCCTGTACGATAATGATGGCCGCTTTGTCACCCGCGGCCTGCCGGATGCATCGGCCGTTACCGACAAAAATACGCTGGATGTTGCCCTTAAAGTCCCCTCTACCGTTACCGGCGCAGGCGTGCTGCGCCTCGACGGCGAGGAACATCTGGGTGCATGGCGGGGCTTGGCACAGATTCGCGGTATCCCACGCGTCGGGCTCATGACCACCCCCAATCAGGACTTCCCGCTCCTGTCCGGCACGTATTATCTGGAGAATGCCCTGTCCCCGCTGGGTAAGCCCCGCCAGATGACAGAAGAGACTGCACTGGACGGCTTTAACCTGATTCTGCTCGACCATCAGCCCGAGCACATCCCCGACCTGCAAAAATGGGTGCAACAGGGCGGCGTACTGGTCACCTTTGCCGGAACATGGCTGGAGAATAACCGGGATATGGACCCCCTGCTGCCCGTCCGCCTGCGCCCACGTCCGCGGGAGCTGGCAGGCCCCCTGTCATGGGGCGGGGCACTCAAAGTCGGCAAAGCCCGCCCAGATACACCGCTGCAAAACCTTACCGTGCCGAAGGACGTGCACGTGACCACGCAGTTCCTGCCCGAAAACGCGCCCGATATTGCCAACTACACATGGCTGGCGCTGGAGGATGACACCCCCCTCGTCACCGGCCGTAAAGAAGGCAACGGCTACATGATTTTGATACACGTGGCGGCGGATGTGCGCTGGTCGTCGCTGCCGCTGTCGGGCTTTTATCTGGATATCCTGTCGGACATCGTGAACCTTGCCCGTGGCGAGGCTGATAGCAAACCCGTTTATCCCCTGCCACCCTATAAACTGGTGGATGCCTTCGGCAACCCGCGCCCCGTGCCCGATACATTGACTGTGCTGACAGAAGGCGCTGTCGTCAGCCGCGACGCACCCGTCGGCTTTTACGGCCCCGCCGGTGCGCCCGTTCCCCATAACCTGAACCGCCCGCAGATGCGCGGTGTGCCCGTCACCCGTGACGACCTCAAAGGCCTGTCCGTACGCACCTATAGCGAAGGTGCGGCGCGCATCCCGTTCCAGCCCTATCTGGCCACACTCCTTGCCGTGTTGGTTGTGCTCGATACCCTCGCGCGGGTCTGGGGCACCCTCGCCCGCCGCTTCGGCTTTGCCGTCTTAGCCCTGCTGGTCGCGGCACAGCCCACACACGCGCAGGAGGGCTTTGGCCAGATGCCTTCGCAAGACGCGGCTTACGCCACCCAAATCGGCTGGATATCCAGCGGCAATGCCACTGTCGACCAGATAACCGAGTCAGGCCTCAAAACCCTGAGTGCACTACTGCGCTTCCGCACAACGGTCGAGGCGGCGCCCCCAAAAAAGCTCGACCTCGACGCGGATGACTTGGGTTATTACCCGCTGATTTACTGGTCGGTGATTCCCAACCCGCCGCCGATGTCGGTAGAAGCGGCGGAAAAATTGCGCCACTACATGCAAAATGGCGGCCTGCTGGTGCTGGATAACCAGACGGAGCTGGGATATGCGGGCGCTGCCACGGAAATGATTATGAACCGCATCGTCAAACGCCCCCTGATGGAGCTGCGCGATACCCACGTACTGGGACGGTCCTACTATCTGATGCGCGGACAGTTCCCGGGCCGCGTGACCGGCCAACCTGTCTGGATTGAGAACACGTCGGCAACCGCCGCTGTCATCGTCGGCAGTAACGACTGGGTCGGAGCCTGGGCGGCTGACGAAAACAGCAAACCCATGCGGCCCGTCATTCCGGGCGGCGAAACCCAGCGCACAATGGCCCTGCGTTTTGGCATCAACCTTGTGATGTACGCCTTGCTGGGGGACTACAAGGCCGACCAGTTGCACATAGACGCCCTCCTGAACCGCATAAAGGAGGAGGCGCAATGACCACAACCATCACTCTTGCGCCGATGATACCGCTGTTGCTGCTGGTTCCGCTGGCGGTGATGGCGGCCCTGCTTGCCGTTGCAGGCGGCAAAAGCAGCCTGTTGCGCCTGATACCGGTGACGGTCCTGTTCCTGATGCTGGCGGGTCCGGTCAAAGAAAGTAAAACCCTTAAGCCCATCCCCGACACGGTCGTGCTGGTCGAAGACGCCAGCCGCTCCAACGACGTACCGGCCCGCGCCGAACAGCGACATAAAATTATGGCGGCACTGACGGATAAGCTGGACAAGCTGACGGATGTGGACGTCATCAAACTCACCACGACGGATACAACGGGTCAGGGCAGCAACCTGTTCACCCAGATTCAGAACAAGCTGAACAGCCTGCCCCATAACAGCCTGAGCGCCATTATTGCCGTCACGGACGGTGAGCTGACTGAGGTACCGGATACGCTGCCCGCCCCCCTGCATGTTGTTCCATCAGGCCGTAAAATGTATGACCGCCGCCTTGTGGTACATAACGTGCCTTCCTACGCCATTGTGGATAAACCGCAATCCATCACGCTGGAGATTGTGGACGAAAAGAACACCGAACTGCCGCTGACCGTTTCCATCGTCGGGTATAACAGCCGGACACAGGTTTTCCCGACCAACACAAAAATCACGCTGCCGTTCACCATTACCCGTGCAGGTACCACGGCGCTCGAGATGAGCATCCCCGTCGCCGATGATGAACTGACCGCCCAGAACAACAAGGCCGTGACCCTGATTAACGGCGTACGGGAGAACCTGAACGTCCTGCTGGTCAGCGGCCTGCCCCACAACGGCAGCCGTGTGTTGCGCAGCCTGCTGAAAAGCGACCCGTCGGTGAATCTGGTGCACTTTACAATTCTGCGTACCCTTACGCGCAGTGACAGCACGCCGGACCGCGACCTGGCGCTGATTCCCTTCCCTGTGCGGGAGCTGTTCGTGGAACAGCTTAAACGCTTTGACCTGATTATTTTTGACCACTACATCCAGCGCGGGATGATGCGTGACCTGTACTTTGAGAACATCAATGACTACGTCCGCGACGGCGGTGCCCTGATGGTGCTTGCGGGGCCTGCCTACGGCAGCCCGCTGGGCCTGTCGCGCACGCCATTGCAGGATATTCTGCCTCTCGACCCCATGGCCAACAACTTGACCACCCCTTACCGCGCCAAACTGACCAAGCTTGGCCTGCGCCACCCGGTGACGGAGATTTTCGAGAAAGAGCAAACAGAATGGGGGCAGTTCCGCCATCAGGTTCCCGCGCTCCCCACAGGTGGCGAAACCCTGCTCGAAGGCATCAAAGGCTATCCGCTACTGGTCCTGAACCATGTGGGCCGTGGCCGTGTTGCCGCGTGGATGAGCGATCACTTCTGGTTCTGGGCGCGGGGTATTGATGGCGGCGGCCCTGAAATCGAAATGCTGCGTCGCCTCACCCACTGGCTGATGCAGGAACCTGAACTGGAAGAGGAAGCCCTGACAGGCAAGGTGACCGACCATAGCCTGACGGTCAACTACCGCTCCCTGAGCGACGCCCCGACCCAGGATGTGGACATCACGGCACCTCGCGGGGAGAAGACAACCATTACGCTGACAAAGGATGAAAACTTCAAGGCAGTCGTCCCGGCCGACGAAGACGGCCTGTACACCCTCAAAAGCAGCAGCGGGCACGTTGCCTACGCAGTTAAAGGCAGCGTGAAGGACCTTGAATGGCTGCCTAAAGATAATACACCAGCCCTGCAAGCACTGGCCGAAAGCACCGGCGGCAGTTACCGTGACGATTTGGGTACCGATCCGGACGTTGTCCGCCTGCGGGCCGGCATGCCGGCGGCCGGTGCCGGCTGGATTGGCCTGCCCAGATTGGACCGCAGCGAGGTAACCGGGCTGACGCGACAGCCGCTGCTCCCTGCCTGGACCTGGTTGCTGGCCGGTCTGGCAAGCTTGTTGCTTACCTGGTGGGTGGAAGGGCGCCGGCGTTAAAAACCTTTGCACCGGATTGCCCAAGCCCTATACTGATAAGAGCTTATGGTGTAACTGACGAAAGAAAGGCACGTATTGCCCAAACGTCGCATCGGCATCCTCGGCGGGTCATTCAACCCCCCGCACCTTGGCCACCTGGCCTTGGCACGGACGGCTTACCGCCGCCTCCAGCTGGACGAAGTCTGGCTCCTCGTCAGCCCGCAAAATCCCCTGAAAGCGAAAAAAGGCATGGCGCCATTCGCAGAGCGTATGGCCATGTGCACCCTGTTGGCCGATGGCAACCCATGGCTTAAAGTCAGCGACTTTGAGAACCGGATTCATACGACCTTTACCTACCATACCCTGCTTGCCCTGAAGGAAGCATATCCCGATGTGCTGTTTGTCTGGCTGATGGGCACGGATAACCTGATGAGCTTCCACAAATGGGAAGCCTGGGGGAAAATCTTCCAGACCGTGCCGATTGCCGTCATCAACCGTGGCGATGCGCCGCTTGCGGGCCTCAAAAGCCCTGCGGCCATCCGTTTTGCCCGTTATCGCCGGCGTAAGGAAAGTGCCTCTCTGGACACTTCCCTGCCGAACTGGCGTGTTCTGTTTGCTCCTGTCCATGAAGGACGAGCAACCGACATTCGCCGCCAAATCCGCCGTGGCGGAGAAGTGGCGAATATGCATCCGCGCGTGCTGGAGCGGATACGTTTGCAAAACACCTACGGTGCCACCACATAAGAAGGAGGAGGAGGTTGACTGCCATTAGCACACACAAACGCAAACTGAGTCTTGTGAACAAGGGTAACCCTGTTGAACAGGACATTCTCACCGCCCGACGGGCGCTGGAAGACAAAAAAGCCGAAGACATCGCTGTTATTTCCCTCAAAGGCAAGTCCGCTATGGCCGATGCGCTGATTATCGCCACCGGTACGTCGGACCGTCACGTCAACACGTTGATCGACAACGTGCGTGCCGAGTTGGAAAAACAGGGCTCTGTCGTCCACAGTGTTGAAGGGACCGCAAGCGGTCACTGGGTACTGCTGGATGCAGGGAGTGTCGTCGTGCACGTGTTCCAGCCCGAGGCGCGCCAGCTTTACCGCTTGGAACGCCTGTGGAGCCCCACGTTCTGGGACGATGACGAACAGGTTGACAGCAAGGCCGATTTGGGGATTCTATAACACCCTAACCCCTTGAGTTGTTAACGGACATGGAGTCCACCTTGTGATGGATATCACCCTTATTGCCGTCGGCAAATGCCGTGATAAACCCATCCTGTCGCTGGTGGAGATGTACCTGACGCGCCTTAAGCCCTACGGCAAAACGGCGGTCGTCGAAGTACCGCAGTCCCCCACATCCGACAAAGAGGCGGAAAGCCTGCTGGCAAAAGTTTCCGCCGACCATCTGGTCATTGCCCTTGATGAGCGGGGCAAACGCATGACCACCCGCGATTTCGCCACTTACCTCCAGAAACAAGCCGACACAGGCAAGCACAAGCTGGCCTTCCTCATTGGTGGTGCCGACGGCCACGGCGACGCTGTACGCACCCGTGCCGACCTGCTGCTCTCCCTCTCGGACATGACATTCCCGCATATGATGGTCCGCCCGATTGTGCTGGAGCAGCTCTACCGTGCCTTCAGCCTTAACGCCGGGCACCCCTACCACCGCGATTAAACAGCAAAAAAGGCCGCTCCCGAATGGAGCGGCCTTTGGCGTTTGTTACATCTTCCAGCTGGCGATGCCCATGCCGGCGATGGTAATGACCACGGCCAGCGCCGTGCACACCACCAGCGGCAGCAGCAACCAGACCGCGAACGGGCCGGCAAGCAACACACCCAGCGTCATGCCGGCAACGACCGGAGTCATGATGGCACCGCCGAGGAACGGCCAGATGGCCTGCTTGGACAGCGGGTACTTGAGCACCTTGTCACCGTAGTGACCGAAGGCCAGGGCACCCACGCTGGCGACGAACAGCCAGAACAGCAGACCCGCGCCGACCAGCGGAGAAAGAGCGAGGCCAATAGCGGCCAGAACAGCAGAAATAACCGGGATAATCCAAGGCATCGGACAATCCTTTACGTCAGGCAAGGGGGGAAAAAGGCAATGGCGGTACAACAGGTAATCGGAGGCACGTTAACATAAAGAGCACCACCCCAGCAACGGGCCTTTGTCGACGTTGCTTTTAGGCGTTAAAAGCGGTAGCGTTATGGGTATGAAAAAACAGCCCTTTCACCCGCCTTTGCTGCTCTGCATTCTTGATGGCTTCGGCTTGTCCGACCGCACGGAGGGCAATGCCATAAAAGCGGCCAACACACCGGTCCTTGATGGACTGCTGGCCACCTGCCCCCACAGCAAAATGATGACCCACGGCCCATTCGTCGGCCTGCCGGAGGGTCAGATGGGCAACTCGGAAGTCGGGCACATGAACCTGGGCGCGGGACGTGTGGTTCTGCAAAATCTGGAACGCATCCAGCGTGATCTGGATAACGGTGCCTTAGCCAAATCAGCCCCCTACAAAGCGGCACTGGCAGATTTGAACAAGAGCCGCGCCATCCATATGTTCGGCCTGCTGTCCGATGGCGGCGTGCACAGCCACATGGACCATGCCGCAGCTTTGGCCGCAGAGCTGGACAAGCTGGACAAGCCTGTCTACATCCATGCCATTCTGGACGGGCGAGATACGCCACCGCGGGACGCCAAAAAGCAGCTGCCTGATTTTCTGAAAAAAATCAAAGGCCTCAAAAACGTCAAAATTGCCGATGTCTGCGGGCGCTTTTACGCCATGGACCGTGACAAGCGATGGGACCGTACTCAAGCCGCTTATGACATGTACACCCAAGGCCATGCCGCGTTTGAGGGCGTGGATATTCTGGCGGCTCTTGCCAGTGCCCACGTGCGCGGCGAAGATGATGAGTTCGTCCAGACCACAGCCCTGCCCCCCCTGAAAGACGGTGGCACCGTACAGAATGGCGATGCGTTGTTCTTCTTCAACTTCCGCGCCGACCGGATGCGCCAGATTGTGCGCACTTTTATCGACGCCGAGCTAACGGACATGCCCCGCGCCATGCGCCCCAAGCTCACCACCGTCATCACCATGACCGAATATGACAGCACTTTTGACGGCCGCGTACGTGTGATGTTCGCCCCCGAACTCCACCGTAACCTACTGGGAGAGATTCTGGCACAGGAAGGCAAACGCCAGTTGCGGATTGCCGAAACGGAAAAATACGCCCACGTGACCTTCTTTTTCAACGGCGGGCGCGACGAGCCTTACAATGGGGAGGACCGCATTCTGGTCCCCTCCCCCAAGGTACGCACCTACGACCTTCAGCCGGAAATGTCCCTACCGGAACTCACGGATAAACTGGTCGCAGCTATTGAAAGCAAGCAGTACGACTTTATCGTCTGCAACGTCGCCAACGGCGACATGGTTGGCCACTCCGGCATCATGGAAGCCGGCATTGCCGCAGTAGAAGCCATTGATACCTTCCTTGATAAAGTGTTGCTGGCCGTTAAACGCGCCGGTGGCGAGGCCATGATTACCGCCGACCACGGCAACATCGAGGAAATGCTGGACGACAAGGGCGGACGCAGCACCCAGCACAGCACCAACCCCGTGCCCTTCATCTACGTTGGCCGTACCGGTGCAAAAGTGAAGGACGGCCGGCTTGCCGATGTGGCGCCGACGGTTTTGACCCTGATGGGCCTGCCCATCCCCATGGATATGGACGGTTCATGCCTGGTTTCGTTCAGCTGATTCTTCTGTTGGGGGTGGTCCCCGCTCATGCCTTGGATCTGCTGCCAACGCAGGAGGATCTGGAAGCCGAGCTGCGCAAACTGGACACTGCCATCGCCCGTGTTGACCGGGAAAACGCCCGCATGCAGACGGAAATCACCGACATTCAGTCCAACCTTGCCGCTTTGCAGGAAAAAGAAAAAGACCTGCGCGTCGAACAGGCGCAGGACATCCGCAGCTTCAATGCCACCCTGACCGCCATGGCCCGGGTCGAACGCACGCCCGCAGCCGCTCTTTCTGCCTACGACGCCCTGCACCAGCAGGGACGCCGCCGCGGCATCCTGAACATCAGCCGCAAAGCGGTACAGAATGACATCGCAACTGGTAAAACCAACCTCAAGGAACTGATTGATACCCTCAACGAAACGGAAGCCACCCAGCGACAGCTGGAGAAGGCGCTTTCGGAAGTGGAAGAACAGCGCGGCGAGCTTAAAATCCTGCGCGACCGTCAGGTCGCCCTCCTGGCTTTACCGGAAACCGAACGCATGCACCTGCTGCAGGAAGCCCAGACCCTGAGCGGTAGTGATTCGATTGATGATTTGTTTGCCAAATACCAGCGCCGCACCCGCAACCTGCTGCCGGACAGGGACGAAAAACTCTACGCACGGCTGCCTGTAGACGGTCGTGTTATCCGCCACTGGAACGACCCCGACCCTGCCACTGGCCTGCATGCGCAAGGCCTGACCATACGGGGTGAGAAAAAGCAGGGTATACGTGCTGTGGTCGAGGGGCGTGTCATTTACAGCGACGATTTTAAGGGGTATGGTTATTTGGTTATCCTTGAACATCAGGATGACGCACATACCCTGTACAGCGGTTTTGGCAAAAGCCGCGTCAAGGTGGGTGATTTTGTTCCGGCGGGTGGTATTCTTGGCTTTCTGCCGGACGAAGAACAGCCTACACTATACTTTGAGCTCCGTAGACGTGGCCGGGCAGTTAATCCGAAACGGATTCTGGCTGCGAAAAAATAAAACGGGTACGCCCGTCAAAACAGATAATAAACAGGACGCCTTTTCATGAAACGCATTCTCCTTCTCACCGTTTTGAGCGTTTTTACAGTAGTCGGTGCGCAAAATGCGCAGGCCACCAGCCGCGACATTTACCGTCAGCTCGACCTGCTGGCCCACGTTTTTGAGAAGGTGCGCACCAACTATGTGGAAGAGGTTTCCGAGACAAAGCTCATCGAAGCTGCCATCAGCGGCCTGCTGACCTCGCTGGATCCCCACTCCTCTTATATGCCGCCGGAATCCTACGACAACATGCGTGAACAAACCAAAGGTGAGTTTGGTGGTCTGGGCATTGAAGTCACCATGGAAAGCGGCGTTGTTAAAATTGTCAGCCCCATCGAAGATACCCCTGCCGACCGCGCAGGCCTTGAGTCGGGCGACATGATCATCCAGATCGACGGTGAAGACGTGCAAGGCATGACCCTGAACGATGCCGTGGAAAAAATGCGCGGGCCTATCGGCACCAAAATCAACCTGAAGATTTTCCGCGAAGAAGAAAAACGCACCTTTGACGTAACCATCGTCCGCGACAAAATCAAAATCCGTTCCGTGCGCTGGGACCTGAAGGATGGCGGTATCGGTTACGTGCGCGTCTCCACCTTCAACGAACAGGTGGAAGAGCTGCTGCCCAAAGCCATGAAAGAACTGGTAGCCGACAATGGCGGCAAAGACCTGAACGGCCTGGTGCTTGACCTGCGTAACAACCCGGGTGGTTTGCTGACACAGGCCATCTACCTTGCCGATGCCTTCTTGGACAAGGGCGAGATTGTTTCCACCAAGGGCCGTATTGAAGGCCAGAACAGCCGCAACTACGCCAAAGAGGGCGACGTTATTAAAGGCGCACCAATGGTGGTCCTGATTAACGGCGGCAGCGCCTCGGCCTCCGAGATCGTCTCCGGCGCTCTGCAAGACCACAAACGTGCGGTCATCATGGGTACAAAATCCTTCGGTAAAGGCTCGGTGCAAACCATTATCTCCCTGCCCGGTGGCGCCGGTATGCGCCTGACCACTGCCCTGTACTACACACCGTCCGGCCGTTCGATTCAGGCCACCGGTATCGTACCGGACATCGAGGTCAAACCGGCCGAGATTAAAGAGCAGTCTGCCAGCGAATATGTCAGCGAGGCCAACCTGCGCGGTCACATCGAAGTGAACCGTGACGACAAGAAAAAGGCCGACGATAAAGCTGACAAGAAGCCCGGCAAAAAAGACAAGAGCGCCAAAAAGGACAAAGACGGTAAAGACAAGGCCGATGCAGCCGAAGACGCACCGTTTGATTACCAGCTCGACCGTGCGCTGGGCGTTGTTAAAGCTCTGAGCATCTGGAAACAGAGAGACGCCTCCTAATGAACCTCCGCCCCCACCATATCCTTGCAGGAACGGTGGGTGCCCTCACCCTCCTCGCAGCCAGCGTGCTGACGTGGTGGGTGATGGCAGAGCGTCACCGCAAGGAAGAGGCTGCCATAGCTGCCTCGCGGGAAACGCCCCTCGGCCTGCCCGGCAACGCTGCCAACGTTGTTGTGCCGTGGGACAAGGTTATTGAGGAACTGCACTTTCAGGAGTCCGGCATTGCCGAGACAGCCATTAGCCCCATGCAGCCCGCACATATGGCACCGGTTACACCCTCCGGTGCGGCTGTTGATGCGCGCCCCACCCCGCTGTGGATGACCCACGCGGCACCTCCCCCAAGTTTGCCCGCGGATGCCAAACGTGTAGCGATTGTGATTGACGATATGGGTGTGAACGTCGAGCAGTCCGAGAAAATGGTCCAGACCATGCCGCCGGAAGTGACACTCTCCTTCCTGCCCTATGGCCACGGTACCGAGAAACAATCCCGTGAGGCCAAGGAAAAAGGGCACGAGATTATGCTCCACCTGCCAATGGAGCCCCTCCCCCGTACAGGAGACGAACACGGCACCATCCAAATTGACCCTGGTCCGAACGCACTCTTTATCGAACAAAGTGCCGCTGAGATTGTGAGTAAGACCGAGGTGAACCTTAAGGACCTGCTGCCGTTGATTGTGGGCATCAATAACCATATGGGCAGCCGCTTTACCGGCAACCGTGGTGCCATGCGCCCTGTACTGGAACTGGCAGACAAGCTGGGACTGTTTTTCATGGACAGCCTGACCACCGGCAAGTCAGAGGTTAAGACGGCCGCACAAGGACTGGCGCTCCCCCTGCTGGAACGGGATGTTTTTATTGACCATTACGAAGATATGCCGCACCTTGAGCAGGCTTTGGCACACATAGAAGCGCGCGCCAAAACGCACGGCAAGGTAATTGCCATCGGCCACCCGCATCCGCGCACCATCGAGGCGCTGCAGAAGTGGATACCGACACTGGCCGAAAAGGGCATCTACCTTGTTCCGATTACGGAAATGATACGACTGGAGCAAGCACCTCGTGACGACACCGATTCACCGCACGCCAACCCCTGATACCAGCAGATACCGCCCCAACGCAGGCCTTGTGGTCCGCAACCGCAAAGGGCTTGTTTTTACAGCAGAACGTGCGGGCAAGCCCGGTGCCTGGCAACTGCCGCAAGGGGGCATTGATGAGGGTGAAAATCCGCTGGACGCTGCCCTCCGCGAGTTTTTTGAAGAAACAGGCATCCCCGCCACCGACCTGAAACTGGTCAAGGAAATGCCGGACTGGATTGGCTACAACCTGCCCCAAGAGCTGCTTAAAGGGTCCCGTCTGGAGAAAATGGGCCTCGTCGGCCAGTGCCAGAAATGGTTCCTGTTCGACTATGTGGGCGACGATAGCACCATTGACCTGACCAAAGCCCACGACCACGAGTTTGACAGCTGGGCATGGCGCCCCGCCGCTGAAATTGTCGAACTGACCATTGCCTTCCGTAAGCCAGTCTACCGTACGGTGCTGGATGAACTGCTAAAGTAATGCGCTCAAAAGGAAAGCCCTCGCGAGAGGGCTTTCCTTTTATCCATGCGTGGACCTCTACTATTGAGCCGTCCAGCCGCCATCTAGAACATAGACACTCCCCGTCACGCCTGCGGCGTGTGGGCTGGTCAGAAATACGGCCATACCACCAATATCCTCCGGTTTAATAAAACGGCCGGTAGGTTGCTTTTCCATCAACAGATCACGGGCTGCCTCTTCAATTTCCATACCCTTGGCTTTGGCGCGGGCTTCAATCTGCTTTTCCACCAGCGGCGTGCGCACCCAACCGGGGCAAATGGCGTTACAGGTCACACCGCTTTCGGCCAGCTCCAGCGCGGCGACTTTTGTCAGGCCGATGATGCCGTGCTTGGCAGCCACATAAGCGGACTTATTGACGGATGCGACCAGACCGTGGGTGCTGGCGATATTGATAATACGACCCCATTTACGTTCCCGCATGCCAGGGATGACATGGCGCATGGTGTGGAAGGAGGACGACAGGTTGATAGCCAGAATGGCGTCCCATTTTTCTACCGGGAACTCGTCAATCGGTGCGGTATGCTGAATGCCCACGTTATTGACCAGAATATCAATCTGCGGGATAGACTCCGAAAGCTGCTCGAACATCAGGTCAATGTGGTCGGAGCGGCTCATGTCCGCATCGGAAAAGGCAACTTTGACGCCGAACTCCTCGGCCATGTCCTTACGGAGCTTGGCAATCTGCTTGGCATCCCCAAACCCGTTGAGGATGATGTGCGCACCTTCCCCTGCTAGGGCGCGTGCTGTTGCCAGACCAATCCCGCTGGTCGAGCCTGTGACAAGTGCGTATTTACCGTTGAGCATCTTTATAGACTCCTCTTTGCATCTTTTACCAAACCAGACGGGCGCCGGGATTTGGGATGAATTTTTGCGCCGTCACGGCGCGAGCAGCGCAGCGTACAGGCACGTACGTGAGCAGCACAGCAACACAGACGGCGTAAAAGTCGCCCAAAGAGCAAGTCCCGCCTTTATTTCCATTTAATGGAACAGCCCATACTGGGCGTTTGTTCCTTTGGCCCATGGCCAGACTCGGCAACCCAGAGCATCGCGTCCACCAGCTCACGCTTGTTGGCGGCAGAACGCGGGTTACGCCCGGCATCGTCCAGACGGCCTCGGTATTGCAGTTCCATTTTGTGGTTATAACCGAAAAAATCCGGCGTGCAGACAGCGCCGTAAGCCCTGCCGATAGCCTGCGTCTCATCTATCGCATACGGAAAATTAAATCCATGCTGTGCGGAGAATTTTTTCATATGTTCAAAGTCATCTTCCGGATACGCAACCG
Source organism: Pseudomonadota bacterium (assembly GCA_016125375.1). Classification (GTDB taxonomy): domain Bacteria; phylum Pseudomonadota; class Alphaproteobacteria; order UBA1280; family RI-95; genus RI-95. The sequence continues at coordinate 88,884 of WGLU01000003.1, read as the reverse complement.
TGTCATTGCTATTAATGGCGATTACACCAACTCCAGCCTTCTGCAGTTCGGCAACATCTTCCGGCAGGCGGTCAGCAACGGCCTTTACAAACGGACAATGGTTGCAGATGAACATCACCAGCAGGCCGTTTGGCCCGCGCACATCCGCCAGCGTATAGGTTTTACCGTCAACCCCCTTGAGGGAAAAATCCGGCGCAGGTGTTCCAAAATTGCAAACAGGGGTTTCGAGCAACGGCATCAGACAGCCATCCTTCCTGTGAGGGCAAGGTTGAGCGTGCCCTCGTCCATATAATCCACATCGGCGCCCATAGGCATGCCTTTCGCAAGCATGGACACCTTCACACCGTGTGGTTTGAGTTTCTCGGCGATAAAGTGTCCGGTTGTCTGCCCTTCCACACTGGCGGACAGTGCCAGAATCACCTCACTGACCACCCCGCCCTCAACACGGGCAAGGAGCTGACCGAGGCGCAGATCATCCGGTCCAACGCCTTCCAGCGCGCTCAACAGGCCACCCAGCACATGATAGCGGCCATTAAACGCCCCCGAGCGCTCCATCGCCCACAGGTCAGAAACACCTTCCACCACACACAGCAGGCTGCCGTCGCGCTTGGCATCCGTACAAATGTTGCAGGGGTCGGTCAAGTCCACGTTGCCACAGGTGGTGCAGGTGGTGACCTGACGGGCCACTTCTTCCATCGCGTGGGCCAGGTTACCCATGGCGCTGGGGCTGACCATCAGGTGCAGCGCAGCCCGGCGGGCACTGCGCGGCCCCAAACCCGGCAGGCGGGAAAGCTGCTTCATCAAATGCTCCAACGGGGCGGGAATCATGCGCTTTTTGCTCCTTTCAGCAGGGGAGCCACATTTTCGGGCGGGCGCCCCATCACCATGCGGCCATCATCCGCCACAACCAGCGGGCGTTCAATGATACTTGGGTGTTCAACCATCAGCGCTGCCAAAGCGGCCTCACTCAGATTTTTGTCTTTGATATGTTCTTTATAAGCGTCTTCACCGGTACGGAGCATTACGTCACGCCCGAGGATGGCAAGAGCGCGCTCCAGAATAACTGCCGCGGGTGGTGTATCCAGATAAAGCACCGTCGTGTGTGGTGTTTTGCTGTCTTCAATCAGCGCCAGTGTCTGGCGGGATTTGCTGCAACGGGGGTTGTGGTAGATAGTCAGCACGGCAGAGGCCCCTTTTTGTCGTCAATCAGGCGGCCATTATACGATTTATCGTCCTGCCTTGCCATGATAAGGTGGCAAAACAGTTGATACCTTACCTTTGTTTACCTTTTGCCCCACCCCAAGGGAGACGGCCATGACCCGCACCCCCCGTCCGTGGGACGACACCGACTTTGACACCGACAACGATGACGAGATGCTCTGGGCCGAGGAAATCGAAGCCGAGGAGTTCCTCTTCGCCGTGACTGAACAGGATGGCGAAACCGTCGTCACCTTCTGCCCCGAAAGCTACTGGAAGGGCAACGGCCACCTGTACGACAGCTACATGGCGCTGGAGAATATCCTACCCGCCAACTACGGTGAAATGACCGAGGACAGCTACAGCGAGATGACCGGCCTGAGCCGTGACGACATCATCGCCGAGCTGGAAGAACTGGGATTCACCCACAGCCAGAAGCTGGAGGACTTTGTGTCCTGACAAACGAAACGCCGCCCGAAAGGGCGGCGTTTTTTATGGGCACTGTTCAAGGTCAGCCCAGCAGACCGCCGCCCAGACCGCCAGTGATTTTTTGTACTTCGCCGTTTACGTAGTCCTGCACTTTGGTCAGGGCATCGTTCGTCGCGGCTGCAATCAGGTCTTCCAATGTTTCAACATCGTCGGCATCTACCAGTGCCGTGTCGATTTTCACACCACGAACCAGCATTTTACCACTCATGGTCACGGTTACTTTACCGCCGGCAGCGGTACCGTCCATGGTCAGCTCATCCAGCTTGGCCTGCATGGTGGCCATGTCTTTTTTCATCTGCTGGGCCTGCCGCATCATGGAGGCCATATCCTTCATACCCTTCATCATCTCTTTAGTCCTCGTTTTCAGGTTGAATTACATCTACCACATCGGCACCGGGGAAAGCGTTCATCACGCGGCGGACCGGTTCCGCCTCCCGCGCCTGCCGGATTTTCTCGACTTTGACACGTTCCTTCTTCTCGCTGACGGTTTCACCGTTCGCTTGCGCCGCCAGATTAACCTGCCAACGCGAACCTGTCATCCCTTCTAGCGTTGTCGCCAGTTCTTTTGCCAGCTCCGCCCCCGTTTTGAACCCCGCGTCAGGTAGATAAACGTCTAACCTTTGCCCATCCAGTTTAACGGGGCGCCCTTTTTTAGCGAGCTCCGCCCCCAAATAGGGGCGCGCTTTGGACACCGCAGATACCAGCGCATCCCAGTCAGCAAAGCCATCGGCATGCTGTGCTTGCGGTGTGACTTGCTCTTGCGGCACAACCTCTTCTACGGCTGGTTCCGGTTCATCATCTTCCCAGGGGGCCGGGCCTGTGGCCACGGCAGGTATGGGCGGCGGAGCCGCCGCAATAGGCGGTTCAGGCTTTTTTACAGCGGGTTGCTCCGGCTGAGGGCTAGCGTCAGCGGCAGGCATGGATTTACCCAGCAAAATATCCACCGCAGGCACAGGTGCCAGATAGGCGATACGGATAAAGGCCATCTCCACCGCCTCGAACGGGCGGACGGCATTTTTAGCCTCGTTCAGGCCCGTCAGGAGCATCTGATAGGCACGGGCAAGGGATTCCATCCGCAGTTTGGCAGCCAGTTCAACACCACGGGTGCGGTCCAGTTCGGTCAGGTCAGGCGCTTCTGCTGCCTTTGGAATAGCTTTCAGACGCGTCAGCAGGTGACAAAGCTCCATCAGTTCGCTGATCAGCAACAACGGGTCATGGCCAAGGCTGTACATATCAGCCAATACTTCAACAACCGGCGTGGTCTGGCCGGTCAGCAGGTTTTCCAGCAGGTCGTACAGGCGCCCCTTGTCGGCAAGGCCGAGCATGGAGGTAACCAGCACTTCGTCAATCGGCTGGCCTGCGGCCAAGGCAATGGCCTGGTCGAGCAGGGACAGGCCATCCCGCACAGAGCCATCCGCCGCGCGGGCAATCAGGGTCAGGGCAGCTTCGGATGCCTGTAGCTCTTCTTTCTGCAGGATTTCGCCAAAGTGCTGCTGCAACACCTGCATGGGCACGCGGCGCAGGTCGAACCGCTGACAGCGGGAGAGCACTGTGACCGGGATCTTGTTCACCTCGGTCGTGGCAAAGATGAACTTGACGTGGGCAGGCGGCTCTTCGAGCGTTTTGAGCAGCGCGTTGAACGCCTGCCGCGAGAGCATGTGCACCTCGTCAATGATGTAGATTTTGTAGCGCCCCTGCACAGGCTGATAGCCTACACCCTCGAACAGATCGCGAATATCGTCCACACCGGTATAGGATGCGGCATCAAACTCCAGCACGTCTACATGGCGGCCATTGGCAATAGCAGTACATTGGGGGTCTTCCGCAGCCCACTGCGGTGCAGGCCCGCCCTCGCAGTTGAGTGCCTTGGCCATGATGCGTGCAGTTGTGGTTTTGCCCACGCCGCGAATACCCGTGAGCACATACGCGTGGTGAATGCGGTTGGCCTTGATGGCATTGGTCAGGGTGGTGACCAGCGCCTCTTGCCCTTTAAGGTCGGCAAAGGTTTGCGGACGGTACTTGCGGGCAAGGACCAGATACTCCTTACCGCCTTTATCTTCCGGCAGGCCGCCAAACATATCGGACATGGGTTTTCCTCCGCTGAAACTGAGGGGGTTATCCTAGCACAGAACACGTCCGAAAACACCCATCAGCAGCCCTGTTTTACATGAAAAACTTGAAATTGCCCTTTTTTTACACTAGATGTGCTGGGCTAACCTTTTAGCAACACCTTTCCCGTGCCTTTTTCGTACCTCAACTCTGAAGGACAGTTCCATGACTGCCACCATCATTCACATCGGCCCGATGGCCGTGCTGAACACTTTCGCCAATGCCAGCAGCCTGGCACAGAGCGTCCCCGTCGACATTCTGGCAACCCTGGCGGAAGCGTTGAGCGACCCCAAGCTGAAAAGCAAGCGCCGGCTGTTCATCGCCCAGATGCGCCACAGCTACAGCCTGAACGGCAAGGCGGAAATCACCATCCGCACCACCGGCCGCAACACCATCTTCGGCATCGATGCTCCCGACGTCACCAAGCCGACCGACTTCATCACCCCGCAGACCACGGTCAGCGGCGAGGTGCTGATGCCCGGCGAGGTCTACGTGTTCGAGGTGCAGGGTAACACCATCCACCACTACGCCTGGACCTATGGCGATGCCGACAAGGCCTGGGCCGAGCTGGTGGGCGACACCGACACCAACACCGGTTGCTAGGCAACCACCAAACGCAGCAGAGCCGCCCAATGGGCGGCTCTGGCTTTCTGCTCGCATGAGTGTAAGGGACAACCCGGGGGCTACGATACCGTTGCTTCCTTCCGGACCTGGCGGGGTTACGCATTTTCCGTCTGCCCCTTACACCCGCGCCGAGTATAGACAGCACACCTGCGTGAGGCAACACCTGCTTTTTATCTTTTAGCCAAACCTGCGTCAGAAACAGGAGACGTGCGTTATGAACATCGCCGACCTCGCCGACCAGTTCCGCTTCACGCTCGATGCCCGGGCAGCCACCCTCACCGGACAGGTGCTGGAAATAGCCCGCACGGAAACCACCGAGGCGTTACTGGTCATCGTCGCCGAAGGCCCCCGGCATCTGCTGGACAACCTCCTCGGCTACACGGCTCCCTACCAGGCGACCGACGACTGCCCCACCACCATGATGGCGGTGGCGTTCTGCGTCAGCGACCCGGAAGGCGCACACGTGGCCCGGGCGGTCGAAGCGGAGTCCCGCATCGTCGCCAAGGTGCAGAACTTCCCCGCCCTCGGCGTTGTCGCCCTCACCTGATTTATCGTCTTGCCGGCCCTTCGGGGCCGGCATTTTTTGTTTTTCAGTACAGGTTTTTGGCAGCCTTTTGCTGTGCGCTCAGCCGCTCCTGCGCATGGTCAGGCCAAGGGGTATACGCATTCTCCCGGTCAGGTACGGGGTAACCCGCCGGAATGAGCTTGCGGCGCTTGAGCGCAGCCAGATCGCTGCGGGGAAGGTTGACGGCAACCAGAACCTCCTGTGCGCCCTTCTGGACGGGGACGGCCAGAACCTCCCGGCTCGAACCGGTCATTTTACCCCAGACGAGACGCTGAATGCGGTCGACATGGTACGGCGTGTACGAAAGGGATGGTGTTTGAAACCACCACTTTCCCCCCTCGGGGGAAGCAACTTCAAGGCAGATAATGTCTTTATAAACTTTTGCTTTGGTCGTCATGGTTGCACCTGTGTGCATACGCACCGTATGATGGAAGCATAAAAACAAGCATACCTAATGATGAACGCCAAGACAAACACCCACGCCTTTCACCCCAACAGCCTGTTCTTGCGCACGGCTGTGCCGCTGTTCGGGGCAGTGATGATTGTGATTGCCCTTGGCATGTACTATACCCGTGACGCCACCCGGGAGCTGTACAACTACCTGTCTGTCGAAACCCTGAAGAACGACGCTTTTTTTGCACGGACGCTTGTTGGCGAAAGCCTGAAGCGTGTGCAGGAGGAGACACCGGGACTGTCTCAGGACGGTCTGCAAATTGCCGTAGCGCTTGATGTATCCGAGCAGATGCTGGTACTGCTCAACAGACCCTCGACGGGCTTGCTCCTTTTGGATGACAGCGGCAAAATTCTGCTGAATACCCGTTCCGATAAACCTGCCGCAAGCCTGATTAATATCAGCGAGCTGATGGGCAACAAGGCAGCGTTTGTGCAAGGCAGTGCCACAAAGAACGGGATTACACTCGCACACACCTATTTTCAGCCGCTGGATGTGCACATCGTCGTCTTCAATAATCAGACTTTTGAGCAGGCGCCTTTTTATCGGGGTATGGCAAGTTCGGGGTATGTTTTTGCCTCGTTCCTGAGTGTGCTGATGCTCGTCATGATCTACATCATGCTGAATATTTTCGTGCTGCGCCCGGTTAACCGCCTGAGCACAACCATGCGCGAGATTGTCCAACAGGACAGTTTTGAGCAAAACATGACCATCAGCGGCAGTAACGAGCTGGCACAGGTAGCCCGCCTGTTCAATACGCTGCTGCATCACCTGCGTGACCGGGATACAAAATTGCGCGACCACCGCGAGAAGCTGGAAGACATGGTGGCGGAACGTACCAAAAAACTGCTGGATATGCAGGAACGCATGGTTCAGCAGGAACGGCTGGCAGCGATTGGCGAGTTTTCATCCTCCATTGCCCACGAGCTGCGCAATCCGCTTACCTCCATCAAAATGGGCATCGAGCAAATCGTCCCTCTGCTGGATGATATGGACAGCAAAAGCATCCGCCGTATGGAACTGGTGCAGGCGGAGGTTGCCCGCCTCGACAGTATGCTCAAGGGTATCCTGGCCTTTGCTGCAACGACGCCTACAGATATCACCCCCCTCTCCCTCGAAGCCGTACTGGCGCAGGCACAGCCCACCTTTGATGCCCTCGGGAAAGACAGCAAAGTTGCAATGGACTATGTAGGCTTCCAGACCCCGTGCACAATTATGGCCGATAAGAACAAACTGCTTCAGGCCCTCATAAACCTCGTTAAAAACGCTTGCGAGGCCCACAGCGGTACCAAGTCTGTCCTTATCAGCGCCAGCTACGACGAACGGACGGCACACATTCGCATCCAGAACGGTGGCAAACCCATCCCGACAGATGTGATGGACAGACTGTTTGAACCGTTCTTCACCACCAAAACAGGGGGCACCGGTCTGGGCCTGCCGACCACCAAACGCCTGATTGAGGAAATGGGCGGCGAAATCACTCTGGAGAGCACACCTGCGCTCGGCACCATTGCCACCATCACCCTCCCCCTTGCCAAAGCATAAAAAACGGGCGCCGATGCGCCCGTTTTCCTTAAGAAGCAACCTACCTTAAGCGGCAGCGCCCTTTTTAGCGCCGTGCTTTTTGGCAAGGTATGCGCCTGTGCTGGCAGATGTCGGCTTGATGGCCTCGTCACCTTTGTGCCAGTTGGCAGGGCAAACTTCGCCATGCTCTTCGTGGAACTGCAGCGCATCAACCATACGCAGCATTTCGTCCACACTACGGCCCAGCGGCAGGTCGTTAATAACCATATGGCGAACAACGCCTTTTTTGTCGATCAGGTAGGAGGCGCGGAAGGTCACACCACCGGTCAGGATGCCCAGCTCGGAGGACAGTTTACGCTCCAGATCAGCCAGCAGCGGGAATTTTACCGGGCCGATACCGCCTTTTTCGAGCGATGTTTCGCGCCAGGCGAAGTGAGAGAACTGCGAGTCTACAGATGCGCCAAACAGCTCGACACCACGCTTTTTGAACTCGTCATGCGCTTTGTCAAAAGCCAGAATCTCGGTCGGGCAGACAAAGGTAAAGTCCAGCGGGTAGAAAAATACGACGGCATATTTGCCTTTGGCGTGTTCGGTCACGGAAACCTGTTTAATCTCGCCGTTGCCCATGACGGTTTGCAATTTTACGTCCGGGAATTTATGGCCAACCATGAAAGTCATGACAGCGTCCTCTTTGTTGAACTTGGTTAAAGTCGCCGAGCAGTATAACACCTTCTCCAGAGCGCGATTCACCTATTTTTCGTAGGGAAAATAAACTCTCGCGTAAAAAAATGGTTGTCTGCCTAGCAGGCTGAAACCATATAAAAACCGTGAACCCTTATTGGGTGATCTTTCTTTCCGTTTATCTCAAGAGGCACTGTATGACATCTGTCCGTCATATCCTTGGCGTTTTCACGCTTACTCTCATCGCCGTTCTGGCTTGCTTCACCCCTGCGTCTGCCGACGCATCTTCCATCGACTGTCTGGCCCGTAACATCTATTACGAGGCCCGCGGCGAAGGAGTTGACGGCATGACTGCTGTGGGTTGGGTGACCATGAACCGTGTTGCCAGCCACGACTTCCCCCGCACGGTGTGCGGTGTTGTCAAGGACAAGAAACACGGTGTCCAGTTCAGCTGGACTGCGGTGCGCAATCATGCGCCGCAAGGTGATGCCTGGCGTGAGGCCCGTCGTATTGCACAGGGTCTTATCAGTGGTTCCATCTCCCGTTCGGGTGTGTGGACCAATGATGATATCCTGTACTACCACGCCGCTTCGGTGGGTGGGAAAACACGACGGTGGTTCGAGCGTCATCTCGAACGCGTCACTCAAGTCGGTGAACATATCTTCTACGCCGACGAATAAATATACCCACAAGCGTAAGGTCACCCCCACGGGGGTGACCATTTTTTATTGCGGAAAAACACCCGTATGGCATATTCCTTATCTGTCTGACCTTTCTCGTAATATGCAGGAATATGCCGCCCATGAGCCAAACAAAACACAGCAAAGTTCTTGTTCTGGGATCCGGCCCCGCCGGATGCACCGCCGCCATTTACGCCGCCCGCGCCGGCCTGGCACCGATGATGGTGCACGGCATTCAGCCCGGCGGCCAGCTGACCATTACCACCGACGTGGAAAACTACCCCGGTTTTGCCGAGGGCGTACAGGGCCCCTGGCTGATGGAACAAATGCATAAACAGGCAGAACACTGCGGTGTGCAGATTGAATATGACCACATCAGCAAGGCAGAGCTGAACCAGCGCCCGTTCAGACTGATCGGCGACAGCGGCACGATCTACACCTGTGACGCCCTGATTATCGCCACTGGCGCCTCCGCCAAATGGTTGGGGTTGCCGTCGGAACAGACATTCTCGGGCCGTGGGGTTTCCGCCTGCGCAACATGCGACGGCGCATTCTTCCGCAATCAGGACGTTCTGGTTGTCGGCGGTGGCAACACTGCGATGGAAGAGGCTCTTTATCTGGCCAACATGTGCAAAAGCGTGACTGTTGTTCACCGCCGCGACCAGTTCCGCGGAGAGAAGATTTTGCAGGACCGTATCGCCAAACACGAAAAAATCACCGTTCTGTGGGACAGTGTGGTGGACGAGGTCTGCGGTGACGCGGCACCGGGTGGTGTCACCCACGCCAAAGTGCGCAACATTAAAACCGACAAAGTGACCGACATTACCGTAACAGGTGTTTTTATCGCCATCGGCCACAAACCCAACACTGACCTGTTCAAAGGCATGCTGGACATGGACGACCATGGCTACCTGATTGTGCCAGCCGGTAAGGTCACCACTAAAATCGACGGTGTGTTTGCCGCAGGTGACGTGGCCGACAGCGTGTACCGTCAGGCCGTTACAGCAGCTGGTTTGGGCTGCATGGCTGCACTGGATGCAAACCGCTGGCTGGAAGCACAGGGACACGCCTGACAGTCATTTTGAATAGACACCTGCAAGCCCCGCTATCCGGCGGGGCTTTTTATTCTGTCAAATCCCCCTTGAAAGCGCCATCTGCCCGCCACATATCCTTTTAATAGTTTTGGGATAAGACCGCCCGAAAACAGACAACTGACCATTTGCAACCAAACATATGGACACATGTCAGTTTTTTGGCTGGTTGCTCGTTACAGAAGTCTATGTAACGAGAAACAGGGGAAAGAAACATATGAAAGACGCACGCACTATCGATCCGCGCGACGAGGCTTTTGAAGAAGCCCGTGCCGAAGATGCCCGTCAGCCAGACGAGGCTCGTGCCGCAGCAAGACCGGCGGATGCCCGTGCCGAAGACGCCCGCGACCGCGGCCGTATCATAGACATGCGCGAACATCCTGAAGTCCGCAGCGCCCAAATGGGCCAGCGCACAGGCCGTGCCGCCATGAACCTGTTAGGTCAGGAGCCTTTCCGCCAGTTTACCAAGTTGGCAGCCCAGGGAAAGGCGAAAGTCGTTGCTGCATTTGACTGAAACAGGGTACAACTTAAATAGAACAACAATAAATTTTAAGATGTACGACAACCACGTTCTCACTCTCAAAGAGAAGTGGGAGATGGCCGACCAGCTTGGGTACTCGGTCAAAACCCACATGGACATGAAAAAGTTCGCCCTCTCGCAGGAAGATTTTCCCTACGAAGAGCTTGGCCTCATGCCCGAAATTGACCCGGAGCTGATTTCTGCACGGGACCGTTATTTATTGCTCTTGATGTCCGTCCACGGGGATGAACTGGCCCCACAGGCTAAAATGACCCGCATCGAGAACCGCAAGAACGAGAAAGACCGCTATTACCGCAAGAACGAGTACCGCCTGTATATCGGCGAATATGCAACTTTCATTATAGAGTTTGCCCCAACCACGGACATGCTCGACATTGATGCCAGCAACCCTGTCAGTTGCCATCAGGTTATTGAGGACGCTGCCTTCCGTAGCGCCAAGGGTGACGCCAAGGTGCTGAAAGATGTCCTGAAGGCTTACGTCCAGAACACGCTGGAGGCGAGCTGAAAAACAGGTTACTCTGCTCTAAGCCCAACAACAAAAACAAGCGCTTATGAAAAAGAATCTGTTCACCATCAAGCATATTGGCCTGTACATCGTGGCAGCCGCCATTACGCTTGTCCTTGCCGACGCCGGTAAGTTGCCCTTTGAAGGGCTGATTCTCATTGCCGCCGTTACTTTGGGCATTGCCTGGAAACTCGCCGAAGAAAAATCAGGCTACCGTGACCAGCTCAAGCGCAGTCGCAAACTCCAGAACCTCAGTATCTGGCAGCGCATTCTGGGCCGTAAACCCGCCTCCCACGGGAGTGCCGGCTTCGCTCTGATGAACGACCTCAAAACAGCTGGCATGGCCGGTGAGACCGGTTTTATTGTCGGCAAGTTTGACGGCAAGTTCATCCGCTTCAACAAGCCCGGTCACATCATTACTTTTGCTCCAACCCGTTCCGGTAAAGGTGTGGGCCACGTTATTCCCAACCTGTTGACCCACCCGGGTTCAGTCGTGGTGAACGACATCAAGGGCGAGAACTACGCTGTAAGCCAGCGCGAACGGCGCAAGTTCAACAAGGTTTTTACCTTTGCCCCGTTCCACGACTTCAGCAGCCATTACAACCCCATCGACTTTATTCGCCTCGGCACACCGGACGAACTGGATGATGTGGCCCTGATTGCAGACATGCTGATTCCTGAGGAAGGCGGCAGCGACCCCTTCTGGGACCGAGAGGCAAAGAACCTCTATACGGGCCTGATTCTGCACGTTGCCACCAGCCGCCCACCGGTGCTGCGTAACCTTGGCGAAGTCCGCTACCTGATTATGCAATCCAAGGACGACTTCAATTTCACCATCAAGGAAATGACCAAGTCCAAGAACGAGCACGTGCGCAAGTTTGGCGCCGCCCTGTCGGCAACCGAAGCCAAAGTTATGGCCAGCATTCTTTCCACAGCACGCAGTAAAACCGCCGTTTGGGACAGCCCGCGCCTGCAAGGCATCACCAGCCGTTCCGACTTTCAGCTGGCCGACATAAAAAAAGAACCGACGTCGCTGTACATTATCATTCCGCCGGAATATCTGGACGTGTACCAGCCCCTCATCCGCCTGATGGTGGGCTTGTCGCTTGCAGCCATGACCAAGACCAAAGGCAAGCCTGCAAGCCCTGTCTTGTTCCTGGTGGACGAGTTTCCCGCCCTCGGCTACATGAAGCCCATCGAAATGGGCCTTGGCTATCTGGCAGGTTACGGCGTGACCATCTGGACTTTCATTCAGGACCTCAGCCAGCTGAAAAACACCTACAAAGACAAGTGGGAAAGCTTCCTCGCCAACTGTTCCGTCCGCTGCGCTTTCGGTACCAACGATGTGGATACGGCCAAAGTCCTCTCCGACATGTTGGGTCAGGCCACAATCCGTGTCAAAAGCACGGGGCTATCGGATAGCGGCAGCAGTGCCAACTTCTCCGAGACCTCCCGCGCGCTGATGACGCCGGACGAAATCATGACCATGCCGTTCGACAGCCAGCTGATTTTTGTACAGGGGATGCGCCCCGTCATTGCCGAGAAAATCATGTACTTCAAAGACCCTGCTTTTGTGGGCAAGTTTGACGAGTGGAAAGACTAATCCACCCTGAGGCGCCCCTTGTGCGGGCATATAAACTGAGTTATAAACGGAGCCGTGCGGGTGTCGTATAGTGGTTATTATGTGAGCTTCCCAAGCTCAAGAGGAGGGTTCGACTCCCTTCACCCGCTCCAGCCTTTCCTGCCCCTGTTTGTCTGCCTGCTTGCCGTCTGCACACCGCTCGGCGCCTACGCGCAGGACACCAACGCAACGTGGACTCAATGCCTTGTAGAAGCACGCGTCATCAAGTTCCTGACCAGTATTAACGACCGCGAAAAAAACCGCCCCGCACAGCTGGAGATTCTCCACATCAATTGGCGGGACGGTATCAATAAAGCGGCCGATAAAACCTGCGGTCTGTCGATTGGCGCGGCGCCTGATGCCATCATCTATTCCCATTCCCGCCGCGCACTCAATAAGCTGGTGGCAGGATCTCTGGTCAAGCTGGAGTACTACGTCTACAACAGCCAAACGCCAACAGGGCCCATATCAACATCGACATGGACCCTGATGACAGATGAGGCGTTTGACTAGCCCTGCTTATTTGGCAGGTTTGACAGCCGTTACCGACATATAATCAACTGCGTGGCGGAAGGCCGGATACATGGCGGCACAACCGCTGGCCTGACGGACCATGCCGTCTTTCTCAATCACACCAATCAGCTCCGCCAGGCGGAAAACCGGCAAGGTGCACAGGCCGTACATCGTCCACGAAAAACCGGATGGCAGCACCTTGGTCGTTTTGTCGACCATTTCTACTGTCCCAAAACCGGCATCAGCCAGTTGCTTCTGGTAGGTTTTTGCAGTGACCAAACTATGCATATGCAGACCTGCAACCATACGGTCGTAGGCGGATTTGGCTTCTGTATCCAGATTGTCGGAACGCTTGAAGTACTCCACAACGACCAGTTTGCCGCCCGGCTTGAGCACACGGAAAGCCTCTTTCAGGAAGGCGGTTTTATCCGGCGCGTAGGACTGGCTTTCCAGCGCATAGACTTTATCGAAAGAGTTATCCGCAAAATCGGTCGCAGTATAGTCGGCCAGTGCAAACTTCAGGCGCTTGGCAGCCTTGGAACGATTGGCAAAAATGCGGCAGACACCAACCAGCTTTTCAGCCAGCGTAATACCGGTAATGTGTACATTATGACGTTCTGCCAGATAAACAGCCGTACTGCCCGTGCCGCATCCGGCATCCAGAACAGCTTCACCACTTTTGAGGTCTAGCAGCGTTTCAACCAGACGGTCGGTGTTACGCACAGCCTGTACCTGATTCCAGGTGCCGCTTTCCCACAGCCCGGTGTGCAGGGCACCCTGCGGAACAAGGCGAAAAACAAACGACGGGCGGCGGTCATAATAGGCGCCGTTATCGGTATGCGTAATGTCATTCTGGTTCATCATTTATCCTCATCCTCTATAGGGTCTTGGACTACATAACCCCTAATCATCCTTCATCACAACAAAAAAAACGCCATCCCCGTAAACGGGGATGGCAAACGCTTGGGTAGTTCAGAACATGCCGAAGTACGGCTCCTGTCCGCCCAGCAGCACAAACATGCGCTTGCGGGTCGGCGGGTGAGTCCGCAGGCAGTGCAGGATGAAGTCCAGCAGGCCGCCACGCTGATTCCGGGTCAGGATATCGCCGTGTACCAGGCCGATGTGGTGCAGCGCGAGCGCCAGTTGGCCACCATTGCCCAGCAGGCGAATCGCCCCCGCGTCGGCGAGGTATTCCCGCGACTGGGAGATGACGTTCCGTTGCATGGCGGCAATCAGCCGACCCACACCCAGAATCACCATCGCACCGACGATGAACGTCAGGTCGGTCCACGGCGTGTTGGAAATGAACATCAGCACCAGCGTGAACGTCAGCAGAAGGCTCGTGATCTTGGCCTGAAAGCCCAACACACCCAACAGCGTATCCAGCACGGCAAACAGCTTGCTGTCACGGTTGGTGAGGTGGGTCATCTCATGCGCCATCACCGCGTGGATCTGCTCCGGCGTCAGCCGGTACAGAATGCCGTGGTTCAGCACCACCGCACCCAGACGTTCTGACAAGCCAAACGCGAAGGCGTTGGCCTGCCGACCGCTGACGACACACAAGCGCGGGCGGCGCTTGAGGCCGGCCTTGCGGCTCAGGTCATCGAGCATGGCATACAGCTCGGGGTACTCCCGCGGGTGGGCCTGCTGCTTGAGCAGCTGCCGCCCCATCGCGTTGCGGATGGCGTACTGGCCAATCGCCACGATACCCAGAATCCAGAACAGCTTGTCGCCGTCCATCAGCCAGGCCACAAGGCCCTGCTTCTCGTTGGGATCGTAGAGCAGCCCGTGCCAACCCGCCAGTGTGGCAATGGTCGCCGCAATGGTCAGCAGGAAGGTCACGCACAGAAACACCGTGCGCACACGGTGGTACCGCACATGGCGGTCGAGGTCGAAAGTCATATCGGAAGGCTCCGTAGAAGAAGGAATGGAAGATGTGCCCAGCGTTTACTCCAGACCACCTTCAAATAGGGCCAAAAGCGTGAAATTACAAATAAAAAAGGCGCCCGCAGGCGCCTTTTCATGGGGTCCTCTAGAGCAAGGACCGGATAGCGGCAAGCACCTTATCGTTTTCCGTCGGCAGGCCGATGGACACACGCAAGTGCGTGTTCAGGCCGTATTCCTTCACAGGGCGGACAATAATCCCCTGTTTTTGAAGGGCGACAAACAGCTCCGACGGGTCCTTGCCTGTTACGGCCAGGTCCAGCAGCACAAAGTTGCAGTATGACGGGCAGGCCAGCACGCCCAGTGCGTCATAAGCCTTGGCCATACGGTCGCGCTCGACCTTGTTCTTGCGGACGACATCGCTGATAAACGCCGCGTCACCAATCGCCGCCTCTGCAGCGACCAGTGCAGGTGTGGACACCGAGAATGGCGGGCGCAGGCGTTTAAGGATGGAAACAACCTCCTCAGAACCAATTGCATAACCAATACGCAGCGCTGCCAGCGCGTAGGCCTTGGAGAAGGTGCGCGTCACAAGCAGGTTGCGGTATTCATGCACCAGTTCGGTACCGTCCACACCACCTTCAATCAGGGCGTAGTCGGCATAGGCCTCGTCCAGCACCACAAGTACGTTGCTGGGGACATTGTCCAACAGGTGGCGTAGCGCCTCCTCGTCCAGCATGGTGCCCGTCGGGTTGTTGGGGTTGGCAAGGAACAGCACCCGGGTTTTAGGCGTAATAGCTGCCAGCAGGCCATCCACATCGGCCGTCAGGTTCTTTTCAGCCACGCGCACGGCTGTGGCCCCTGCCGCCTGTGTAAACAACGCGTAGCAGATGAATCCGTGCTCGGGGAACACGACCTCGTCACCGGCACCGGCAAATGCGCGGGCCGCCAGCTCCAGCAGGTGCGAGCTGCCAGTGCCGAAAATGATCTGGTTCGGCTGCACACCGTGAATATCGGCCACCTTACGGGTCAGACGGAAGGCATCGTTATCGGGGTAAATCCACAGGTCATCGGCAATCTTTTTGTAGGCAGCCATTGCAGGGGGCGGCGGGCCGTAAGGACTCTCGTTAGAGGCCAGCTTGTGAATTTCGGTCAGACCGAACTCGCGGGCCACATCTTCAATCGGTTTACCGGGCACGTAAGGCTTGATGGCCACCACGTTTGCCAGTCCTTTGGGCAACCGGGGGGATGTTTGGGGCGCTGTTTGCGGCATGGCAAGGCTCCTTCTCTATTCGATGGCAATGCCATACAGGGTTTTGCAGAGTTCTTTCTGGGTGACGACCGGCGGGGTTTCAAGCTCTTTCTGGGCGTCGTCATCCTCTTCGTCACCATCGCCGTCGAGCGGGTAATGCTCCATTTCAATTTGCGGGGTTGCCGTCGGGTTAGCAGGGTCTACCTTGATGGTCACACCGTCCATAATACGTTTTGCAGCCGCGTCATTCGCCGCGTTCGGTACGGTTACGGGTACATTACGGGGGTTGGCCAACGCATCCGTCTCGGCCTGAAGCATCACGCTTTGGGCCTTAAGGGCGGTTTCCATCATTTTGAAGCATGCTTCATAGGTCGGGGTGCCGTCATCATCTTCCGCATAGGCGGTGGGCAGGACGGCAAACGCAAGCGCGGTGGTGAGCAATAAGGTTTTCATAGGGTCCTAAATTAATACGGGGGCATTTTATCGTCAACGGCGCTTGCAACGACAGACGCGTTTTGCTAAAAACCATACACCTGTATGTTAGAAAATGCTCAAGCAGCCTGTGGCTGCGATGCCGAGGAGATTTTTTAACGGTTTCGCGTTCCGTGGAAACGCAAGCGTACAAAGGTACGCGCGTCCCGCGAAAGACAAGAAACCTTAAAAAGCGCCCGGCTGGTGCGTTTTCCGGCTCAGTGGTCAGTTAGCTCAGCGGTAGAGCACTACCTTGACATGGTAGGGGTCACAAGTTCGATCCTTGTACTGACCACCATGAAAAACCCCCGCTCTCGCGGGGGTTTTTTGTTACTTCCGGTTACCCGTCAGGGTATAGCCGAGGATCTTGTACACCAGCTTGGCGGTGAGAAAATCACACGCGTGGAAGCCCTTGATGGGCGCAAGCTCCACCACGTCGGCACCCACAACCTTGCAGCGGCTGGAGGCCAGACGCAGGATTTTCACCACGTCGGGCCAGAACAGGCCACCCGGTTCGGGTGTACCGGTAGCGGGCATGACCGAACTGTCGAACCCGTCCACGTCGATGGTGATGTAGACCGGATTATTGCCCAGAGCGCTGACCACATCTTCAGCCGTCCAGGTACCGATATCCTTACCCCAGAAGATTTCCACACGGCCCTTGCTGGCCTCGAGGAACGGGATTTCCCCGCCGGAGATATTACGGATACCGACAGATACCAGCTTGTCCACACCCTCATGGTCCAGACAACGGCGCAGGGCGGCCGCGTGGGAGTAGTGCTCCCCGTCATAGCCGTCACGCAGGTCGGCGTGGGCATCGAAGTGGAGGATGCTGATTTTGCCGTACTTCTCCACAAACGGGCGGATGGCCCCTGCGGTAATGGCATGCTCGCCGCCCAGAATCACCGGGAACTTGCCGTCGGCCAGTACCTTGGCGGTCATGCCCTGCAGGAGGTTGAGGGCATCCTCGACCTTCTTCGGCATTTCCGGTTCTTCCAGCGTGACGATGCCGACGTTTTTGTACGGCTCGCACCACAGCTCCTCATCAAAAAGCTCTACCTGTGCAGAGGCTTCCAGAATCGCAGCAGGACCCTTATCGGTACCGCCGCCGTAGCTGACCGTGCCTTCGTACCCGAAAGGAATCACGACAGCGTCCGCTTCGGCGTAGCTTACCGCCTCGTCGTCGGGCAGGCCGAGGAAGGCCTGCTCCGGCGGGAGGGTTGTCAGGTTTGTCGGTTGCATGGATGTTCTCCCCCTGCCGTTTAAGCGAACAGTTTGGCGAACTTGCGGGCCTTACGGCCTTTCCAGTAGCCGCGGTGGAAGGCATCGCTCGCCATCAGCGGAATCACGCTGCTTGCTTCTGCAAAGACCATCTGCTCGTAGGCAGTGTCCACTTTACCCCAGCTACACGCTTCTTTCAGGGTAGAGCTGGAGCAGGCACCGTCACGCACATCGGCAACGGTAATCTGGATGGCGTATTTGTGCATGTCCACTTCCTTGCCCAGGATCTCGGCGCAAACGACCGTGTCCTGTACAAAGTTTTTCGGCACGCCGCCGCCAACCATCAGCAGGCCTGTTGTGCCGGCTGCGATTTTGATATCGGTCAGTTCGCGGAAGTCGCGGATAGAGTCGATGGTCAGGTGATTGTCCGGACGCTCAACCTGGTGCTTGACCAGACCGAAACCGGCGCTGGAGTCGGTAAAGGCCGGGCAGAAAATCGGCACGTCCATCTCGTAGCAGGTCTGCACGAGGGAGTCTTTTTTCTTGGCATTGCCAGCGGCCAGCCATTTGCCCATTTCGCGGATAAACTCGCGGCTGGAGTACGGTTTGGCGGGCAGACTGTCCGCAATTTCCTTGATAGCATGGTCGCAGGCCTGCAAGTCTTCCTCGTCGATGTAGGTGTCGTAAATGCGGTCGATGTAGTTATCGCGCAGCATTTTATCGTCCAGGAACGGGTTGCCTTGATAGTGTTTGAAGCCCAGAGCTTCGAAAAAGTCCATATCCACGATGCTGGCACCGGTGGAAACAATCGCGTCGATCATGCCGCGTTTGACCATTTCCACATATACCTGCATGCAGCCGCCGGCGGAGGTAGAACCGGCCAGCGTCAGCACGGTGGAGCATTTCTCGTCCTTCAGCATCATGTTGAAGATGCCGGCCGCACGGGACAGGTCGCGCGAGGTGAACGACATTTTGCCCATCGCGTCGATAATCGGGCGGGCATCGAATGTTGTAATGTCGATATGCTCCACAGGGGTGGACAGCAGGTCGGCTTTAACAGAGTTCTTTGGTGCTGCGAGTGCCATTTTAGCTCAGAGTCTCCATTTGCGGGGTTTGGTTTGCCAGCGGCCAGCTCGGCAGCTGGGTCACATGGACGAGCAGGTTCGAGTGGAACCCGTTAAACATGGTCTGCATGGTCGCGCCATAGGCACCCAGCTGACCAATTTCTATCCAGTCGCCTTCCTGAATATCGGAGGGAAGGTAAAACGGTCCTTTCATGTGGTCAAGGCTGTCACAGGTCGGGCCGTAAAAGCTGAAAGGTGCCAACACACCACTGGCATCGCCATCAGGGCGGATAATGCGCACAGGGTAGCGCCAGTCGGCTGTGGACCCCGCGTCGAACAGGCTGCCATAGACGCCGTCATTCAGGTACAGGTGATCACCCTTACGCAGCTCAACGCGTACCAGCACGCTACCGGCATCCGCAACCAGTGCACGGCCGGGCTCGCACCACAGCTTGGTCTGGGCGAACACCTTGCGGGCGGCCACAGCTGTGTGGATGGCATCCATAAACATACCCAGCGGCGGTGGAACCATGCCGGGATAAGCAGCCGGGAACCCGCCACCCACATCCAGCACATCCAGACGCACACCCGCCTGCATAACCACATCGGCGGCGGTGTTGATGGCATTCACGTAAGCCTGCGGGTCCATGGTCTGGGAACCGACGTGGAAGCTCAGACCCAAACGCACGCAGCCCTTGCGGGTTTTCTTGAGCAGACGCACGGCCTCGGCCGGAACAATACCGAACTTGCCACTCAGGCTCATGACGGCAGCGCCCTTTGGCATGGCCAGGCGCACCACCAGCGTGAGGTCACGGGCGGCGTTGGTTTCTTCCAGAATTTTCAGCAGTTCTTCGTAACTATCCAGTACGAACGTGCGCACACCGTGGGTAAAGTAGGCCTCGCGGATGGCGGCACGGTTCTTGACCGGGTGCATAAACGCCATGGTCGCGTCGGGGAACAGGCTGGCAATGGTGCGCACCTCGGTGATGGAGGCCACATCAAAGTGGCGCACACCCGCTGTGTACAAGTGGCGGAGCACGGTTGCATCCGGATTACACTTTACCGCGTACAGAACCTCGCCGTTAAAGTTGTCCAAAAACTTGGCGGCATTTGTGTACAGACGGTCTGCGTACAACAAATGTACGGGCAGATCCGGCCGCCATGCAGCGGCGAGCGCATGCGCGCTGCTGAAGGTTGGTTGCTGTTGGGTCGCGCCGAAGGCGGTTTGGGTACGTGCAATATACTGTTTCATCTCGTCCTGTTATCACCACGTAAGCGTTTTTTCTTTTTGGGTACGCTTGCAGGTACGATATGTCGCACCTGCTGATAACTCAGACGGTCTAAATAACGAGGGAGTGGGGTACCTCAACAGCCATACGGCGCATATGCGTTACGAATGCCACCCAGCACTGCGGGAGGATATGGTATGACAAACCAAGCTGTCGGGGGGAGGTATATACCTGTACGC
Organism: Pseudomonadota bacterium; assembly: GCA_016125375.1. Taxonomy (GTDB): domain Bacteria; phylum Pseudomonadota; class Alphaproteobacteria; order UBA1280; family RI-95; genus RI-95. Next base: position 68,933 of record WGLU01000003.1, on the reverse strand, counting down.
TCATCACGTGCCTACCCTTTATAAAAACAAAGTTTCCTCAACGATCTCCGGGAGTCTCACCCGGAACCTATCAAGGACGCCTTTCGTCGTTACATAACCTGCGCAGAGGGCTGTAGGGCTTGCGCCCGCCAGCGGCTCTGGGGCCATCGGCACGTGCGTGTACGTCTTATCTAAAACGTATATAAGCATTGTGTGCGCTGCGTCAATACCTTTTGGGCCCTTGGGGAAAAACTTGATTTATTCGTTGTGTTTCAGCCACACTATTTTTGTGCGCCCCAATAAGGAATTACGATGACGTTACATTTGCCAGCACCGCAACAGCAACTCGCCCTCGAGCATCTCGCCGAAGGGGTCATTGGTCTGACGGCAGATGGCACCATCACCTACGCCAATCCAGCAGCTGCAAAAATGCTCGGGTATGCGCCGGAGGGCATGGTCGGCAGCCTCGCCTTTTCGCTCTTCCGCGAACTGGATGACAACCACAACGCCTACAGCTGGGCCGACGCACCGCTGGCCATTGCCTGCAGGGGCGGACGTCACCATAAGCAGGAGTCTGCTTTCCAGAGCCATACGGGCGAAGAGTTTCCGGTTGCCTACAAATGCGTCCCCATTGCTGCAGCTGCCCGTGAAGAAACACGTATGCTGCTGATTTTCGAGAGCATCCTGATGAAACGCATGGCGGATAACTTCCTCTCCAAGGTGGCCCACCACGACCCGCTGACGGGACTTGGCAATCGCCAACTGTTCAAAAACCTGATTTCCAGCGCCATTGGCCGCGCTCAGCGCCATAGCAAGGGAATGGCCGTCCTGTACCTAGACCTCAATGGTTTTAAGGGGGTGAACGATACACTCGGCCATGATGCAGGCGACGCCTTGCTGCAACAGGTTGCCGACCGTCTGCGTCGCGTCCTGCGCGAGGCCGACAGCGTGGCCCGTATGGGCGGGGACGAATTCACCCTGATTCTGGAAGACCTCCTTTCATCGGATGAGGCAGCTCTGGCTGCCGAGCGGGTTGTCAAAGCTATTCGCGAGCCATTCTCCATCGGCGGCAAACGGGTGGAAATTGCCACCAGCGTTGGCGTGGCCTGCTACCCCGACGACGGCAAAACCCTTGATGAATTGGTCAAGGCCGCTGACAGTGCCATGTACAGCGTTAAAGGCACACCCGGTGGCGCCTGGCGCTTTGCAAAAGACACACCAGCAAAAAGCGCTTAACCCCGCCCCTCTTCCATTGCGCAGTGCAACATAAACAGGTATGGTGCCGCCCGTAAGCACACCGCTTTATACCTGAGCTTTTTTCTTTCCTCTTTTTACGACGCCTCTTGCCGGAAGGACGCCCTTTCATGCCCCGCAAGACAAGCACCATATACCGTTCGGTCTGGATTTCGGACCTGCACTTGGGCACCCGCCGCTGCCGCGCGGCAGAGCTGCTGACTTTCCTGAAAACCACGACGGCGGAAACCCTCTATCTGGTGGGGGATATCTTCGACGTGCAGTCCCGCGGCTTCGGCCAGTGGGTGTGGATGCCCCTGCACACAGCCGTCGTACATGCCATTCTGGATGCTGCCGCAAACGGCACCCGCGTGGTTTACATTCCCGGCAACCACGACCCTCAGGGCCATGCTCTGGTAGCTGCCGGCATCAAGACGCTGGATATTGACCACCCGGCCATGGCGGACCTTGCGGCTCTGCTGCCCAAGGAACTGCTCGACCGCGTGGGCGACTGGCAGCGTATCCATGTGGAGAGCACCACCGTGCACACCACAGCGACGGGTAAAAAGCTGCTGCTCATCCACGGCGACCAGCTCGACACCTTTCACGAGGATTGCGGCTGGACACTGGGCTACATCGGAGAGTTGGCCTATGGCTGGCTGGCCTACCGCAGTCAGGTGAGCACCAAACGCCGCAAGAAAAAGACCGGCAACGATCGCCTGCCCAAGCTGGAGCGCGAGTTGGCCGACATCTGGCACAACGCCCTGCGCGGGTTCCGTACAAAAGCTGTCAAAATGGCCGTCAAGGCCAAGTGCGATGGCGTGGTCTGTGGTCATTTGCACTTGCCGGATGTCCGTATCCTCAAGAACAAGAAGAAAGGCTACCTCTACATCAACGACGGTGACTGGACTATCAGTGCCACCGCCCTGACCGAGGATGCCGATGGCCACCTGACGCTGGTCTACTACGACCATGCACCCATGAAGCAGGCACCTGAGTTCCCGTAACGTTTTGCCCCCTCTCACGAGGGGGCTTTTTTCTTGAACATCCCCACCAGCGGCCTTATGTTTAATTTCAACATACCGTTCTGACGTTTCTTCTCCCTCCCACTCCCTTTCATGGAGATGCCCATGACACCCTACGACATCGGCCGTTTTAACGGCGACCTGATGGCCGCTCTGGATCGTGTGAGCGGCATCCGGGGCTACGATATGCGTGTGCTGAACGTGCTCGACGGCGAACCGCTGTTGCTGCTGGTACCCACGCGCATCAATCCCGACCTGCCCAACCTGCTGGTTGCGGCCGGATTCCACGGCGAAGAACCCGCGGGCCCCTGGGGCCTTGTGGAGTTCCTGACCACCTGCGACCCGGACCTTCTGCGGCGGGCGAACGTCTCGTTCCTGCCGCTGGTCAACCCGACAGGATTCCGGGTGGGCAACCGTTATAACATGTGGGGCGAAAACCCCAATTACGGCTGCACCGACACAGCGCAGGCGCCTGCAAACCCCTCGCGGGAGATCATCAGCCTCAAGAACATGCTGCACGAGGTCCTGCACCTCGCCCGTGACGGGTTCTTGACCCTGCACGAGGACCATCGCATGGATGAGGCGTTCCTGTTCATCTACAACGACGATGCCGAAGATGCGGGCTTTACCGCCTGCCTGCGGCACGTGTTGGCGGCCAACTTCCCGATGCTGGCAGCTGCCAAGCTGGACGAGTTCGCCTTTACGGACGCAGTGTGGGTGCCGGATGGCAGCCCCGACTGTTCGTTCGAGGCGATGCTCTTCAAGCTGGGCATTCCGCGCTGCGCCTGCACGGAAACACCGGGCCAGCAGCCGCTCGACAAACGTATCTCGACCAACGCGGCATTGGTAGCGGCCTTCATCCGCCACCACCTTGCCTGACGTGCGTTCACGGCCTGCCTTTCATGGCAGGCCGTTCTTTTTTGCGGTATAGTCAGGGATGAAAAAGGAGTTTGCCCGTGGAAATGTTCCCCGCCCTGTTGTTCGTCGCCGGTCTTGTTCTGGGCCTCGCCACCGGCTTTGGTTACGCTTTTTGGCGCCAGCGTGCGCTGAGCACCATGCAGGATGCCTTTGCGCGTCTCAGCGCCGACGTGCTGCGCCAGAACACCGAGCAGTTCCTCCACCTGGCGAACGAAACCCTGAGCAAACAAACCCAGACGGGTGAAAAAGACCTCGACGGCAAAAAACAGCTCATCGACGGTACGCTGGTCGCCATGAAGGCCGAGCTGGACAAGGTCCAGACCATGATGAACACACTGGAAAAAGACCGCCATCAGAAGTTCGGCCAGCTCAGTGACGAGCTCAAACGCGCGGCCCAGCAAACCGATAAATTGCAGGAAACCGCCAACCACCTGCGCGCGGCGCTGGCCAATACCAAAGCCCGCGGCCAGTGGGGCGAGCGCATGGCCGAGGATGTGCTGCGCATGGCCGGTTTTATTGAAGGCATCAACTACCATAAGCAAAAAACGCTGGAAAATGCCGGTGGCCGCCCCGACTACACCTTTAACCTGCCCCATGGCCAGATGGTGAACATGGACGTCAAGTTCCCGTTCGACAGCTACCTGCGCTATCTGGAGGCCGGCAGCGACATGGAGCGTCAGGCCCATAAGGAGCAGTTCCTGCGCGACGCCCGCGACCGCGTCAAGGAGCTCACCAAACGGGGTTATATCGACGCGGCGGGCGACACCACCCTCGATTATGTCCTGCTGTTCATCCCCAACGAGCAGGTCTACGCCTTCCTGCACGAAATGGACCCCAACCTGCTGGATGAAGCTCTCAAGAACAAGGTCATCCTCTGCTCGCCCATCACCCTGTACGCGGTGTTGGCTGTTATCCGTCAGGCGATGGATAACTTCCGCTTGGAACGCACGGCAGGCGAGATTTTACGTGTCTTGGGCGATTTTCGCAGCCAATGGGGCAAGTTCACCGAAGTGATGGATAAAGTCGGCCAGCGTCTGGACAGCGCCCAGAAGGAGTTCCAGACCCTCGCGACCACCCGTACCCGTATGCTGGAACGGCAACTGGATAAAATCGACGAACTGCAACACCACGAAGGGGAAGCTCAGGCCGACACCCCCCTCACCCGGCTTGCGGCCAGCAACGATAAACCTGTCTGATTAAACGCCGCGCAACAACGCCAGCAGCGCGCGTGCCTGTGGCAGGCAGTCGCCTTCCGGCGGGATATGGGCAAACAGCATGCGTCCGGCCTGAGGCGTATCCAGCAGGTGGCGCAGCCCCTCGAAATACAGGTGGTTGCACACATAGCCGCCCGCATCGTCCGACGTGCCGCACCCGACGGAGGCCGCAAGGGCATCCACATCAAACACCGTCTGTAAATCTTCAAAGCCCGGCGCAATCGGCTGGTCCAGACGCAGGTCGCCATCCACATCCGCAATCTGACAGCTATTGCGGTTACACGCCGTCCGCTCCAGCTCCATCACCTGCCTGCTGCGCCCCACACCGAAAGACAGCACAACGGAGGGCTTAACCTCGTCCATCAGGTTACACAACCGGCGGGCAGCACGGTTATAGCTGGTATCCAGCACGCGGGCGTACACATCCACATCACTGGCAAGTGCCCGGACCAAACGGGCCGATGGATTATCCGCCACCTCGCCAAAAGGGCCGAAACCTGTTACCAGAATGGTCATGGCAGAACCTCTGCCAGTGTGTAGTAGGCATCCTGCACGCCACTGCGTACCGGGCCGTAACGCCACACGCCGTTTGTTCCACTTACACCGGCGCGGGTGTCCAATGTCACTTCCACCTCTTCCGTTACCCAGTCCGGCAGGTCGGTCATCCGCAACCAAATCAGGCATGGCACGGCCGGTGTGCTCTTGGTGCAGGTACCGGGTTGGGGCAGGCCTTCCGGAACAAACGGCGCAAAAAATACATCATACAGCCCGAACTCGCCCCCCAGCGGCGGCTGCTGTTCCACATAGGGGCCGTGCCAGCCCTCCAGTCCGGGGTTCTTGCTCAGGTCATTGATATTCTGAGTGTCTTTGCCTGTTTCCAGCGAAAAAAGACTGTACGCAGCCGTGATGGACTCCACATCCATCAGCACACGCTTGATACTGTTCTGGCGTTTCAACTCGTTCAGGGCTGCAACAAAAGCAGGGTGCTCCAACTGGCCATGCTCCAATGCACTCAGTGCTGCCGTATAAACGGTGCGGGCATCGTCATTGGGGGCGGCCTCCGCCATCTGGCTGAGGTACTGGCGCATCTCGTCCATACGGGTCTGGGCACCGGCAGGCACGGCCCAAAACAACACCAGCAAGAGCAGAAGCTTTTTCAAAACCCACCCTCCGTCGCCGGAATGGGCATCATGTTGCGGCGGTAGCCGGATTTCACACGTACCACCTTACCGCCATAAACCTCCTTGCGCCCTTCCACCAGCAACAGGCCGCCCACCGGCGGGTGCCAGCGCTGGCCTATCTTCTCGAACGTCTTGGCGTGTTTAAGCACCCAGCGGCGGCGTGTTGGTGGCACAAACAACCCATACACGGATTGTGTGACCATAAAGTTATTCCGCCGGAACAGCCGGTTCAGCTCGATACTGCTGTAGGGCCGCCCACGGGCAAAAGGGGTAATCTCACGGCGTGACCAGACACCCAACCGGTTGGGCACAACGATCAGCAAACGGCCATCCGCCCGCAAAACCCGGAAAAGCTCCGCTAGCAACCTGTCCGGATCACCACTGAACTCCAGTGCATGGGTCAGCAGAACATAGTCAAAAGAGTCATCGGCAAAAGGCAGCTCAGCCTCCCACGTCATCAGGGTTCTGCTCTCGTGGTTGGCTGGCCATTGGAGCACGCCCATCTGGGCGGGCATGGCAGCAAAAATAAACGGATCGTCCTGATATCCTTCCAGATACGGCAATCCAAACCCGAGAGAAAGAACCCGCCGCCCATGCAACGGCGGCCACAGCTTGTGCAGATAATCGTTCACAATACCCGCGGCCACGCAGCCCGTCCGGGTGCGGTACCAGTCACGCAGGCGGAGAACATCAACCCACACGCTTAAACGGCCTTTCCTTGTTCAGCAGGTATGCAGAGGCTATCATACCCGCCAAGGAGAAAAAAGGCGAACCCCATGCTCGACATCCAGCAACTCCCTGTTTTGACGGATAATTACATCTATCTGCTCCGCTGTACGGAAACAGGTACAACTGCCGTTGTAGATCCGGCGCAGGCCCAACCAGTTATGGCGGCCTTGGGCGCGACAAAACTTGATATGATTCTCAACACCCACCACCACAACGACCATGTGGGCGGTAATGCCGCGTTGGTTGACCAGTACGGCTGCACAGTTATTGGCGCAGCGGTAGATGCGGCCCGGATACCTTGCATCCGGCAGCAGGTCGCCGAGGGTGATACGGTGCATGTTGGTCATTGCGCAGCTACCGTGCTTTTTGTACCCGGCCATACACGCGGCCATATCGCCTATTATTTTGCAAAAGACAGCGCGCTTTTTTGCGGTGATACGCTGTTTGCAGGCGGCTGTGGCCGACTGTTCGAAGGAACGCCGGAGCAAATGTTTGCCAGCCTGCAAAAACTGGCCGCCCTGCCGGATGATACCCGCATTTTTTGCGCCCACGAGTATACACAGGCCAATATGGCCTTTGCCTGCCACATTGCGCCGGATAACCCGGCCATTGCCGAACGTGCCGGGAACGTAAGCCGACTGCGTGAACAAGGCAAGCCAACAGTGCCCTCCACGCTTGGCGTAGAAAAGAAGACCAATGTTTTCCTGCTCGCCAAAACAACTGACACTTTTGCCGAGCTAAGACGGAAGAAAGACAGTTTTTAGCCACCTTACGCTGGAAACTGGCCAAAGCCACCGCCACATGTGTAAGATAGTGAAAAACAACAGCCAGGGATAATGCGGCTATGAGTTTTCTGTTTATGCTGTTATGGGTCGGGTCTTGTATTGCAACGGTATACCTGGCAATGAGTTTTCAGCTCAATGGTTTTGTCCGCCTGCTCCTGCTGAACGTTCTGCTACCTTTCAGCGGCTTTTTGTACACGCTCTATATCTGCTATTACTACCTGCCCCGCGAGTTGGCCAAACGCACTGGCCTTCCCGTGCCGCCCGGGCCGTTCAAATTGTACGTGGAACCCCACCTCAAACCTTACAGCGACAAGCTCCGTGCCGCCATGTGGGAAAAGCTGAAAAGCCTCACATCCACCGAAGATCAGGACAAACGCCTGTAGCAAAAAAACCGCCCCGAAGGGCGGTTTTTTCAAGAACATTCCCAGTCTTAGCGTTCAACCGCCAATGCAACACCCATACCGCCGCCGATACACAGCGTGGCAAGGCCACGCTTGGCATTACGACGCTTCAGCTCATGCACCAAGGTCACCAGCACACGGCAACCGCTGGCACCGATAGGGTGACCGAGCGCAATTGCGCCGCCGTTGACGTTCAGTTTGGCATCGTCGATACCCAGTTCGCGGCCAACAGCGACAGACTGCGACGCAAACGCTTCGTTCGCCTCAACCAGGTCCAAGTCGGCCACGCTCCAGCCAGCTTTCTCAAGCGCCTTACGGCTTGCAGGAACCGGCCCAATGCCCATCAGCGCCGGATCAACACCGGCAAGTCCGCTGGCTACGATATAGGCCAAAGGCTCCAGACCGCGTTTTTTGGCTTCTGCCTCGCTCATCAGCACCACAGCGGCAGCGCCGTCGTTGATGCCCGAAGCATTACCCGCGGTTACTGTCCCATCGGCCTTGAAGGCTGGCTTGAGTGCAGCAAGCTTGTCCTGACTTGTTGCGCGAGGATATTCATCCTGCGCAAACACAACAGGATCACCCTTACGCTGCGGAATGGTAACTGGAACAATTTCATCGGCGAACTTACCGGCAGCAATGGCTGCGGCCGCTTTTTCCTGTGAACGTAGAGAGAAAGCATCCTGTTGTTCGCGGGTAATCTGGAACTTTTCCGCAACGTTCTCGGCCGTGATGCCCATATGGTAGTTGTTGAAAATATCGGTCAGGCCGTCAAACACCATGGTGTCGACCATTTTGCCGTCACCCATTTTAAGACCGTCACGCATCGGGACCGCATGGGGCGCGCGGGACATGCTTTCCTGCCCGCCAGCGACAACGATTTCCGCATCACCGCTCTGGATGGCCTGCATACCCAGAATCAAAGCCCGCAGACCCGACCCGCAAACGTAATTGATGGTCATGGCCGGTACGGTTTCCGGCACACCGGCAGCCATTGCCGCCTGACGGGCAGGGTTTTGCCCCACCGCAGCGGTCAGCACCTGACCCATAATCACGTCAGACACATCCTGACCTTTCACCTTGGCACGTTTCAGTGCTTCGGCAATCACAACCGCACCAAGCTGTGCGGCACTCTGGTCTTTCAGGGCGCCCAAAAACGACCCGATGGGGGTGCGGACGGCGGATACAATAGCAATGCGGGGAAGAGCCATAAGATCATACTCCTTATGAAATGAGGAAATCGGCAAGCCCTATAAACATCCTCTTCGCAGGTGCAAAAGTCAACGGCTTTTCCCAAGCCGCACATCACCTGTCATAGGCCACAGCAGCTTATGGCAGACGTGCAAGCCAGTTGGATAACGGGTCAAAAAACCCTGTTTGTGCCTTACGGCCGACCATCATGCCGATATGACCTGTTGGTACATCCAATACGGTCGCCTGTGGCAATACACCAGCCAGCGCCCGTGCAGACTGTGCGGGAACAACAATATCCCGTTGGGGTACCGCAACCAGCACCGGCACATCTATCGCTGTCGCATCCACCGTTTTGCCGGCAACTTGCCAGGTCCCATGCAGAGGTTTATTGTCCTTGTACCAATCGAACAGGCAGGTACGGGCAATGGGGGATTCCAACGGAATACCATCGGCCAGCCAGTCTTCCATCGCTGCCATCCGGCGCAGCTGGCCAGCATCCCTTTCGGCCGCAAAAGCCTGCAACCTGCCTACGGGTCCCAAAGGATCCAACAGCATAAACGCGCTTTGCAGCATATCAACAGGGACGAGCGGTGCCGCTTGCAACATCAAATCGTAAAAAGGGTAGCCCATTTTGACCAGCGCACCGAACACGGATCCGGAAAAATCCCACGGTGTGGCAGCAGCTACCAGTGCACGCACACGTTTGGGTGCATGGGTTGCCAGCGCCAGCGCCAGCAGTCCGCCCATACAATAGCCCAGCACAACGCAATCGGCATGTTTGGCGTGGGCGCAGGCTGCACCCACGGCGGGCACCAGTATATCTGTCACCGCAGTATCAAAAGACAGAACATCCCGTCCATCAGGGGTGTTCCAGTCGAGCATGTAAACACTGTGGCCGGCGGCAATCAGGCTGCGGACAAGGCTGGCCTCCGGCAGCAGGTCCAGCACGTAGGCCTTGTTGACCATGGAAGGCACCAGAAAAACAGGCTTACCAGAACCGCCGCAGTGATGCAGGGCGCAGCGGCCATAGTGTGCAAGCAGGGTGTAGGGCGTTGCCGCCCGTGAAAAGGGGTAACTTCGGTAGCGCTGAACGCCCTCCAGAAAGCGGGCAATATCCTGCGTTGCCTCGGTGGATGTTGCTAAGCGGGCTTTGTCATCCGGTGCAAGCGCCAGAGCCGCCGCTTCGGCCCCTTTAAGCAGCATCATATAAAGGCCCAATGGACGCGGTGCGGCCTGGCGCAGTGCATGCACCTCCGGCGGCAGGGTAACATCTTGGGCTTGCGGCGTTTTTTCCATAGCATGGCACCATATCACCCGGGCGTACGGAGTCAAGAAAGTGTTTGCGCTTCCGCGGCGTTAAGACTACCTTAATCTTGCAGAATAACTCACCACTCAAGCTGAAAGGATGCGCCTGTGAGCGGCTCTGAGAACATTGTCATCATCAAGAAGTACGCCAACCGCCGTCTGTACAACACACAGACAAGCATGTACGTGACGCTCGATGATCTGGCCCAGATGGTTAAAGACGGTCAGGAGTTTGAAGTGGTGGATGCCAAAACTGCCAAGGATATTACCCATCAGGTCCTCACCCAGATTATTTTTGACGAGGAAAGCAAAGGCGCTGCCCTGTTGCCCATCAACTTCCTGCGTCAGCTCATCCGTTTTTACGACAACTCCCTCCAGTCGGTCGTGCCTCACTATCTGGAAATGACCATGGACGTGTTCACCAAGAATCAGGAAAACATGCGCGACAACATGGAAAAGGTGTTCGGCAGCTTCAACCCGTTTGCCGCTATGGGCGGTTCGCTGGAAGAGATGCAACGCCGCAATATGGACATGCTGCGCAAGTCGTTTGGCATGTTCAACCCGTTCATTCCGCAAGGCGATGGCGACAAGGAAGCCAAGATTGACGCCCTCACCCGTCAGGTGGAAACCCTGAATGCTGAAATCGAGAAACTACGCAAAAAGGGGTAACCCCCCCTTAGACTGTCAGTTTTCCAAATATATGCAGGCACCCTCGTAGGTGCCTGTTTTTATTTGTATTTTACACAAAACCACGCCCAGAATCAGCTCCTTGCCCCACCCGTCCTTGCGTCCACCCCCTATAAAAGGTTGAGGGCGGTTCCTCAAAAGGTAAGGAAACTCGACATGACAAAACTGACACATTTTATTTTCAGCGCCGTAATCGGCCTTGCCGCCCTGATGAATGCCTTGCCCGCACGCGCAGAAATTGTTGAGAACGACGAAGACCTGCCGCCTTACAGCTTACGGCTGGCGCAGGCGAAGATTATCTATCCGAAGGTCTGTGAGGTCGCCCGCGAGTTTAAGGACGAATACCACACCTTTGATGAGAACATCGTCCCGGTCTGCGACATGCTGGACAAGAAGAACACCCTTTTCGATAAAGAGGCCTATAACTCCCTTGAGCAGATTTGTGCCGTCAACTTTACACTGGGCATGTATCTGGCCATTCAGGAATATGCAGAGGCCCGTGCTGACGGCCTTATCAGCAACGATATGAGCGACTACCTTGCTCTCGCCGTTGCCCTGAACACCAACTACGCCATCGCCTACGCCGATGCATTGAAGATGTTCATGTAGACACGTTTTGTTTAGCCAGCAAAAGAGGAAGGGCGCCCGCGGGCGCCCTTTCCTTTTTCATTTTCAGGAGGCGGCAATAACCATTTTGCGGACCCGCTCCAGATCTTCCGGTGTGTCTACGCCAATCGGCGCGGCATCGGTCATGCCCACGTAGTAGTTCAACCCCAGTTCCAAACCACGGAGCTGCTCAAGTTTTTCCTGACGCTCCAGCGGCGAGGGTTCAGCCAGCACGAAGCGCTCGAGGGCACCATAACGGTATGCATAAATGCCGATGTGCCGTTTCAGCACCTCGCCACCGTAAGGGATGGGCGACCGTGAGAAATACAGGGCACGGTGTTTTTCGTCCGTCACGGCTTTAACCATGCTGGGGTTCATTTTTTCGGCTTCGGCATGGATAGGGTGGGCAAAGGTAACAACATCCACCCAGTCATGCCAGAAAGGCGGCAGACAGGCACGCACCAGTTCCGGCGGCAGCAGGGGTTCGTCACCCTGCACGTTGATGATGATATCAGGGCGCTCCTCGCCTGCTTGCATCAGACGCTGCACACCCTGCCAGATGCGGTCACTGCCGCTTGGCAACGCCGGATCGGTCATGACAGCGTCGTAACCGTACTTTTTAACAACATCGAAAATCTGCTGACTGTCGCAGGCAACCGTGACCTGCCCAACGCGGGCAGCTGTCGCCTTCTCGGCCACATGGATAATCATCGGCTTGCCGCCAATGTCGGCGAGCGGTTTGTTCGGAAGGCGGGTGCTCGCCATCCGGCAGGGTATCATCACCCGTACTTTTTCGTTCATGCGGCTACAGCTCTGTTATCTTGGTCTTTTTGCAGAATCTCTTCCCACGTCACGGTGGCGGTACCCAGTTTTGTTACCACAACCCCGCCGGCCAGATTGGCCAGATAGGCTGCCCGCTCAGGGCGCATACCCATGCTGATGGCCGTTGCAAATACGGCCATAACCGTATCTCCGGCACCCGACACGTCCACAACCTGTGCGGCATGGGTCGGCATATGGAAAACCTGACCACTGCGCAGACACAGGCTCATGCCCTGCTCCGAGCGCGTAATCAGGATGTGCTGCATGTTGTAGGTTTCCATCAGGTAGCGCGCGGCAGCTTCAACCTGTGCATCCGTATCCGTCGGCATTTCATCTGCCAGCAGGCGTGCTTCGCTACGGTTGGGTGTCATGCCCGTAACGCCCTTGTAGACAATCCCTTTGCGGGGTTTAGGGTCTGCCAGAATTGTTCCATCGGCCCACAGCTCGCGCGCTGTATCCAGCATTTCCTGGTCAATAATCCCTTTTCCGTAGTCGGACAGAATCAATACATCCGTCTGAAGACGTGCCTGACGCAGGTTATTGAGCAGCTCACCACGCAATGCGGGCGTCATGATGTTGGTATCTTCCTCGTCAAAACGCACAACCTGCTGAGTGCGCGCAATCACGCGGGTTTTGCTGGTTGTCGGTACGTCCGAGTAGGTCATCAGAGATGTATCCACCCTCTGACGGAAGGCGAGTTCCTGAAAGGCCTTGGCCATTTCATCTTGGCCCAGACGGCCGATCAGAATCGGCATGGCACCGAGCGTTGCTACGTTATGGGCAACATTACCAGCACCACCCAGATGTGTAGAGCGGCGTGTCACGCGCACAACAGGCACCGGTGCCTCCGGGGAGATGCGGTCCACACTGCCCCATACAAAACGGTCCACCATCACGTCGCCGAGAATGGCCACTTTACCGCCATTCAACGGGCTGGCGCCGTGCAGCGGATACGGATCCGGCGAATCAAAGCGGGTTGGCATGGGGTAGAACCTCTTTCGTCATTGTTACATCGCCACTCAGGGGCAAATCTTCTGGCGCACGGCTTGGTGTATTCAGGCCGCCATAACTGGCTAACTCACCCGTAAACGCACCCAGCGCCATACGCAATTCTATCCGTAGCGGCATATGCCGCGCATCATCTGTCACCCAGATATGCAGGCGGTCTTTCTTACGGCCATCCGGTCCATCCATTGTTACCGGTTGCACATGCAGTGCATTGAATGTGCCTGCCTTTGTTTCCAGCCGTTCATGCCCTAACACTTTTACCTGTAAGGTCAGCGCACGGTCAAGCTCGCGGATAGGGAGTGTATACACTTTTCCGGTGTCTGTTTCAACAGCACTCATACGCAAACTGTACAGCGCCGAAAATAGGTCTCGGGCATGGTCTTTCAAGGGCTGAACTTTCGCAGGCTCGTTGGGTGCGCGGCGGTTTGTGTAACTGGTTGTAGCGTTTTTGCGGTCAAAAATGACTAGTTTGTCAGCCTTATAGTCATTTTCGTTCAAACGCAGTGTGTAGGTATCGGTCAAAAAGGATTGCGCCGAACCATGTTGCCCTTTTGCCACAATCCGGTCACGCATCTGGATGATGCCCTTCACACCGTCTCGGTTCCAGGCGCGGGCGGTGAGGGTGTAACGATGGTCTGTGCCCGGCGCATAGTGCAGCTCTGCCTGACCGGCGGAAATATCAAAGAATCCCATACGATACGACACATTAAAGGTCAGCACCTCACCCGCCTGGTACCAATCATCCGCCACAGCGCTTTGCCCCCACGAGCAAAGCGTAATCGCCAGTGTAAACAGCGCCTTAGCAATCATCCGAACAGGACGTTCAGGCATAACCATTACCCCTTGTTTTTTCTGTACAAACAATGGCTTAAACTTTAGACTGAACAGTACATGAAGAAAAATAAAAAATGGGGTGCTCTATCCATGCGCTCGGTCTTGTTTGCTGTATTGCTGGTCGCCCTTGCGGGTTGCGGCCAAAATCCCCGCGAAAAAGCCTTGGAACTTCTGAACGAAGGCAAGCGGGATGAAGCCATTCAGACCCTTGAGAAAGCGATTGCCGAAGGTGTGGATGAAGAATCGGCCCCGTCGATTAACGGCATGGTTGCCGAGCTTTTGACCACCAAGTGCGTCACGATTGATTGCGCACAAAAAGACCCCGCGACACTGCAAAAAATCCGCAAATATTTGTCCGCCGTTAAGGGCCCCGTCAAGCTGCCCGACGGTACCTCCTACGACGTTTACGAAAAGGTTCTGCGGAACGCGACGCGTCTAATTTCGCAAAAGCAAAGCCCGGAGTCTTATAACGCTTTCGTGGCAAACGCCCTGCCAGATAGCGCGCCCAAAGCCCGTCTGGTCGGCATGCTGATGGATGAAGCCTACGCCGAACTGGCCGCACGCCGTGCAGATTCCGCCGGCATGATTCTGGAAGCCATTAAAAACACCGCAGAGGCTGACAGCCCGATTGCCAAAACAGCAAGTTACTACCAAAGCATTCTGAATAACGACCTGCCCGCAGCAGTGGCTGCCGCACCGGCAGTGTTTGAAAACATCTCCCCTCCTGACCTCGAACGCGCCATGAAGGCCATCACCTTCCTGTACATGACCGCTGTTACAAAATCGGAAGCAGAAAACGCCGGGGATGTTTACTTTACAACGATGTTGAGCTTCTTCAAATCCTTCGGGCTTGAGGCGCAGGAGAGTGATGAGAACAGCAAGCTGCTGTCCCATATCCTTGACGACATGTCCAACGACGAGACCGTCATCGCCCGCCTGTCCGAAAAAATCACCCCCGTACAGGGCTTCAAGAACCACCAGATTTACGTCAAGACACGCCTGATCAAACTGGCGATTGTCTACGATGCGGCCGATCCCAACCGCTGGAAGTCGTTCTTTGGTCCGGCGCTGGACAATATTGCCCTCGACCAGCCGCTAACCTTTATGTACGACAACGTTGACCTGTCTAAAATGCCCTCTCAGGTCATTATTGATAACAACATCGTTATGTTGCGCCGCCTGAAGGACATGCTGGACGAAGGATACGATATCGTGCCCGTGCTTAAGGAGATTATCTACCGCTCCGACGCCGACCAGCTTAACTTCACCGAACAGACCAACCACCTGCTGGAGCAGGCCGTTGCCAAGGCGGTCGGCACCAAAAACGTCGACGCGCTGGTCAACTACGCGTCTTACGAGCCGAACGTTGTTGCCAACAGTGTGGACAAGGTGGCCGGTCTGGTCATCGAGAGCATTCAGGAAAGCTGGAATACCAACGATTTCGAGCGTATCGAGCGTCTGGCCGACTTCCTGTCCAACACGCTGAAGATTAACTTCAGCCTGGAAGTCAAACTGTCCGAGCTGTTCAGCGACTACCTGGCCAGTCCGGAAGTTGCCGATAAAATCGCTTCCTACACGCCACGCGACCTGCTGCGCTCGTTCGAGGAAGCCCGCATCGACCTCAATCCCAAGCTGGATTACATCAAGCAGAAGTTTGCCACGCGCCCCGAAATCGTCCAGTCGCGCCTGCGCGCTGCGGCTGTAAACGCCGCAGGCCCGTACGGCACAGCCAATGCCCTGCTTAGCATGTACGACGAGCTGGACAAAGCCGACCGCGACAAGCACCTGACCACAGCCATTAAACTGGGCATCAGCAATGACAAGAGCATTACTGCACCTGAACTGGCTGAAGTAGGGAGCAAACTGGCCGAACGCTGGAAGCCCGAGATTACCTATAACTTCATCATCAACGAGTCGCTGACGCGCCTCAAGGATCTGGATGATGCCCGTAAAGTCTGGAAAGCCGGCAGCGAGAAGTTCCGTGAAAGTGCGGAAAAACTCCGTCCGCAGATTGCCTCGCTGATGCGCGGTATTGACGCCTATGACCGTGGCGACCTGCAAGAAGCTGCAAAACGCTTCATGGTTATTACCGACCAGTCCTATCTGCGTGCGGCTGAACCCTACCTGAAAGAGTTCCGCGAGGCAGTAAACAAACACGTCGGGACCTACGGCTACAGCCGTATAGACGATAATCTGCACATCGTCACGATCGAAATCAGCCCCAGCAGCGACCTGCTTAAGGCCAACGTGACACTGACCAGTGCCGTAGGCATGGTTGAGGTAAGCGAGAACTTTATCACCGATAAAGGCCGCACCTACAAAATGCGCCTGAGTGCGGATGTGAACCCGGAAACACTGGAGTTGACGATTCCGCTGGACCAGTTGCTGAGCCAGGTGGAAGACATGCCTGTTGGCCGCGCCTTTGGTCGTATCAAGTCTATCCAGATGGATAACGGCGAGCTGGTGGTCAAAGCTGAAGGTGACGGCAAACCCTACATCTTCAAACAAATCGCCGATAAGGTTGGCGCACCTATCCGTCCCAATGGCCGCTTCGGTATCACCAAGCAGCTCTCTCCGTCGGACGCAAACTCCGACCACGTTCTGCCCGTGGGGAGCATCCTGAACATCACCACATCCGGCAGCATTATCCAACGCAACGTGGAAATGGCTGACGGTACAAGCGCAGTCCTGTCCGTATATCCGGTTACAGGGACGATTCTGCACCCATCAACGCCTGAGCCAATTGAGCTGGAGGGCTACTACAATCCGGACAAAAATACGACCGAGTTGACCTATGCCTACCCGATGAACGACGGCAGAACCGTTCTTGATGCGGTAGTTCGTTGCAACATCATCGAGAATCACCTTATCTGTGGTGCCCACAACCGCCACTGGAGCCGCCAGCGCTATACCCACGTGGTAGAAGGGCTGCAAGCCAAATAAGGGTGGCAGGATGACCGCTCAAATCATCACCTTACTGGGGGGGCGTGTGAAGTTTGTTCACACGCCCCAACTTTATGCCCCGACTAGCGACGCGGTATGGGCGGCATCTGCCGTTGAACCTTTACGGGGGGAGCATCTGTTCGAGCCGGGCTTCGGCACAGGCGCATTGGGCCTATGCCTTTTAGAACGCCTGAAAGATCTGAACCTGTGCCTGACTGCTTTGGAGTTACAGGAGAACATGTGCCTGTACGCGCGTAAAAACATCAACCTGAACGGCCGCATGGCACGTGTGCAGCTTATCCGTGGCGATGTAGCGCAATCGCCCCTGTCGCCAAACTTTAGGGCAGACCATAGCGTGGCCAATCCACCCTTCTACGTCACAGAGCGCGGGTTCGAGAAGCAAAGCCCCACCTTGCGGACCGCCCACGGCCTGACCGAAGCAACTCTAGGCAATTGGCTGCACCTGATGGCTGATCACACCAAACAAAACGGTACCATTACGCTGATAAATCACAGCCATAACCTGCCGGAGATGCTTGCCTTTGCCAAAACACGCGGGCTGGGGGTAGAGGTCATCCATATCGCCACGTCCGACAAGCGACCTGCCAAACGCGTGATTGTGCGCTACACCGGCAGCGCCGAGAAGCACTACACCTTCCACGCCTTTGATGAGGCGGCAGGCCAGGCTGTCCTCCGGCAGGGCGCCAGTATCTGGCAGTTTGTCAGCGCTCAATAAAAACTTTGCGGATCCACATCTATATCTATCCGCACTCCCTTCGGCACGGGAGTACTCTCCAGCCAGTGCTTTACCAATGCATGAGCAGGTTGACTGCTGCGTACCAACAGGCGGTAGCGGTACTTGTCACGTACGCGGGCTATGGGTGCGGGCGCGGGGCCGAGCAGACGCAGGCCGTCCGCCTGAGGGAATTGCCGTGCCAGATGCTGGCCGCAGGTGATGACCTCCCCTTCGCGCGGGCCACTCAAAATCAGTGCGGTCAGGCGGCCAAACGGCGGGAACCCGCCTCCCTTACGGCTTTTAAGCTCAAGCGCATAGAAGGCGTCACGGTCAAAAGTTTTGAGAGCTGCAAAAAGCGGATGCTCGGGGTTATAGGTTTGCAGCAGAACCTCGCCGGGCTTTTCGGCACGACCCGCACGCCCCGCAACTTGCGTCAGGAGCTGGAATGTGCGTTCAGCCGCGCGCAAATCCCCGTGCGCTAGCCCCATATCAGCGTCAATCACACCGACCAGCGTCAGGTTGGGGAAGTGGTGCCCTTTTGCAATCATTTGCGTGCCAATAAGAATATCCAGCGCACCTTGTTCCATACGCGTGACGATATCGGCCATATCGGCGTCGCTCTGCACACTGTCCCGGTCGGCCACGGCGGCACGGGCATGCGGAAAGTGCTGCAGAACCTCTTGAATGACCTTGCGGGTACCGGGCCCAAAAGCGTGCAGGCTGGGGCTGTCGCAACTGGGGCAGGTTTCTGGCGTGTGTTCGGTAAAGCCGCAATGGTGGCAGGTCAGGCGCGCACCGTGCACCACCAACGAGGCGTCGCAACTGGGGCAGTTAAAGCGGTGACCGCAGCCACGGCAAATCAATAGCGGCGCGTAACCGCGGCGGTTGAGGAACAGGAGCGTCTGCTCGCCCTTTGCCAGCCGGTCTTCTATCGCCGCGAGCAGCGTTGGCGACAGGTAGGCATCCGCCCCCGTCTTGCTCTGTCGCAAGTCAATCATCCGTACAGCGGGCAGCTGGGCATCCCCGTGGCGCTCGGGCAAATGGAGCAGCGTATAACGCCCTTCAGCCGTGTTGTTCCAGCTTTCCAGCGAGGGGGTAGCAGAGGCCAGCACAACCGGACAATTTGCCAGCCGGGCACGGACAATCGCCATGTCACGGCCATGGTAGCGGAAGACTTCCTCCTGCTTGTAGCTGCTGTCATGTTCCTCATCCACCACAACAAGGCGCAGGTCGGCAAACGGC
Organism: Pseudomonadota bacterium; assembly: GCA_016125375.1. Taxonomy (GTDB): domain Bacteria; phylum Pseudomonadota; class Alphaproteobacteria; order UBA1280; family RI-95; genus RI-95. Next base: position 50,094 of record WGLU01000003.1, on the reverse strand, counting down.
AGAAAAAGCGCAGAGCGGGCGCCAATCACCACACGCGCCTTGCCCTCCAGCACGCGCCACCACGTTTTACGGCGTGCGCCATCGGCGATAGAGGAGTGCCATACATCCGGCCTGAAGCCGAAACGCTTCTCGAACCTGTCCAGCCATTGCGGCGTGAGGGCGATTTCGGGCACCAGAATCAGGCTTTGCCCGTCAGACTGCGCCAGTTGCTCGGCCAACACATCAAAATATACTTCGGTCTTACCGCTGCCTGTCACGCCATCAAGCAGGAACGGTGTGAAGGTGCGCCCTGTCATCGCTGCCGCCACGGCATCGGCCGCTGCCTTCTGTGCGGCTGATAATGTGGGAACCTGCGCCGGTGACAGAACAGGCTCGGCATCCAGAATCGGGACGGCGCGCAGGCACCCCTGTTCCGCCAAACCTTTAACGACAGCAGGTGAAACACCCGCTCGCCGCGCCAGCTCGGCCTGTGTCAGTGCCTCACCACATTCTGCTGACGTATCAAGCACCTTTTTACGGGTATCTGTCATTTTTTCTGGCATTTTACCTGTCGGCAAATAGCCCGTATCCGGTACCACAGGCTCTGGTACATAACCACCGGGCAACGCAGCCCGCAGGCTCTCGCCCGGATAACTCAGGGTATAACGCGCCACCCAGTGGTAAAATTGGCTCGTCTGGGCGCTAACCGCCGGTGCATCCAACAAAGTTGCGGTTTTTAGTTTGTCGAAAGGGGAGCTTTCCGGCAGTTCCGTGACCAGACCGTGGACCTTTTTCTTACCTACCGGTACTTCCACAAAACGGTTCAGCACCCCCTGCGCACCCTCTTCCAAGGCGTAATCGAGCGCCTTGGGCAGAAAAAGCGGAACAGTGACACGAACAACGGTCATAACGGAACATTTACCACGGGCGTTAAGTTTTGCTAGACTTGGATTGTAACACACCGGAAAAAAAGACGCGCCCTTTCGGACGCGCCCAGAGAAACAAGAGGGAAGCAGGACGCCCGACTTTCCGAACCGGAGCCCAAAATTTCGGGCGTCTTACAAGATTACATGTGGGGTGCAAACAGTTACTTCACAGCACTTGAAAATAAATATTTCGCACCTAGGAAACAAAAAAAATGCAAAAAGAGCTGTCTACCGCCACCCTCACTCCCGAAGCCGTTGAGCTTTTCCTGAAAAAGCACACGGATTTTCTGGCCCAGCGCCCCGATCTTTTTGCCCGCCTGAGCCTGCCGGAAGGCGTTGAAGGCGGCAATATCGCCAGCATGACAGCATTTCAGGCACGCCGCCTGCAAACACAGGTGGAAAAACTGGAAGAAAAAAACCGCCTGTTGATTCACACATCCCTGCAAAACATGGAGAGCCAGGCGCAGATCCATGACCTTGCCCTGCAACTGCTGGGCGCCGCCGACTGGAAGGGGATGCTTGACGTTCTGGATACCACCCTGCGCACCACGATGGATGTGGAAACCGTCACCCTTTGCCTGTTGGAAACACTGGATATTGACGGCGCCGCCGGCACAACGTCTGCCAGCACCACACAAATGGATACCTTCTTCAAGAACGGCGACGGCACCAAACTGCGTACCCTGTGTGCCGACGACGACCGCACCATGCATGGCGAAAAACAAACAGCGCTGCAATCGGACGCCCTTGTCCGCATCCGTACCGCAGACGGCACGCCACTGGGCCTGCTAGCGCTGGGCAGTACCCGCCGTGATCGTTTCCACGCCGGTCAGGCCGGCGATCTGCTCGCTTTCCTTGGCGGACTGATGGGCTGCGCCCTGATGCGCTGGACGGACGGCGACGCCAAACGCAAACAGGCGGTTTAATGACAGATACCCTGCTCAAAGGCTTTCTGGACTACCTGCGCCACGAGAAGCGCTACTCCGCCCACACGCTGGCTGCCTACGAACGGGATATTATTCACTTTCGCCAGTTCATGGCCAGCCATCTGGGGCAGGCTATGAATAAGGATGGTCTGATGCAGGTCGCGCATACCGACCTGACAGCCTATCTTGCCCGTTGCCAGCTTAACGAAAAACTGAGCAAAACCACCGTCAACCGCCGCCTGAGCGCCATTCGCGCCTATTACCGCTATCTGGCCCGTCGCGAGGGTTTGCAGAACGAAGCCGTGCTACAGGCCCGCAGCGTGCGCAACCGCCCACCCCCACCCCATGCCCTGAATGAAACCGATACGGCCCGCCTCCTGCGGTACATTACACCGAACGAGAAAAGCGGCTGGGTTGACCGTCAAAACTTTGCCCTGCTCATGGTGCTTTACGGCCTTGGCCTGCGTATCAGCGAGGCGCTGAGCCTGAACTGCGGGGATATTCTGGCAGAAAGTATTATCGTCAGCGGTAAAGGCAACAAGCAGCGGCAGGTCCCCGTGCTTAATCTTGTCCGCGATGCGGTCGGCCAGTGGCATGACCGCCACCCCAGCCCACAACCGGACGCACCGCTGTTTCTGGCACCACGCGGTGGCAGACTGGGGCCCCGCTACGTACAGCGCCTGCTTGAGCAACTGCGCCTCAAGCTCAACCTCTCCGACCATCTAACACCCCATGCCCTGCGGCACTGCTTTGCCACCCACCTGCTGATGGGCGGGGCGGATTTACGTGTGGTGCAGGAGCTTCTTGGCCATGCCAGCCTGTCGACCACGCAAAGGTACCTCGCAGGTGACTTGAAACACCTGCTCGAGGTTTACGACAAGGCACATCCTTCTGCAAAAGGATGATGCGGTATACCTCTAGCCGTGGCTCACGGTGAAGGGGGCGTTTTCTTCCTGGTTTTCGGCATCTTTGCGGCGGCGGTCGTCGACCATCTTTGCCAGCTTGTCCAAAACTTTGTCCAGACCGTCGTGGGTGGGGGCAGACAGCAGCATCACCTCTTTTTTTCCTGACACTTTCTTCAGGATTTTTTGCATTTCCGTCACTTTTTCTGGGTCCATGGCGTCAATTTTCGTCACCACGACCAGATAAGGCAGCTCCAGCAGACCGTCGTCGTACTGGGCAACTTCTTCACGAATAGTTTCATAATCTTTTGCAGGATCCTCGGAATGCCCATCCACAAGGTGCAGAATGCCTGCACAACGAGAGAGGTGCTTGAGGAACTTATGGCCCATACCCACACCGTCAGCAGCCCCTTCTATCAGGCCGGGCAGGTCGGCAACAACAAAATCGACCCCCTTGTGGCGCACCATACCCAGCTGCGGGTGGGTCGTCGTAAAAGGATAGTCTGCAATTTTGGGTCGCGCGTTGGATACGTTGGCCAAAAAGGTGGACTTACCTGCGTTTGGCAGGCCAAGCAGACCAATGTCGGCAATCAGCTTGAGTTTGAGGCGTACCCAACGCTCCTCCCCGGGGTGACCGGGTGTAAACTTGCGCGGTGCCTGATTGGTAGAGGTGGCAAAGCGTGCGTTACCCTGACCGCCATCCCCGCCCTTCAGCGCCATATAAACCTGACCGATTTCGGTCATGTCCGCCAGAATCTCGCCCGTTTCGTCGTCAATAATCTCTGTTCCCACAGGTACTTTGATGACTGTATCGGAGGCACTTTTGCCTGTGCGGTTCTTACCCATACCGTGGCCACCACGCGCACCTTTAAAGTGCTGATGGTAACGGAAGTCGATCAGGGTATTCAGGTTATCCGCCGCCTCAAAAATAACGTGACCGCCACGACCACCGTCGCCGCCGTCCGGACCGCCGAAAGGAACGAACTTCTCGCGCCGGAAAGCAACGCAGCCATCCCCCCCTTGGCCGGAGGAGATAAAAATCTTCACTTCATCGAGAAACTTCATGGCGTTTATAAAACTCTTTCAGTTCGCTGAACCGGGTCAGCCTTATTATGGGTTTGTGCGCATTTTCTACAATCAGTTTTTGCCACACAGGTTTGCGCTTTGCCGATGCAAACAGAATGTAGCGCAACAACTCTGCCGGAAAAGCCTCGTAACACCCTTCCGGCGCATCCGGCCGCTGTTGCCCGCGCCATTGCCACCAGCGTTTAAGACAACGGACGGCACAGCCCATACGGTTAAAATCCATATAGATAATCATATCAGCGCGGGCAAAGCGCTGGGGCATGGTTTTGGAGTAATTCCCCTCCATCACCCATGCATTTTCCTCTATCAGGCTGTCATGCTCGCGTGCAAACTCCTCAAACGGGCGCGGCGTCCATCCGGGCAGGTGGTGGATTTTATCTAGCGAATAATGGGGAACATCCAGTTTTCTGCTAAGGGCATTGGCGAGCGTTGTTTTGCCGGAACTGCTGTAGCCGATAATGGCGATCCGTTTAACACCGTCAAAAATGCTTTGTTTATCCGCCATTTTTCACCCTCCAATAGCCGGTTGCCTGACACGCAAAAGGAGGCCACCTTAAGTGACCCCCTTGCAATCTGTCAAGCGTCCAGACTTAGACGATGGTGATGAACGTGCGGTTTTTGTAACCGGTTTCGAACTTCACTTCGCCAGCAGACAGGGCGAACAGGGTGTGATCCTTGCCCATGCCTACGTTGGTGCCAGGGTGGAACTTGGTGCCACGCTGACGGACGATGATGTTACCGGGGACAACAGCTTCGCCACCGAATTTTTTTACACCCAGACGACGACCAGCGGAGTCGCGGCCGTTTTTGGAACTACCACCAGCTTTTTTATGAGCCATCGGTCAACTCTCCTTTAAAACTTATGCCAACACTACTTAAGCTTTTTTAGCTGCTGCTTTTTTAGCGGCAGGCTTTTTAGCTGTAGCGGTTGTTTTTTCGGCAGCAGCGGCCTTTTTGGCCGGAGCGGCAGCCTTGGCGGCGGCCGGTTTAGCTGCTTTAGCTGCAGCAGCCTTTGCAGGCTTGGCGGCAGCTGCCTTAACTTCTACCTTACGCTCGGACTTGGCAGTTTTGCCACCAGCAGCGATTTCGGTAACATGCAGCACGGTCAGGAACTGGCGATGGCCTTTTTTGCGGCGGTAGTTCTGACGGCGTTTTTTCTTGAAAATGATGACTTTCTTGTCGCGAATCTGGTCGATAACAGCGGCAGAAACTTTAGCGCCACTTACCAGCGGGGTACCCACGGTTACTTTATCACCTTCGCCGACCAGCAGGACTTGGTCCAGGGTTACGACTTCACCCGGGGTGCTTTCCATGCGCTCTACACGCAGAATGTCGCCCGCCTGCACCTTGATCTGTTTGCCACCACATTTGACGATTGCGTACATCTTCAAATCACTCTTGCTTAAAAATCGTTATAAAACCGCGATAAAACGCGCTTCGAGCCCTCGCTCGGTCTAGCTTGTATAGGCGAAAGGGTTGCCCCTGTCAACGCCCAAGTATCGCTTTTGTGTACATATCATAAAAAAACCACCCCTGCACGGGGTGGTTTATCGTTTGTCAGGGTTTTATTTTCAATCCGGCGATGACCATAAGCGCGCGCCACCACGTTCTTTTGTGGGGACTGGTCTTTTGCCAGTCACTCGCCTTGGCGTTGAGAGATTCCGTCATCCACGTCCACAGCGGCATCCGGTAAAGGATGGCATTACCGTCGCCGGTAGGCACACGCAGGAAGACATCCCCCCCCTTGGCGTGACGGCTCATCATTTCAGCCGTCAGCTGGATGAGCATACCGGCAGCGTGCCGCTGTGCGGCTGGCGTCACCGGTTGACGGGCGAGCCTGCACAGGCTGGGCAACGTCGCACGGCCACGATCGCTCAGCGCACCCAGCGGCACAAAGGTACCGCCATGCGTCCCCAGCTGGGAAACATAGGAAGCCGCAAAGTCGTGAACGTTGTAGGTAAACGTCCGGCCAAACAGCCCCCGCTCGGTGTAGCACATCTTCGCAGAGGCATTGCTGGCCATCCGTTCGGCCCACAGCGCACCACTTTCGATGCACAGCTGCAAGGCATGCATACGGCTGTACACGTTGGGCACGGCACCCGTATGGCGGATGATGCTGTCCAGCGCCTCGATTTCGGCAGCGGAGAAGGAAAACCCTTCCATCTGTTGGCCTGCCGTAGCACCTGTGGTGCCGGACGACGGCTTGTAGCCCGCCTTCTTCAGCAGGTCGTAGGCAGCCTGGATTTCCTTGAATTTGTCCTCGGCGGCTTTGCTGCCCTGATTACGGTCAGGGTGATATTGCTGCGCCAAGCGGCGCCATGCGGCCTTGATATCGGCCTCGGACGCACCGGGTTTGATGCCCAGTACGGTATAGGGATCGGACATAGCGTCCTCCCATCACGGAGAAGGAGAAAAGGAACAGCGGAAAGAAGTCGGCGCAGTGTAGCGGAGCGCAGACGGGGAATCAATAGCGGTCAGGAACAGGCCTTAAGGTATACCCCTGCCTGGTCAACTGGGCACTGGATGCGGCAATACGGCCAAAGGCGTAATAGTCCGGCCCCACAGGCTCGGCCAATACATAGGTATGGCCGCCATCGCGCAAAATCGTATCACCGGGTTGCGTCGGCACCTCCACAGCCACAAAGGCATGTTCGGGCACAAGCACCAAGGCGATAGTCAAAGATGGATACATGATTTTAAGGAGCGTCCCAAATGCGAGGCTCTTATCGTCGCAATCGCCCTTGTTATTGGCAATCAACCTCAAAGGCGTATTGAAGATAGCGGTCGTCCGGTCACCCGGTCGCGGCTGATAGGTGCTGTAGGGAATGCTCTGCAAAAACGCGAGGGTGTAGTCCATCACGCTGCGCATATCCATACCCCGCGTCTGCTCCTGAATCGCCCGGGCAAGCGGCCGCATGGCAAAGTAGTTGGCACGGGAAACTTTTGCATAATCCGTTTCTATCGCGTTGCCTTCTATCGTGTAGTTATGCTCCTGCAGGTAGCTTTCCATTTCCTTGTTGGCAAGACGGCGGATGCGCTCCAGCTCCCGGTCAACCGTCCGTTCGTCAGGACCTGAAGCCTGAAAGCTGAGGTTCCCGCCGTTGGGAATAACCTGTACGGAAACCCCCTTGCGCTCGGCACGTCGCGCTTCTTTCACGGCTTTTACGTAAGCTGCCTGCATGGCGGCGCGGGTATCCAGTTTGCGAGAGTCCTGCTGCGCCTGCTCGACGTAATTGTTTTCCACCTCGAACGAGAGCGTTTGCGACTGGCCGGCAAAGTCCTGCCAGCTGATGGTATAGCGGGCGTAGTAGCCGCTGGTATCGGCCTTCCAGCCCAGCTGGCGCGCGTATGCCGTCTGTGCGAACAGACAAAGCAAAAGCGGGAGCAGCAGGCGTACGAGCATTGTGGGTGCTTTTTGTTTGTGGTACGTTCGGACTCTGTTTCGTACAGAATAACCTATCCTTTCCTTTTCGTCCCTTTCGGAACCTCTGTTCCTGACACATACAGGATATTCAACATGGCCTACACCCTTCCGCCCTTCATTGTGGCGCTGGACGTGGAGTCCTCCGACCTCAATCCCGACAAGCCCTCCAAGGGCGCAACGCTGCCGGGTCAGTGCATCAGCATCGCCATCGAGCTGGTGGACACCAAGACCCTCAAGACGGCCCACCGCTTCTATACCGAGATCCAGTTCGACGCCACCCGCTTCAACTGGAGCGTCGAGGCTGCGCTGGTTCACGGCCTGAGCATTCAGGGCCTGTCCGACAAGCCGACGCTGGCCGAAGCGGCCCGCATGGTGGTCGACTTCCTCGAGAAGCACATGGGCGCCAAGCCGAAGATCCTCATCGGCGCGCACAATCCCAACTTCGACACGGCCTACCTGCGCCAGCTGTTCGCAGAGATCGGCTTCCGCGGTGCCATCATCACCCGCCAGGTGGATGCCTTCACCGCGGGCTTTGTGGCCTTCGATCTGGCCAGCTCCGACGATCATGTCACGTTCCTTGGCCGCAGCCGTGCCCAGCACGACGCGCGCGAGGACATCGCCAACTCGGTCGAGATGCTGCGCTATGTCCGCAAGGCCGGTACCTTCTACCGCAACCGCTGGTTCTGGCTGGTAGGCGCTTTGGCGCTCGGCCTGCTGATCGGCGGTCTGTTCTAACGGAAAAACCGCCCCGGAAGGGGCGGTTTTTTTACATTCTGTGCAGGTAACCCGCAGCCCCGATAAGTGCAGGCTCCGGCGTTGTCAGCACCCTCACAGGGATGGTGGTCAGGTACTTGGCGTAACGGCCCTTGTCGGTAAAGGCCTGATCGAAGGCACGGATATTAATCAGGGGCCGGATGTGCGGCAGCACCCCCCCACCCAGATAAACACCGCCCTGTGCAAGAACAGTCAATGTCAGGTTGGCAGCGTAGTGGGCCAGGCTCTCGGCAAAAATCTCCACAACCTTGAGCGCCAACTGCTCGCCAGTTTGTGCCCGGCGCGTCACATCTTCGGGCGAGGTCCGCTCGCCGGACAGTGCCTGATAGGCATCCGCCAGACCGGGACCGGAGAGGACACGCTCCCACGATACGTGGCCGAACTTGGCCTTGAGGAACTCCCCGATCAGTTTCTGGTGCGGACTGCGCGGTGTAAAAGTCATGTGCGCCGCTTCGGATGGAATCACTGTCGGATGACCGTTAACCGGATGGACAATCACCGTACCCAACCCCGTACCGGGACCGCACATGACAACACAGCCCTCGCGCACGGGCCTGCCATCCAGCAAATCGACATAGTGGTCCGGTGTCAGCAGGGATGCACCATAACCAATCGCCTCCCAGTCGTTCAGGAAAACCGTTTTGGAGGCACCGACGGCCGCACACACGCTACGGCGGCTGAACCGCCAGTGGTGGTTTGTCATCCGTACCTTGCCTTCCTGCACGGGCGCGGCAACAGCCAGACAGGCTTTGCCAACCTTGCCACTATGGCCAATACCCTTCAAATAAGCGCGGCATGTATCTTCCAGACTGGCGAAATCCGCCACCGCATAGCGTCGGGTGGAGCCTTTCTTCAGACCATCTTCGGTTGCCAGTGCCAGGCGGATGTTGGTACCGCCCAAATCTGCGACCAGATGCGTCATGTTACTTCTCCTTCTTCAGGGTTGCGAAAAACACTTCGTAACCGCCCAGTTCCAGACGGTTTCCGTTCTGCTTGCCTTGTGGCAGGCCGTGGTCTGTGACAGGCGTCAGTGCGCCAATATCCGTTACATTGTATGTGGTGGCACTAGGACCAAGATTGATAACCACCAACAGCTCCGTACTGCCGTATGTTCGGGTAAAGGCGATCAGCGGCTCTTCCACACCAACCAACCTGATACTGCCCGTAACCAGTTCGGGTCTGGTTTTACGCCACTTGAGCATATGCCGGTAGGCATGGAGCAGTGCCCCTTCATCGGCCTCCTGCACCTCTACTGCCCGGGCCCGGTGTTCGTCCGGTATCGGCAGCCACGGCTGACCCGTGGTAAAGCCGGCCTGTTCTGCATGACCAATCCACGGCATGGGTGTGCGGCAACCGTCCCGCCCCTTGTACTCGGGCCAGAAGGTCTTGCCGAACGGGTCCCGCAACAGGTGGTAAGGCACATCCACATCCGGCAGACCAAGCTCCTCGCCCTGATAAATGAAGACCGAACCACGCAAGGCAAGCTGCAATGCCAGCAATGCCCTTAGAAAACCGCCGGACGGGTCTTCGCCCCCCCAGCGTGTTGCTACGCGCGGCACATCGTGGTTACCGAACGACCAGCTGGGCCAGCCGTCGGTAAAGGCTGCCTCGGTCAGTTTAATCCCGTCAGCCACCAGCGCAGCACCAAACTTGTCACGCAGCATGTAGGTGTTATAGGCCATGTGCAGACGGCCTTTGCCAGCGGTGTATTCCGCAGCGCGGTTGATGCTGTCATCGTCGGAAATCTCCCCGACCGAGGATGCGCCGTATTTATCCATCAGCGCCCGCATCCGGTTCAGGATTTTCAGGTTCTCCGGACGCGACTTGTCATAAAGATGCCGCTGATACGTATAGGGGTTGTTGCTGCTGATGTTATCGAACGACGGGTCACTGGCTTTGCGGGCCGGGTTGTCGCGCATTTCTTTATCGTGGGTATAGACGTTGACCACATCGAAGCGGAAACCGTCCACCCCTTTTTGCAGCCAGTACTCCATATCCGCCATCACCGCATCAACGGCCGCAGGACAATGGAAGTTCACGTCCGGCTGGCTGACCAGATAATTGTGCAGATAATACTGCTGACGGCGGGGTTCCCATTGCCAGGCACTGCCGCCAAACACACTGAACCAGTTGTTGGGCGGGCTGCCGTCCGGCTTCGGATCGGCCCAAACATACCAGTCGGCCTTGGGATTTGTCCGGTCCTTTCGGCTCTCCACGAACCACGGATGTTCCTCCGACGTGTGACTGAGCACGAGGTCGATCACAACCTTTAGCCCCAACTCATGGGCACGTGCCAGCAGAATATCAAAGTCGTCGTTCGTCCCGAAAATGGGGTCGACGTCCCGATGACTGGAAACATCGTACCCGAAGTCTTTCATCGGTGACTTGAAGAAGGGGGAAATCCAGATACCGTCCACGCCCAGAGCGGCCACATAGTCCAGTTTATCGGTAATGCCTTTGAGGTCGCCCACACCGTCGCCGTTACTGTCGGCAAAGCTGCGGGGATAGATTTGGTAAATAACGGCGCCACGCCACCAGTCTGTGGATTTTGTGCTCATAAACTCTCGGTATTTAACAGGGTTGCCAACTGGGTCAGGAAGGCCACCAATGTAGCCGCCCGCCGATCTCCGTTAAAAGGATGGCGGCTGGTGCGGCATATTTCCAGCTGTAAAATACCATCAAAGTTGGCATCCAGCATTCTGCGGGTCAGGGTAACACTCCCCAAGGCCGCATAATTAGGGGGATTCAGGGCACAATCAAGGCCGTGTACACGGGCGCATTTTTCCACCAGTTCTATCATAGGCTGTTGTGCAGATGTCACGCCGCCACCCGTGCCTATGGCAATATCAAAACCGCAATCGGCCTTGGCACCATGAATATCCAGAATGTGGCACACCCCTTGTTGCTGCCAGTCTTTGAGAACCCGCTCTGCCTCGGCCTCGCCCGCATGAGGATTGATGTCCGGCACACGCAGCCGGTTGGCAACAACACTGCACGGGACCAACTCCGCAACCAGTTCGGTCAGGCCACCTGTGTAGGCATCGGGTTTTTTGTAGTCATCCTCGGCAGGGCCGCTGTAATGGGCAATGCCATGCACACTGGCCAGAGCCAGCTTACCGGAACGCTTACAGGTATGGACAGACCTATCACCACTGCCGCAGGCGCGGCCTGCCGTGTACGGGGCATCCAGCCAGCGCCACCGGGCGAGCAGTGCCTCAGGCGGCAGGTTTGTCAAACCGCCAGCCATAGCTGCTGTTGATTTTGCGCATGTAGGGGTCGGTATTGAAGGCGGCGTCCAGCATATAGGTAGAGCCTGTCACAACAACGGCATCCGCGCCACCGTGATGTTTGACCTCTTTGGCCCGGGCAACAGCGGCGCGCGGGTCGGTAATCACTTCCACAGGTATTTTAGGGTTCAGGGTCCGGATAATCGCCGCAACCTCTTCTGCCGGTGTCGCTTTAAAGCTCCCCTCGGTCACAACAAGGTGTACGGCACTCGCGGCCAGATCGGCAAACATGGCACCGGCATGGCGGCTTTCGCTCATCCCCAGCACATAGGCCACACGGGCATTACCCAAACGGATACGCACATCATGCATCAGCGCGGCAACCTTGTTGGGGTTGTGCGCCACATCCACATAGACACCGCTTTCAATTTGCTGGAATCGGCCTTCGTAGGTCATGCCTGCCAGTTTTTCCAGCATGTCCGGACGGCTCACCTGAGGCGCCAGACGGGCAACAACGGAAATGGCGAGTGCCGCATTGGCCAGCTGGTGGTCACTGTGCAGCATGGAGTTAGCGGGCAGACCCTTGGGGTATGCCGCTTTAAGCTCCGCCCTCAGGGACTGGGCACGGCGTTTGCCAACGGTATGCAGCGGTGCGCCGATATGAGCGCATATCTGGCGAACAGCCTCGCCCTCTTCATCTTCAATATCGCCAATAAACATAGGCACGTCTTTACGGGCGGAACCTGCCTTCTCGATGGCACGCTGCCAGCGGGTATCGCCCAGCGTACCCGGGTGGTCGTCGCCGACGTTGGTCAGCACGGTCGCTTCGACATCAAGCGCCATACGGCCATCATAGCGGCCGCCGCATCCGGTTTCCATGGCTGCCCATTGCACACCGCGGCGGTCGAACAGGACCAGAGCCAGCAAAATGCCGCACATGCTGTAGTCCGGGATATGTTCCGGGTTGGTTTCTGCCAGTTCCACGCACAGAGGCCAAACCACCTCTTCCCACGCCAGAGTTACTTCGGCCGGCGTAACGGCACGGCCATTCACGCTGAAACGGTCACGGTAGTCGTACAGGTGCGGCCCCGTGTAGGAACCAGCGGTCCCGAGCAGGGAGAATCCGGTTTCCAGAAAACGGCTTACCGAGCCCTTACCATTGGTGCCCGATACATGGACAAAACGCGTCGGGTGACCATTTGGCCACAAACGCCGGATGTAGCCGCGCAGTCGGCGAATACGTGCCACACGCGGGGCAAGAACAGCCGCGTGGTCAATTTGGTCCAGTACGTTGATATACGGCGCATTCATTTGGTTTTCCAACATGTCTGACGCCTGTCCGTTATCCATTTGTATACGACTCCATAAAGGTGTGTAAGGCCAGATACTAACCTATCCGGCAAAAGGGATAAAAAGAAAATAAAGGGCCCTGAATGCGCACACTCCTGACATTTGCGTTCTTTGCGATATTCGGCACGTATGCCTTAGGCAAGCTCGGCTGGGTAGAGAACGTCGAGGCCAAGGCAGATGTGCTTAGCGTACAGCGCCCCGCAGCCCCAGCTGAAAAACCCATGCGGTTTACAGACCGCATCGCCGCACGGCACCAGACGGACGGCAGGTTTTAGGCGCCTTACATTTTCCTGAACGCAAATGGCGGGGTTTTTGCCCCGCCACTTTGTTTTTACCTGACATCTTTGGCCGCAACCAACCTTGATCTGTCAGTTATCCAGAAGACACCCCCCGGCACCGCCGTTGCCAGCGTCACCACACCATAGACAAGCGATACCGCAAGTGCCGCAGGTGCATCCATAACGCCAGCCAGCGTAAAAAGCCCAACAGCAGCGCCTTCGCGCAGTCCCCAACCCGCCAGTGATACGGGCAGGACCAACAGGAGGAACAGCGGCGGGCACAGAGCAACGCACACCATAAAGTCGACTTGCTGGCCGAGCGCCTGCGCCACACACCAGAAAGCCCCGATACTGGCCAATTGCACATACAGGGAACTGCCGGCCTGCACCAACAACCGTCCCCACGAGGCAAAAAAGACGCGGTTGACATCCCGCGACAGGCGCCAGAAGAACCGCGTTGCCTTACGGGTATACAACCCTTCCCACCGGACAGCAAACATGAGCACAGGAACAGCCGCAAGGCCGCAACCCGTCAACAAAAGCAGCAGCCAGAAAACAGGATGCCCGGGAAAGAACTGCCACAAAAGCGGCATACTGAGCGCCAGCAAACCCACCAGAACCCCAAGACCGGAGGCACGCTCCAACAGCACACTCATCACCGCCGGTTTTGCTTTACCCGAGGCTTTGGTCAGTGCATAAGCCTTCACAACATCGCCTCCGATACCGCTCGGCAACGCCTGCGAGAACCACATACCCTCATAGTATTTGCGGACAAAGAATGCGAGCGAAAGCCGGAGCCGCAGGGCACGCGCAACAGCCTGCCACCGCCAGCCGGACACCACAACACCCGTGCTGTAAATGGCAACCGCCAGCAGCAGGTAGCCCGCCTGGGCCTGTGCCAGCAATGTGCGGAGCGACGCACTGTCAACCTGCGACAAAAGCCACCAGAACAGGCCGGCAGTTACCGCAAGTTTGAGCAGGAGTTTAAGCATCAGCGGCGTTTGGGGCCATCGCGCAGGATGTATTGCTTGCGCCCCAGAGGTTCATGGTAGATACGGACCAAGAGCTCGCCCAGAATCCCCATTCCCAACAGCTGCACCCCTATCAGAATCAGCATGACGCCCATCATCAGCAGCGGACGGGAGCCGATTTCCGCTCCGGTGAAAATCTTCAACAAAGTCAGGTACAGGCAAATCAGCACACCCGGCGTCAGGCACGACAGGCCGACCATACCGAAAGCGTGCATGGGACGGTGCAGGTACTTGAGGAAAAACTTAACGGCCAGCAGGTCCAGAATCACCCGGAACGTGCGGCTGATACCGTATTTGGACACACCATGCTCGCGGGCATGGTGGGTAACCACCATCTCTTCAATCGTGGCACCGTATTGCGATACCAGCGCCGGAATGAACCGGTGCAGTTCACCGTACAGGCGCACGTTCTCGATAACCTCGCGGCGGTAGGCCTTAAGCGAACACCCGTAATCGTGCAGCTCCACCCCTGTCACCGACGAAATCAGACGGTTGGCAATCCGCGAAGGGATAGTCCGCATGAATGTATTGTCCTTGCGGTCCTTCCGCCAGCCGGAAACCACATCCACATGTTTGATGCGCTCCATCAGGCGTGGAATATCGTTCGGGTCGTTCTGCAGGTCACCATCCATGGTCACCATCACGTCCCCGCGGGCATGGTCGAGTCCGGCCTGCATGGCGGCTGTCTGGCCGTAGTTGCGGCGGAAATAAACCGGCACCAGCTCGGGGTAGTCCTTACGGGATTTGTCCAGCACCTGTGCGGTGGTGTCTTTGGAGCCGTCATCCACACAAATCAGCTCCCACGTCCATTTGTGTTTGCGCATCACATCGGCAATACGTTTGAGCAAGTGGGGGACCGACTCTTCCTCGTTATACAACGGCACAATAACGGATACGTCGATTTTACCAGTTACAGCCGCCTTGGGCGCTGCCTTTTTAGCCGGTGCTTTTTTTGTTGTCGCCATGTTTTCTAGAATCCAATTTTAACCAAACAATATCCGCCAAAGCATTCCCGTTTGCTGCCCATACCAAGCTGGGCATTCAGACTGTCGAGCTTCTCCTCCTCAAGGACAACCATCAGCCGCTTGGCTTTTACATCCACAGCAGATGCCGCGCTGTCCTTAGGCACAAAAGGTACGCCGCTGATAAAGCGCACACTTGGCTGGTGCAGGCTGTAAAACACAACCTTGTCCGTGTCCGGGTTATAAACCTGTTTAATTTCCTGCGCAATACGTGCCAGCGGTTCCTGCATGTAGGCATAAACGGTGGGGACCACGCCCATGACTGTCAGCATCAGGCTCATCCACATTGTCACAGCCATGACCATGGCCCCCTGGCGCATCCCGCGCGTCATCATGATCATGGACATACTAAAGCCAATCAGCATGATGGCACCAATCATGGCCGGCGCGACACCCCAGTCGATTTTTTGACGCAACACGACCAGAACCTGTGCGTCGGTGATTGCAGGTACTGTCCAGCCATGCGCCGCCAGCCAAGGCTCGACGGCCATGTACAGGTCACCACGGCGGAGCGCAAACTCCGGCAGATAGGGCAGTAGCAGGAACAGCAGGGCAAAAGCCATCATGTATGGCCACATCCACAGCCAGTTCACCCCGAGCAACGGTTTTTCTGCCAGCTTGTCCAGACGGTCAGCAACCAGCAATGCAGCCCCCGGCAAGGCAAAGAGCACGTAGTGCGGCAGTTTCGTCGCCGAGAAGCTGAACAACACCAGCACGAAAACCATCCACAAAAAGCCAATAACCGGAAGTGCATCCCGCGGACTATCACCACGCAAGTCCTTCCAGAAGGTACTCAACCGGCCTGTAACAGCGCTCGGCAAAAACAGGACCCACGGGAAGAATCCGATAAGCAGCACCACCAGATAGTAGTGCCAGTGACCACTATGGTTACCCATGGTTTCGGTATAGCGTCCAATGTTATGCACCATGATGAACTCGCGCAGGAAGTCGAACCCCTTTTCCTTTGTCAGGTGAACCGCCCAGGGAATCAGCCCCAGAAACGCGGCAGGTACAATCACAAAAGGATCAGCGCAGCGGAAGTTGTATCCGACCTGAGGGCGCAGCAGCACGACCATCAGCACAATGACGCCCGGCACAACAGCAGCAATAGGTCCCTTGGCCAGCAGGCCCAACCCCATGACAAAACCGGCAATAATGAGGGGAAAGGCATGCCGCCGGTAGGTCAGCACATTACCGACCAGCATCAACGTCAGGGCTAACATGAACATGTTCAGCACCATATCGGCAATGGCAGCCCGCGCCACCATCAGGAATGACAGGTTGAACCCCAGAACGGACGCACCTATCAGGGCGTAACGGTTACTTCTGCTCAGCTGCGAGACAACGTTGTAGAACATGAAAACGGTCACAATACCGCAAATGGCGGACGGCAACCGCGCGCCCAGTGCACCGATGCCGAAGATGCTCATACTGAATGCCTGCAACCAGTAAATCAGGGGCGGCTTGTGGTAGCGTGGCTCCCCGTTATAGGTGGGGGTTACATAGTCGCCACTGTCCATCATCTCCACACTGGCCTGTGCAAAAATAGCCTCGTCCACATCAAACAGGCCGGTGTTCCCCAGCCCGACAACAAAAAGCGAAATAACACCCGCAATGAGGAGCACGAACGTCATGCTCATCCCCGTCCAGAAACTTTGCTTTTTCACCTGTGCCGGTTGCGGCACCTTGGCGCCAAGACGGGTTTCAATAAAACTCATTGTTCGGTCAAATCCTTGTAAGTGGACAGTTTTTTAAGCCGTGCGAGCACGTGCCCCAAAGCATAACCCAAAAATGCGCCGCAAACCACATCCCCCGGCCAGTGGGCACCAACAAAGATGCGCGACAGGCCCGCCAGACCCGCAAGAACAAGCAGAACCCACCTCCCCTTGGGATAAAACGCCGCAACCATGGCAACAATGGCAAAGCTGGTTAATGTATGACCTGACGGGAAGCTGTGCAGTTTCGCCGTTGTTTCAAACCACTGAAAATCATACAGCTCGGGTGAAAGTTTGGGACGCGGGCGACCAAAGAACCATTTCACCACCTGCCCTGCGACTCCTGCCACAAGGGACAGCGGCGCAGCCCAGTACCAGGCCCGTGACAAGGCATACTGGCCGCGCAAGTAGGTAAAAATACCCATACCGATACAACCCAGCACCTGCACGGTGCCATCCCCCAGCAGAGTCAGCCACGACCATGCGGGATGCTGATAATCTGTGATAAAAGCTTGCGCCATAACATCCGCACTCCCCATATACAGCAACGTGCCGGCAACAAGGCCGGTACAGGTCAGCAGGAGCGGGAAAATCCAGTTTTTCATCGTCACCGTTGTACCACAGGCACGGTGTTTTACACAAACACCGTCAAACATGGCAGAATATGCTTTTAGTGTTGTGTGGACAGGCCAAAGTTATGCTATATCTTTGCGCAGAATTGTGCCTGTTTTGTTGAAAGGATGAATGAATGAGCACTTCCTCGTGGGATGAAATGAAACGTGTCCGGGAAGAAGAGTACTTCCTGAAAGAGGACAAGGAAAAGCTGCGCAAACTGCGCGAGCACTACGGCTCGGTAGAAAACGTTCGTAAAAACGTGCGCGAGAGCCTGGCTGCGTTCCAGAAAGGCTTTAGCCCCGTTACCGGTGCCCCTGTGTTTAAGGTTACCATTGACGGCATGGACGTTATTGATTGTCCTGAAGAAAGCCTGATTACCCTCAGCTACGAAGGTCTGCTGAATCTGCTGATGGCGGTACGCACCGACAATACCCTCCTCCACCACTGGGAAGAGTTCCTGAAAATCGAAGAGCCAATCGGGCAAAAGTAAGGGCACGGATAACGTGACCGAAACCCGCAGCATAGACCTGTTCAGGCGACTGGCAAAAAGCTACTTGCGGCCCCATGTGGGCCGCTTGGGCTTTGCTGTGGTATGTATGCTGATTGTGGCAGGCAGCACGGCGTTTTTTGCCCACCTTGTGATGCCGCTGGTGGACGATGTGCTCAGCAATACCGACAGCCCGCTGCTGTATACCCTGCCCGTCATTATCATCGCCGTATACCTCGTCAAAGGCGTTGCCGAGTACGGGCAGAACGTGCTGATGGAATACATCGGCCAGGACATTGTTGCCAGCCTTCAGCGTGACCTCTATAAACACGTTATTTATCAAGATCTTGGATTCTTCCAGCAGCACACGACAGCGGGCCTTAGCGCGCGCTTCCTGTTCGACCTGCACCGCCTGCGTTCCGCCTTCTCTCAGGCAATAACCGGCAGCATGCGCGACGCCACCATGATTGTGGGCCTGACCGTCAACCTGTTCGACAAGGACTGGAAGCTGGCGTTGCTCTCCATGACAGTTTTCCCGATGGTGATTCTGCCGATTGTTAAAATCGGTAAGCGGATGCGCAAATATTCTGCCGGCACGCAGGAAGCCGCTGGCGAACTGGCGCAAATGCTGAACGAAACCTTTGCCTACAACCGGCAGGTCAAAACCTACACGATGGAAGAGCGCGAGATTACACGCTCCGAGCAGAACATCCGGCAGGTCTTCAAGCTGATGATGAAGGCCGCGCGGGTGCGCTCCATCTCCTCCCCGCTGGTGGAAGTCATGGGTGCCGTTTCTCTGTCAGTCGTCATCGTTTACGCCGGTCTTCAGGTGCGCGGCGGTAGCCTGACCGCCGGTGCGTTCATGTCATTTTTGGTCAGCTTGCTGCTGATTTACCGCCCGCTCAAAGGGCTCAGTAACATCAACACCGTCCTGCAGGACGGTATGGCCGCCGCCGAGCGCGCCTTTACCCTGATGGATACTCCGCCGACCGTTGTCGATAGCGGCACCCATACCCTTGCCGTCAAAAAAGGCGCCATCCAGTTTGATGCGGTCAGCTTTGCCTACGGTGACGGCACCCATGCCCTGCACCCTACCACGCTGGCGATTAAACCGGGTGAAACAGTGGCGGTTGTAGGCCCCTCAGGCGCGGGCAAATCCACCCTCCTCAACCTTATACCGCGCTTTTTTGACCCCATCAGAGGCACCATTGCTATTGATGGTCAGAACATCCGCGACGTGACGCTGGCCAGCCTGCGCAGCCATATTGCGCTGGTCACGCAGGAGGTGGCGCTGTTCACCGACACCATTTACAACAACATTGCCTACGGCAACCCAAACGCCACCCGCGAGCAGGTCATTGCCGCCGCGAAGGACGCAGCCGCCCACGACTTTATCGGCAAGCTGGAACACGGCTACGACACTCCGGTAAGCGAGGCGGGGACCAACCTTTCCGGCGGCCAGCGCCAGCGCATCGCCATTGCCCGCGCGTTGCTGAAAAACGCACCTATCCTGTTGCTGGACGAAGCCACCAGTGCGCTGGACACCCAATCGGAGCAACAAGTACAAGCCGCACTGGAGCGCCTGATGAAAGGCCGCACAACACTGGTTGTCGCGCACCGCCTGTCTACTGTCGTAGGCGCTGACCGTATTATCGTGATGCAGGAAGGCCGCATCGCCGAAACCGGTACACACACCGAGCTGATGGCACAGGGCGGCATCTACGCTGGACTGTACAAGGTTCAGGCCGGGGAGTAATCAACCCATGAAACGCCTGCTGAAAAAGCTGTTCAAATCCACCGCCGCACAAATACTGGCGGGTCGACTGATTGGCATGTATACGGCACTCGCACAGGTGACAGCCTCTGTTACCGAAGAAAACGCCCACTACCCTAAAGCCTACTGGGACGCCGACAAGCCAGTCATCGTCGCCGTCTGGCATGGCCGCCTGTTGCTGATGCCTTGCTTTTTCGCCCATTGCCCGCACACGGTGCATGCCCTTATCAGCGCCCACCGCGACGGGCGGCTGGTCAGCTACGCAGCACAGTGGCACGGGATTAAAACCGTGCAGGGCTCTTCCACCAGAGGCGGCGCGGGCGCCGTCAAAGCCCTTCTGCGGCTGGCAAAAGCGGGCGAGACGCTGTTCATCACGCCGGATGGCCCCAAAGGCCCCCGCATGCACGCGCAGGACGGTGTGCTGGAAATTGCCCGCATGAGCGGCCTGCCCATTTTGCCTGTCAGCATCAGCACATCGGCGGGTAAGCAGGTTAAAAGCTGGGACAGATTCCTGATTGCGCGCCCATTTTCACGCGTGCGTATTGTTTGGGGTGAGCCCATGGTCATCCCCCGTGACAGCACCGATATAAACGCCCTGCGCACCGAACTGGAAGCCCGTATGACCGCGGCTCAAAATGCGGCTGACGACGCCACAGGTCGCCCCCATACGGAGCCTGCGGCATGATTTGGCTTTACCGTACTCTGCTCCTGCTGGTCAGCCCGCTGGTGGATGTGAGCATCTTCATCCGCCTGCTGCGCGGCAAGGAAGACTGGTCGCGCATGAACGAACGGCTGGGGCGCCCAAAGCTGCCCCGCCCACCAGGTAAACTGATCTGGATGCACGGCGCCAGCGTGGGCGAGTTGCAAAGCCTGCTGCCGCTGCTTGACCACCTGCTGGCCGCGCGTGACGACCTGCACATTCTGGTCACCACCGGCACCCGCACATCCGCGGCGCTGGCGGAAAAGCGCCTGCCAGAGCGGGCATTCCACCAATATGTACCGCTGGATTACCTCTTCAGTGTGGCGATGTTCGTGGATTACTGGCAACCGGATGTGAGCATTTTTGTGGAGTCGGAGTTCTGGCCGGAACTGCTGACCCGCGCGCCGAACCCCATTTTGTTGAACGCGCGCATGTCCGACCGTTCCTATCGCCGCTACCGTTGGGTGCGCTGGTGGATCCAGCCGTTGTTGTCGCGTTTTCTGGCCTGCCTGACCCAAAGCGACGAGGATACCCGCCGCCTGCGCGACCTAGGCGCCACCAATGTGGTCACCAACGGCAATATCAAATACGACGCCGCCCCCCTGCCCGCCGATGCCGCGCTGCTGGAACAGCTCCGCACCATTATCGACAAGCGCCCCGTGCTGGTGGCTGCCAGTACCCACCATAACGAGGAGGAGTTGCTCGCCCACGTGCACACGGCGTTGGCAGAGCAGGTTCCCAACCTGTTGACGCTGATTGCCCCGCGCCACCCCCACCGCGGCGCCCAGATTACCGACGCGCTGCGTGCGCAGGGGCACGCCGTGCGCCGCCGCGCCCTGCAGGAACTGCCAGACGCCGCCACCAGCTTTTATGTGGCAGATACTATCGGGGAGATGGGCCTGTGGTATCGCCTTGCCGATGCTGTCGTCATTGGTGGCAGCTTTATCCCCCACGGCGGGCAGAACCCCATCGAGGGACTCAAACTCGGTGCCGTGCCCCTGTGTGGCCCGCATATGGAAAACTTCCGCGAGATGACGGCCTTGCTGACAAGCACCGGTGCCCTCATACAGGTAGCAGATACCACCGCCCTGCAAGCCGTCCTCCTGCCGCTACTGACCGATGCTGACGCCCGCGATGCTGCCCGACAAAAAGGCGCCGCTGCACTGGCGAATCTGGCAGGTGCCACACCGCGCGCCGCACAGGTTATTCTGGCCGCCCTGCAAGGAGGGCCCGCCTGATGCGCACCCCCGCTTTCTGGTACAGCAAAACACCATCATGGCAGGCGCAGATGCTTGCCCCGCTCAGTTGGTTGTATCGGCTTGGCCTGTGCGTCGACCGCTTGCGCCATACCCCCTACAGGGCGGACGTTCCTGTTATCTCGGTCGGTAATCTGACGGCAGGGGGAAGTGGCAAAACACCACTGGTGATGGGACTGGCAACTGCGCTGGCCGCTAAGGGCTATCAGGTGGCCATCCTGACCCGTGGCTACGGCAGTACTGTGCGCAGCAAACGCGTTGACACCGATGATACGGCAGCTCAGGTTGGTGATGAAGCTGTTGAGCTTTTTCAGGCATTGAGCGCGAATGTCGCCATTTGGGCTGGCCGTGACCGCGTGGCCAGCGCAAAGCAAGCCGTTGCAGAAGGCGCGACCCTGCTGCTGCTGGATGACGGCCTGCAACATTGGAAACTTGCCCGCGACGCAGACCTGCTGGTCATCAGCGCTACACACGGTCTGGGCAACGGCAAACTGATACCCGCAGGCCCCCTGCGCGAGCCTATTACAGCCGCCGCCCGCGTGGATGCGGTTGTGCTGATGGGCGATCGCCCCAGCGGCAACGACAGCATGCCCCGCCTGCTGGCAAAGCCCCTGTTCCACCCCAAAATGGCGCCGGAAAAGATCCAGCCGTTGCTGGATAAATCGGTAGTGGCTTTTTGCGGCCTTGGCCTGCCGGATAAGTTTTTTAAACGTCTGGAAGTGCAGGGCGTGCGCGTAGTCGAGGGCATTAAGTTTGCTGACCACCACCCCTATACGGACGATGAAATCACCAAGTTGCGTGCACTGGCGCAGGCACGGGGTGCCGTGCTGGTGACCACCGCCAAAGATGCTGCCCGCCTGAGCGCCGCCCAACGTGCGGGTGTTATTGCATTGGCACCGCGGGTGGAGCCTGAAAGCCTGAAAGATCTGCTGACTTTTATTGAAGGGAAAATAGCCCGATGAAACGCCTGTCCCACGTGCTGGAGTTTGCTTTTGTCTGGGCTTTTTATACCCTGTGCCGCCTGCTGCCCTTCCGCGCAGCCAGTGCACTTGGCGGAACGCTCGGCTGGTTTATTGCCACCCTGCCAGCCAGCTTTAACCAGACAGCACGGGCAAACCTGCGCAAAGCCTTCCCCGACATGCCCGCGGCAGATATGCGCCGTACCCAGCAGGCGGCGCTGGTCAATTTTGCCCGTACAATGGCTGAGTTCCCTCAGGTTTACCGCCTGCCGCCTGCGCAACTGGCCAAGAAGGTGGACATCCGCGGTCTGGAGCACATCGGCACCGAACGCCCCATCCTGATGATGACCGGGCACGTCGGCAACTGGGATATGCTGGGCATGGCGCTGGCCGCACAGGGCATCCCCTGCGCCTCGGTCTACCGGGCGGCAAACAACCCGCTGGTGGACAGGCTCATGGTTGGCACCCGCGCGCTCAGTGGCGCGATACAAATCCCCAAAGGAGCGCACGGGGCGCGGCAAATCCTGAAAACGCTCGGGCAAAAACACAGCGTCGGCATGCTGATCGACCAGAAAATGAATGACGGCATTGCTGCACCGTTCTTTGGCCATCAGGTCATGACGGCACCGGCCCTTGCGGAACTGGCACTCAAGAAGAACCTGCCCGTCATCCCGGCTTTTTGCTGGCGTACATCAGGTGGGCGTTTTACCGCTGAAGTCTGGCCGCCGGTACAACTTACCCGCACGGGAGATCACCAGCACGACGTTCAGGTGAACACAGCGCTTTTCAACAAACTGCTGGAAGATGCCATTACCCGCAACCCCGAACAGTGGATGTGGTTCCACCGCCGCTTCCCTAAGGAAGGATAATCAGCTACTGGTACCAGATGCTGGGTTGTGACCGTGGCGGAAGAACCGCCCCAGAACATCCAGACCGCCTGCCAGAATCGCCAGAATCAGAAAACCCCACGTATGCCAGTGATACCAGGGGATATTGAACAGGCCGGACGCCAATGCAATGGCGAACAGATATGGCCACAAGCGGCCTACGGCCATGGTCATACCTACCATAAAGCCGTATTTCATACCCGAGAGCACACCGCCTGCGGACAGGCCCATCAGGCCGCCACCGACAATGTGAAACACCATAATCATCAGCGAGATACCCACAACGGCAAGCCCCAGCACATAGTAGAGCCACGGGTATACGGTTACGTTAAGGGGATGATAGTGATGCACCGCCAGCGCGAACGTGGCGCAGTAGAGGAACCAGTGCACAGCTGCAAGAAGGAACTTCATTCTGTTTTCCCTCCTTCCGTCATAAGCAGCATCGGATCTAATGCTATTTTACGCCAGTAGACCCCCCAGTGCAAGTGAGGGCCGGTTGCACGGCCGGTTGCGCCGACCTTACCCATCACATCACCCGTCCGGACGAGCTGCCCGTTTTTAACGGCAATGCTATCGAGGTGGGCATAGTACGTGTAGAACTGGTGACCATGATCAAGGATGACCATGTTCCCGTTAAAGAACGAATTGGGCAGGGCCAAGCGCACAACCCCATCCGCCGGGGCATGCACAACGGCACCTTTGGGTGCTGCGATATCCAGCCCCTTGTGCCAACTGCGCTCTTCGCCGTTAAAGGTACGGGCACTGCCATAAACCCCGCTGATGGTTGCGCTGACAGGCCATGCAAACGTGCTCTTGACGTAGGGAAGGTCGGCAAAAACGTCGCGTGCAGCGTCAATTTTTCTCGTATCCGCCGCAATCCATTTCATCTCTTTAGGGTCTGGGTTCACATGCTTCGGTGCTACACCTGTCACATGTTGCACCTCGTAAGTGCGCGGTTCGATAATCCAGCTCTGGGACTCCGACGTGCCGTCCACATGGGTAATTTTAACATCGGCCTCTGCTTTTTCGTGACGCTCGAAGCCAATAACAAACAAGCCGCTGCGCCCCACGGGAACAGGTGCGCCATTGAAGGCAACCTTATCGGTTGGCTGTGTATGGCCTACCATAAAGCCGCCCTGACGGAACACCCCGCGGACGACTTCCATCGCCTGTACTGTCTGCGGTAAAAAGCTGACAGCCCAGACAAAAATCAACAATCTCATGTCAGTTTTGCGTTTCTTGTTTTGTTATTTTTGAAGTGTACCACGACATCAACGGCAGAGGTATCCGCATCCTTTATCACATTTTTATGGCCATCGGTCAGGTAAACGTACCCGCGTTGAAGCGGCCCCTCGGGTGAGTAACTATGCAGCAGTTGAAACAGCCGCGCCAGTTCCGCCTGATGTTTTTTGACCGGTGCATCAATCAGACGGCGGTCCAGCCGTTTACCCGTATGGGCAAACACCTGTTGGGCATGCTCTAAACGTTTCGCAACCGCAGCCAGCATCGTTTTGCGGGCAAAGCCGAGCTGCTCGCCCCGGGCATCAAAGTACCGCCGCAGGAGGCTGCGGTTCACACGTGGTGTAATACTCTCCAACCGTTGGCGGCGCACGGCCAATCGGTTACGCATGGCATGATGCAGCCGTTCGGCACGGTCATCGAGCTTTTGGCTGCGGTCGTAAATCAGGCGCTGGGGGTCCGGGAGCGCGCGGCGCATCAGAGCAATCTGCCGCTGGCTATCGGCAATTCGTTTGCGCATAACCCCCTGCATGCGCGTCTGCCAGCTGCTAAGGATATAAAGCAGGTCTCCACGCACAGGCACAGCAAGCTCCGCTGCCGCGGTAGGTGTGGGGGCGCGCAGGTCCGCGGCAAAGTCAGTCAGGGTGTAATCCGGTTCATGCCCGACACCACTGATAACCGGAATGGCCGATGCGGCGACAGCACGGACAACAATCTCTTCATTAAACGCCCAAAGGTCTTCAAGCGACCCGCCGCCGCGCGCAACAATAATGACATCCGGGCGCGGTGTATCGCCATCAGCTGGCAGGTTGTTAAAGCCTGCAATGGCTGCGGCAATCCCCTCTTTGGCGCCGACGCCCTGTACAGCCGTTGGCCATACAAGCACCCGGCGCGGGCAGCGGTCAGCCAGACGGTGCAGGATGTCCCGTATCACATCCCCCGTCGGGCTGGTGACAACGCCAATCACGGAGGGCAGATAGGGAACAGACTTCTTACGCGCGTCATCAAACAGCCCTTCGGCGATGAACTGCTGGCGCAACTCTTCATAGCGGGCCATCAGCGCCCCTTGCCCTGCCAGCTCTACCCTGTCAATCACCAGTTGGTAACTGCTGCGCGCACCGTATGTCGTCAACTTGCCGTAGGCGACAACCTCCTGCCCGTCTGCGAGGGCGATACGTATTTTATCGGCCGCCGAACGCCAGATGACCGCAGCCAGCACAGCGTCGCTGTCTTTCAGGTTCAGATAAATATGACCGGACGCAGCAGCCTTAAGGCCTGAAACCTCCCCCTGCACAGCCACCCGTGCAAACGAGCGTTCCACCATCAGGCGTAACTGGTTGGATATCTGGCTTACGCTCAGGGGCTCATTGCCCCCGCCATGGGTCGTCTGGCGGGTCGCAGCCTCAAACAAATCCATTACTTGTCACCCGCCTTATCTGCGGCTTTGCCGCCAACTGCCACGACAGTCAGACGCGCGGGGTCAAGCAGCCGGTTGGCTACACGGAATATATCCTCCCGCGTGACGTTACGGATACGCTCGGGCCATGTATTCAGATAATCCGTACCCAAATCTTCCATCTGCATAATCGTCATCTGACGCAGCAGATCACGTGTGCCGGCAATACTCCGGGGGAAAGAGCCCAACATATAATCCTGCGCCATATGGTACTCATCCGCTTCAATACCATAAGCACGGATGCGCTTGATCTGGTCCTTAATCATAGCAATCACACGCTCGGCATTGGCGTTACGGGTTTGTGCATATACCTCGAACGTACCACCGACATGATTCGGATTCATGTAGCTCCCCACACTGTAGGCAAGGCCCGCCTCAACACGGATCTTTTTAATCAGACGGGAGCTGAATCCCGGCCCACCCAGAGCATAGTTCAAAAGCTGTGCGGCGGGATAGTCGGGGTCTTTACGGTCTATCCCCAAATGCCCCATGCGGATATGGGTCTGCGGGATATCCCGCTCGACGAACAAATACTGTGCAGGCGGGGTGTAGGATACTGGAATATCCTCAGGGGTTTTACCTTCAGGCAGGCCATCAATCGCTGCATCCACAAACGCCGCCGCTTCCTCTGGTGTAATATCTCCAGCAACGCTGACCGACATATTCGCACGGGTATAATAGGTTTTGTAAAAGCGTCTAACGTCACCGCTATCAAGCTTTTCAAGCGTGTTTAGATACCCATTTACAGGGTGGCCATAGGGATGCTTGGCGTAGATAAGTTTGCGCAGTTCCCGCGATGCCCTGACCGCAGGGTCTACCTGATTCTGGCGCACAACAACGGCCATGGCATCACGGATGCGTCGCGTATCGTCGCGCGTAAAGGCAGGTTCTACAATGGCGGCATGTAAAGCTCTGGCTGCTTCAACACGGCTATCGCGCAGCGAGGTAAGTGTTATGCCAACAATATCGTCTTCGGTCGCAATATCCAAATGGGCACCAAGGCCCTGCACATACTCGGCAAAAGTTTTGGCGTCCATGCCGCCTGCACTTTCGTTCAGCAGGCTTACTGTCAGAGCTGACAAACCTTCCTGCCCCTCCGGGTCGTACGCAGACCCTGCGCGGAAGGCCACCCGAACCCCAACCAACGGCAGGCCTTTGTTTTCTACCAGCCAGAAAGGAATACCTTTGGGTGTTGTCAGCGCCTGAACCTTAACGTCGCAATAACCGTTCAGAGGTGCAAGAACTGCAAGCACCAGCAGACAGGCATATACATAGAAGCCTCTCATGACGACACCAGCAAAATAATACCGGCCGCACTGGCTACAAACATCAGACCGGCTACCGGATTGGCCTCGTCCTCTTCTTTTCTGAGGCGGAGGTAAATCATCAGCCACACCATACTCATCAGTGCCAGCACATTCACGTATGCGGGGTTAGGACTCTGTGCAACAGCTGCCGTCATTGCACCCAGCATGACTGCAAAAGCAGCTCCCGTCGCCGCACCAGCCGTCAGTGACCGGCGCGTGAACATTGTACGCAAGGCACGTCTGCGGAACAGGGCATACCACAACGATGTACCCACCAGACTCACCAGCCCGAGCATGAATGTGTAAACAATCGAGCCGGAAAGCACTTCCGCACCCTGCATGGCCACCTTGGAGGCACTGTCCGCCAGTGTCAACATCAGGCCGGCAGGCAGAATAGCTAACAATGCCGCCCAACTCACGTCATTACGGCGCATGACCATCATCGCCAATGCACTCAGCGCCAAACAGGCCATGACCCCCGCAAAAACCCCCGGATGCACCATCAGTGCCGGCAGAAAACCCTTGTCGATAAACGACCACAGGAAAAACCCGCCCAGAATCTTAATCGCCATATACAGGCTGGTCAGTCGTCCGCCATAAGTCGCAGCTGCATTGAACAGAACAACATCGGCAAACAAACCCATCATGCCGACAACAACGGCAAGAATGTAAAATTCATTATAGTCGGGCCAGGGAACTGCCGCTGCAAACGGCGCCACAATCGCTACAAGAAAAATCGACCGTAGCAGTACCAACGCGGCACCTTCAAGACGGTAATAGCGGTTAATTTGTACCGTCACAGCACTCGCCAAACTGGCTAAAAGTGCAAAAACTTCCCATCCGGGCATGGTTACAAACCTCCCTCTTTTGGTTGGTTTGTCCCTTTATCCGGCTGGGTCGTTTGGTCCGGTGCCGGTGTTGTCATCAGGTATCCGGTTGCGCTTTGTTCAAGCCGCAGGTAAGTCCGTGCAACCCGCAGAACATCCGCAGGGGTTATGGCAGGCAGTTTATCCGGCCAATTTATATAGGCATCCAGCGTGCCGCCACTAATCAACCAACGCCCAAGATTGTAGGCGTAAAGGTATGGGTCATCACGCACATAGACCTGATCAAACTTTGTCGCCGTCACCAGGCGGGTAACAGTTGCCTCATCCACGCCGCTTGTCAGCAAAGACGCCAATACTTCGTCCAGTGCTTTTTCCACTTTCGCCATATCAACGCCTGCCTTGGGCAGCACCTCGATGGACAGGGGCACCTCCCCGCGTACGGCAGGGTCGTAGTAAACCGCAACACTATCTGCCAATCCGCGGTTAACAACCAGTTCCTGATGCAGAAGGCCTGTCTGGCTGTAGCCCAAAATGCGTGCCAGAATCACCAGAACAGGAATATCGTTCACCGGCGCGGCCGCGCCGGCAATGCCCTCAAACCAACCCGGACCACGATAGGCGCGGGCTAGTATTTGTGTCGGCGCATCGGGGTTATGCACAGTCACGCGTCGCGCCTCATACCGGACAGGCTCCAATGGGGCAGGCTTGCGCAAAACAGCACGTGGTGCAATCTGGCCGTAATACTTCTCGGCCAGCTTTTTGCCCTCCTCGGGCGTCACATCGCCAGCGAGCAGGAGAACAGCATTATTGGGCGTATAGAAATTCGCATACCAGTCGCGCGCATCCTGTGCCGTAAAATTACGAATGTCCTGCGGCCAGCCGATCGTCGGGTTCCCCTGAGGGGAAACACTGTAGAAGCGACGGTAGAATTGCTCGTAGAAAAGTTTCTGCGGAATGCTGTCATAACGCAGATTCCGCTCTTCCATCACGACATCGCGCTCGGGCTTGAACAACGCGTCGGACAAATCAAGGCCTGCCATACGGTCCGCCTCAAGTTTCATCACATCCGGCAGGTATTGTTTGGCCACTTCCTCGTAATAGTCGGTGCCGGACTGGTTGGTATTCGCATTCAGACGCCCGCCCATAGCTGCTACCCGGTCGGCAAACTGGCCTGCAGGAACGTCTTTTGTGCCTCGGAACATCATATGCTCGAGCATATGGGCAATACCAGTCTTGCCGGGAGTATCATCAATCGAACCGGCTTTATACCAGACCATCTGCACCACAACAGGTGCCCGATGGTCCGGCGCCACAACTACCCTAAGTCCATTGGAGAGCTTGAATAATACCGGTATGCCGACTGTATCGTCAGCCCGCGCAGATGGCGTAGCTACTGCCAGAAGCAGTATAAGAAAGCCCAGCCAACTGCTATAAAACCGCATCCGGACCCCCCGCGTTATTCCGCGGTATCCTCATCATCATCCGAGAAGGGATTCAGGCGTGAGAAGAACCCTTTTTCCTTCTTTTCTTCTTCCTTGGGTTTTTCAGTCAGTTTTTCACGGATGTCCGGGTCGGCTTTGTCGCCGCCTGCTGCCTTGATCAACCAGCTGTCAGCCGCATCCGGTTTTGCAACCGTGGCCGACACGCCCTGCGCATCCTTGTTCAAAATGGCACGGGCATCAATTGGCTCATCCTTGATGGGCGTTGCTGTTTTCGACGTGCCGGAGGGCGGACGCAGCTCAAAATCCGGTGGCAGGGCCAAGGATGGGCCTTCGACCACGGCCATTTCGTCCGGCGCCGTATGGCTGGAAAGCAGCGGTGTGCTGCCGCAGGCCGCCAACAGAACCGTTGTTGCCGCAAGTACCAGAAGAGCGGATTTTGTCATGATACGTGTTTTTCCTTTTTCTTGCCTTCGTTGCCCAGAAGCATGTCCAGCAACACAAAACCGACCCCTATTGTAATCGCAGAATCGGCCACGTTAAAGATAGGAAACGACCATTTGTCGTAATAAACATGAATAAAATCAATCACAGCGCCGTAAACCAGTCTGTCATGGGCGTTGCCGAGGGCGCCTGCGGCAATAAACGCAAGGCCTGTTGTGTAGCAGACATGATGGGATTTACGTACAACAACCAGCAGAATTGCAGCAACCAAAGCGGCAAGCCCTGCCAGAATGTACTGCTGCGTCATGCCGTCCGTCCCCGCGAACATGCTGAACGATACACCACGGTTAAACGCCAGCCGCCATTCCAAGAGGCCATCCAGAACAGGAATCGGTGCGTTTTGCAACCACCCCAGCATGAGCTGCTTGGTTACAAAGTCTGCGACCAGCAGTGCCACAAACAGCGGCACAGCCAAGCGGTATGGGCGCTGATGTGTCATCAGGCAGCAGCACCGTTTTGCGGTTTTGCAGCGTTGGCTTCCATTGCGTCACCACAGCGAATGCACACGTCCGGGTGCGTGCCATGCTTGCCAATATCAGCGCGGAACTGCCAGCAGCGTGGGCATTTGCTGTGACCAACCTTGTAGGCTTTGGTCGCACCCGCTGCCTTGGCTTCGGACACGATCAGGAACTCCATCCAGTCAAAATCGGCCAGCAACTCGGCTTGCTCTGCGTCCAAACCCACATCCACACCCGCTTCAAGGCTGGAGCCCACATCACCGGCGCTCCGCAGCGCCTCAATGGCTTTTGTGGCTTCTTCCCGCACATTCAAAGCCGTTGTAAAACGCAGTTCCAGTGTGTGGTTGCGCCAGTCGGCATGTGGGGCAAAGAACGGTTGCAGGTGCACGCTCTCGGCATCCTGACCGTAGGCACTGCGCCAGACTTCGTCCGTGGTGAACGGCATCAACGGTGCAAGCAGCGTGGTCAGCGCGTCCAGCAGGTGTTTTTGCACGGTCTGGCAGGCGCGGCGGCGCGGCGTGTTCCAGCCATCGGCGTACAGGCAATCCTTGCGGATATCAAAATACAGGCTGGACAGCTCAATGTTGCAGAAGTTGTACAGGCGCTCGTACACCTTGTGGAACTGGTAGGTGTCGTAGTTCTTCCGCGCGTTTTCCACTTCTTCGGCAAGGCGGCTGAGCACCCATTTTTCCAGCTCCGGCAGCTCGTCGTGGGCAATCATGTCGGCGCTCACGTCAAAGTCGTCCAGGTTGGACAGCAGATAGCGGAACGTATTGCGGAAGCGGCGGTAGGCATCCACCACCGTCTGCAGGATGGTGTCGGACAGGCGCACATCCTCGGAGTAGTCGGATGCGGCAATCCACAGGCGTAGAATATCCGCGCCGTATTTGTTCATAATTTCCTGCGGCTCCACCCCGTTGCCGAGGGATTTGGACATTTTACGCCCCTCGCCGTCCACCACAAAACCGTGGGTCAGCACTTGGCGGTACGGGGCATGGCCGGTCAGCGCACACGAGGTCAGCAGGCTGGTGTGGAACCACCCGCGGTGCTGGTCGGAGCCTTCCAGATACATATCCGCAGGCGGCATGTCCTTCTCCGTTGACGGACGCATCAGGTCCTGACGCTGCCCCAACACGTGCGACCATGTGGTGCCGCTGTCGAACCACACATCCAGAATATCCGTCTCCTTGACCAGATCGGCCTTGTTGCCCTTGTAATTATATCCGGCCAGCAGGTCATCAACACTGAGTGTGTCCCACGCTTCAACGCCGTGTTTTTCGATATGCTTGGCCACGCATTCAAAGGCCTGCGGGTCGGTGAGGTATTCACCTGTTTTACTGTCATGGAAAATAGTAATCGGCACCCCCCATGCGCGCTGGCGGCTGATGCACCAGTCGGGGCGGTTTTCGATCATGCTGTAAATGCGGTTGCGGCCGTAGGCGGGAATCCACTGCACATCGTTGTCGATAGACTTGAGGGCAGCTTCGCGCAGGCCGGTTTTGTCCAGACTTACAAACCACTGCGGCGTGGTGCGGAAGATGAGCGGCGCCTTGGAGCGCCAGCTCACCGGATAGCTGTGCTTGTATTTATAGGCTTTGAGCAGGCGACCATTGGCGCGCAGGTAGGCGACGATTTCGTCCTGTGTCTGCCAGATGTCCTTACCGGCCAGACGCAATTCGCCTTCTGTGGCGTCTTCATCCGTAAACGGCTCGTAGGTGCCGTTACCGGCTACAGGGCATTTGAGCTCCAGATTAAACTGCTTGCCGATTTCAAAGTCCTCGGCACCGTGGGCGGGTGCTGTGTGCACAAAGCCCGTACCGCTGTCGGTAGTGACGTGGAAGCCCTCGACCATCGGGACGTGGCGGTTTTTGTACAGCGGATGGTGGCAAAGCCAGCCGTCGAACGACGGGCCTTTTTTCACCTCACCGCTGGCAAACCATTTACCGGCTTTTTCCTTGAACGGCTCAACCAGTTCCTCGGCCACCCAGAAGGATTTACCCACATAGGCCTTGTTCCAGTACTCGGGGGCGTCGTCACCGTCTACGGCCGTCAACTTAACGTAAGCGATGTCCTTGCCATAAGCCACGGCCCGGTTGGCGGGCAACGTCCACGGGGTGGTCGTCCAGATGACTACAAATTCGTTTGCTTTACCCACAACCTCGAATGGTACATACACGGCAGTGGAGGTATGGTCTTTGTATTCGATTTCAGCCTCGGCCAGCGCGGTCTGCTCAACCGTTGACCAGTTGACCGACTTGGCGCCTTTGTACACGCAACCCTTTGCCACCATCTCGCCCAGCACGCGCACTTCACCGGCTTCGTTTGCAAAGTCCATGGTGCGGTAGGGGTGTTCAAGGTCGGCCATCACGCCGAAGCGCTTCCAGTCGTTACGCTGGATATTGAACCACTTGTCGGCCTCTTTACGGCACAGGGCAATGATGTCGGCCTTGCTCAGGTCGTCTTTTTTCTTACCGGCTTTGATGAGGTCCTGCTCCACCTTCCATTCAATCGGCAGGCCGTGACAGTCCCACCCGGGGACGAACGGCGCGTCGTAGCCGTCCATAAAGCGGGCACGGACGATGAAGTCCTTGAGGATGTAGCTCAGCGCGTGCCCCATGTGGAACGTGCCGTTGGCGTACGGGGGACCGCAATGCAGGATGA
This sequence comes from Pseudomonadota bacterium, assembly GCA_016125375.1. Taxonomy (GTDB): domain Bacteria; phylum Pseudomonadota; class Alphaproteobacteria; order UBA1280; family RI-95; genus RI-95. The sequence goes on along the minus strand of WGLU01000003.1, from coordinate 16,885 downwards.
ACTTGGGCCGTCCCTGTGCCTTTTTACGCATGGTGGTGTAGAGTTGCTCTTCGCTCCAGCGCTCAATCCACTTCGGCTCCTGCTGTGGCAGACCTGCCCGCATGGGGAAGTCGGTCTGCGGCAGGTTCAGACTCTCGCGGTAGCCGGTGGCGGTCTGGTCGGTCATGGGTGGCACTCTCCAAATAAAATCAGGACTTAGATTTAACGCGTTTTACGGGCGAAAATCAATAATTGCATGGCCTAAAAGGCGTTCAGCAGCGTCGGTTTGCCCCTCTTGCAACAGCGCACGGATGCGCGACGAGGAACAGACACCCCCATCTGTCACAAAGGGGGTGACTTCTTCAACCGTGTAGCCGCTATCGGGCGCCATCTCGCGCAGCAGGGCAAGCCCCGCGCTGCGGTCACGGCCGAAACAGAAATCATGTCCTACAACCACGCACTTGGCACGCAGCGCACCTACGAGTGTGTCGGCGATAAAATCCTGCGGGCTGGTTTTGGCGTAATCCTTAGAAAAATCAATCACGTACACGCCATCGGCGCCAAACTTGCCAAGCAACGTGGCTTTGGTGGCAAACTCGGTCAGCCGGACGGGTGCCTGCTCGGGGCGGAGCACCGCACGGGGATGGGGCTCGAACGTGAGCGCGACAAGGGGGACGCCCAGCACATCCGCTTGCATGCGGGCGGTAGTCAGCACAGCCTGATGGCCACGGTGCACACCGTCAAAATTACCGATGGTCACAACGCTGCCGCCAGCGGTTTGCGGGGGACAATCGGGGTGGCGGGCAATCCACATGGTTGGCTGGTTTCTCCTGCGATAAATACCGCGCGGAGGGTACTGCATTGCCAGCGTCGATGCAAGGGTGCACACCGATTCCACTTGATTTAATGCCCCCCTTGCGGCATAAAGGGGGTTCTGTGCAATACCTTTCACTTTTTCCCCTGATTCCCTGCATCTTTTCTTAAGACCTCTGGGAGTTCTACTATGACCCTCACCGGTTCGCTCAAGAACGACTTCTTCGCCGCTGTTGCGGCCATTGGCGCGCTCGGCGTGTTCCTCGGCCTCGGTGGCATCTTCATGGCGATCCAGCTGCCCGTGTTCATCATGGTGCTGCTCGCCTCCTTCACCCGCAATTCCGGCAACCGGCTCATCCCGGGCAACATCGAGTTCGCGGGCCTGACCTTCATCGCCGGTACCTACACCATCCAGATGGCCGCCCTCGTCGGCACCATGCTCGCCGGTACCCTCGGTGCCGTGTTCGGCATCCTGGCCGGCTTCGCCGTGGCGTTCGTCATCCTGATGTTCGCCGAGGTCATCGGTGGCGTGTTCATCGGCCTCGTGCAGCAGATCGTCGCCTCGCTGGGCCTGGCCCCGCAGTACGCGATGCTGGTGTTCATCCTTCTGTTCTTCGGCGCGTTCTTCCTGCTGGGCGCGATCAGCCCGGTCCTGTCGACCGCCGTCGGCCTCGCCCTCTGGGGCTGGTGGGCCCTGCAGCGCGGCAACCAGCTGACCGGCTGGAACGACACCGCCAACTAACCGTTCGACAAAGCCCGCAGCATCCGCTGCGGGCTTTTTGCATATGTATTTTCCTGTTGCGAAATGCGCAAAAATACCGCAATCTCTGCCCCGTCCCTCCCGTGCCGGGATGGCGGAACTGGTAGACGCGCCAGACTCAAAATCTGGTATCTTTGCGGATGTGTGGGTTCGATTCCCTCTCCCGGCACCATAAGCCACCCTATATCCTCACCCAGATTGGCTGTTTTCCCGCAGGGCACTTGCTGCTACCATGTTGTTTACACAACAACAAAACAGACATGGCACGTTCATGACCTTCCTGCTGGAACCCGCACAATCACTCCGTCTTTTTCTGGACCAGAAAATCGAACCGCTGATAAAGCCCGAGCATTTGGAGCGCCTGGCCTATGTAGCCGGTTTCTTCATTCTGGCATGGGGACTGGCGACCTTTGTGCACTGGATTATCCGCCAGCACCTTGAGAAAACACTTTCCAAACATGCCCACGGCAAAAAGGCATATGAGCTGTTCAGCCCTGTACTGCTGCCTCTGATTGCCCTGGTTTTCCTTGGCACAGGCCGGGCCATCCTTGCCCGTGAACACGCCACCCCTTGGTTCGATATTGCCGTGACACTGACGACGGCATGGGTTGTCCTGAGCCTGTTGGGGAACCTGATCCAAAACCGTGCGCTCGGCCGCCTGATTGCCTTGAGCGTATGGGTTGCCGTTGCGGCAAGCCTGCTTGGCGTGCTGGAGCCGTCCCTGCGCTTTCTGGACAGCCTTGCACTACCGCTCGGCACGGGCAGGATTTCGCTGTTGGATATTATGCAGGGTGCGGTAACGCTGGCCATTCTGGTTTGGGTTGCCAACCTGGTCAGCCGCTTTCTGGAGTATTACCTCACCAAAGTCATCAAACTCAAGGCCGTTGCCAGCGTCCTGATCATGAAGATCGTCCGTGTTGGACTGATTACGCTGGCCTTCCTTGTTACCCTCACGCTACTTGGGATTGACCTGACGGCGCTCGCTGTATTCGGCGGTGCGTTGGGTGTGGGGCTGGGTTTTGGTCTGCAAAAGGTCATGAGTAACTACATCAGCGGTATCATCATCCTGACTGACAAATCCATTAAACCGGGTGATGTCATCGAAGTTGGTGACAGCTATGGCCACATTTCCTATCTGGGCGCCCGCTATATTTCTGTCGTTACACCTGATGGGCGGGAACACCTGATTCCGAACGAAGAGTTTATCACCACTCGTGTCATCAACTGGTCGTACAGTAACGACCTTGTATGCCAGCGCATACCTATTGGCATTTCGTACAATGCTGATGTTGAGAAAGCCATCCAGATTTGCATTGAATGCGCGCAGGGAGTTGAACGCGTCCTCCCCACCCCCGGTCCCAATTGCCTTTTGTCCGGCTTCGGTGCCAGCTCTGTTGACCTGCTGCTGACCTTCTGGATAAAAGACCCCAAAAACGGCACGCTGAACGTAAAAAGCGCCATCCTCCGCAAGGTATGGCAGCGCTTTCATGAGGAAGGCATCGAGATCCCGTTCCCGCAAATGGATGTGCATGTCAAGGAATTGCCGGCCGCCAGACCTGAACAGACCAAACGGAAGAAAGTTTGATGGCCAAAAGCCCCCTTGCCGCACTGGTACGCCGCAAACCGCACGAACTGCACCACGTCCATAAACCGGGAACCGCACCCGGCACGCTGGCAGCGCATCAGGACGCCCAACCAACCGCGATGTACGTCATGGCCTTTGATAAGGGCGAGGTCATTGAACATCCACTCGAAGACCTGTCGGATATCCCTGCACTCCGCAAAAAATGGGGGCACGTCTGGGTCAACGTAGATGGATTGGCTGACATTGCCCGCCTAGAAGAACTAGGGCGCCTTTTTAATATTCACCCGCTGGCACTCGAAGACGTGGTTAACGTCCACCAGCGCCCCAAAACCGAAGATTTTGAAGACCATATGTACGTGGTTACCCGTCAAGCTCAAGTCCACACCAATGGTCAACGCCTTTACATGGAGCAGGTCAGCCTTTTTGTGGGCAAAGGTTATGTGCTCACCTTTCAAGAGCGGCCGGGCGATTGTCTGGACCCTGTCCGGGACCGTATCCGCAAAGGCCAGAGCAGGTTGCATACGTTCGGTACGGATTATCTGGCCTATGCCATTCTAGATGCAATCATCGACGGATATTTCCCAGTACTGGACATGTACAGCCAGCTATTGGACAGCATTGAGGACACCATTCTGGCCGAACCGGAATCTACGACCATGGGCCATATTCATGGCCTCAAGCGTGAGCTCATGACCCTGCGTCGCGCCACATGGCCCCTGCGAGAGGCTGTGGGTACCCTGATGCGTGACGGCGACAGGATATTCAGCGATCAGACAGACCTCTATCTGCGGGATTGCCAGGACCACGTAAGCCGTATTCTGGATATTCTGGAAAGCTACCACGAACAAGCGGCCAGCCTGACAGAACTGTATCTATCATCACTCAGTAACAAGATGAACGAAGTGATGAAGGTGCTAACTATTATCGCAACCATATTCATGCCGCTCGGGTTTGTAGCAGGCATCTACGGGATGAACTTCAACCCTGAAGTGTCCCACTGGAATATGCCGGAAACCCAGTGGGCGTGGGGATATCCCTTTGCTCTGGCGATGATGTTTTCCATCGCAATCCTGTTTACATATTACTTTTTTCGCAAAGGCTGGATTGGCCATAAAAAATAAAAACATCTTAATATCTCTATTTGTCAGTTTTTCAACTGCCAGTGGTACTCATAAAGGTTAGAATGTGTGCAACAATGCGCCAGCAGTTGGCACAACTAAACAAGGAGTCCGCTATGATGTTTCGCGCAACCGGTACTTTGACGACCGTTGCCGTTCTTGTCCTGGCTGCCGTGCTTGGCGCCTGGCCAACAACAACACAGGCACAAACCAAGTTCTTCTCGTCTTCCTCCCGCGGCGGCGGCGAAGGCGCAAAACAGAACGCGCAGGTGACTTCGCTTCAGGGTGAAAACGACCGCATGAACGCCTGTACGGCGGCCGGTATGGTTTACGCACCTACGCACGCCAGCGCTAACGCGCAGGGGTGTGTCCCCAATTTCACCTTTACTAACGGTGCCACCGTTAACAACGGCCTGACCGTAAACAGCGGCGGCGCAACAATAAGCGGTGGCGCCACTGTGAATGGTGCTGCCACGATGAACAACGGCGCCACCGTGAACAACGGACTGAGCGTACCGTCGGGCAACGTGAACGTAACCAACCGCGTCACCGCCGGCCAGCTGTATGTGGGCAGCGGCAACGTGGGTAACATCCCGACCTGTACCGGTGATAACAAAATTCAGTGGAACGGCACAGCATGGACCTGCGTGAACGACGCATTGGGTGCTACCGCCGCCACGACCGAGACCGACCCGCAGGTTGGCAGCCTGACTAACGGCAAACTCTGCCGCTCTAACGGTGTGCAGGTGATTTGTGATGCCACTGTGCCAACATCCAACGCCTACACCCTGCCGCCAGCTTGCGGCACATCGCAAAAGCTGCGCTGGAACGGGAGCGGCTGGGAATGTGCAACCGACCAGGGTCTGACCGCCGAAAGTGACCCGCAGGTTGGCAGCTTGCAAAGCGGCAAATGGTGTACGTCCGACGGCTCCAGCGTCAACTGTACGTCTGCCGCACCGTCAGGATCAACCACCACCACGACAGGCGGTTGTTCGTCAAATACAGGTAACCCCTGCAGCTGTGGTAGCCGTTGCGGTGGTAGCGGTACATACAACTGTTCCGGCAGCTGTGTAAACTGCTCCTACAACAGTGATGATGACCGCGGTGACTGGTAGGTGACCGAGCACTAAAAAGGCGGCCACAAGGCCGCCTTTTTTATTTGGTTGTTAGTCCACCTTATCGATCCATTCGTCCGGATAGAAGGCAGGCTCCGCCCATGGGTAATTCCATTTACCAACAGGGTAGATGATGTTTTTGCCGAAGATGGCGTTGTAACGTCGTGTCCAACCCTCGTACTGCTTGAGGTGTGCCATCATATTGGCACCTGACAAGGCAGTGATTTTTGCCCGGTCAGCCGGCTGCACCAGACTCTCCAACGCTTTCAGGATGGCATCCTCACCACATTGCTTACTCGGTACACCCGGTACCAGGTAACGCGTGGCGATATAGTCCAGACCACGCCATGTGTCATAGGGCTTGAGCTGCGCATCCTCACTGGCACGCCAAGGGTTGAATGCGTAAATCTTCTCAAGGTTTTTGTCGTCGGCATCAGCAACAAGCGCCAGCGCACCCTTACCAAAACCAACAGCCTCAACGTGCTTATATCCGCGCCATCTGAGCCAGCTCACCGTGTCCTGCATGTGGATGGCAGCTTTGCGCATACTCCATGAAAACTCATTCGCAGAGCAGCTCATCAGACTATCGCGCAAGGCATCGCGGGTCAGACCTTCATTGGCACGCGCAACAACCAGAACATCCCCTTTGGTCAACAGGGCGCGAACGGTATTGCCCAAAATGTACCCAAGTGACTGGACGCTACCATTGGCAAAACCCGAAGGCTGGAAGGTCGTCAGCAAGAACACCTTGTCGGCCAGCTTATCCTGTGACTGCTGGTAGAGGCGCGTATCCAGATGTGCCCCACGGGAAAAGACCTCCTCACTCTCAGGTAACGGCGGTACATCCAGATAGCCGGCTTTTTGCGCGGCATCAAAAACCTCCTGCCCAAAGACCGCCGTACGCGTGATGGACTGGCTTTGCAACATATCGGCATCTGTCGCGCGGTAGCCTTCCATGGCACGCTTTACCGCATCCTCACCAAGCTTTCCAGCCAATGACAGCGCTTCACCCTTGTTAATATCCGTGAAAATTTCCTTAATATCTTCATCGGCGCTCAGCGCTTCACCTGTCAGACGCATGGCGTCCACCAGGGACGCGTTGTAGCGGTAGAAATACGCATCCTCCGGTGAAGCTGCATCCAGATTTTTCCATGTCTCTGCAAACTTGTCGTTCTGGATATGTGACAGGGTAAGATCCTGTGCTTCCGTTCGCTTGGATGTGTCAATGTATCCGGCGTAGTCTACCAGCGTGTTATAAAGACGTTCCAGTCTGCGGTCTTTGTTGCTTTCCAACGCCACGGTTGCCCAGGATGCGACGAGCGCATCATAGTCAGCCACATTGAGGGTGTAGAGTGTTTTGCCGAAGTCGATTTTACGGTCACGCTTGTTGGAGCGTTCTTTGGGGCCCATCAATGGATGGGGGCGCGAGACCGTATAAACATCTACCATTGCCCGTATAACCTCGGCCTCAAAGTCCGGATGACGGGGGGGCAGTGCCAGAACCGCCAGATTGGTACCAGCGGGTGCCTTAATCCGTTGCGTGTTCAAGTACGCATCACCGGCAAGGCCGGCGGTTGAAAGAATATAAAAATCTTGCTTGTTCGAGGGGGCAAATCCGAGGGGATATATCCGGCTGACCCTGTCGGCGACGGCCTGAATTGTCTGGCGCATCAATGTGACATCTGGGGAGGGCAGGCTCTTTGGATAAACAAGGTGCGCCTGAAACCGGTCGGTGTTGAACCGAATGGGTTCAGTCATAAATTGGTCGCTGTCAACCTGAACAGCTGTCTGGCCATCCGGATAGGTTACACATCCTGCCTCGTCAACCTTGCCACCGACAACTCTATAGCCGGTGTCCACTGCATAGGCAGCTCCTTTATCTGCCGGGAACATCCGCAGACCGTTACTGTTCCATGTTTGGTGTCCCAGCAGGGTAATGTGCTCTGTGTACTGGGGCAACAACGCACATTGCGCACTGGCGCTTACGGCAATGCCGCTGGCGATTGTTGCTGTAACAACTAGGGTGAAAGGTTTCATAGACACGTCCTTATTGTTGCGGTTCTAATTTTTGCTCAATTGTTTTGACCCACTTCTGCGGGTATGTCGTGTCATACAGCCACTGCCGCATCCAGCGGGGAGGCATATATGATATGTGGGTATTAAAAAGCGCCTTGTACCGTTCCAGCCAGTTGTTGGCCGCCAGATACGCCAGCAGATCGTCATGGGATACGGCATGTATCGCCTTGGCCTTTGTATGGCGGACAAAACCTTCCATCACGTTCATAAAATTGCCCCCGCCACATTGGGGTTTGAGCTGTTCCTGTTTGCTCAGCCCTTCTGTATCCTTGCCACGCCAGGGGTTCATCAAAAACAGTTGCTCAAAAGGGACATCCTCGGCAGCGGCAATCAATGCGGTCGCCCCGCGGCTGATGCCAACGCCGTACACTTCTTCATAGCCTTGCCACTTAAGCCAACGCACGGCATCTTCCATCAGAATGCCGCCCTTTTTCACAGCCCAGCGCAGGTCTGGCTCGGCACAGTTATAATAAAACTCGTCCATCACGTTGACCGACTGTCCCTGCCGGAACCTGTTGATGAACAACACATCTCCATATGCCAGCAAGGCCTGAATAAGCTTGGCGCTGATCAGTTCCATCGGCTGGGCATTGTAGCTGGCGTTCAGCGCATCGGTAAAACTGGTCACCAGAAAGACTTTCGATGCAATTTTTGCGTCAGCCTGCCGGTAGTACCTGCCATCAAGGAACCCACCTTGCGACGGGATTCGTTGGTTCTCCGATATTTTCGGTAATGTCAGCCAGCCAAGCTGTGCCGCACCCAGATAAAACTCTCGGCCAAAATCATTCTCTTGCGGATCGGGGGGCGACAGGTGTGTTCTATCATCCAGCCGCTGTGCAGCCATCCAGGTCGGATACGTCCCAGCCCCCAGAGCGGCGCCGACAATATCTGCTTTTCCACTATGGACGTAGCGGAATATCTCTTCCAGCGACCGTCCCTGCTGATGCAGCAACACAGCCAACCGTAATGCGTCCAGCGGAGCTGCCACATTCTTATAAAACAGTTTGTCCTCCGGTGTTGCCGTGCCCATGCCTTGCCAGGTGGTCAGGTAATCCGGATTCCCTGCAAAGAAGCGCAAAAGTACATCCAACGGACGCGTCCAATCAAGGCCGTCTGTGTATCCTGCATAGTCCGTTATCAGATCATACAGATGAAGCAGAAGCTCCTCCTCGGTCTCAGCAAAGGCGAGCTGGGCATACCCCTGAACAAGGGTATCGTAGTCGTCGACAGCCATTGTAGCGATGCCATCCGGTGCCGGAATGCCTTTACGCTGGAGAGGCCCCATTTGCGGATGGGGGCGGCGTGTGAACAAATTGACAATGGCCTGTACCGCCTCTCGTTGGAACCGGGGGTGGTCCGGCGGCAAGGCAATTACGCCAAGCATAGTGCCTTCTTGCGGATGCAACAGGTCAGCGGCCTGCTCGCCGCTGCCAGCCATGCCCGCGCTCAACCACAGGGTGTAGGACCTGCGATCATCCGCAGCAAAACCGAGCGGATAAAGCGTTCTTATTTTGTCGAAGAGAGTCTGCACACGCGTGGCAACATCTGCCTGTGCTGCGGCATCCAGATTGGCTGGCATCACGAGCTGAACGGGAAAGGGCGTGCCCAGGTCCAGCGTACGGCTGCTATTTGTAGCAGCCGAAACGACAACGCCCCCCTGACCGTCAGGATAAATAGCGCATCCATCATGTACCGCCGCCCCTAAAGCGATACTACCAATAGGGATTTTATAAGCTGTGCCCGATACGGGATTAAAGACCTGTGTTTGGCCGCCATGCCATACCTGATAGCCACTCAGGCCCAGTTGGGCGGGTTGTTGGGGTATCGGGGAGCACTCGACAGCGTAGCCTTGTGAAAAAGGGCCAAAAAACAGAATGGACAAAAAAGCAGCAACCAGCCCTAGATGGGGGCCCATTTCTGTTTTCTCCTTCGTATTTTTGTGGGCACCATTGTATTAAATAATAAAGACCCTATCATGAATGGGGAGCTGAAAGGTACACTTAATCACATGAAATTGCTGCCATATATCATTGGATACTGTCTGTTTAGCGCTCTTTCTGTAGAAGCTTGCCCGCCCCCTCCGGCAGTAACAGACCGAGTCACCAAGCACGGACACGCAAATTGGAAAGACGACACCTTGCTGGTTACCGACAACCCGCGTGAAGCCGTAGCCGTACCGGAAGGATGGCGCGCCATCGGTGGTGTAACAACCGAACCCGGGTGCGCTATTTTTCCCGGCGATCAAGCTGTTGTTTTGGTGAAAAATGACGCTTGGGAGGAGAAAACATTCCCTCATGAGGAAGCAGGTATCACCTTGCACCGCGTGTCACCAAAAGGGTACGACCCTAGCCTGCTCCAGACGGCTGACGTCTGGATTATGAACGCCCACCGCCGCGTACGGCAGCTGTATCCACTGGGCCTGCTGCCCACACAAAAACAGGATCATTACATCATCGTCGTGACAGGGCGCGCCGGTGACGGTGACACAAAGGAAACACGGCTTTTCCCGAACCCGGGCCCTTTCATGACGCCTCTGTACCGCAACTTTGATGTACCGCGCTCGCTGGCAACTTTCATGCATACGACATCGCACCTTTTTAACAAGCGCCGACCAAGGCCGGAAACACAGCCCGACGAATACGGCCTGACAAAAGACGAGTATCTGGAAATCGTCGCCTCATGGTCGGATCTGGTCATGCACGATAATCCAAAGTGGGTCGATAACCGCGTGCGTTTCCTCTACAAAGTACACTTGCTTCTCACGGATGGCGACAACACAACCGTACCGGATTTCGAGCCCCTCAATCAGCTCAAAAACTATAAAGAGCCGTTCCAGATTCCGGTGACGGATGAGAACCTGCCGTTTGCCGTATCCGAATATATTCACTACGACCTGTGCCCACTGGTCATGGTCGGGCTGGATGGCCTTTTGGAAAAAGAGGGCCGCCAAACAGATGTCATGCACATTCTGCAAGACGTACACCGTGGCATGTACAAGGGACTGCTGGATGCTTTGCGCCACAAAATCAGCAAGGAGGATTATGACACCTTCTACAGCTGGCTACGCGGCAACCGCATCCCGTTCGACATGATCGACAAGGGCCTCGCCTACCTCGACAAGCGGGGTGATGCCTACCGCAACTGGGTCAAACCATCCGACTGGCCGTAAGCCCCTTTACGTGCGGCGTAATTTTGCTAGTATGTCGGCCACCTGAGTACGTGAAAGATATTGTTTGATGGAAACCCGCATTCGCCCCGGCCAACCTAAACGCCCGCACCACGGCATTGTGCAGCCGTTCATGTTCGACAACGTGCCTGTTCGCGGCAAGCTGCTGCGCCTGAACAACATTACCGACCATGTACCGAGTCTTGAAGTCGGCGAGAATGACATGGCAACCGTCATGGCCGAACTGGTCACATCCGCCGTCTGTTTTGCAACCGACCTCAAGGGCAAGGCCTATGTCACACTGCAGGTCCACAGTGCCGGCCCGCTGCCGTTGCTTATTGCCAAATGCAACTGGGAAGGCACCCTGCGCGCCTACGCGAAAAAAGAGAGTGATGACATCACCAAAGACGACATTATGCGCGCGACGGGTGACCAGAGCATTTTTGCCGTTACCGTGGACTTTGGCCGCGAGAACGAAAACTACCAGAGTTTCGTGCCGATAAAATCCACCTCTATCAGCGCCTCGGTAGAGTCGTACTTCGAGCAGTCCGCCCAGTTGCGTACATCCTTCCGCGTCTACACCAATGTGACAGAAGGTAAAACATCGGCAGCCGCAGTATTTCTGCAAGCCATGCCGGAACGTGGTGGCGAGTTGGAAGAGGACGATTGGAACCGCCTCAACATGCTGCTGGACACCATTACAGAAGAAGAAATCCTTTCCGAACGCATAAGCGAGAAAGGCATGCTCATCCGCCTTTTCGGTATGGATGACATCATCCGTGTGTTCGAACCGCAAAAGCTCTACTTCAAAGAAGAAGCCAACCGCAAGCGCATGGGCCGCGCCCTTAAATCCCTCGGCCTTGCGACCTGTATCGACCTGCTGGATGACGATGGCAAAATCGAAGTTACAGACGAGTACTCCGGCAAGACCGAGATATTCCTGAAAGACGATATCGAAGCCCTGTTTGCACAGACTGACGAGGATGCTGACGAACAAGACCGCTAGTACACGTGCAAAACGTTGACAGCCCGCGGTAATTCGCCCAAAATGGGGAAAAGCAAAAATAACATCCAGAACAAGCGGATACATTCATGGTGTTGGGTCGTCTTTTCTCTATTGCCGTACTTGCTGTCGCCCTCGCAGGCTGCACTAGCCTGACCGGGGTGTACAAACGCCCCGATACGCAACGCGTGACCGAAACCGGCAAGATGGAAACGGTCACCGATGCCAAGACCTTTGAAAAAGGTATTCTGCAGGCGTTCCCGGATATTCCGATCCCCGCCAGCCACAAAATCGACCTCGAGCAGAGTGTAATTTTCACCAGCCCGAGCCAGAGCATGGGCAAGATTGTGCTGACAGGCAACGGCGATGTGGACAGCCTCTACCGCTTTTTCGAAAGCCAGATGGCCTCTAACGGCTGGTCCATGGTCAATGCCTTCCAGTCTAATGTTTCGTCTCTGTACTTTGCCAAGCCAGGCCGGTTCACGGCTATCATCATTGATGGCAATCAGCAGTCGGGCACAACTGTTTATATGAACATCGGCCCAGAATAAACCATGTATCCTGTCGCCCCTCTTCTGGACAGCGGGCGCCTGAGCGTATCAGACATTCACACCCTGTATTGGGAACGCCGCGGCAATCCTGACGGTATCCCTGTTGTGTTCCTCCATGGCGGGCCCGGCTTTATAGCCAAGGCGGAATACACCCAGCTCTTTCCACCAGACAAGTTCCACACTTTCCTGTTTGACCAGCGCGGTGCGGGACGTAGCACGCCGTATGCGGAGCTCAAGGACAATACCACTCCCAATCTTGCGGAAGACATCAACCGCCTGCGTCTGCACTTCGGTTTGAACAAATGGGCTGTGACAGGCGTGTCGTGGGGTTCGGCGCTGGCACTCGCCTACGCGCAGACCTATCCGGAGCAGGTGACACACCTCCTCCTGAGGGGGGTATCCCTTGCGGAACGCTCAGGCGCCGACTGGTTTGTGCAGGCAGGCACGCACCATCTGTTCCCGGACTGGTGGGAGGATTATGAGGCGTTTATTCCATCGGCCGAACGGCACGACATGATGGCTGCCTACAGCCACCGCCTGAACTGCGGCGATTCGTCTGTAGAGCTGGAAGCCGCAAAACAATTCAATGTTTGGGATACGGCCATTTCTGCCCTCAGACTACCCTTGGACGACATTGCCGAGATTCGCAAAGATCCGGCCACCCTTTTATCTGTCGCGCGACTTTTCTGCCATTATGCAGCGAATGACTTCTTTCTGGCAGATAGGCCCATCATCGCCAACATGGATAAAATAGCCCACCTGCCCGGTCATATCGTCCATGGCCGTTATGACATGATTTGCCCCATGAGCGCGGCCTGGAAGCTGCACAAAGCATGGCCTGCCAGTCAGTTGCATATCATCCCTGATGCAGGACACAGCCAGTGGGAACCAGGCATCATCTCTAAAATGACGGAAATCCTGCACATCTTGTAAAACACGCCTAAAAATCCCATATCTCTAGCACGTACTCTATACGTATCTTCTTCCCGTTTCTCTTACCCACGGAGGTCGTTATGACCCTTAAGATCGCTTTGGGCGCATTCGCGCTCATGCTTTCGCTGGCCCAGCCTGCCCTCGCTCAGTCGATCGACTGGAACCAGCCCTCGCCCGGTGACAGCACCACGCTGCATCGCGTCGACCCGAACACCGACTGGTCCACCACCCCCAACAAGCAACCCGCCCAACCGGCGCCCAATCAGGGCAGCGGTTCCGGCGGCGAGCACATCCTGCTCCAGCATGGCGGCCTCGAAGGCACCGTGCCGGTTCCGGTGGTGTTGGCCCTCAATCCGGTGCTGAAAGCCCACGGCCTGCCCGCCATGCAGGACTGGGTGGCCAGCGGCCGCGAGATCACCAACCTGCTGCGACTGGTCACCCTGTCGCAGATCTGCGCCATCACGCGCCCGGCCCCTGCCATGACCAACACGGCCGAGGGGACGGTCCACGGCGAAGCCTGCCAGCTGGTCGCCTATTCGTCGAACAAGCTGACGGGCTATACGTCCCTGGGGCACGAGTTCACCGAAAAGGTACCTCTGCCGACAGGTGCCAGCCGTGACCACATCCGCGCGCAGTTCATCAACAACTGGGCTGACATCAAGTACACCCTGTCTGTGATGCTGCAGAAGGAACGTGGCGTCTACAAACCCTGACAAACGACTGAACCCCCGCCATTGGCGGGGGTTCTTTTGCGTTGTACAGGCTTTAGCGGTTGTCGCCGCTGCCACCAATCGCGCCGCGCGCCTTGCGGCTTTCCAACTTGGCCTTGTTCTCGCTGATGGTTTGCTGCAAATCCACCCCAAGGGCAGATGCCAGACGGGCTGCATACCACATAACGTCCCCAAGCTCCTTGGCAACAGCGGCGCGCAGTTCGGCACTATCACCATCACGTTGGAGTTTCTTGACATAGTTGGCAACTTCACCAGCCTCGCCGCTCAGGCCCAGCGCGCAGTACATCAGTTCAGGCAGCGTGCCTTTGCCAGCATCCGGATAAATTGCTGTGGACAGGGTCCATTTCTGGTAGTCGGACAGGCTGACACTGTCTGCTTTCATCAGTGTTTCAATGGTCATGGGAATATCCTCTATTTATTTTTATACCAGCGGCACAGGAAGACACCGCCGACAACAAGTACGCCCAGCATGGTGATCGTATTCCATTCCGCCAGACTAAACCCTAATAATGTAAAATCCACCCGGTCACAGGACGGCGCAACCACGGGGTGTTGAAGCGCTGCCAGAAAATCCTGCACATTGGCCTCGATTTTGAGACCGGCACTGGCACAACCCTCAGGTAAAGGCAGAATCTTGTTCTGAACCAGTATCTGATAGACCGCAACATACAACCCATATCCCGCTGCGGCAAGCGTACCTGCCAACCCCCACAAAGGAGGAACGAGACGCGGCAGAACAAACGATACCGTAGCAATACCTGCCATGGCCCAATGCCCGTACCGCTGTAACCAGCACATATGACAGGGTAGTGCACCAAATCCGTACTCCAGCACAAAGGCCATGCCGACCAGTGCTAGAGAGCCCGCCGCAAACACCCCAATAACGACACGGGGCGGCAATGCAAAAAATGTCGAAACCAATTTTCTCATCATTCTTTTATCCTACGCTTTTTCCCTGATTTGGCCAAGTCTGGCAGGGTTTTTATAAAAAAAACATCTACCCACTTGAATGGGGCCAATGCCACCCCACTTTTTCTTAAACGCGCCACATGCCAGACAGACGCAGAGGGAAGCAGAAGATTGGCAACAGGTTGATGGAGGATAGGTTGATGCAGCAAGTTGTGACACTCTACAGCAGCACCACAAAAGACGTCGCGGCCGATGGTCCGGCGGTTACAATGAACAGCACATTGCGTGGCCTGATTGCCCGTGCGCTGCGCAAGAACCGCATCAATCTGTTCCTGGCCCGCACACTGGAAGATTTACGCCGCGTTGACCCGCTGCTCGCCTCCAAATGGGAAATCCCGCTGGTTGGCGGCCCCGACACACACCGCATGTGTGGCCGCATGAACGAATTTATGAATGATGTACGCAATGCAACCTGGCGCAATGCCCCCAACGTACGTAAAGCAGAGGTTGCTGTTCAGGCGTTGGATTACCGCATGATGCGCCTGCTGGACGACCTGGTGCAACCTACGCCGTTCGAGCGTTATCAGGAAACAACCCCCTGGTAAGACCTTCTTCCCGACCCCTGCCCCACCCTTGCGGTGGGGCTTTTTTATGGATTGGGCGTTGTTAAAGCCATTGTTTTTACTATAAAATCACAAAAACACTTTAACTGGCAGCGCCGCCACCCCATATCAAAATATGTTTTTCCGATTGGGACGGAAATGAGCCATCTGCTTCGGCATACCACGACTCTTTAGGAGTCATTGCCAAACCTTTTGGGGAGTTATGACCATGTTTACGCTTCAACCTCGCACTTGTGTGCGGACGATTCTGGCAGCAGCCGTGATTGCTGTCGCCAGCATGTCCAGCGCCTGTGCCGCAAACGAGCAAATCGACCGTGAACGTGCCGGACTGGGTCTGGCGGGTAATACCGCCCACACCATCACCGATACGATAACGTTCGACTATGTCCGGGACAATAGCCTGCGCGATCTGCTGGCCCCTCTGTACAGGGATGTTGCACCGGAACACCTGATGACCGGCACTGCCGACATCGATGGTGATGATCAGCCCGAGCTGTTTGTGCTGGTCGAGGACGATGCCGCCTGCAACAACCACGGTTGCCGTATCGATATCTACCGCCAGGACGGCCAGGAGCTGACCAAACTGGCGTCGGATTTCGGCACCAAGGTGCTGACCGCCGCAACAGACGCGGATCAGCGCAAGAACGTCATCTACGTGCAAACCGTCACGCTCATCGACAACGTGACCGGTCGTCAGCTGTACGATGACAACTTCGCGTATTACAACTGGCAGGGCACAGCCCTGCAGCGCGGACAGTAAGGGGGGATGGCTATGAAAACCACTCTCCTTACGTCCGCGCTTATTTTTTTGGCCGCCACAGTCACACCGGCACGCGCCGATACAACACCATCCTGTCAGGTAGGTGGTAACGGCAGCGGTCAGTATTTTGGCAACCCCAGTGCACCGCGCGGCCTGCGTAACAACAACCCCGGCAACATTGTTAAAACCAACTCCCTGTGGTCAGGGGAGATCAACGGCGCCGACAGCCGGTTCAAAACATTTGCCACACCCGAGTCCGGTCTTGCCGCTATGGGTGGCCTGCTGCGACGCTACCAGAACTCGCCAGGCCGTTTGAACAGCAACTGCCAACAACAAACGCTGTACTGCTATATCTACACCTGGGCTCCGCCGAGCGAGAACAACACCTCGGCCTATGCGAACTTCGTAAGCTCCAAAACCGGCATCCCGGTAAACAGCCGCCCGGACTTTAACAATCCGCAGGTTCTTGCTTCTGTCATGGGTGCAATGATTCAAAAAGAAAACGGTCGCCAACCTTACTCCGTCGAACAACTACTCGGCGGTGCCCAGGGTGCCATTGATGGTACAGGCGCTGTTGACCCGCAAATGGTTGAAGCCATGCGCAGTGGCCAATGTGCCGGCGATGGCCTGGGCAGCGAGAGTGATGCGAATTTCAAGGAGACGATGAACTGGGACGACTGTTTCAAGTGGGAGGAGCCGACGGTCAAGGTTGTTGGCATGTGCGGTGCCAAGCCGCCGGTGCCGATTATTGCGGTGACGTTTG
>WGLU01000005.1 GCA_016125375.1 Pseudomonadota bacterium | reverse complement strand
TCTTTGAACTCGCCGCCGCCCTTTTGCGACAGTACCTTCGTAATCGCCGCTGTCAGCGTTGTCTTACCATGGTCAACGTGACCAATTGTACCAATGTTACAGTGCGGCTTATTACGCTCGAACTTTCCTTTTGCCATCGTCCAATGCCTATCTTTTTACAAAGTTTATCCTTTGGAGCGGGTAAGGGGAATCGAACCCCTCTAGCTAGCTTGGAAGGCTAGAGCATTACCACTATGCTATACCCGCATAACCACCTTTATGCGGGCGGTATTCTAACAGCTTTAGGCGGATTGACAAGCGTTTATGTGGGTGACGAATCAGTCCGGATATACCAGCACATTCACCGTTGCATGATAGATGCCCGGCGGGTTGCCGGACGGCCAGTTCTGGCGCATACGGATTTGCAGTTTTGCACTGTCGGCGGATAAGGAGCAGTCATTGGCACCCGTATTTTTATCCACAGCACCGTAGCGCTTGGCCACCCCCTCCACCACGTTGGCATAACCGCCGGCAGCCGTTGCCCATCGGAGCTGGAACTGGATGGTGTTCCCCAGCCCGTCATCCATGTTCAGGGTACCGTCGTTAGTGCCGTCATCAATTTGCACCCAGTAACGGTTATTGCCCAGATTCTCTTTCCAGGCGCACATGGGCACATCCGCCAGTGTTATAAAGGCCGTACCGCCCAATGAGCTATTCCATACACCAACATCCTGGGCTACAAAGCCGGACACACGCACCTCTTGCGCCTGCGCCAGAGGAATAAACAGCAGGCAGGTGCCGACCCGCAACAGACCTCTTAGCAGCCTTTTTGTCACGCCTGTCACCATTTATGCCTCGTTAGATATGTGTATTGTTTAATCCGGGCGCATGAAAACATTCATCTGGGTCGTATAGATACCCGGGGGTTTGCCTGCTAGATTGGCTGCTGGAATGGAAACCCGGTATTTTGCACTTGTAGCACCAACCGTACAGTCGTTCGCTGCATTCTGGTTCGCTTTTTGGAATCGTGTTTCCACCCCTTCAGTCATAGCGGTCCATGATCCCACGCCGTTGCGCTGCCATTCCACGGTAAAGTTAACTGTATTCCCCAAACCGTTGGATAGCTGGAACGTGCCGTTTACCGTGCCATCATCCAGATTAATCCAGTAACGGTTGTTACCAATGTTTTGCTTCCAAGCACAAACCGTTGTGGTACTCAATTGCTGGTTAAGGGCGGTTGCACTGTTCCAGACACCGAAATTAAAGCCGGCCAGATTGGAGATACGCACATCCTGTGCCCGAGCCACAGGAGCGCACAGTAACAATGCGGCAAAGAATGTCCAAAAGTATTTCATATCTATAGTATGGGGCTTCCTGCCCTGTTTTCCTTATCTTATTCGTTCATTATGCGCCCTCAAACTCTAATTGCAAACATATACCCCCCTGCAAAAACCAAAAACCCCCGGCAGCCGAAGCTGCCGGGGGTGGTGGGACGTTAAACAGCGGCCTGTTTGGTCACTTCAGTGGAACGGCCTTGGATCGTTCCGCTGATCACCTTGTTGCTTTTCGACTTGCGCCGATTGCGACGAGGGCCACGCTTGTGAGGCTTTTGCCCCTGCACTGAGTTTTGGGTGGTTTTCCGACTTTCTGCATCTTCTTCCGCGGCCATTGAGGCCAGCCTCCGTGCGGCGAGCACCGAGACGTACATGGGAATCAGAATGGGAGCGACACTGAAACTGCCTGACATGAACCAGCCAAGCGTCCAGTGGACGGGTGAGTTATCGCCGGTAAAGATGCCGTTGAAGGCAATACCATTGAGAATGGCTGACGTTACACCGATAAAGAGCGCACGCACCATGTACATCATGCGCACTTCTTTAACAATGTCGTACAGCCCCGCGTCGGCCTTGCGTTTAAACAAGTCCTGTAGCTCCAGCGTCTCCAGCAGGGACATGAGCAGTCCCGCAAAGACAAAGAACAACGGTAAGGTTATGCGCCAGATACCGGAGTCCGGGAAAGACTTCAGCCCCTCGTAAGAGGCGATACCGTCAACAGCGTAGGCCGCAAAGCTGACGATAGAAAGACCCAGCATAATCTGAACAGATTTGCTGCGGATGACCTTAACCATAAAAAGGGTCAGGCCACCCCCCAAAACCGCCGAGGCGGCAATCTTCTTGTACAGGTCGAAGTCCCACACCCACCCGTCGGTGAGTGCGATCGAAACGCCTGTTGGCACCATCGTGAACAGCAGGTATGCGGCACCTGCTGCGAGCGATACGGATGCCAGGAAGACGAGTGCTTGCAGCGCTTTATGCGCCGGGGGCAAGTGTTTTGCGATGTTCGCCGTCATCCAAATAGCCTTCTGCTAGACGCTGCCACTCGGCGGCAGCCCTAACATTTCCTTTCTTGCAGGCCGAGGTGAGGAGAGAACGTTTGGCGAAAGTTTGGGTTGGAAACGTTAGGGCTATCGCCCGAGATAACATTAGCGTTGCAGTCCAGATAGGATATTTGCATTCCATGTCAACCCGGTCCCTGCGTCATTCATCTTTTTTTTGCCGATTCCCATAAAAATATACGCAATGACCCATCTTTTATCGTTTATCCGCTTTTGCGGTTTTTTCCGCCTGCGCGATACGCGTTTGCCGGGCTTTGCGCCTCTCCACTTCTTCAAGGGAATGCAAACCATGTACGTCGACATCGTCAAGACCGCCGGTATCCTCGACAAGCTCGCCAAAGTTGGCTTCAAACCCACGGGCGACGTCTTCGTCAGTTACTGCGCCGACGACCTTGCCACCACCATCGGTGGCCTGTGCCGCAGCGCCGTGACCACGGTCCACTTCGAGCGCCGTGACGGCAAGTCCGTCGTCACCCGCATCGACAGGTGCATTGACGGCGAATGGCTGGAACTGGCCAAAGTCACCATCAATGGTGATTCGACCTTCCAGCTCGGCGTCGCTGTGGAACCGACCACGGACACCTTCAAGGCGTTCCTGTATACGGCCAACAGCCTCTAGCCAATCGAAAGGACAGGGCCCGCTTGCGCGGGCCCTGTTATTTTTTAGCGCTTGTGCGCCACCAGCCTGATTTTCAAATCTATCGGGTTACTCACCCACTCCGCAGTCGCGTCTGACTTGGCCCCTATACCAAAATCCAGCCGATTGAGCGTCAGGGTGAAGGTGGTATCCACCGCTCCCGTATCCAGTTGAGCCTGCGGCAAAGTCACATCAAAGCTCACAGGGACAGACTTGCCGCGGATGGTCAGCGTACCGGTAACAGTATATATCTCCCTTTCTTTGCGCTGGACAGACGTGCTCTCGAACACACCTTGCGGCGTGTTGGCCACATCAAACCAGTCGGCCGTCGGCAGCGTTCCGTCATACATGGCGTTGCCGGTTTTGGCACTTGCCAGCCCAATAACTGCCTTAAGTTTGCTGTGCTCCGGTACTGCGGCATCAAAATCAATCTCCGCCGTCCACCGCTCGAACGTACCTTCAAACGCATTGCCTGCATGCGTACCGCCAAAGCCGATGCGGCTGGCAGTTGTATCTACATCGTAAGGCGCAGCCCATACAGGTGTAGAGGCCAGCAACAGCGCAATAAGTGTTTTCCCGTACATGATGTTCCTCCTAACGTTTGCCAAACCAGATGCGCGGTAGCAAGTTATGACGTTCCACCCATGCATGCTTGATGACAGCAGCAATATGCCCGGCAATCAACGCCATAAAAAGATAGGCCAGAACCTGGTGGCCCTCGCGGCTGAACTTATTGACCGCTTCATTTTGTATCACCCAGCCAATATGCGGCCATTCAAACCAGCCGAACACGATTGTCGGCAAACCATACGGGCTGGAAGAAACCATCAGCCACCCGCTCAGTGGCAGCGCCAACATCCACAGATACAATGCCAGATGTCCTACTTTCGCAGCTTTCTTCTCCACCCGCGGCATATCGTCGGGCAAAGGCGGGATTGCGGTCAGCAGGCGCAACGCAAGGCGCAGGCCGGCAGCTATGAGCAGTAACACACCCAGGCTCTTGTGCCACTGATACATATTGAATTGGAGGGACTTGGCCATCGGGTAATGGACCATGCCCAACCCGCTGGCCAGCATCAGCAAAAAGGCAGCCGCCATGACCCAGTGCAGGGTCACGACGGCTGCGTGGTAGCGTTTAGGTGTCATTTCTGGCCAAACTCAGCCTCGATTTGAATGGACACATCATCGCCGATGAACTGCATGTAGCCATTCATGCCCCAGTCACTGCGTTTGATGTGGGCAGTGGCGGAAAAGCCCATCACACCTTTTTTGGTAAAGGGATGCTCGGCCATGCCGCCGTTAAAAGTTACATCCAGCGCAACCGGCCTGGTAACTCCTAAAAAGGTCAGGTCGCCTTCTACAACGCCTGTCTTGTCACCGGTACGGGTAATACGGGTGGACGTAAATGTAATCTCCGGGAATTTGCCAGCATTGAACCAGCCCTCGCCCTTCGCCAGTTCGCCGTCAAAGTCTTTCTTCTCCGGATATGGGAAGTCGGTTCGTACGGACATGGGGTTCACATGGGCAACCAGTTTACTTTTGGTCACATCCTGAGGGTCCAGCAGCAGTTCCGCATCCAGATCGGTAAAGCGCGCCGTATAGTTGGCCAGACCGAAGTGGGATACACGCCATACCAGCGATGCGTGGGCTTTATCCATTACGTATGTACCGGCAGGCAGTTCATTGACCGGTGTTGTTGCCTGGGCATGGGCCAGCAGCGGTGTTGCAATCAGGGCCGCAGCGAGCAAGAAGGGCTTGAACATGATAAAAAGACCTCAAATTACATGTATTTTTGTATTTCGGATTTTTCAAAACATATCAAAATACCTGAGTGCTGTCATTGGTTTTTTCATCCATTCTCAAGAGTGTTTGACACATACGCCCTGCCCTGCCACACTGCGCAAACAATTTTGTTAATAAAAGAATGGGCCAGATATGTCTCAGAAAGTCATTTCCTTTCACTACACCCTCAAAGACGATAAGGGCGCGGTTATCGAGTCCTCCAAAGGCGGCGAAGCAATGGCCGTACTGACCGGCAGCGACAGTATTCTGCCCAAAGTCGAAAAAACCCTTCTGGCCATGGGCATCGGCGACAAGAAAAGCGTTAAACTTTCCGCTGACGAAGCCTACGGTCCCTACGATGAACGTCTGGTCGGCCAGGCCGGCCGTAACGAGCTGCCCGAGCAATTGGAAGTCGGTATGCAGTTTACCGCCCAGCAAGGCGCACACATGAGCATCGTTACTGTCACCGCTTTCGACGATAACGTTGTCCATCTGGATGCCAACCACCCGCTGGCTGGCAAGGCGCTGGAGTTTGATCTGGAAGTTACCGGCAGCCGCGACGCGACAGCCGAAGAGCTGTCCCACGGCCATGCCCACGGCCCCGGCGGCCACCACCACCACTAAGAAGAAGCCCCCTCACGGGGGCTTTTTTTACGTCTGCGTTCAGTTATTTTGTATACAAAATTATTGCGTTTTTTGCCCTTCTCACGTAGATATGTGGGCTGTCTAAGACGCACTTCCCTCTCTTTTTTGTATCTCTTTCCCTCAACGAGGCAACCATGCAGGACATGCTGTATCTGCTGTTGCTGTTCCCCATTCTCTGGCCGCTTGTTGCGCGCGCTCTCTTCCGCCACAGTGTGACGTGGCAGGAGGCGGGCCTCAACATCGGGATTGTGGTCGTCTGCCTGTGTGCCATCTGGTTCGGCAGCATCCACGCCCAGACCTACGCGGTCGAAATCTGGAACGGACAAATCACCGGCAAGGAGCGCAACCGCGTCTCTTGCGAACACGACTACGAATGCAACTGCCGTACCGTCAAGTGTGGCACCGACGGCAAGGATACCTGCCGCGAGTGCGACACCTGCTACGAGCACAGTTTCGACTACAACTGGGACGTTCACACCAACGTCGGCGACTTCCGCATCCCGCGGATCGACCGTCAGGGCAAAAACGAGCCACCGCGCTGGACGCAGGTTCAGCCGGGCCAGCCCGCCGCCATCGAGCATCCCTACACCAACTACCTGCAGGCCGTCCCGGACAGCCTGTATAACCAGAGCGACCTGCATCTGGAGGGCCTCCCTCCCGTGCCGGCCTATCCGCGCGTGTACGACTATCACTACGCCAACCGTGTCCTCGCGGTGGATGTGGGTGTGCCGGACATCCGCGACTGGAACCAGAACCTCGCCCTCATGCTGCGCGCCCTCGGCCCGCAGAAAGAGGCAAATATCATCATCATCATCGTCAACACCCCGGACCGCAACTACCGCCACAAGGTGGAAGCGGAATGGATCGGTGGCAACAAGAACGACGTGGTTGTGTTTCTGGGCATCCAGCAGCACGAACATCATGCCGACATTGTCTGGACCGACGTCATGACCTGGGCACTGAACAAGGGCAACGAGCTCTTTCAGGTCCAGCTGCGCGACGCACTGGCCGACAGCCACGAACTTGACCGGATGACGGTGCTGACCACCATCGAGAAACACGTGCGCGAGAGCTATTCACGCCCGCACATGTCGGATTTCGAGTACCTGAAGAAGTCCATCCAGCCGCCCTTCTGGGTCATCATGCTCTGCGCGCTCTTCAGCGTGTTCGGCAGCATGGCGCTGACGTGGTTCTTCTACAACTACGAGGTCGACCTCTTCGCCCCGCGGGGCCAGAAAATCCGCCCGCGCGGTTATAGCAACCGCTGGCGTTAGACCCGTTTTTCCTGCTCTTTTTTTCCACCCCATCTGACACCAAGGAGCCCATCATGGGTAAGATTCTCGCCGCTGTGCTCGGCCTCGGCCTGCTCGGCACCCTCATCGTCGGTGGCATCATGCTCGCGACCAGCTACAACAGCGCGGTCCGTACCGAGAACGCCATCGACGCGCGCGTGAAGCAGAACCAGAACATCTACTCCACCTACGGCAGCAAGTTGCAGGAAATGGCGCAGGTCGCCGACCTCGCGGTCGAAGACCAGGTCCGCCTGCAGAAGACCGTCGTCGACATGCTGTCCGCCCGCTACGGCGCCGAGGGCAGCAAGGCGGCCTTCCAGTGGATTCAGGAGCAGAACCCCTCGGCCCAGGTCGACGGTACGCTCTACCGCCAGCTGACCCAGGTGGTCGAGGCCGGGCGTAACGAGTTCAAGAACGCCCAGACCGGCCTGATCGACGCCTGCAACCAGTACCGCAACCAGCGGGAAACCTTCCCGGGCAATCTGGTGCTGGGCATGCTCGGCTTCCCGCGGGATGCGATCGCGCTCGAGAAGAAGTGCACGCCCATCCTGACGGCCGAAACGCTGCGCGCCTACGAGACCGGCGTGGACCGTCCCATCCAGATGCGTCCCCGCGGCCAGTAAGGCCCATCAAGCGAAACGCCCCCACAGTTGTGGGGGCGTTTTTTATGGTCGGGCAACGGCTCTGTTCAAAGCCTCCCGCATTTGCTCGTAACTGCTGGCAAGTGCGGTAATATCGGCGTTGATGCGCTCCCTGTCCTCTTTCTGCTCGCCACGCAGGACCTCACCGCCGTGCAGCTCAATCCGCTGCGCCAGCGCTGATACCTCCATCGCCCCAATCTGGGCGCCTGTGGATTTCAGGTCGTGAGCACTTTGCACAATCTTCTTGAGGTCGTTTTCTTCCAGCCCCTTCTGCATGGCCAGAATATGGGCAGCTCCGCTTTCAATCATCATGTTCAGGATGCGATCAAACTTGTCCCGTGTCATTGTGCGCAAGGCTTCGAGCGCAGTGGTATCCAGCACTTCGGCAAGGGTGCCTGCCGTCGGCACATCTGTCTGCGCATCCGCCTCGGTTGCCTTGTCATGCCCGGAAGCAAGCCATTTCTTCATCATGGCCACCAGTTCCTTCTCTTTAACCGGTTTGGTCAGATAGTCGTGCATCCCGGCGTCCAGACAGCGCTTGCGGTCACCGACCATCGCGTTGGCTGTAAGCGCCACCAGCGGCGGCAATTCAATCATATCGCCGTTTTTGTGCAGATTTTGCAGGATGGAGGCTGCCTCGAAACCGTCCATAACCGGCATCTGGCAGTCTAGGAAAATCAGGTCAAAAGTTTTGTCCAACGCATGGTCAATCGCCTGCTGACCATTGTTGGCAAATGTGACCCGGCAGCCCAGATTTTCCAGTACTTGTTGGACAAGGTGCTGGTTCACGGGATTATCTTCCGCCACCAGAATGTGCGTACCGGCAAAAGACATACCCCCCGGCTGCGCTGCATCCAGCTGCGCGCGCCCGAAGCGGGCCGAGCGCACGGGTGACGTGCTCTCCAACTCAGCCTTGAGCACTTTGCTGACCACATCCAGCAGCTCGTTCACGTGCACCGGACGCAAGACGACGCCCGCAATCCCATAGGCTTTCAGAGCTGTTTCGCTGAGCTTTATGGCTGTAGGTGCCGTAATAATCATTTTGATTTTACGCAAGGTATCCTTGCGGCGGATGCTGGCCACAAAAGCATCGGATGCGTGGATAATATTGTGATCAAACAACAGCAAATCGTACGCATCGCCGGCAGCGGCACTCTCGATCAGCATATTCAGCGCCTCTTGCGGAGAATTGGAGCTCTGGCATTGCGCGCCGTGTGCGCCCAGAATCTCCTTCATGAGGGAACAATTTTGCTCCAACCCATCGAGAATAAGCACCTTGCTGCCTGTCAGGCTGAGCTGCGGACGGCCATCGCCCGGCATATCCACTTCTGGCAACGGCACATCAAACCAGAACAGCGAGCCCTTACCGAGCTGACTATCCAGCCCAACCTCACCACCCATCATGTTTACCAATTGACGACTGATTGCCAGACCGAGTCCGGTACCACCGTATTGACGGGTTGTTGACGCATCTGCCTGGGAGAATCGCTGGAAGATTTTCCCGACAGACTCGGGCGGTATACCAATACCTGTATCCCGCACCGACAGGCGAATTCGCCCGTCATCCATCTGCGAGACACTCAGTTGCACGTACCCTCTGTGGGTGAACTTAATGGCATTGTTCAGGAAGTTATTCACAATCTGGCGCAACCGTACAGGGTCTGCCAGCACATAACGGGGCGTACCCGGCGCGAACCGGACAATAAACTCCAAATCCTTCTCGGCCGCATAAACGGCAAACAGGTCGCCTAGCTCTTCGGCAAAGCGCTGCAAGTCAACCGGCACGGGTTCCAATGCCATGTCGCCGGATTCGATTTTGGAGAAATCCAGAATATCGTTGATGATATGCAGCAGCGCCTCGGCAGAGGTCATGATCATCCGCGCGTTGGTCGACTGCTCCGTCGTCAGGCCACTTTTAAGCAGAAGCTCCGTCATGCCCATAATACCATTCATCGGCGTACGGATTTCGTGACTCATATTGGCCAGAAACTCGGCCTTCAGGCGGTTGGCCTCCTCTGCCATATACCGAGCCTCTGCCAGAATCTGCTGGTGCCGCCAGATGCGCGCCACAGCAATGGTGAGCAGCAGTGTGAGGATTGCCCCAGCCAGCAGGTACTTGTATCCGGCAGGCGGGACAACGGACAGGAAGTAGTCCTGATTGGCATAAAAACCTACATCCAGCGGCAGTTTTTCATGCTCCAGCAACCGCGCAACCCGTACGGGGTTGCCCTGAGGGGTTTTCAATTCACTGTAAACAGCCGACTGGCGCATCCCCGGATCGGCATATACATCCACCCAGACAGCTTTGGTTGGTGGCGCACTGTTGGCAAAAAACGCGTGCAAATCGCAGACCACCAGAATATGGCCACGTAATACATCCCTGTTGCCGTCCTGCTCGTACACAGGTGTGACCAGCGTGAACGCCGCTCCTGATACAGCCTGCGGTAAGGGGGGTGCATCGAACGTAGCTATAAACTCTTCTTTTTTAAGCATCCTTTTTAAGATCCGTCCAAGCGGGCTTTCGTATACCTGCAACGGGCTTAACGACTTGGTAGCATGCACATCAGGGTTCCAGACTACGCCCGGGTCACGTTTGTTGCCATCTGCCGGAACCCAGCCAAAACCAATGACGGATTTGGGCAACGACCATTCACCCGCATCATCGAAAATAGCTTTGCTGAATGTTGCAAACTCGTCCTGGGTAACACTTTCGGAGGCATGGAAAAGTGCTTCTCCCGCCCAGGCAACTGCATAAAGCGCCCTGATTTTCTGGTGCAGGACGGACAGGCGCGCATTAAACGCCTGATCAATTTCCTCTTGCCGCTGCTGCTCGACCTGCGCCACAAAGTGGGCATTGGCCGCAATCGTCAGCACACCCCCACCTGCCAGCATAAGCAGCAGGGCGGGCCACATCAAACGGGATGACACCATGGATTAACGCTCCCTGAACGATGTGCTGAGCGCACGGTGAATCGGCTTAAGCAGGTAGGACAGGACAGTCTTCTGGCCGGTAACCACGTCCGCCATCACCGTCATCCCCGGGAATACCGGATATTCGCCTGTACGAGCCCCCAAATGGTCACGTGAAAGAGCGACGCGTCCCTTGTAATAGCGGCTGCCATCCTCGCCCACGAAGGTCGTTGCCGACAGGCTGCTCAACGTTCCGCCCAACGAGCC
This sequence comes from Pseudomonadota bacterium, assembly GCA_016125375.1. Classification (GTDB taxonomy): domain Bacteria; phylum Pseudomonadota; class Alphaproteobacteria; order UBA1280; family RI-95; genus RI-95. The sequence continues at coordinate 120,191 of WGLU01000005.1, read as the reverse complement.
GTAACGAGAGAACTCATACGCGGACACCTTCACCTGCACTGTTTGACCAACCCTAAGGTGGCCGATACTTTGTGGGGGTATACGTGCCTCAACAACCAGACTCTCACCAAGAGGGACGATCTCGCAAATTACCTGACCGGACGCAATCACTCCACCAACAGTATTTGTGGTCAGACCTTTAATGATGCCGCGTACCGGGGCCCGCACAACCAAGGCATCCACCTGCTGGCGCAGTTTTGCCAGCTGCTCGCGGTTTTGCTCCAGCTCTGCCTGTACCTGTTCCAGTTGCTGAAAGGCATCATCCCGCTGGGTTGCCGTTTGCGAGCCCAAACGGTTGCGGTACTCGGCCATTTTGGTTTTAGCCTGACGCAACTGCTCGGAAAGCTCCGACTGGCTGCCCTTAAGCAGAACAAGCTTCTCCTCTGCTTCAAGCAGTTTGACGTTGGAGAGGAATCCCTGATCAAAAAGCTGCTTTTGACGGCTATACAAATTATCCTGGATCTTCATCCGCTCGTTCAGGGTTCTGAGCTTACCTTCCATCATGCTCACATCCTGCTGCTTCTGCTTGTACTGCTGCTCCAGCACCACGCGTTCGCTTTCTTTTGCCTGTAGCATCCCATCCAGAAAAGCTGCCTGCCGCTTACGCTCGTCTTCGGGCAGGGCCTCTATCAGCGCCGCGTCCAATGGCTTGCCATCCAGAAAAGATTTCAGGCGGGCTTCACGAAAGGTCAACACACTCTGTTTGTGTTGCAGTCGGGCCAAGTCCTGCTTCAGGCCATCTGCACTCAAGGCCAGAATGGGTTGCCCCTCCTCTATCAACTGACCTTCTATCGCCATGACCTGCTCAACCCGTCCGCCTTCCAAGTGTTGCACCGCCTGGAGGAGTCCGAACGGCACTACCTCGCCGGGAGCACGGGTAACCTCGTCAATCTGGGCAAAGGTTGCCCATACAATAAACGCCAGAACAAACAAACAGATACCAATCATACTTAATTGAAGAAGGTAAGGGTTTGCCGCCTCTTCCAGCTGAATGGACTGGGCCAGATAACGCAATTGGCGCTCGCGCATGTTGCGGTAGTTCTGGACGATTGGCCATGCGGCCATACGGTTAATCCATGCCTGTGTCATGTTCTTGTCTCCGGTTGCGTCTTACGCTCGTTTTTCTTCTTGGACTGGTGGCTGAAAAGGGTCTGTGCATGCAGGCTCAACACCTCGTCCGCCAGCTCCAGAAACTCCTTACGGTAGCTCGTCATGATAATGGTACGCTTGCCCTTTGCCCGACGGATGTACGCCTTAAGCAGCTGACCCGAATGGCTGTTCAACACAGCATTAGGCAGCTCATCAATCAGCACCAGCGGGGCATTCTGCAAATACATACGGGCAAGGGACAGCTGTGTATAAAGAACGGAATACTGCTGCTCCTCGCCCGGCTGGGCGATAACAGTCTTCAGCTTGCTCGGCAGGGTGTTGACCACATCCTCTGCACCGGCAAGGCGCAAGGCTTCCCACAGCTCAACCTCGGTTGCATCAGGACGGACAAAGTGGAGATTCTCCTCAATCGTTCCATGAAAGAAATCAGGTCGTTGCGGAACATAGGCAATCTGTTGCCTCAGCTCAACCGTGTTCAACTGGCGGATATCGAAGCCGTCAATCCGCACGGTCCCGCTATGGGGCAGATACAACCCCTGAATCAGCTTGAGGATACTGGTCTTGCCACTGCCCGACAGGCCGGTCAGCATGAGAACATCACCCGGTTTGGCCTCAAAGCTGAGTTTGTGGAACACCGGGTCAGCCTGAGAGTCGTATTTGAGCGTGACGTTGAAGAATGTGACGTGGCCACGCAAATGACGCAGACGTGCCTTGCGCTGACTCTGCGCAAACTCTGTTTCCATATCCATCAACTGATTGACCTGCCGGATGCTGTTGGTCAGCTGTTCCAGCCGCAGGATCATACTGCACAGGCCATGCAGCGGCGTCAGCACCCGCCAGACCAGAATCATTGTTGCCACCAGTGCGCCGGCGCTCATACTCCCCTGCCAGACCATATTCACCCCGAAGAGCAATACGGCCACAGCGCTCAGCACCGTCAGGGTGTGAGCGAGCGTTTCAGCCAGTACACCTGCCTGATTCAATTGGAAGTGGGCCAGATACTCCTGCCCGCTCAGACGGCGGAACTTCTCGTACCAGACCTGGCTCAGCCCGTGCATGCGGATGGCCTCGATTTTCTCCAGCGTTTCCACCGTAAACTGCTGGCGAACGGAGCTGGCCTTGGCCGCCAGCCGTATAATGACGCGAATCCGCTGTCGCATCAGGTAGAACAGCATCAGGTAAACGGACGCCATGATAATCGGCACCCACACCAGCGGTCCTGCAATCAGCGCAATCAGCGCCAGCGCCAGCAGCACAAACGGCATTTCCATAACCGAAAGGAAGACCGGCCCGCTGAAAAAGTCGCGCACGTACTCAAATGTTTTGATACGGGCAATCTGCGCGGCAACGGATGCCTGTTCGATGACGGATGGCGGTAATTGAATCAACTGTGCAAAAACCGCATTCCCGACCAGACCGTCCAGACGCGCAGCCAACCATGACAAGCTGCTGCTCCGCAAGGTTCTGAGCAGCCACTCAAAGGAGATGGCAATCGCAACACCAGAAACCAGAAAATACAACGAATCCACCGCGCGGGCGGCAATAACCCGGTCATACACCATCATGATAAACAGCGGCATGGTCAGTGCGGCAACGTTCAGGAACAGGCCCGTCATCAACACCTGACGCAAAATCGGTGTAAACCGCGTCAGCATGGCCCGGAACCAACTATGCCCCGTCCCTTTGCGAATGAAGGCGGACGTTGCCTGCTGCTCAACCTTGAGCGGCTGGAAAGTATAGATTGTCCCCTTTTTCTGCAAGAGTGGATCATCCGCCGGCAAGGTGTCTATCCGTTCATCCCGGCAATTGAGAACAACGCGCTTTCCATCCTCATCCGCGCGGATAATCAGATAGGCGGCCGTCGGTACCTCACCCAACCCTTTGGACTGCACGAACAGACACGGCATGAGGCGACCGTCCACAGCCGACATGGATGTTTCTACAGTGTGGTAGCCGTAGCCAAGGTTGGACATGCTATTGAGCAAATCAACAACGCCCAGAACATCACTTTTATAGGGAAGCGCATCATACAGACGGCGCATGGTGTACGACGGATTCACCTTGAGCACCAATCCGCAAAAAGCCAGCTCAAGAACGCTGTGTTCCTGATAGTGGTGCCACAGCACAGCCCCGAGCCTGCCACGCAGGGCTTGCGACTGTCGAATAAACTGATGGTCCTGCGCCGTTGTAATCATAGCTGGGCTTCCTGTGCTTCTTGTTGTTGCCCCTGCTGGCGGGCAATAATACGGCCGCGGTACATCATGAGCTGGCGGTCCGCAAGGCGGGTTACCTGGATGTCGTCAGACACAATCAGCATCGCCACTTGCGGCTTCAACTCCGCCAGCAATTCCAGCAATAGGCGATACCCTTGCTGGTCCAGCGCTTGGTCGGCATTGTCGAACAGAATCACTTCAGGTTTGGAAGCCAGAACACGCGCCAATACGATGCGCTGTTTCAGGCCCGGGGCAATACTGTCGCTGGTTGTTCCTTCAAGGTGGGTATCGTAGCCGGCAGGCAGACGGGCCACATCAGCCTTAACGCCCAGCCGCTCGGCCATGGCCAAGGCGGAGGCCTCATCAATCTCGCCAAAGCAGGTCAGGTTGTTACGAATGGTTCCGCGGAAGATGACCCCCTCGCTGCTGAGCAGGCCCACACTCCGTGCCAGATTGCGGGACGATGCCTCATGCGGCGGCAGACCATTCACAAAGATATGCCCCTTTTCGGGTGCGTAGACTCCGGCAACCAGCTTGAGTAGCGTGCTTTTACCACTGCCGTCACGCCCGTGCAGGGCTACGGACTGGCCTTTTTCCAGCTCCAGACTGATACCTTTGAGGAGCCACTCACCTTCCGTGCTGTAGCGGAAAAACACATCATCCAGCACCAGACCTGCCGCACTGTGTTCAGGCAGAGCTGTCCGGACCTTACGCACGGCTGGTACGGCCAACAGGCTTGTAATCTGGTCATGAACAAGACGGAAATCGTGGTAACGCACCCATAACTGTAACAGACGCTGCAAAGGCTGCATCATCCGGCCGGAAAGTAGAATGCAGGCCACAAGTGCGCCCGTGCTAAGTGTGCCATGCAGCACAAGCAGCGCACCGCAGGTCAGAATACAAGCCACCATGATGTTGGCCATAACAGTACTGGCATTGAATAACGAAGCAGAGCTTTGTGCGGCCACAAGGTTAGCGGCGCTGGATTGGGTTTCCATCCGCTCGTAGCGGCGCTGGAATGGCTGCTCAAGCCCGAAGGCTTTCAGGGTATGGATACCGCCAAGGGTTTGTACCAGAAAGTTATAGCGCTGATTATCCCGCTCTGTGCGCTCCTTAAGCTGCTGATTGAATGCCTGACCATAAATAAGACACAACCCGGCAAAAGCACTCAGCAACATGATGGGCACCAGCACAATCCAACCGCCGATGTACGCAATCAGCCCCAGGAATACGAGTACAAAAACACCTTCCAGAACAGCGGTTAATATCTCGCCGTTGTAGCAGAACTTGAGCCTCGGGATTGCGGCGATATGCTGCAGATAAGCCCCTGTGCCCGCCTTTTCCAGAGCCATCAGGTCTGCATGGAGGATGTGCTTGGTCACATCGCACGAAAGCCTGTGTTCAAAAGCAGCCCCCGTCCACCCCATCAGGTAGGCACGGCCAACTTTCAACACCGCTTCCAGCGTCAGGGCAATAGCAACACCTATAGCCAGTACAGAAAGCGTATCCCAGCTCTGGTTTGGCAGCACACGGTCATAGATTTGCAATGTCATCAAAGGCAGGGCCAGCGACAGCAGATTGATTGTCAGCGTACTGGCCACCAACACGGCAACGGATGGCTCAACATACCCGGCCAGTGCATCAGGCTTCTTGTTCTTATTGCTCACGTAAACGACCTAATTAGTTATTATTGCAAATAAAAATGTGTTCGGCCTAAAACAGGCCGAACACACCACCCAGTACTTTGTCATGAATATCTGAGACGACGGACATGCCTTCGTCCACACTGCCCGTAGGCTCCGGCAAAGGGTTGTTCAGCAGCCCGTCCAGAGCACCGCCGAGCGAATCATCCAGGCCAAGTGTATCGGAAAGATCCAGATCACCCAGCCCGCCACTGTCTCCGCCCTCCAAAGGGGCCAGATCCAGCAGATTGTCTGCGGAGGAAAGAATATCGTCAACAACGCTACCCGTGTTATCGAGCAAACTGTTATCCGCATCGACTGCGATGATATCGCCCAGTCCCAGATCGCCGCTGCCCAGGTCAAGGTTGACGCCAACATCCACGTCACCCACCAGCGCTTCCACCGGGTCGAGCGGAATATCCAGCGCCTCGCCACCAAGGTTCAGGCCAAGGTCGGTATCGCCGTCGGTGCTATCGCCGCCCAGCAAGTCGCCCAGACCATCTGTCAGCGTGTCGGTAACATCACCGACAACATCACCGGCTGCCGCCAACACATCATCCGGATTTACGTCACCGCTCAGTACATCACTAACCGTGTCTGCAACGTCATCAACCGTACCATCAACACCAGACAGCGCATCTTCGGCGACATCACCCACACCATCAATCAGGGCATTATCGCTGTCGATACTAACCAGATTGTCCAGACCCAGATCGCCGTCGCTCAGGTCAAGGTTGACGCCAACATCCACGTCACCCACCAGTGCTTCTACCGGATCAAGCGGGATGTCTATCGCTTCCCCGCCAAGATTCAGGCCCAAGTCGGTGTCACCATCGCTACCACCGCCAACGCCCAGCAGGTCAGTCACGCCACCTGTCAGAGTATCTGTGACATCGCCGACCGCATCACCGGCGGCTGCCAGTACCTCGTCCGGATTTACATCACCGCTCAGCACATCACCAACCGTGTCCGTGACGGTATCAACCGCACCATCCACGCTCGACAAGGCATCTTCGGCGACATTCCCAACGCCATCAATCAGGGCGTTATCACTGTCGATGTTGACCAGATTATCCAAGCCAAGGTCACCGTCGCTCAGGTCAAGGTTGACGCCAATATCCACGTCACCCACCAGCGCCTCAACCGGGTCGAGAGGGATATCCAGCGCCTCGCCGCCAAGGTTCAGGCCCAAGTCGGTATCGCCTTCAGCACCACCGCCCAGCAAACCGCCCAGGCCATCAACAACACCGCCGACAACATCATCCACGGCCGCCACAACAGTGTCCGGTGTCAACCCGCCCTCAAGCAGGTCGCCCACACCATCTGCCAAGCCGTCTGTAACGCCACCGACGACGCCATCTACAGCACCAAGGGCATTCTCGGCCACATCACCTACGCCATCGATAAGCGCGTTATCACTATCAATGGTCACCAGATTATCCAGACCGAGGTCACCGCTATTCAGGTCAAGGTTGACGCCAATATCTATATCGCCAACCAGCGCCTCAACCGGATCCAGCAGAACGTTTTCCGCAACACTCAAATCACCTACACCCAGATTCAGGCCAAGGTCAGTGTCACCATCGGTGGGCGAACCCAGCAGGCCACTTGTCAAACCGGCAACAAGCGAATCCACGTTATCGACAATATTCCCGATGTCCAGATTCAGGTCGCCAATCTGGTCGGCCGTGCTCAACAGGTTATCCACCAGCGGCACCCCGGTTTCCAGCAGGTTAAGGTCCGTGGTCAGATTCAACGCATCGGTCAGGTTCAGATTCAGATCGGCTGTATCACGAATAATCGCATTCAGATCCAGTCCATCCGGACCCAGTACAGTGTTCAAGGGGAGCGTATCCAGCAGATTGGCAATCGACAGGTCCCCGGCCAGAACATTCTGCAGGTTATCCGTTACGCCACCAACGGTTTGCAGTACATCATCCAGCAAGTCATTCACCGTATCGGTCACCTGCGTTACAACAGGTCCCGGACCTTCGGTCAGCAGGGTATTAATAATATCGCCGGCCTGATTCACCACGTTATTGACCGTTTCCACCAACTGGTCACCGCTGCTTAAATCCACATCGATGTGAATGAACGGATCGTGGTCACCACCATCACCGCCACCACCATCCGTGCCGTCAGTTCCATCTGTACCATTGCTACCGTTCTGGCCGCCTGTACCGGCAGCACCGTCAGAACCGTCCAACCCCGTCAAGCGGTCGGATGTACTCAGGTCACTCGTCAGGTTTACCCGCTGTGCCACAGCATCTGCCGCGACAAAGCTTGTGGTCGCAACCGCAGCCGCACCGAGGCCTTGACCAGTGCCCGCAGCAGCTTGTGCGGCGGCACTGTCGGCAGCCTTGATGGCATCAGCACGGCCCTTGTCTATGGCATCACCGAAGGTATTGGCAAACGCGGCATCATCGCCATTAGGGCGCAAGTCGTCCGCACCCACCGGCATTGCAGACAAGGACCCGTTTGACAAGGCAGAGTCCGACAAAATCTTGGTTTGAATGATGCTTTGCAGCTCGTTTGTTTGTTGCTGCTGCAAAAGCAGATAGTTCAGGTTACCGGAGCCGAACGCCCCTTCAGTAACACCGTCCAGGTCCTCGGTCGAGTAATCCTCGGCCTCGAGTTTCTTGGTGCCTGTGCCAACAAGCAAGTCGTCCAAGGACTGCAGTGCCTGATCAGAAATCTGTACCATGGGTGGAACCCTTTCCTTCTTCGGTCCACAGCCTTATAAGAGAAGGTACAATCTAAAAATGTAGCGCATTTTCCAAAAAACTCCCCTTGGTGGTATATTCAAATAGCTGCATAAATACATAAAACAAAGGCGATTTTATGCCCGTCTACCCCCTACGGGCATGTCAGGCAGTTAAATTTAACGTTTGAAGGCCTCACCCATCAGGCTCTGGTAGTCGCCCGCACATGCGACGACAGTCGCTTCGAACTTCTCCGCAAGCTTGGATTTGGGCAGGCTGTGGGTCACACCGGCAAGGTCTGCCTTGGTTTTATTGACCTCTTCCCACGGCTGGAGGAGCATAACCACATAGCTCTTTATCGGCTGGCGCGTGTTCTGCAGACGCAGTTGGTTGGCTAGTTGGTAGGCATCTACATCTGTCAGGTTGGTATCCATGACCACCAACTCGTAATGAGACTCTTCTAACAATGCCCAGCCAGCTTCCCCGCTCAGGCACACATCTGTTTTGCATCCCATCTCGTTCAGCATTAACCGCACATCCGATGCACTGTCACTGTCGGCACTCACAATCAGTGTCCGCCATGTTTTGAGCACATCGCCTAATGTTGGCGCATGTTCCGGCTCAGCAGCAACTTTAGGCTTTACTGGTGGTATTTTTACCGGCTGCAGAACAGGTTTCGGCGCTTTGGCGCGGGGGCTGGACATGTAGGTTTTAATAACTTCGTGAATCCGCTTGGGCTGGAACGGTTTAAGAATGTACCCCTGAGCACCCGAAGAGCAGGCCCGGAACACGCTTTCCGAATGCGCATCCCCCGTAAGCATCACCACATAGGCGTCCGGCGCTATTTTCAGGAACATATCCAGCAGGTCGAGCCCACTGCCATCGGGCAGGTTAATATCCAGAAAAGTAATATCCGGTGCCTGCGAGCGGAACTTGCGCATGGCATCTTCCGCATCCCGTGCCACATGGCGCTCTACATTGTTCACGCCACCGCCACGGATAGCCTCACCCAGCAGCTCCACAAAAATGGGGTTATCTTCGACAATCAAAACAGTCAGTGGTGTGTTGTGCACGCTGGCAGCCCTCTTTGGATATACAACTTAATAGTGTAGAGAGGATTCGCAGTCGCACCACCAAAAGCATGGGGCAGCGCATAAAACCAAGCAGAACGCTTGGTTTTATGGCAGCAGAAAAAATGAGAAGAGGCTGGCATACATCATATGTCTGCCAGCCTCTTTAGAGGGAGCCGATTACTGGCGCTGGGCTGCCTTGCCACCCTGCCAACCGCCGCCGAGGGCTTTATACACGGCTATCAGGTCAAGCACGGCCTGTGTTTCGCTGCTTGCAAGCGCATCTTCCGCATCCAGCAGACGGCGTTCGGTATCCAGCAAGTCAAGGAAGCTATCCCGGCCAGCCTCATACCGTTGGCGCGCCAGTTTGGCAGCTTTGGCGCTTGATTCTGCTGCACCCAGCAAACGCGCACGGCGCTGTTCCTCGCGGGAGAAGCGCACCATGGAGGAGTCGAGCTCTTCCAGAGCCTCCAGCACCGTCTGCTGGAAGTTCGCCATCGCCACATCCGTTGCAGCATCGGACGCGTCTACCCGGGCCTTGACGCGGCCAAGGTCAAACGCCGACCAGCTGATACCCGGTGCCAGAAGTGCCGTTGTTGCACCACTGGTGAACAGGTTGCTGGCCGTCCGTGCCAAAAAGCCCAGACTGCCACTCACGCTGAGCGTCGGGTAGAAGTCCGCCACATTGACGTTATATTCTGCTGTTGCCGTCGCAAGTGCACGTTCGGCTACCCGAACGTCCGGACGGTTTTTCAGCAGGTCCTGAGCGGAACCAACCAATACATGGGCCGGAATGGACGGAATCGGTTTGACGTCCGACAGATTCCCACGCAGTGCATCAGGTGTTTTGCCTGTCAACACGGCCAATCGGTTGGCAGCAGCGTTGATTTCCGCTTCCAACGGCGGAACCAGAGCAAGCGTCTGGTCCAGCTGTGCCTGTGCACGGGCAATATCCAGGTCGCTACTACGGCCACCTTCTACCAGATTGGTAATCAGGTCGTAGGTCTTCTGCTGATTCTCCGCGTTGCGTTTCGCCACGCTGAGGCGGTACTGGGCACCGCGCAGCTCGGTGTAAGTACGGGCCACCTCGGCAGCGACCGTCACATACACGTTGGCAAGCTCTGCCTCGCTGCCTTCATAGACGGCTTTGCGGGCGGCAATACCTTCTTCCACCCGTCCGAACAGGTCCAGCTCCCAAAATGCGTCAAAACCCGCATCGTAGCTTGATACGGTTCTGTCGGCAGGTTTGCCGGTTCTGCCATCATTGCTCAGGCGCTCGCGGGTATACCCGCCGCTGGCTGTCACTGTCGGGTAGCGGTCAAACTTCTGGCCGCGAACATAGGCGCGGGCAGCCTTAACATTGGCAACCGCAACCTTTACATCCAGATTGTTTGCCAGCGCTTCGGTCACCAGCTCGGTCAGCTGGTCATCGCCCAGCTGTTCCCACCATGCGGCAACAGGAGCTGCAACCTGATAGCGGCCATCACTTTGCTCCTGCAAAATGCTTTCGCTCATTTCAGGTGCCTTCGGCTCCTCATAGACGCGGCCGATAAGCCCCGTCAGACTGCCGCAGCCGGACAGTAGAACGGCAGTTGTCAGAATCAGAAGGTTCTTAGGCTTTCTGAACATGGTTGTGCTCCTTTCCGCGCAGGCGGTTGAAGATGCTGCCCAGTCTGCGGCACAGCACGTAAAATACAGGGGTAAAGATAAGACCGAAGAACGTCACACCCAGCATGCCGCTGAATACAGCAACACCCAGTGCCTGACGCATCTCCGCCCCGGCACCGGAAGCCAGCACCAGCGGCACAACCCCCAGAATAAAGGCGAACGATGTCATCAGAATCGGGCGCAGACGCAGCTTGGCGGCCTCTACGGCAGCAGTCCACGGGCTATCGCCGTTGTCTTCCTGACGTTGTTTGGCGAACTCCACAATCAAAATGGCGTTCTTGCTGGCCAGACCAATCAGCACCACAAGGCCGATCTGGGTCAGGATGTTGTTATCCATCTTCGCGAGCCAAATGCCCGTGATGGCGGACAGCAGACACATCGGCACAATCAGCACGATGGACAGCGGCAGCACCCAGCTTTCGTACAACGCGGCCAGCAACAGGAACACAAACACCACAGCCAGACCAAAGGCAATTACGCCACTGTTGCTGGACTGCTTCTGCTGGAACGCCAGTTCGGTCCACTCAAAGCCGACACCAGGGGGCAGAATCTGCCCGGCCAGCTCTTCCATCTTGGCCAACGCCTGACCGGAGCTGAAGCCCGGAGCAGCCTCACCCTGCAACTCTGCTGCGGGGTAGAGGTTGTAGCGCGGCTGACGCGACGGGCCGGAACGGTCCTCGAACTGGGCCAAAGTCCCCAGCGGCACCATGTTGCCCTGCTCGTTACGCACCCGGATGCGGGAAATATCATCAGCCGTCATCCGGTAATCGCCATCGGCCTGCGCCGTGACGCGGTAAGTACGGCCCAGATAGTTAAAGTCGTTCACGTAGGCGGAGCCCAGATATACGCTCAGCGCTTCAAAAACGCGGTCCAGCGGCACGCCCAGACGCTCCGTCCGTTCACGGTCGAGGTCCAAGTAGACCTGCGGCGTGCGGTTTTCGAAGAAGGTAAAGACCGAGCGCACCACGCCGGACTGGTTGGCAGCGCCAGCCAGTGCCCACAGGGAGTTGTTCACTTGGTCGATACCTACACCGCCACGGTCTTGCAGCATCATCTTAAAGCCGCCGCCGTTACCGATACCGCGCACAGGTGGCGGGGCGATAACAATCAGGAAACCTTTATCGATCTGCGCCATTTCGCCACGCAGGCGGGTCAGCAGCGCCTCGGCAGTAATGCCCTTGGCTTTACGCACGTCAAAGTCTTCCAGCACGGGGAAAATCGCCCCCGCATTGGTCGCATTGGTAAAGGTTGCACCGTTAAAGCCGGCAAAACCAACAGCATTCTTGATACCGTCCACTTTCAGGATGCGCTGAACGGCCTCCTGCACCACGGCATCGGTGCGGTCGAGCGACGCACCGGGCGGCAGCTGGATAGCCACAATAAAGTAGCCCTGATCCTGTGCCGGAATAAACCCGGTCGGTACTTCTTTAAAGCCCAGTGACGTCAGCCCCATCAGGCCTGCATACACAATCATCATCAGGGCACCCATGCGCACCAGACGTGCCGTCAAACGGCCATAGTTGGTGGACAGGGATTCCATAAAGATATTGAACTTATGGAAGAACCACGGCAGCGGATTCAACCCCAGAGGCGGTGTTGCCTCACCTTTGTGCTTACCGTGATAGGTCAGCAACAGCGCGGCCAGTGCAGGGCTCAATGTCAGCGATACAGCTACAGAGAAGACCGTCGCAACCGAAATCACCACCCCGAACTGCTGGAAGAAGCGGCCCGAAATACCGTCGATAAACAGCGTCGGCAGGAACACACCCGCAAGTACAAGGCCGATGGCCACGAGCGCACCACCCACCTCGTCCATGGTTTGTTTGGCCGCCTTCACGCGGTCAAGGCCTTTGGCCATCAGGCGCTCCATGTTCTCAATCACCACAATCGCGTCGTCCACCACAATACCGATGGACAGCACCAACCCGAACAGGGTCAGGTTATTGAGCGAGAAGCCCAGCGCAGCCATAACGGCAAACGTACCAATCAGCGAAATCGGAATCGCCACAATCGGCACAATCGCCGCACGCCAGTTTTGCAGGAACACCATAATCACCAGCACCACCAGCACGATGGCTTCAAAAATCGTGTGGTAAACGGCTTTAATGGAGGCCGCAATAAACTCGGTCGGGTTATAGACGATTTTATACTCCAGCCCGGCAGGGAAGTTCTGCGCAATGGTACGCATCTCGTCCTGCACGGCGGCGGCGGTTGTCAGCGCGTTGGAGCCGGGACGCTGGAAAATAGGCAGTACAACGGACTTTTTGTCACCCAGATAGCCGCGGGTGAAATAGTTTTCCGCACCCAGTTCCACACGGCCCACGTCCTTAAGTTTGACGATACGGCCGTCCGGCGAGGCTTTCACCACCACGTCGGCAAACTGCTCTGGCGATACCAGACGTCCCTGTGTCTGCACGCTCAACTCGAAGGCGGTTTCCTGTTTGAGAGGCTGTTGCCCCAGAACACCCGATGCTACCTGCACGTTCTTGCTGCGCAGGGCGCCCAGCACGTCGCCGGCTGTCATGCCCATAGAGGCGATTTTGTCCGGATCCAGCCAGATGCGCATGGCGTAATCACTACCGCCGAAAACGCGGATACTACCCACACCGTCAATACGGGCCAGACGGTCCTTGATCTGCAATGTGGCATAGTTGGCAATATATGTCTGGTCGTAGCGCCCGTCCGGCGAGTACATGTTGATAACCATCATCATGTCCGGCGAGTTTTTAACGGTTGTCACCCCGCGGCGGCGTACCTCTTCCGGCAAGCGGGCTTCGGCAATGGCAACGCGGTTCTGTACCAGCACCTGTGCGGTATCCAGATTGGTCCCCAGTTTGAAGGTAATGGTAATCGCCACGTTACCGTCGTTGGTCGACTGGGACGACATGTAGAGCATATTCTCTACGCCGTTAATTTCCTGCTCCAGCGGTGTGGCAACGGTTTTGGCCACCACGTCAGCACTTGCGCCGGGGTAGGAGGCACTGACCACAACAGTTGGCGGTGTTACACCCGGGTACTGCTCAATCGGCAGGGCGTAGAAGCTGATGGCCCCGATAATCAGGGTAATCAGCCAGATGACCGTCGCGAAAATCGGGCGGTCGATAAAAAAGTGAGAGAACTTCATTGTCTAATTACTCCTGCCCTTCGGCGGATACAGTTTGTTCGTTACCGTCGGCAGCGGCACCTTCTTCGGCAGCTTGCGGCGGGTTGGCAGGCATCGGCGTAATCGGCATGCCGGGGCGCAGAATGGTCAGACCGCTGACGATGACCTGATCGGCGGATGTCAGACCGCTACGGATGATGCGCATATTGCCGTCATGCAGGGGGCCCAGTACAACCGGACGGGGCTGCACGGTGTTCCCCTCACCCACAACGTACACAAATTTTTGGTTCTGGTTGGTGCCAATCACCTCGTCAGGAACCAGAGTGGCTTCATACTCTTCGCTACCGGGAACGCGGATACGGCCAAAAATGCCGGGCAACAGTGTTCCGTCCGCATTCTGGAAAACAGCGCGGCGCTGGAGCGTACCTGTGCTGCGGTCGACCTCGTTGTCCACAAAGTCTACGGTACCGCGGTGGGTATATTCCTTTTCATCCTGCAGTTTCAGCATGGCAGGGCGTGCGGTCGCAATGTTCTCGCCACCGTTCTTCTGCTCAAGGCGCATGTATTTGAGGACGTCCCGCTCGCTGACTTCAAAATAGAAATCAATCGGATCCATGTTCACTACCGTTGTCAGCAGAGTGGCATTCAGATCCCCGCCGTTAATCAGGTTACCAACGTCTACAAGGTTACGGCTTGCACGTCCGCTAATAGGAGATTTTACCTCGGTGAACTCCAGATTCAGCTTGGCTTCATCGTAAGCGGCCTTGGCTTCGCGGTAGGCCTGCCATGCCTTGTCCTTGTCAGTCTCGGATACGGCATTGGTCTTGCGCAGGTTTTTGGTCCGGTCATATTCCTTTTTGGCAACGTCTAGGCTGGCTTCCGCTCTGTCCAGGGCAATCTGGAACGGTCGCTGGTCAATTACAAACAGAACATCGTCTTTCTTAACCATCTGGCCGTCGGCGAACTTGATCTGGTCAAGGTAACCGCTCACACGGGCACGAATCTCCACACGCTCGCGGGCCTGAAAACGGCCTGTAAACTCATCCCACTCTGTCAGCTTCTGCTGGGTCGGGGGGGCAACTTTTACCGGCATGCCGCCTTGCTGCGCCTGCTCCTGAGAGCCGCCGCAACCGCTCAGCAGCACTGTGGCCAGCAGGGCTGTGCCCAGATATTTCTTTAGGGGAGTGTTCATCATCGCCGGATTACCTTATCTTTTCGCAAAATCAGCATTACTATGTAGCGACACTGTAGTCCTATTTTATGAACTTGTCTATACTAGACCGTTCAGTACAGTCAATAACCATATATGACGTCAGGACGTTAAACACAATGTTGCATATGCTTTTTTTAGCCCGCACAATGGTAAAAACACCTGACAGGAAAATGTAAGTAGTAAAATGGTAACTCTACCCATAAGGAGGCAAGAAGGTCTCCAACGCCCCAAAGAAGAAAGAATAACAGGCATGTATGCGAAGTTTTTGACGGTTTTCCTGCTTGGTACCACGGCTGCTCTTTCCGGCTGCGCCACCTCGCCTAAAAACCCCGACCCGCTGGAAGGCATGAACAGGAAAATTTTCCAGTTTAACGAGACCGTCGATAAATACGCCCTCAAACCTGTCGCCAAGGGTTATCAGGCTGTAACACCGGATTTTCTGGAACAGGGCATCAACAATGCCATCAACAACCTGTTTTATACGACCGTCATTATCAACCAGTTCCTGCAAGGCAAGTTCAAGGAAGGCGTACAAGATACAACCCGTCTGGTCTTTAACACCACACTGGGTGTGGGTGGCCTGTTCGACGTTGCCAGCGCCGGCGGCATGCCCAAACATAACGAGGATTTTGGCCAAACGCTCGGTGCGTGGGGCTTTGACAACGGTGCCTATCTTGTCCTGCCGATTTTGGGCCCCTCCTCCGTCCGTGACGGTGTCGGCCGTGTCGGCGACCTGTTCACCAATCCAGTCTTTTATATAGAAGAAGATTCTGTGCGTTATGGTCTGGCAGGTATGACAATTATCAATACCCGTGCAAATCTGCTGAAAACCGAGAGCCTGATTACGGGTGATAAGTACCTCTTTTTGCGGGACGCTTATCTCGAACGCAGAAAATATCTGGTCAACGATGAAAAAATCGAAGAAAGTGACCCGTTCCTGAACGAGCAGGAATAACCGGATAAGATAGATAAGGTTCTCTGACCGTGCTGGCCATTCAGCGACTTATTGCCCGTGCCTACAGCTGGTGCCTTGTGCACCCCGTAGGAGTATTGCTGGCATTGCTGATTGTGCTATCGGCCTGCGTGTACCACAGCCGCGGCTTTTATTACGACGCCTCCGCTGACACACTTGTTGCGGAAAACGACCCCGAGCTGCGCTACTACCGCAAAGTCAGCAAGAACTTCGGTGGCGAGGACTTTCTGTTCCTCACCTACACCCCTAAAAACAAGCCGCTGTTCACCCGCGACGTGTTGAACGATGTCGAGGCAGTCATTGCCAAACTGAAGGCTATTGATGGCGTACAGTCGGTAGACTCCATGCTGGATGCCCCGCTGCTCAAAAGTCCGCCGATGCCGATTCAGGATCTGGCCAAAAATTTTCACACCCTGCGCTCCAATGACGTGGATCTGGATGCCGCCCGTGTGGAGCTGAGCACCAGCCCGCTGTTCAAGAACCTGCTGGTTTCGGCAGATGCCAAAACCACCACCTTGCGCATCAATCTGGCACCGGATGCCAAACTGGCCGCCATCAGCCAGCGCCGTCAGGCACTGCGTGCCCTCGAACACCCAGGTGTTGAGGAACAGGCCGAGCTGGACGACATCAACACCCGCTACCGCGAAATCTATGCCGCGAGCATGAAGAACTTCGACCGTGTGCTGGAGGAAATCCGCGCCGTCGGGAGCAGCTTTGCCGACAAGGCTACCATCCACCTTGGCGGCGTGCCCATGATTGCAGCCGACATGATTGGCTACATCAAACGTGATGTGATTCTCTTCGGTGGCAGCAGCCTGCTGCTGATGATTGGCGCCCTGTATATATTTTTCCGCAACATCCGCTGGGTCATGCTGCCCGTGCTGGTGACAATGGCAACGGTAACCGCCACCGTGGGTATTCTGGGCTGGCTGCATAAACCGGTGACGGTGATTTCATCCAACTTTATTTCGCTGCTGATTATTTTCTCTATCTCTGTGGTCGTCCACCTGATTACCCGCTATCTGGAAGAAGTGGAAAACTACCCCGAGCGCAGCCAGCGTGACACTGTTTACGCCACTATGGCCTCCAAACTCGCGCCCAGCATTTATACAACCCTGACCACCATGGCAGGCTTCGCCTCGCTCTATACCAGCAGTATCCTGCCGGTGATGGATTTTGGCTGGATTATGTGCCTGGGCGTGGTTGTTTCCTTTGTCATGGCCTACACCATCTTCCCGGCAGCCATGATGCTCCTGCCTTGCAGCAAGCTGGTAAGCTCCACGCGTGATACTGCAACGCCGCTGGTCCGTCTGAGCTACCATTTTGCCTCACGCCGCACGCTTGGCGTCATTCTGGTCAGCTGTCTGCTGGCAGCAGGTACAGTGCTGGGCATGCTCCGTATCAATCTGGACAACCGCTTCCTGGACTACTTCCGCCACAGTACCGACATTTACCAGAGTCTGGCCTTTATCGACCGCAATCTTGGCGGGACCATCCCCATGGATGTGGTCATCAACTTCCCCCCCTATCAGGCCGAAGTTGCTAGCGATGATGATATGTTCGCCGACCCTACGGCAACAGCAGATCCATACCCGCAAAAGTACTGGTTCACGCCGGATAAAATCCGTGTCTTGCACCGTTTGCACAACTATCTGGCCACGCGGCCCGAAGTCGGCAAAACCATTTCACTCGCGACGTTCGAGGAGATAGCGCAGGAGTTTAACGGCGGTCAGACCCTTACAGCGCCGGAAATTGTTGCCGTCCTGGGCGCCATTCCGGACGAGCTGCGCCACGACTTTATCGAGCCCTACGCCAATCCGGACAGTGGCATGATGCGCCTGAACATGCGCATCCACGAGACGGGACCCAAATACCCGCGCGCACGCCTGATTGAGGAAGTAAAGACCTACGCTACAACAGAACTGGGCCTGCCGGCAGAGAATGTGCACATCACCGGCATGAACGTGCTGTTCAACGGCATGTTGCAGGAGCTTTTCACCTCGCAGACCTCAACGCTGTTCTTTGTCGTCGCGGCCACATTCCTGATGTTCGTTGTCTTGCTGCGCTCGGTCAAGCTGGCCGTTATCGGCCTGCTGCCCAACGTGTTGGCAGCCTTTAGCATGCTGGCCTTCATGGGTTACCTGAACATCCCGCTGGATATGATGACCATCACCATTGCCGCGATTGTTATCGGTATCGGCGTGGATGACGCCATCCACTATCTGCACCGCTTCCGCGAGAGCTTTGGCATGACAAAAAGCGTGGATATGTCCATCCGCCAAAGCCACAGGGAGATTGGGCGCGCCATGTATTTCACCACCCTGACCGTGGTCATCGGCTTTTTGGTGCTGGTACTCTCCAACTTCATTCCTTCTGTGTATTTTGGCCTCCTCACATCCGTCGCTATGACATTTGCCCTGCTTGCAAACTTGACGCTGCTGCCCGCACTGCTTATAAAGTTCTATCGGTAACCATCGATAACGCATCAGACTAAGAAAGGGCGCGCCGTGTACCGCATTCTTCTCGCAATCCTCTGTTTTTGTGCTGCTTTTCTGGCAGCTCCGGTTTCCCATGCCGTAGCTTTCACAGCGCACGAGGTTGTCACCACCTCTTCCGAAAAGGTTATGGACGCTCTGCACAGCCAAAAACAGGCAGACACCGACCCCGAGCATTTCAGCCCTCTTCTGCTGTCCCTGCTGGAGCCTGTGGTTGACTTTGATGCCATTACCGATGCCGTTATCGGCAAATACAAAAACGACCTCACGCCCGAGCAGCGTCAGCGTTTCGGCGGCATTTTCAAAAGCACCATGGCCCGTCTTTATGCCAAAGCGCTGCTGAAGTTCGAGATTTCTAAAATCCATGTCCTCCCGCAGGAAGAAGGCAAACCCTTCAAAGGCATCGTGAACATGGAAGTTACCGCCAAGGACGGTAACACCTACAAAATCACCTACACCATGCGCCAAAGCACCGATGGTCAATGGCGGGTACGCAACGTTCTGCTGGACGGCATCAACCTCGGCCTGACCTACCGCAACCAGTTCGACAGCGCCATGAACCGCTACAACGACGATGTGGAAAAAGTCATCAGCACTTGGGCGACCGACATGAACGGCGACACCCAAACGGCTGACAAAAAGGCCAACTGAAACCAGAAACCCGCCGGAAGGCGGGTTTCTTTACGTCATCCAATCACATCCACGGGGATTTTGATATATCGCACCCCTTTGGTGGCCTTGCCAAAGCCCCCGGCGCGCAGGTTCACCTGAATGGACGGCAACAGCAGCCGCGGCACCGCCTTACCCTTATCGTCGGCATTGCGCTTGGCCACGTAGACCTCCTTGCTGATGCCGTCCTTCACGCGTATGTTGGCCGCCTTCTGTTCGGCAATCGTCGCCATACACTGTGGCACCCGACCCGCACCTTCCGGCGGGTAGTCGTGCCCCACATACATGCGCATATTATCCTTCAGACCCAGCAGCTTACGGGATGATTCGTAGGAATCGCCTGCACTCCCGCCCGGGAAGTCACATCGCCCCGTCCCCACATCCGGCAGGAACATGGCATCCCCTACGAACACCGCATCCCCGATGATGTAGGTCGTATCTGCGGGGGTATGCCCGGGGGTATGGATAATCCGCGCGTCAAACGGCCCGACTTTGAAAGTTTCGTCATCAGCAAACAGATAATCAAACTGCTGACCGTCGGGCGGCGTATCTGCCTCGTTATGGAAGATGGGCGCCCACGTCTCCAGCACTCTCAGGATATGTTTGCTGATGGCAATCGTGCCACCCAGTTTGGACCTGATATAATCCGCGCCGGTCAGATGGTCGGCGTGGATGTGCGTTTCCAGCAACCACTGTACTTCCAGCTCTTTGGCAGCCACAAAATCAATCACACGGTCGGCGCTGCGTGTTTTTGTCCGGCCGGAGGCCATATCGTAATCCAGCACGCTGTCAATGATCGCGCATCGTTTATCCGCACCCGTTCCATCGTACACCACATAGGTCCACGTAGCGGTATCCGGGTCAAAAAACCCACGTACATCGGGCTTTTGCATTATACACCCCCCTTGTTTAACGGCAGCCCTGTCCGGCAGAAGTTCCACAGGATGTTCCGCAGGCCAAGGCTTTACGTTGATTCCATGGTGCTTTAGTCAGTACCAGTGCCAACCCGCAACGGTCAGTCACGCCGGCAAAAATCAGCCCGCCCCCCACGAACAGCGGCAACAAAAGAAATAAGGGATGCACTGTCAGCGCCAGCATAGCACCCAATGCTACAAACGCACCGGCGGCAATACGTACCTGACGCTCCAGCGTTATCGGGCCGCTTTTTCCATCAGCCTGAGTGACCACCACATCACCTGTCACGGCGTGACCACAGCCCTCGCAGGCGATGATACCCCCGTCAATGACGTGTACATTGGTGTAACCGGCAGCCATGAACTTCTCGGCCGCTTGCGTTGCACGCTTGCCGCTACGGCACAGGATATACACGGGCGCAGACGCATCCAGTCCGTGGCGCTTCATAAAATCATCGGGGTTCAGTTCATCCAGCGGCACGTGGGCATGGGGCACGTTCAGGCGTTTCTCGCCATGTTCCATTTTGGTGCGCACGTCCAGCACCACCCCTTTTGCCAACAGCTCAGGGGTCAGCTTTTCTGCAGGTAGCACTTGGCAGGTCGACATGGTCATTCTCCTTACACGTCACTTCTATAATATTATTAATTAGTACAAGATGTATTCGGAGATATTATTCCTACTGTCGGTAGTCCAACCCAATGTCCAATTGCTTCACGCTATGCGTCAGAGCCCCGACGGAAATCACATCCACACCGCTTTCCGCCACCGCGCGGATGGTCGCAGCGGTAATCCCGCCCGATGCCTCGGTGAGCATCCGCCCGCCCACACGCCCTACGGCGGCTTTCAGCATCTCCGGCGGCATATTATCCAGCATCACCACGTCGGCGTCGGTTTTCAGCACCTCGTCCAGTTGCTCGAGGGTGTCCACCTCCACCTCAATCTTCACCATCGGCCCCACAGCGGCACGGGCATGGGCGACAGCAGCCGGAATATCCCCCAGCAGCGCCACATGGTTGTCTTTCAACATCACCGCATCATCCAGCGCAAAACGGTGGTTATGCCCGCCCCCTGCCCGCACGGCGTATTTTTGCAGCGTCCGCAAGCCCGGCAGGGTCTTGCGCGTATCCACCAGCTTTGCCGGCAGGTCTGCAATCAGGTGAGCCAGCGCGTGGGTCTGGGTGGCAATGCCGCACAGGTGCCCCAGCAGGTTCAGGCAGGTACGCTCCGCCGCCAGCAGGCTGCGGGCAGCGCCGCTGACCGTTGCCAATACGGTACCTGCGGCAACAACATCGCCATCGGCAACCAGCGCCTTTACCTGCACGGCCGGGTCATAGAGCGTAAAGGCCCGCAGGCTCATCTCCAGCCCGGCGATGCACCCGGCCTCCCGCGTGACCACGTGGAGCGTCGCCTGTTTGCCCGCGGGCAGGAGCGCGCCGGAAATATCCCCGCTGCGCCCCATATCTTCGGCCAGCGCGGTTTGCAGGATGCCCTCATAGCACAGCGGTGGCAGGGGTGCGGGTGCGGGTGCGGTCATGGTCGTACTCCTCAGGTTTACGGATGGTCATGCTGGTCTGCCAGCTTGCACTTTGCTTGGGGTAGTCGCTGCGGTAATGGCCGCCGCGGCTTTCCGTACGCTTCAATGCCTGTTCGGTCATCAGGCGCGCCGCCAGCAGCAGGCTTTGCAGCTCGGCATGGGCGGCCACGGTCAGCGCGTCGTGGGTGCCAGCCTTATAAGCGCGCGTCAGCGCCTGTATCCGCGCCAGCGCCTTCTGCATCCCCTTGCCGTCGCGCACCAGCCCCAAACCTGCATACATGACCTGTTGCAGCTCTGCGCGCAGGGGCGTGGCCTCTTTCTGCGGGGCAAAGACGGGGGCTTGCATGCCGGGGAGCGCCCCGAACGGGCGAATGTCCACTTTTATCGCTTCCGCTGCGCGGGCGCCAAACACAAGGCACTCGGTCAGCGAGTTACTGGCCAGACGGTTCGCCCCGTGGAGCCCCGTCCGCGCCACTTCGCCCACCGCCCACAGTCCGGCAACATTGGTACGCCCCAGAAGGTCAGTTTTCACCCCGCCCATATGGTAGTGGGCGGCCGGTGCAATCGGCAGCAGGTCTTTGGCAGGGTCAAGGCCGTGCTCGGCACACAATGCCCACACGGTGGGGAACTTTTTCGCCAGCCCTTCGGCCGCCAGCGCCCGGGCGTCCAGAAACACCTGAGCCCCCTGCGCACGGCGTGCCCACACGGCACGGGCGACGACGTCGCGCGGCGCCAGCTCCGCATCCGGGTGCACATCCAGCATAAAGCGCGTGCCCTGTGCGTCCAACAGATGTGCCCCCTCACCCCGCAGCGCCTCGGTCAACAGCGGGCGACGCCCATCCGTTGCCGCCACATCCAGCGTGGTGGGGTGGAACTGGACAAACTCCATATCCTCCAGCGCGGCGCCCGCCTCCCAGGCCAACCGCAGGCCGTCTGCCGTAGCGGTGGTGGGGTTGGTGGTGTGACTGAAGAGCTGCCCGACGCCGCCCGTGGCCAACACCACATGGCGACACGCCACGCGTGCCCAACCGGCCTGCGGCTGGTGCATCAGCACGCCAGCGGTGCCGTTTTCATCGGTCAGCACCTGCCAGACAGTCGCCGCCAGCGCCACTTGTACATGAGGCGCCTTTTCCACACAGGCCGCCAGCGCAACGCTCAGGTGCCGCCCCGTAGCGTCACCCCCCGCATGGAGGATACGCCGTTTCGTGTGGGCGGCCTCCCGCCCGAGGGAGAGCTCCCCATCAGACGTTTTATCAAACACCATGCCTAAATCCATGAGCTGGCGCATCACCGCCGGCGCGGTGTGGGTCAGCACATCGGCAGCGGCTTTATCCACCAGTCCGGCACCGGCAAACAGCGTGTTGGCGGTATGCTCGGCAGGTGTGTCGTCCGCGCCCATCACGGCGGCCATGCCGCCCTGCGCGTAGGCCGTACTGCCGCTGACCAGCGCCGGCGCTTTTGTGACCAGCAGCACCGACAGCGGCGCGAGCGACAGCGCGGTGAACAACCCGGCAGCGCCGCTGCCGACCACCACCACATCCACAGAAGTGTTTTGCGTCCCCATTGCCATACCCTCCCCTAACTCGCTTTGGCCAGCTTGCTGACTTTGGACGACTTGCGCGGCTCGACCGCCAGCATGCGGTCAATCGGCAGGCGGGCACGGGCGGCCAGTTCAGGATCAACCTCCACCGCGGGCGAGAGGGTGAGCAGCGCGTCCAGAATCTTCGGCAGGGTGATGCGCTTCATGTGCGGGCACAGGTTGCAGGGGCGGATGAACTCCACATCGCGCACCTCGGCAGCCACGTTGTCGCTCATCGAACATTCGGTCACCATCAGCACCCGCTTGGGGCGCTCGCGCTTGGCATAGTCGATCATCCCGCTGGTCGAGCCGACAAAGTCAGCCTCCGCCAGCACATCCGGCGGGCATTCCGGGTGGGCGATGATGGTGATGTCCCCGCTGTATTTGGTGCGGTAGGCGCGCAGTTGCTCGCCGGTAAAGCGTTCGTGCACCTCGCACGAGCCCGCCCAGGTGAGGATTTTCTTGCTCGTCTGCCCGGCAATCCAGTTGGCCAGATACTGGTCAGGGATGCACAGCACCGTGTCGCTGTCCAGACTCTCCACCACGTCCAGCGCGTTGCCGCTGGTGCAGCAGATGTCGCTCGCGGCCTTCACTTCGGCACTTGTATTCACGTAGGTGACCACGGGCACGCCCGGGTATTTTTGCCGCAGCATCTCCACATCTGCGGCGGTAATGCCGCTGGCCAGCGAGCACCCGGCCTTCATATCGGGAATCAGCACTGTCTTGTGCGGGTTGAGGATTTTGGAGGTCTCCGCCATAAAGTGCACCCCGCATTGGACGATAACATCAGCCTCTGTCTCCGTCGCCTTCTGCGCCAGCCCCAGCGAGTCACCCACATAGTCCGCCACCCCGTGGAAGATGTCCGGCGTCATGTAGTTGTGCACCAGAATAACGGCGTTACGCTCTTTCTTCAGCCGGTTGATGTGGTAGATGTACGGCGCGATTTCCGGCCAGTCCAGCACGGGCATCAGGGGTTCCAGCTTGTCGTAGATATCGGCGGTGGCGGCTTCGATCTCGGGCGTATAGGTCAGGTCGGGGCGGATCATGTCGGTTCCTTTCGCTATTTATGCTCTATATGAGCATATATTATATATACTCCACCTGAGCATAATGTCAACAGGATATTTATCAGCAGCCCCCACAACAAATTAAACCGCCTCATACGGCGGTTTAATTTATCTTTATATCATGCTTATATCGTTGATATTTTTGGTACCCCAACGCCCGGTGCCGGACGCTCCGACAGCACCTGCGGGCGGAACCGGAACAACGCCGCCGGACGGCCACGGGCGGTGGTTTCCATCTCGCCCGTCTCCTCAACCAGCCGCTCGGCCTGAATCAACCGGCGGAAGTTCTGCTTGTGCAGCGCCACGCCGGATAGCGCCTCCACCACCTTCTGCAATTGCAGCAGCGTAAACGCGGCGGGCAGCAGCTCGAACACCAGCGGACGGTATTTGATTTTGCCCCGCACCCGTTCCAACGCGCTGGCCAGAATCCGGCGGTGGTCCATCTTCATCGGCAGGCCGCCAACCTCAAGTGAAACTTTGTAAATATCTTCTATCTTGTTTTTATTAAAAGAAAATACTGAAGATGATTTTTCGCGCACCAGCGCATAATCCCGATGCGCCTCGGGCAGCAGCCCCGCCTCGTACATCAGCTCAAAGCGCTGGAGTGCCTTCTCGTGGTCAATGGCGTCGGCGGTGCCGAAGGTCATGGCAATACGGCCACGGCGCAGCGCCCTGCCCGCACCGTCCAGCGCATCCTCCGCCCATGCGGCCAGCGCCGGCATAATGTGTGCGTCCAGCACCGCAGGGCGGCCACCACGCCAGTCTTCCCACGGCAGGTAATCGTAAATATCGTGCCACTCGGCCGGTACACCGGTGCCGATGCGTTGCTCCCGCGCAAGGCCCAGATACCCGATAGACAGGAACCGCGCCCCCACATCCAGCTCACGGGCATCGCGGTACTGGTTGCCAAAGGTGTAAAGCTGCTCCACATAGCCCACTTCCAGCGCCGTCAGCTCCATAATCCAGCGCCGCAGGCTGAGGTTGAGTGTCCTGTCCTGCGCCGGGTCGAACAGGCCGGACGGCAGAGCATGCTCCCCCGCCCCTTCGCGCACGGCCAGCACTTTGGCCACACCGCCGCTGACCGCCATAATCACCGCCGTCAGCCCTACGTCTACGGTATGGGTATCACGCATAGTGTTTATCCTTTTTTACGCCGCGTATCCGAATGGATCTTACCATCGATGATATGAATAATCCTGTCCGCCTGTTCGGCAAACGGTGGCTCGTGGGTGACCACAATCACGGTGCACCCCTCGTCGTGGGCGAGGCTTTTGAAAATCCCCTGCACCATTTTGCTCGATGTCGAGTCCAGGTTCCCCGTCGGTTCATCGGCCAGAATCAACTTCGGCTTGTTGGCCAGCGCCCGCGCGATGGACACCCGCTGGCTCTGCCCGCCGGAGAGCTGCTTGGGGCGTTTATGGGCCTGCTCGCCAATGCCGAGCTGCTCCAGCAGCGCCAGCGCCCGCTTGCGACAGTCCTGCGGGCTTAGCTTGCCCAGCCGCTGCATGGGCATCATCACGTTTTCCAGCGCCGTAAACTCCGGCAGCAAAAAGTGGAACTGGAACACAAACCCCAGATTGGCAAGGCGCATATGGGCGCGGGCATGCTCGCTCACATGGGCCATATCCTGCCCGTTCACCCACAGTTTGCCGTTCGTCGGCCTGTCCAGCAACCCTAGCAGATACAGCAGAGACGACTTGCCGGAGCCGGAAGGCCCGGTAATGGCCACAAACTCGCCGCCATCAATCTCGACACTTGCGTCTTTCACCAGCGTAACCGGCACCTCGCCGCTAAGGGTTCGCATCAGGTTTTCCGCACGCAGGAGCGGCATGGTGGCGGCTTCCTTACCCATCAGAACCCACCCCGCAGAATGTCGACAGGTTCAATCCGCGCGGCTTTGCGCGCAGGCATATAGGCGGCAAACATGGCGGCCGACATGGCAAAAGCGGCGGCGATGGCAAAGGGCGGCCAGCCCCAGTCCAATGGCATGTGAATGACTTCCGAACTGCCCGGCGGCTTGAGCTGTACCTGCATGAGGGCCAGCATAAAACTGCACCCGAGCGGAATGCCCGCAGCAACGCCGCACAACCCCAGCATAATCCCCTGAAACAGGAAGATCTGCTGAATCTCCCCCGCCTCGAACCCCATTGCTTTGAGGATAGCGATGTCGCGTTGTTTTTCCGACACGACTGTGGAGATGACGTTATAAATACCAAACGCCGCCACCAGCAGCACCGCGCCCACCACCGTGTACATGATGATGTTGCGGATGACCAGCGTGCTGAGAATATCCTCCGAACTCTCCTGCCACGACACCGCCTTGTAGCCGATGGCGCGCTCGATTTCCGCCGCCATGGTGCGGGCGCTGTAGGGGTCGGCCAGCTTGATGATGATGCCGTTGGCGCGGTTCAGCCGCCCGAAGAGCGCCTGCGCGCGGGAAATATCGATAAACGCCTGACTTTCGTCATAGCTGGCGCGACCGGTGCGGAACATCCCCACCACCTTGAAGGTACGCACCTGACCGCTGCCCGCGGTGATGGTAAGCGTCTCAGCCATATTGATGCCGTACTTCTGCGACAGTCCCGCGCCGATGATGATGCCGTCCGGGTTGCCGGAAAGGTCGGCAATCTCGCCCTCAATCATGTATTTCTTGATGGTGGTGACGGTTTCGATTTCCGCCGGGATCATCCCGCTCAGCGCCACGCCCACATCCTGCCCCGCAAAGCTGATAATCCCCTGCCCCGTCAGCTGGGGCGACGCCTCAACTCCCTTACGGGTCTTGAGGGCTTCCAGCAGTTGGTGATAGCCGCGGATGCCGCGATTCTCCGGCAGCGGGGTCACATGACGCAGCTCCAGCGCACCGGATTTGTACACCGCATAGAGCGGCTGGGCGCGCGGGGCGCGGTAGTTATCCTGAATGGTAATGTGGGGCGCATTATCGATAAGGCGGCGGATAAAGTCATTCTCCGACCCTTTCATCAGCGAGGCGATGGCCAGGAAAAACGCCACCCCCAGCACAATCCCCATCAGCGACACCACGCTTTGGCGCTTACGGTCCAGCAGGTGGCGGATGGCTATGGTCAAAAGCATCGGCATCAGGGCATCCGCACGCGCACGCGCTTCCCTTCTTTCAAAGCAGCCGTGGGGTGCACAACCACCTGCGTATCTGCACCCAGCCCGTCCAGCACCTCGGTCTGGCTGGCGCCAACGGCGCCCGTGGCAACGGGTTGCAGGTGCAGTTTGCCGTCGGTCACCGCCCATACCGCACCGTCACGCACGGCGCTGGTGGGGATGAGCAGCGCGTCATCAGCCTCGCGCAGGATGATGTTCACTTCCGCCGTCATGCCGATTTGCAGGGGCGTGTCTTCCGGCAAGCCAATACGCACGCGGAAGCTCCGTGCCACCGGGTCACCTTTGGGGGTAATGCTGTCCACCGTGCCCTTAAAAACCTTGCTGCCGAAGGCATCGGCACGCACCAGAACCTCCTGCCCCGCTTTCACGCGGGCAATATCTTCCTCGTCCACCTGCGCGCTCAGGCGCAGCTGCCCGCCGGAGGCCAGCCAGAACACCGTCTGGTTGGCGGCAATCAGTTGCCCCACCTCGCCGTCGCGGTAAATCACCGTGGCGTCCTGCGGCGCGGTCAGCTCGGTATAGCTGAGTTGCGCCTCGGCAGCCTCGCGGGCGGCGCGGGCGGCTTTCAGGTCGGCCTCGGCGTTGTCGTACGTCGCGCGGGAGGCGGTGTTTTCCGCCAGCAGACCTTTCGCCCGCTTGAAGGCAACAGCGGCATAGGCTTCTTTAGCGCGCAATTGTTCAAGGTTCGCCGCCGCCTCTGCAGATTCCAGCCGTGCCAGTGCCTGTCCGGTCGTCACCGTATCGCGCTCGTCCGCCATCAGGGCCACCAGCCGACCACTCACGCGGGGCGCTACCGGATACATCACGGTGGATTCCACCGTTCCTGTTGCATAAACAGCCTCGACCGCAGGGCCGTGTACAGGCACGGCTACCTGAAGAGCAGAACCGTTGCCAAGCACCCACCAACCGGCACCAGCGGCGGCAATGACCAGAACAAGGGCGCTGACAGGTTTATTCATAGGAGGCCTCCCCGGCAGGTAAATCATGGTTTTGTTTTTCCGGCCCACTATAGCAAACCCCAGATTCCACGCCGACTATTATTTACTGGCACAGCCCTTGCATATATGTGCGCAGCACATGTGAGACAAAATAACGATTGAAGGCGACAGCCATGATCAGCTCTATCAGTAACAGCCTGCAAAGCTATATCCAGACACGCATTAACAGCTCGGGCGATGATGGCACCATCACCATTGGCGGCAAAACCTACAACAAAACCACCGGGCAGGAGCAGACAGGAACCTGGGGCGGCGACACGGTCAACCTGTCCCCCGATGCCCAGAAGGCCCTCACCCGCCTCAGCAGCATGGCTGACCAGCTGGATGTTATCTACAACGTGGCCGGCGGTCGCAAAATGACGCAAGCCGAGCAGTATCAGGTCCTGCAACTGACCAGCCAGCTGGACGAGATTTATGGCACGTCCACGATTCCCACATCCGAGGCCTACCTTTCCCTTTCCGATAACGGGCACGCAAATGCAGGCAGCCTGCTGACCCAATTACAGGATATCTACACCTCTATCGGCGACGGCCAGCCGAACGATGAACAGACCGCCCAGATTAACGACCTCATCGGCCAATTGGATACCCTGCTGGATACCGACAATGCCCGCGCCAGCCACACCATTGCCAGCCTGCCCGCTGAACAGCAGAGGCAGGTGATTGACGGCCTGACGGCACTCCAGAATATCATCGACAGTGCAGATGGTAGCCTTTCCAAAGACCAGCAGGATTACGCCGTGCAGATTGCCCGCAGTATCGACGCAACTTTCGACCAGTATGGCAAGGCTAAACCTTTCAAGGAACTGACCGACGACGAACAGACCAAAGCGAACAAATTGCTCGCCCAGTTGGGTGATGTATTCCAGGGAGCCGGGCAATCGTCCATGAAAAATTACCTTGCCACCACCACCGCCAACAATACAGCCACATTCCTGAGTTTACTCGCTGGCAAAGGGGGGGGACAAAGCACCGATCAGAACGCTCAGGGCCTGCTTGGGCAGCTCAACAGTGGCAGCAGCAGCGGTGGCGATTTATACAGTTTCCTGACCAATACCATGCCGCAGGTTTCGACCGAAACCAACTGAGCAACACGCCTCCAACAACAAGCCCTTTCCTACCGGAGGGGGCTTTTCTTTTGTGCCGATACAGCCAGACAAAAAAACATGATTATACTATACGGTCCAGTATAGACAGGGCAGTAAAAGAGGACTACAGTGACCCTGTGACTGGGGCATATATGCCATACCGCGCCTGCACAAAGCGACTTGACTTATGAGTTAATAAGCTTACTTATTATATGTAGGGTTTGCATATAATTGACAGATAAAGCAATGAACTAAAAAAGTGAGCGATGTGATGAAAAACGATCCCAACCAGAGCCTCGGTTTTATCATGAATGACGTCACCCGGATGATCCGGCGCGAGTTTGACCGCCGCGCACAGGAAATCGGCCTGACACGCGCCCAATGGACAGTTCTGGCCAACCTGCTCTTCCGTCAGGGACTGCGCCAGAACGAACTGGCAGATATTCTGGAGGTTCAGCCCATCACCCTCGCCCGCCTGCTGGATAAGCTGGAGGCAGACGGCTGGGTGGAACGCCGCCCCGACCCTACCGACCGGCGCGCCAAGCAACTCTTCCTGACCGAGAAGGTCAACCCCGTTATTACCCGCATGCGCGATATCGGCAAAGGTGTCATCGCCAAAGCGACCGACGGCATGCCCCAGAGCGAACAGGATCAATTAAAAGCCTGGCTCCTGCAAATGCGGGCCAACATGTGCAACAAATCCGTACTGAAAGCAACCGACAATGCCTAAAAACCCCAAACATATGCGCCTGATGCTGGCGGGACCGGCCACGATTCTGCTGGTGGGCGGGTACCTTTATCTGGATGGCGACCGCTATATCTCGACCGACAATGCCTATGTCAAAACCGACAAGGTATCCATCGCGGCCGAGATTTCCGGCAAAACGCTGGACGTGGAAGCCAAGGACAACACCCATGTGGAAAAAGGGACAGTCCTCTTTCATATAGACCCCGAACCGTTCCAGATTGCCGTGAGCCAGGCAGAGGCTCAATTGGCCAACATCCGCACCGAAATCGAGAGCCTGCGCGCCGACTACAAACAGAAGCAGGCCGAAGTCGCCAAGACCGAGGACAGCATCAAGTACTGGAAGCGCGAGAATGACCGCCATCAGGCTTTGTTGAAAGCGCACACAGTTGCGGCCTCGCAGGCTGACGAGATTTTCCACAACTTGCAGAACGCCCAGAAAGAGCATGATGCCGCCCGATTTGCGCTGGCAGCCACACTGGCACAGCTGGACAATAATCCTGATATTGCAACCGAAGAGCACCCCCGTTACAAGGTTGCGCTGGCCGAGCTTGAGAAAGCCCGCCTGAACCTGAAGCGGACCGAAGTCGTTGCTCCCTATAGCGGTACAACCGCCAACGTGAAGATGCAACCGGGCGAGTATGTTGCCGCGGGCGTGCCGCTGTTCAGCATCGTTGCCGACAATACCGCATGGGTAGAGGCCAATTTTAAGGAAACCGACCTCACCCACATGGTGGCCGGACAGGATGCCGAAATTGAAATCGATACCTACGGTGGCACGTCATGGCCTGCCAAAGTGGTCAGTATTACGCCGGCAACAGGGGCGGAGTTCTCCGTCCTGCCGCCACAAAACGCCACGGGCAACTGGGTCAAAGTGGTCCAACGCGTTATGGTGCGGCTGGAGTTTGACAAGAACCAGCCCCTGCCGCCGCTTGCTGCGGGCATGAGTGCCAACATCACCGTCGACACCAACCACACCCGCATGGCCCGCTGGTTCGGCGCCAAGAGCTAAACCATGAACGCCGCCACTGCCACTGCACAGCCGGATGCCCTGAACAGGGGGATGATTACCCTGTTCATCATGCTGGCCACCATCATGCAGGTGCTGGATACCACCATTGCCAACGTGGCCCTGCCCCATATGCAGGGCAGCCTGTCGGCAACGCAGGACCAGATTACCTGGGTGCTGACATCCTATATTGTGGCGGCGGCGGTGATGACACCGCCAACAGGCTGGCTGGCCGGCCGGTTTGGCCGCAAGAAGATTTTCCTGACCGCTATCGCAGGCTTTACCCTTACATCCGTCCTGTGCGGGCTGGCGACATCGATTGAAGAGATGGTCGCCTTCCGCCTGTTGCAGGGTGTCTTCGGCGCCTCATTGGTGCCCCTGTCCCAGTCCACCCTGCTGGACATCAACCCCAAGGAACGCCACGGTGCTGCCATGGCCATGTGGGGCGTGGGTATTATGCTCGGGCCGATTTTGGGCCCTACACTGGGCGGCTACCTGACCGAGTATTACAACTGGCGCTGGGTGTTCTACATCAACCTGCCGGTAGGGATTATCTCCTTTATCGGTTGCTCGGCCTTCCTGCCCGAGACCGACCTCGAAAAACGTCCCTTCGACCGCTTTGGCTTTGCCATGCTGGCATTGAGTATTGCCACGCTGCAGCTCATCCTTGACCGTGGGGAGCAGGTGGACTGGTTCACCGCCAAAGAATTGCTGGTTTACACCGGCGTGGGTCTGAGCGCCTTCTGGATGTACGTGGTCCACAGCCGCACTGCCGCGCACCCGTTCCTGAGCCCGGAGCTGTTTGTGGACCGGAACTTTGTCACCGGGCTGGTCTTTATCTTTTTCGTCGGGATTATTCTGCTGGCCACCATGGCCCTCCTCCCCCCGTACCTGCAAAACCTGATGGGCTACCCGGTCGTGGACGTTGGCCTGCTGATGGCCCCGCGCGGCGGCGGCACCATGGTCGCCATGATGATTGTCGGCAAACTTTCCGGCAAGGTGGATGCCCGCAAACTCATCTTCCTCGGCCTCGTCCTGATTGTTATTTCCCTGTGGGAGATGGCCCGTTTCAGCACCTTCGTGCCCACGCACCTGATTGTGCAGACCGGGATTATTCAGGGGCTTGGCCTCGGCTTTATCTTTGTGCCGCTCAGCACCATTGCCTTTGCCACACTGGCCCCTAAACTGCGGACCGAGGCCACCAGCCTGTTCAGCCTTGTCCGTAACCTCGGCAGCAGTATCG
Organism: Pseudomonadota bacterium; assembly: GCA_016125375.1. GTDB lineage: Bacteria > Pseudomonadota > Alphaproteobacteria > UBA1280 > RI-95 > RI-95. The sequence goes on along the minus strand of WGLU01000005.1, from coordinate 87,944 downwards.
GTGTGTCACTGGTTACTACCCTGCTCAGCAGCAGCATGCAAACCAACCATGCGTACCTGAGCGAGCACATCACACCTTACAACACGGCCCTCATCCAGAGCGCCATGCCCCAGAGTATCGGCAGCGGTGGTATGTCTACCGTGCTGATGGCCGTCAATGGCGAGATTACCCGGCAGGCCGCCACCATCGGCTACCTGAACGATTTTGCCTTCATGATGTGGGTGGTACTGGCCATTATGCCGATGGTCCTGCTGTTGCAAAACCCGCACAAACGCAAGCAACCCAGCACGGAAGAAAGCATCGAGCTGGCGCTGGAATAGACGTTATCCCAAAAAAATCATCTTTCCGGGTTGACACTTTTTGTGCAGTGCACAATAATCCCTTCTATGGAAAATGTAATGACATATCGACGCAAACGCCTCAGCGGCCGGATTCTGAATCCGTCCGTCCAAGCGTTTGGCGCCGCCAACCGCACCACTCCCGTGGGTCATTAACGCTATTGCGGACGGCCCTCGGGCCTAACGTTTTAGCGGCATTTTCTGGTATCCCCTCTCAAGGTTCTACCGGACATTTGCTGAAAATTTTGTAACCGCACACCCTGCCCTATGGCTTTTTGTGCGTTTCCTAAAAAGAGGACCAAGCCCATGAAACGGCTTATGGACAAATTGGCAGCGTGGCTTATTAACGTAGACCGCCTGCCTGACAACGCCGACAAACTGCCCCAGACCCTGTGGCCGTTCGTCTGGCACTTTATCCGCCAAATCGCCGGTCTTTGCACCGTTATCCTCCTGCTGGAGGCAACGCTTGCAGGCATCGGCGCGTTCATCCCCTGGATGGTCGGGCACATTGTGGACGTGGTCACCTCGACCGCAACCGCGCCCGAGGCGCTCCAACAACTCAAACCGCTGCTGTGGTTCGGGGGGCTGCTGATTCTGGCCCAGCACACAGTCGTCATCATGCCGCTCCGGTTTGTGTACGGCTATGTGCTTCAGCCGCGATTCATCCAGATGATTCGCCGGCAGACCCACTGGTATGTGCTGCAACACAGCCTTGCCTACTTCAACAGCGACTTTGCCGGTCGCATTGCCAACAAGGTAGCCGAATCGGTTCCCGCACTGGCAAACGCCCTGCGCAGCTTCACCGGTGCCGTGTGGTACGTGGTGGTGTTTGCGACCGTGGCTCTGTCGCTCATCGGCAGCACCAGCGGCTGGCTGCTCATCCCCGTGATGTGCTGGCTGGTCTGTTACATCTCTACCCTCGGGTACTTTGTGCCTAAGGTAGCTAGACTTTCCACCGTCTACTCGTCGGACCGGAGCAATCTGATCGGGCGTATCGTAGACGCGTACACCAACGTACTGACCGTCAAACTTTTTGCCCGCAAGAAGTTTGAGGATGGCTACACCCGGGACGGCATCAACAAGGCTGTCGGCTCGGCAACCAGTGCCAACGGTCTGATGACTGTGATGCAGGTCCTGCTCGACGCACTGAACCTGATGTTGCTGACCAGTGTGACAGCCATTGCCCTGTGGCAGTGGTACGTGGGCGCCATCAGCGCGGGTTCCGTGGCGATGGTGCTGCCGCTGGTGGTTCAGATGACCGGCCAGTCCGGCTGGATCATGCATGAAGTGACCGAGATCTTCGAGCAACTGGGCCGCGTGCAGGAAGGCATGGACACCGTCTGCAAACCCCACCGGGTTGTGGATACAGCCAATGCCCAGCCCCTCGCCGTCAAACAGGGTAACATCCTGTTCGACAAGGTGGGCTTCCACTATGGCAAGGACGCCGGTGTGATCGAGGGTCTGGACCTTCACATCAAACCGGGCGAGAAAATCGGCCTCGTAGGGCGCAGTGGTGCGGGTAAGAGCACCATTGTGAACCTGTTGCTGAGATTCTATGACCTCCAGTCCGGCGCGATTACCATCGACGGACAGGACATCGCAACCGTCACGCAGGACACCCTGCGCGAGCAGATTGCGATGGTGACGCAGGATACGTCCCTGCTGCACCGGTCCATCCGCGACAACATCCGCTACGGCAAACCCGATGCGACGGATGAAGAAATCATCGCCGCGGCCCAAAAGGCCCACGCGCATGAGTTCATCCTCGATCTGGAAGATCCGCAGGGCCGCACCGGCTACGACGCCCACGTGGGCGAGCGTGGGGTGAAGCTCTCGGGCGGGCAACGCCAGCGGATTGCCATCGCGCGGGTTATCCTGAAGGATGCCCCCATCCTCATCCTGGACGAGGCCACCAGTGCCCTGGACAGCGAGGTGGAGGCCGCCATTCAGGAAAGCCTTGCCACCCTGATGGACGGGAAGACGGTGATTGCCATTGCGCACCGCCTGTCGACCCTGAACATCATGGACCGCATCGTCGTGCTGGAAAAAGGCATCGTCGCCGAAGACGGTACCCACGCCGACCTGCTGCAACAGAATGGCCGCTACGCCAGACTGTGGCAGATGCAGTCCGGCGGGTTCCTGCCCGACTAACCTCAAACACGCGAACGGGCACCCACATGGGTGCCCGTTTTTTTGTACTTAGCGCTCCTGTTGCTGGAGCAGCGCCATAATCATGGCGGTTGCCGTCTTCGCGGACTGATAACTCTGCCCGGCGTAATTTGCCGCATTGCCATAACCGTCCGCAATCATCTGGTGGGTATCTATGGTCCAGCGCACATCCGGCAGCGCTTCCCACTCGCCTTGCGTCAGCGCTGTGTCGGCCACATGGACCGTACCGCCAAACGCCTTGGCAATGGCATTTGCCCGTTCAGCCGCCAGTTCGGGACCCTGCAATTTTTCATCTCCCAGCACGCTCTGTAGCCTTGGCCCCCAGGCGTTGGATGATTCCACATACCCGTTGTTGGTTATTTTTGCGACCACCTTGCCGCCCACTGTTACCGTGGCAAAAGCATGGTCCTCGGGAATAATCGGCCTTTGGTATTGCAGAGCCTCCACCTCCAGCATTTTTTGCCGGAATGTTGCCGCCTCCGCATCGCTCAGTTTTTTTACCGTCAGTGTGCTTGAATCCAGAACCGTGCCTAATTGACTGATGTTTATACCCATAGGAAATATGCCTCTTGTCATTAAGTGGAGCTTTAGCCATGCAAGAAGCAAACCAATAAAAAAGCCCCCCGCGATTGCGGGGGGCTTCTTCTTCGTTATTTTTTCAGACCGGCCTTGCGGGCGATGGCCTCGGGCAGGCTTCTGGCAAGCTCGTTGCCGATGGATTTGATAGCCTCCTCCACCGACGCACTACCTTTGCCGCCCCAGAGGACGATCTCCCGTTTATCGGGGGACCGATAGCTCTGACTGGCCTGACCGTAGCCGCCGCGGTACCACTTTTCGACGTTCATGCGCTCAAGGCACGAGAACTCGATGCGCCGAAACGACGACGGATGCGCAAGCCAGAAAGCGATGCGGTCCAGATTGAGCGCCTGATCCGCCCGTTTGAGCGGGAAACGGATCGCCACCTGCGGTCCGTTGCTCATGATGTGGTCCGACGGTGTGGAGTACCACACGCCGGTCACTTCCACCTGTACGCCCGCAGCCTCCAGCCTGTGGATGTGGGAAACCATCCCCGCACCCCAGTTGATGATGGCTTTGGGCGACACGACGGCGGCATAGGTGATGTGCACCACCAGCCGCACGATGGGTTTCTGCTGACGGACGTTCTCGTCCGGCGGAATCATCGCGTCCGGCGCACCGGCCACATAGCGGGGCACGTCGGGCGTACCACCGGCCACGTCCCAGGTGATTTTAGGCACCGGCTGCTGGTATTGCGGGGGTTTGTAGTCCTCCAGCACTTTTTCCAGCAACTGACGCCCTTCCGGCCAGCCAAAACGGCCCAGACGCACCGCATCTTCAAAGGACTTGGTGCCGGTCCATTCGGCCCTGTCCGGACTTTTTTGCCGACTCGCGGGGTCCGATTCCCAGACCTGCGGGGCATTTTCGGCCCAATGCAGGAGCTGGGCGATGCTGTCCACCTCGACAAGGCGGACGTTACCCTCGCGCCGTTCCATGGGGAACGTCAGCTCTCGGGTCTGATGCCAGACGATTTCGCCCTTGGCGGGCACACGCCGTGCATTGCCGTCACCGGGCGGAATGCCGAAAGGGTTTTCCGGTTGCGCGGGGGTTTCGTTTTCACCGCCCTCGCCGCCGTCCTTGCCTTCGTTACCGTCGCCGCCCTGGCTTTCGTCCTTCTGCTCGTCAGACTGACCACCACCGCCACCATCATCGGCGTAGGTGAGGGTAAGTCCCAGGCCTTCTTCTCGGCTGACGCGCAGCGTCCATTTGCCTTTGGGGGCATCTTCCGCCACTTCGGGGAAAAGCACATCGTCCAGCACCAGCTCATCCGGCTCGTCGAGCTGGAGGATAACCGGGTCGACAATGTCCTTGCGGCTCGCGACTGCCTTACTTCTTGGCAGACGGGGATTTGGCCACAATCTTCTTGACGTCATCGGCGTCGAGTCCTTTCCAGACAACGGCTTCGGCCACCACATCTTCCGGCATGCCGAGCGCCAGCAACTGGGCACCACGCACGCAGGCACGGGTGGAGATGATGTGATCGACCTTGAGCGCCAACGCCGCCGACCGCCAGCCCTGCACCTTGCGGGTCCAGTCCGGGTTGTCGGTGATGTTGAGCTCCAGATCCTCGTCATAGTCCATGGTCATGACCGTGAACCGGTCGAGGGACGCGGCATCCAGCGCGTTACGACCCACGTACTTGCGGTCCGCGCCACGGCCATAGGTATTGGCCGCCGCCAGACACACAAAGTTCGGGTGCTGCTGAACAGTCTTGTCCGGAAAGTCCATCATCCCGTTGGCCAGCGCCGCATTGAGCGTCAGGAACGCCTGCGGATGGCTGCCGTCCACCTCGTCGAAGAGGTAAACGCCGCCCTTCTCGAAGGCTTCGCGGAACGGTGTGCTGTGGTAGGTACCGCCGGCATCCTTGTAGCCGGTGACCTTGTACTCGGAGCTGATGGCACCGTTGAAGTAGAACGGCAGCCCCAGCGCCTCGGCCACCTGCTTGGCCAGCAGCGTCTTGCCGCAGCCCGCAGGCCCGACCATCATCACCGGCCCCGCTTGCGCGGCGGACAGGATGGCGTCGAACATGACGTGCGCACGGTCAAACTTCACGGTGGTGCCGTTGGGACGGTGCACCGTGATTTCCATCTGCTTGATCAGGCCCAGCCGGATCAGCATCTTGCGGATGCTGTCCTCGCTGACGAGGTCCTTGACCAGATCCACGTCTGGGATGTGCTTGCGCACGATGGCAGCCAGCACGTCGGACTGGGTGATATAGGCCTCGGCATGGGCACCGGCCTCGGCGATGGCTTTATCCATCGCCGCCTTGTTGGCAGCGTCCGCCACCTTGCGGGCGTCCGCCGCAAAGGCAGCCAGCTTTTCGTCGAGCTGCTTGGACATGCCGGAGAGCAGTTGCTCGCCGACGGCATTCACATGGGCCGGGTCGCTGATGGCCTGCTTGATGAGCAGTTCCAGCCCCTCACGGTTGAGCGCCTGCGAGACCCAGGATGCCAGCTCGGCCTGGAAGGCCTGCGAGGTCAGCATCTTGCGGGACTGGTCCTCGGTCGGACTGTAGCCACGCATGGACTCGCTGACACGGCTGGCAACCTTGCGGTTGATGATGTCGCCGACCACGGATTCGATATGGTCGGTGAGCACTTTCTCCACCGTGCGGCGTTTGGCCGCTTCTTCGGTGTCTTTCAGGTTGGGGTCATTGCTGTTGCCGAAAAAACGCGGGGCAAAAGTTTTGACCTGCTCGGCGATGATAGGCTGAGCCAGCTTGGCGAGCGCCTCTGCCAGCTCTTTCGCGTTAGAAGTCTCCATGACGCGTATTCCTAGTCATGAGGGAAAAGAGTCAAAGAAAAAAAACAGGAAGAAAAAATCTGATAGCCGGAAACGTATACAAAAACCCCTTCAAAAAGTCAATCTGGGACAAGGGGCTGACGGTACGAATATGCAACCTGTATAGATTGATGTAGCTGCGGGAAATGAGTTGCGCTACAGTCCTCCGCAATCTTTTAACCATGACTGGAGACTGACAGGAATCATGCTGCTAACCTTTGTGGTTGCCTATCTGTGCGTATCTATTTTCATCGGCCTTTATGCTGCCCGCCGCGTGCGGACCTCGAGCGACTACATCGTTGCCGGTCGCAGCCTGCCGATTTACGTGACAATCGCAACGGTTTTTGCCACATGGTTCGGCAGCGAAACCGTTCTGGGGATCCCCGCCACCTTTCTGGATGGCGGCATGGGCAGCATCATCGCAGACCCCTTTGGTGCTTCTCTGTGCTTGATACTTGTCGGGTTGGTGTTCGCCCGCCCCCTCTACCGGATGAAACTGCTCACCATCGGCGACTTTTACCGCAAAAAGTTCGGCCGCGGGGTGGAGATGGTGGTGTCCTTCTGCATTGCGGCCAGTTACCTCGGCTGGGTTGCCGCACAGGTTATCGCCCTTGGTCTGGTGCTCGACCTGTTGAGCGGTAACAGTCTGGGTATGCCCATCGCCATGACCATCGGGACAGGTATTGTGCTGCTGTACACCTTGTTTGGCGGTATGTGGTCCGTTGCCATGACCGACTTCATGCAGATGGTCGTCATCATGATTGGTCTTGCCATTATTGCCTTCTTTATCGGCAGCAAGGCCGGCGGCCCTATGGCGGTCATCGACCATGCAGCCGCAGCAGACAAGTTCACCTTCCTGCCCGAACGCAACTGGACGGCATGGTTTGCCTTTATCAGCGCGTGGCTGACCATGGGGTTTGGCTCCATCCCCCAGCAGGATGTTTTCCAGCGGGTGATGTCCGCCAAGGACGAGAATGCCGCCGTTCAAGGAACCGTTATCGGCGGCGTATTGTATATGCTGTTTGCTTTTATCCCGGTTTTTCTGGCCTATTCCGCACTGCTGATTGACCCGAACGAGGTCAATATCCTGATGACGCAGGACAGCCAGCGTATTCTGCCGGCCCTGATTATGGACCATACACCGGTTGCCGTGCAGATTCTGTTCTTTGGCGCACTGCTGTCAGCCATCATGTCCACGGCGTCAGGCGCGTTGCTGGCTCCGGCAACCGTTTTTGCCGAGAACGTCGTCCGCCCCCTCCTGCCCAAACTGGATGACCGCCATATGCTGCGCCTGACCCGCGGATGCGTGCTGGTGTTCTCGTTCATTGTGCTTTATCTGGCCCAGAACAGCGAAATCGGTATTTTTGAAATGGTGGAGAATGCTTCCAAGGTTACCCTTGCCGGAGCATTTGTTCCGCTGTTTGCGGGTATCTACTGGAAACGCGCCAACAAGACAGGGGCTGTGCTCTCCATCCTGTTCGGTATTTCCGTCTGGCTGGGCTGCGAATATACCATCCCCGAGGATACAGCTCTTATGCCTGCACAAATGGCCGGTTTTATTGCCGCTATTATTGGCATGCTGATTGGCGGATACTGGCGTAAATGAGCCTGCCCGTCCTCTACAGTTTCCGCCGCTGCCCGTACGCCATGCGAGCCCGTATGGCCATCATCCTCAGCGGCGAACAGGTAGAACTGCGGGACATTCTGCTGCGTGATAAACCGCAGGAAATGCTAACTGCCTCCCCCAAGGGGACAGTCCCCGTACTTGTTTTGCAGGACGGCACCGTTATTGATGAGAGCCTGGATATCATGCGCTGGGCACTCGGAAAGAACGACCCCCATAACCTGTTGGAGCACCTGGACGCCAGCCTCACCCTGATTGCCACAAACGACGGGCCCTTCAAAAAAGCGCTCGACCGCTACAAATACCCGTCCCGCTATCCGGACGAACCTCCCCACAACTGGCAAACCGAAGGCCTGCGTTTTATAGAAGAGCTCGCGGCACGTCTTGATAGCCAGCCCTACCTGCTCGGGCCGGAACCACGCCTTGCGGACTATGCCATTTTCCCCTTTATCCGCCAGTTCCGTATGCCGGACGAAGCGTGGTTCGACGCCCTTCCCCACCCCGCCCTCCACAAGTGGTTGGGTACCCTGACAAACAGCCCACCTTTTACAACAGCCATGGCCAAAATCCCGACATGGCAAAGTGGCACACCGGGACCACTCTGGCCTTGATAAATTGCGCCCGCATGCGTATGGTGCATCCTTCACTTTCAGGAGGCTGATCCCGTGGGCATCACAACAACACTTCTTCTCGCATTCAGCCTTGCTATGGATGCCTTTGCCGTTGCCATTACCCGCGGTACGGTCCAACGCTTCTCTATTCTACGCGCAGGTAGTACAGGTGCTCTGTTCGGGTTGACAGCCTTCTGTGCGCCGTTGCTGGGTTGGGCACTGGCCGGTAGCTTTGCCCATCTGGTAACGTCCATCGATCACTGGATTGCTTTTATTCTTCTCGCAGGCGTGGGCGGCCACATGCTGGCCGAAGGCATAGCGCAAAAAGGCACACCTGCCGTTAAGATGCGGACCCTTACCTTACTCGGCACGTTTATGGTTGCTATTGGCACCAGTATCGATACCGCAGCCGTCGGCATCAGCCTTGCCTTTACGAAGGTACAGATTCTCCCTGCCGTGACAGCAATTGGTCTTGTATCGTGGGTGGCGGCAGCAAGTGGTTTCCTGCTTGCCCGGCGTATCGGACGAAGCTTTGGCGAGAGGGCGGAAATCATCGGCGGCCTGACGCTGGTCGCCATTGGCGGGCATATCCTCTACAGCCACCTCACCTCCCCTGCTTTTTAAAGGCGGAATAACGACACACTTTATGCGGTTAAAAACATGTGCACGCGGCACAGGCCTTGCACTTTTGGTAGCAAGGCGTATAACCGACTCCATTGAATGGGTATTCACCGAATTAAAGGGTAACGCCATGTCCCGCCAGCAAGCCATCGACTACTTGAAATCCGTCCACACCCGCATGGCTGAACAGGTGGATTTCTCGCCGGAAAATCCGGTTATCAACACCACGCTTGGCACGCTGGTCCGTACCCTCTGCGACTGGCAGACGTTCGACGACCTTGCCACTATCGACCTCGACCCCGAAGTTGCCCCCCTGCTCACCGACTTGCCGCGCCTGTGCGCCTGCGCCGAATGCGAGATGGAAAAATGGTGGTGCCGGAAAATCCTGAGCGACATGCAAACCGAAACCTGCCCCGCCAACCGCGCGCTTGCTGCTTTCTGGTACATGGATAATTACCGCGAGCTCTATACCGCCGAGCGCGCCCTGATGACCGATGCCCAGCACAACAAAGCGGCCTTCCTCGGCAGTGGTGCCCTGCCCCTGACCGCCATTCTGATGGCCGAGGCCGACCCGACAGCCTCCATCCGCTGCGTGGATATGGACGCCATTGCCTGCGACCTGTCCCGCCAGCTCATTGAGGCACTGGATTTGAGCGACCGCATCGAGGTTATTTGCGCCAGCGCCCAGAGCTACATCCCCCGCGCGGACGAAACCGTTATCTGCGCCAGTCTGCTCTCCGGCGCCGGGATTTACGACCATCTGCTCGACCACGGCGTGCGTACCCTGCTGGTGCGCGATGCGGAAGGCCTTTTCCGCCTGCTGTACAAGCCCGCCGTCCTGCCGACCAACGGCTATGTGGAGCGTGCCAAAACCCAGCCATGCCATACCCGCATTAATACCAGCCGTCTGTTTGAAAGGGCCGCCTGATGACCATGCTCCAAACCACGCAATCAACACCCCTCGCCGCCGCAGCAGCAAGTGCGGTCGGCGCGCACGCGCTGGAACTGGCCCAGAAGCTCATCCGCATCCCGAGCGAAACACCTGTCCAGCCGGAGCTGTTTGCCACCGCGCAGGCTTCCCTTGATGCGCTGGAAGCCGAACTGAGCGCCGCCGGTGCCACCTGCACCCGCATGGTTTTCGAGGGGAATCACCACAAATGGCCCTACCCCGTGGATAATCTCTATGCCGAGTGGATATTCGGCACCCCGAACAGGCACCTCTGTTACATGGGCCATACCGACGTGGTTCCCGTGGGTGATCGCACCCGCTGGAGCGACACCCCCTACAGCGGCACCATCAAGGACGGCTTCCTGTATGGCCGCGGCGCAACAGACATGAAAGGCTCCGTCGCCGCCTTTGCCGCCGCTGCCATGCATGCCGCAGCCCTGTTGGATGACCAAGCCAACATGCGCCTGAGCCTGCTGATTACAACGGACGAGGAATGGGCCGCCGTCAACGGCTCCAAACGCGTCCTTGGATGGATGGCCACCAACGGCCGCGAGCCCGATGCTGTTATCGTCGGTGAACCCAGTTCGCAGGATACCTTCGGTACCCATATCAAAATCGGCCGCCGCGGCAGCCTGTGCGGCACGCTGGAGGTCAAGGGCGTCCAGGGCCACGCCGCCTACACCGACCTGTTCAAGAACCCCAACCGCGCCCTTGCGCTGGCTATGAGCATCCTGACCACCCAGACCTTCGACGATGCGGAAGGTGCCTTCCCTGCCACCAATTTCGAGGTTGTGGCCACAGAATCGGGCAACTTCGGCGCCACGGCCATCATTCCGGGTACGGCACGCGCCCTGTGGAACTTCCGCTACACCCATAAGCAAACGGCACAAGGTCTGGCTGACCGGGTCAAGGACCTGCTGGCCAACCCGCCGGCCTGGGCAAAAAACCATCCGGATGCTGCCAAGCTGGCAGACGTGCAGGTACTTGCCAATATCGATACCGCCTCCCAGCCCTATTATGCCAAACCGGCCAAGCTTGCCGCTCTGGCAGTAGATGCCGTGACGCAGGCCACAGGACGCGCGCCCGTGCTGGATGGCAGCGGCGGCACCACCGACGGCCGCTTTGTGCATGATTATTTCCCCCATGCGGAAATCATCGAACTCGGCCTGCCTGAAAAAGGTGGTATGCCACAGGTGGCGGAAGCTGCCCCCTACGGCAGCATTGGCGGTATGCACCAAATTGACGAACGGTGCCGCGTGGACGAACTGATGCAACTGGCGGACGTTTTTGCCAACATCATCGGCACCTTTGCCAGCACTTACCAGATGGAGGCCGTACAGTGACAGACCTTACCTTGATGCCGCTGTCCCCCGCCGACCATGCGGATATGGCCGCCCTTTATGCCTTCTCTGTTGCCAATAATCCGCAAGGGTTTATCCAGAAACTCAGCTTCCACGGCGACATTGTGGAAACTGCGCAGAACTGGGTGACTGCCGGTGGCGACATGCAAGTCGCCAAACTGGGCGGCACACTTGTGGGTATGGGCGCTTTGCGGCCAGTAGACGGCACACGTGTGGAGCTGTGCAAACTGCACCTCCACCCCGACCATCACGGCAAGGGGCTTGGCAAAACCATGAGCCTGCACCTACTGACGCGTGCCAGAGAGCTCGGTTTTAAAGTTGTTGAACTGCACGTGACGGAAACCCAGCAGGCAGCCATCGGCCTGTACCGCCGCCTTGGGTTCACGGAAACAAAACGCGATGTCTGGACGACCGAGATTGATGGTCAGGCGCTCAGTTTCCCGACCCTGTACATGGAAAAGGCGCTCTAGGCGCCTTTTTTAATACCCCATCTGTTTGAGCTGCGCCTTCATCTGCGCCGCCGCGAGCGCATAGCCGCCCTTGTCCGCATCAATAAAATGGATGTGCCTGCCGGGTTCGATGCTCGGCACGTAGCAGGTCATTAAGGCTTTATCGGTGGTGTGCACGCCGTAACAAATCCGGCGCTGGAGGCGGAACATCTCCAGCACGTCCTGTATTTTTCTGGCCTGCTCGGGGGTGCAGTCCAGCACCAGACGCAGGCTATCGTCAAACTTGCGGAAGTCCGAATGGGCCGCAACAGCGGACGTGTACCGCTTGAGCAACGGCAAATGCCAACGGAAGATGGGCCCGGCCAGAAAGATGCGCAGCAGGCGGTCCAGATACCCAACATCCAACCAGCGACTATGGAAACGCTTCTCTTCAATCGCGGTGCGGATAAAGGGCTTATAAGCCATATCCTCAATATGCACGGGATTGGCATGCTGCATGTCACCATCCAAGGCCTCGTACAGGCGGGATAACAGCTCGGTGTAGGCATTCTCCACACCGGCAAGATCCTGCACCAGAATTGCCAGAATCCGGCCATTTTTGGTTTCTATCGGCCGCCAGCGGCAGGACAGGCCTTCAAAGCTGACCTCGGTCTCCTTACCCTGTGGGGCGTAGCGCTCGGTATCGCCTTTGACCAGTTTTTCAGCCACGGTCAGGCCACCGCCGCGGAACATGGCAAGACATTGGGTACCTGCCAGACGGTGTCTGGCAACCAGAACATCCGCATCATGCCGGCGGACTTCGGCCACTTTGACCAACCCGACCCTGAGCGACATGCGGAAATAATAATTGGCATGGGTCTGCATGCCCAGCAGTGCACTTTCTACCGCTTCCCGCCCCTCCGGCGGGATGAGCATGGTCACACCGTCACCCCCGAACACGAACGGAAAATCCATACCGTTCAGGGCGTTTTTCACGGCAATCAGTCCGGCCACGCCAACGGTATTCACGTCGCGGTAACGACCGTCCTTAATGGCCTGTGTCGACCCTCTGACATCGGTAATCACCACATACCAGTCATCCGGCACAGGCGCGTAGTGGCGCATGTTGGTCACATCCGCAAAGCGGTCGAAGGGTTCCAGACGGTTGTAAAAGTTTGGCAACGGGCACCTCTGAACAGGGGTTGTCTATTCCTGATGCTGTTTTCTCGCAACGGCAAAAATGCCGATAAACAGAGCCATAGTGACGGCGGTTGCCCAAATGGTGCTCAGGCCAAGGCCACCGTGTTCCAGTGGTTTGGTCAGCAAATCACCAAAGGTGGCACCAAACGGACGGGTAAAAATAAACGCCAGCCAGAACAGCAGTACCTGATTGATTTTGCTCACATAATGCAATCCCGCAACAACACCGATAACACCAAACGTTACCAACGCACCCTGCATATAGCTCAGCCCCGCATCATCGGTTAGAAAATCCCCGAAAGCTGTGCCCAAACTGTTGGAGAATAAAACAGCGGCCCAGAAGAATATTTCCGGCCCCTTGCGGGTAATCGGGTAGACGCGGAGGGATTTCTCTGACCTGTGCCAGAGTCCCAGCACCAGCGCCAGGCCGCTGACCAGAACTACCGACCCCCACATGTAGCCAATGCCCAGTGTGCGGTCCATAAAGTCGGATATCTCAGTCCCTGCCGTGGTTGTGCCAATAATCGCCGCCCAGTAAAGGGAGGGATGGAACCTATCCGCCCGCACCTGTGCCAGCAGCAAAACCAGCAAAATGCCCATGGTCACCAGCAGGCCGACCGTGTAACCGGCGTCCAAGGTCATGGCCAGCATATCGCCGGCGGTTTCACCCAGCGTTGTGGCCAGGATTTTCATCATCCAGAAGGAAAGGGTAATGGCGGCAACTTTATTGGCGGCTTGCATGGGGCGTGTTCCCGTTTTTTTTATTAACTCGCCTCATCATACGCCTCTTGCGCGTGCATCCAAACCTCTTCCGCGTCGCCCAGGTCTTTGATCAACTTGCCGTAGGCAAACTGGGCGTCCTGCATTTTGGCGGCATCCTCGTAAAACGCGGGGTCGGCCATTTGGCTCTCCAGCGCCTTTTTCTTGTCTGTCAGGCGGCTCATGACCTTTTCCGCCTCTTCAATTTTTTTCACCAGATCGGCATGGGCCTTACGCTTTTGCGCCTCCTGCTGGCGGAGCTCTTTTCTGCTCGGCGCACGGGCGGCTTTGTCTGCTTTTTCAGCCTTGCTTTCACGCGCGGCACTGCGGCGGTCTTCCATCACCATGCGGCGGTAGTCGCTCAGGTCACCCTCGAACGGCTGGCACACCCCGTCCTTGACCAGCCACAGGCGGTCAGCCACCCGCTCAATCATGCTCGGGTCGTGGCTGACGATCATCACCGCGCCTTCGTACATGTTCAGCGCCTGCACAAGGGCTTCGCGCGCATCAATATCCAAGTGGTTGGTCGGCTCGTCCAGCAGCAACAGGTGCGGCGCGTCCAGGCTCATCAGGGCAAACAGCAGGCGGGCTTTTTCTCCGCCGCTGAGGCTGCCGATTTTATTATCCGCCAGCTCTTTGGAAAAGCCGAATTGCCCCAGCTTGGCGCGCACGGCAGGCTCTTTGGCGCCTTTCATACGGCGGGCAAGGGTTTCGTAAGGCGTGGCTGTTACATCCAGTTCGTCTGTCTGGTGCTGGGAAAAGTACCCGATGCGCAACTTGCCGGAGCGCCGCACCTCGCCGCCCATGGGCTGTAGCTTGTCGGCCACCAGTTTAATCAGCGTGGACTTGCCGTTGCCGTTGGCACCAAGCAGGGCGATGCGGTCATCCATATCAATCCGTTCGTTCACGCGGCGCAGCACAGGCTGGCCTGCGGTGTAGCCCACATCCACCATATCCAGCGCCATAATCGGCGGCGAGAGCTTGTCCGGCTGTGGAAAATCAAACTTGCGGGCACGGTCGGCAATTACGGCGTCCACCACGTCCATCCGCTCCAGCGCCTTGATGCGGCTCTGCGCTTGGCGGGCCTTGCTCGCCTTGTAACGGAAGCGGTCAATAAACGCCTGCATGTGCGCCCGCTGCGCCTGTTGTTTCTCGAACATCTTCTGCTGCTGCATCAGGCGTTCGGCGCGTTCGCGCTCGAATGTATCGTAAGTGCCCGTGTAGAGGGCAAGCTGCTGCTTGTCCACATGCACGATGTGATCCACGCAGGTGTTCAACAAAGCCCGGTCGTGGGAGATAATCAACAGCGTATGCGGATACTTGGCCAGATAATCCTCCAGCCACATAATCGCTTCGATATCCAGGTGGTTGGTCGGCTCGTCCAGCAGCAGAATCTCCGGCTCCTGAAAAAGCGCCGCCGCCAGCGCCACCCGCATGCGCCAGCCACCGCTGAAAGCGCTAATGGGTTCCTGCAACTGGCTCTCGGTAAAGCCGAGGCCTGCCAGAATAGCCGCCGCGCGCGCAGGGGCGGCATAGGCACCGATGTCGTTCAGGCGGGTATGAATGTCTGCCAGCGCAAACGGGTCTGTTTCTGTTTCTGCCCGTTCCATCAGGTCGGCGCGTTCAGTGTCGGCAGCCAGCACAATGTCAATCAGCGATGTATCACCGTCCGGAATGTCCTGCCGCACCATGCCAATGCGCTGGCGCGTGCTCACCTCCACAATGCCAAGGTCGGCCTGCAACTCGCCCGCCAACAGTTTGAACAGGGTGGATTTACCCGCCCCGTTGGGGCCGACAACGCCCACACGCCAGCCGTCGTGAATGGTTACGCCGGCGTCTTCCAAAATCACGCGACCGGCAATACGGTAGGTCAGGTTGCTTACTGTTAGCATGCGTTATCCGCCCATCTTTTGTAGTTCATGCAAACGCGAGAGGGTGCGCTGAAACGCAAATGCCGCCGCCCCTTCGGTACAGACCTCTTCCAACGCGATGCCATCGGTGGTCACCCGCAGGGGCAGGTGGTTCTCGTACACAATATCCACCAGCACCACAAAGCGCATGGCTGCATCGGCGGCAGCGCCATCTAGCCTGTACAGGTCAGAGATAACAAGCCCCTTCAGCCCCGCGCACAAATCCATATACTCCGCACGCCCCAGCGGCTTGGCGCACAACTCGGTAAAGGTAAACCAACCCACGCCGCCACTCATGCCTTTGGCCAGCACGTCGCTATGACCCAACCGGAGGACCGTTTCCGCCTCTTTCTTGCCCCCCAACCGGGCAAAAGCCTCCGCCGCGGATACGGTGGCAGGGGCGTCGCCGCCAGCACGGCGCCAGTCAGCTCCCTCGTTCAAATCCAGTTCGGTCATGTGCTTTTTCAAGACAGCCATAAACGGCATAAAGTGCCCGCGGTTATGCCCGTCCTGAAACAGATTGTCTGTCGGCCAGTTGCTCGTGGCGCACAGGGTCACGCCACAGGCGAACAGCGCCTCCAGCAGACGGCCCAGCAGCATGGCATCGGCAATATTGGTCACATAAAACTCGTCAAAACACAGCACGCGGGCTTCGGCTGCGATCTGCGCGGCAATAAACCACACCATGTCCACACCTGCCGGCGGCGTGGTGGTATGCATGCGGTGGTGCAGCTCTTCCATAAACGGGTGAAAGTGCACGCGGCGTTTTTCCGCCATCGGCAGACTGTCAAACACCAGTTGCATCAGCATGCTTTTACCACGACCGACGGGCCCGAACATATACACGCCCTGCGGCGCTGTGCCAGCCGCGTACTGCCAGATGTCTATTCCGCGCCACGGCACGCGCGCTGCCGGTACCGACAACCGCTCAACAAGCCCGTCCAGCACAGGCAAAACGGCCTGCTGGTCGGCGTCGGCCATCAGGGTGCCATCGGCAATATGTCGGGCATAAAGGGCGCTTGGTAGGTGCATCGGTCTGGTCTTTGTTCATAAACTGGCACGTTGTACCACAGCACGCGGCAGGGATGAAGCGCTTCCGTAAAAATCAGCCCCCTTTTGGAGGGGGCTGTGTTGCCGTCTTACTTGTACATGCTCTCCGAGCGGTTGAGCAGGTCCTGAATAATGGTTTTATACAGGTCCATCCCCATCATTTCGTCTTCCGCACCCGGGTGACCGGAGTCCACGTTGGGGTTGTCATTAATCTCAATCACAAAGACGCCACGGTCATTCTGTTTAAGGTCAACACCATACAGACCGTTACCAATCAGTTTGGCGGCGGCAAGGGCAACATCCAGTACCTCTTTGGGCGCCTCGTCCACCTTCCAGGAGCGGGCATCGCCCAGGCTATCGTCACCTTTGGCACCGTGGTTGTAAATCTGCCAGTGGTTCGGGGCCATAAAGTACTGGCACACGAACAGCGGCTTACCGTTCAGGATACCCACACGCCAGTCAAACTCCGACGGCATGAACTCCTGCGCCAGAATAATCGCGCTGTCGTTCAGCAGGCGTGTGCCCACGTCCACCATCTCGTTATCGTTGCGGACTTTGACCACACCCACGCTGAACGCCCCGTCCGGCACCTTAAGAACCATCGGGTAACCAGCGCTTTTTGCAAACTCACGCAAGGATTTTTTATCCAGCACCGTGGTTTTCGGGGTCGGGATTTTGTGGGCGTTCAACAACTCGAACAGGAACACCTTGTTACAGCAGCGCATGATGGACTCCGGATCATCAATCACCGGAATCCCCTCCGACTCTGCCTTGCGGGCAAAACGGTAGGTGTGGTTGTCGATGGCTGTGGTTTCTCGAATGAGCAGCGCATCATACTCCATCAACCGGGGCATATCCTGCCGGGTAATCAGCTCTGCTTGAGCGCCCAGCGCATCGGCCGCCTGAATGAACTTTTTCAGGGCCAGTTCGTTGCTAGGGGGCATCTTGTCTTTCGGATCGTGCAGAATGGCCACCCATTTCTGGCTCTTTTTAGGCGATTTCGGGTTAATCCATTTGGAACCGGTAAAAACATCCAATGCCTCATGGAAACGCTCGAACTGGCTGGGGGTCAGCGCACCAACAGCTACCGGCTCGATAGAGATGATTTCCCACTTATCCTTGAAGCGGATTTCCACCTCCAGAATCGGGCAGCGGAATGTATCAAAAATCTTGCGGCTTACATCCTGCAGCTTTTCTGCATGGGTCCGGCCAAAATAGATGTGGAAGCTGCGCAGCGGGAAGTCGCCTTCCGGCTCCTTGAAGGTTTTTTGCAGCAGCTCATTCAGCTCGGGGATGGACTTCTCGTACAGGCGTTTCCAGTTCAGGTCCAACACCGAGTTAACGGACGGGATGCAGCGGTTGCCGCGAGCCTCGGCCATCAGGGAACAATAGTACCCCATGCTGAGGTATTCGTAGTCGCTGCACAGGTTGATAATCCTTACATCGCTGCGCTTTTTGTCGGTAGGCGCCTTGTCGACGAGGTTGATGAACTCGTTTGGCGTAAGCACTGTCCGGTCAATGGCAGGGCGGATTTTAACCTTGTCGTTTTCCAATACGATATAGTGACGCATAAATACCTGCTTTCTGCGTTAAACAATCAATTTCTTCATCTTCAGCGCGTCCCCGCCGTCGGAGTAATACCCCTGCACGCCGCCGCATGTGGCAAAGCCCCAGCGGCCATACATATCCTGCAAGGTCGGATTATCTTCCCGTACTTCCAAACGCATGGTGTACATGCCTGCATCCCGCGCCGCATTTTCCAATGCGCCGTAGACGGACTGGCTGAGCCCCTGACCACGATGGGACGGTAGAACCGCAATCGAGAACAGCCGTGCCTGACGCAGCTTGTTGTTCAAAAACACCATGCCATAGGCCACCGTCTTGCCATTCTCTTCGGCAAGCAGGGTCACATTGTGGGTTTTGGTCAGGTAGTGGCGGAAATCGGATTCGGACATACAGTCGTAGTCAAAGCATGCGGCTTCTATTTTAGCCAACGCTGGCGCAGCCGCAGCAGTGGCTTTTTTAATCGTAGGCTCGGGGTCGATGCTTTCCATAGGCCCTATAATAAGCATCTTCCCTGCATTTGTGGAGGGGGTGTTATGAAAAAAAACATGAAAAAGTTGCGCCTCCCCCCTGTTTTGATAACACTAGGGCCAAAAGTGCCAACAAAGTTTTGAGGACCCGCCCCCCATGATGGATATGTCACCCGAACAGATTCAGCCTTTGATTGACGAAGCCATGAAGATGCTGGCCGGCTACGGCATGAGCGTCGCCGGTGCGCTTTTGACCCTGATTGTCGGCTGGATGGCCGCCAAATGGTTGAGCGCACGTACCCTGAACATTCTGCGCCGCATCCCCAAGTTTGACGAGATGCTGGCACGGTTCCTTGCCAGCATGGTGCGCTATACGGTTATCGTCTTCACCGCTTTGGCCGTGCTGAACAAGTTTGGTGTGCAGACCGCCAGTGTGATTGCCGTTCTGGGTGCCGCCTCTCTGGCCATTGGCCTGGCCATGCAGGGCACGCTTAAACATATTGCCGCAGGCGTGATGCTGCTGGTCTTCCGTCCATTTAAAATCGGCGATTTTATCGAAGCCGCGGGCATCGCCGCCACGGTCAGCAATATCGGCCTGTTTATGACAGAGATGACCACACCGGAAGGCCTCTATATTGTTGTGCCGAACAGCGAACTGTGGGACAAGCCCATCAAAAACTACAGCCACAACAAAACCCGCCGCATCGACATTACGCTTGGCATCGCTTACGAAGATGACATCGGCAAGGCCATCAAAATGGTCAAGGATATTCTGGCCAAGGACGAGCGCAGCCTGAGCGACCCCGAACCACTGGTTGCCGTCAGCGAACTGGCCGACAGCTCGGTGAATATTCTGGTCCGGGTGTGGTGTAAGTCCGGCGATTTCTTTACCTTCAAATGTGATTTGACCCGCGCCCTGAAGGAAGGCTGCGACAAGGCCGGCATCAGCATCCCGTTCCCGCAGCGGGTTGTCCACATGCCTGCGGCTGCCACCGCCAAAAGCCGCAAAGCGGGGTAATCATGCCAAAAAGGGCTTGCATTCTGCCGGGGGTCGACCCATGTTGGCTCCCGATAGCTTTCTCCCTTAACTTTTTAACATCATCACCCTGATCAGGAGTCACTGCTCTATGGTTGCGATTTCCTCCTTCTTCAAGGCGCTCGGCTCTCTTTCCCGCGCCGACATGATGCGCCTGATGCTGCTGTCGGCAGCCCTCACCTTCGGCGGTATGCTGGCTCTTTCCGGCATCACCACCTGGGCCCTGACCGCCACCACCTTCTTCCAGACCGGTTGGCTGGATACCGTGGTCGACGTCCTGGGCGGCCTCGCGGCCTTCATCATCCCCATGCTGCTGTTCCCGGCCTTCATGCCGCTGGTTGCGGGCTTCTTCGAGGACCGCATCATCTCCATCGTCGAGACCAACGACTATCCCGGTACGCCCGCGCCGCAGGAACGCCCGTTCCTGCCCGAGCTGATGCAGGACCTGAAGTTCGTGGCCATCTCGCTCACCCTCAACGTGCTGCTGCTGCCGCTCTACCTCATCCCGCTCGTGGGTCAGGCGGTGTTCGTGCTGCTCAACGGCTACCTGATGGGCCGCGAGTTCTTCACCATCGCCGCCGGCCGCCACATGGGCAAGGCCGAGGCCAACACCTACCGCAAGGCGAACCGCATCACCGCGCTCGTCGGCGGCATGGCCATCGCCGGCATCTCGCTCATTCCGGTGGTCAACCTGCTGGTGCCGTTCGTCGGCATCGTGCTGATGGTGCACGTCTACCACGGTCTGAAGCGCCGCACGGCGTAACATCCCGATCGAGAAAGCCCCCGCATTGCGGGGGCTTTTTTTGCTTTATTCTACCGGTGGCGGCGGCACATCGCCTTCAATAGGCTGTAACGGCGGCTCTTTACTTTCGCCGGGCGCGTGCGGCGGACGGTGATGGCACATCTCTCCCGTCATTTTCAGAAGCCGGCCCTGCTTGCGGACCAAAGCCAGACGCTCTTCAACACTAAGCTCGGGTACAGCCTGCAACAGCATTGTGTGCAGAATAGCCTGAACATCTGTCAAACGGCTGCGGGCATCGTTAAGAGCGGCGGCCAGCTTTACGGGGTCCACTTCCGGCTGTTTGAGCATATCAAGGACCACATCATGGCTCTTTTTATACGCATCACGGGCGGCAACGACCTGCGTTTTGTTCTGCTGCATGAGTTTCATAATCTTCTCACGCACGGCAGGATCCATTTTGTGTTTGCGCACCATCTCAGCCAGTGGCGGGCGGCCCGGTCCTTCCGGTGCGCCCAGATGCCCGGCATAAACGCCGACAAACAACAGGTTGAGCGTTACCGATACGGCTAGCGCCAGTTTAAATGCGTGATGTTTTACAAATGCTGTCATGGCTTATATCCACGGTAAGTTTGTCAGTTCCTCAAGGGTTTCATCCCCCTCGATGGCGATAAAGGCGGCCTCTTCGGCCTGTTGGACTTGTGGTTCGATTGTTTGCGGCATTTCCCAGCCGATAACGGCACCAAACACCAGAACAGCACAGGCATATCCCAGCCCGAAGGCAGGCTGCCCGAAAAGCGTATCCAGCACGCGCCAGAGCCCTGCCATACGCTGCGCTTTACGACGGCGTTGCTGTGGCTGCGCACTGGCGAAGGCAATCATGGCCTCCAGCCGATCCGGCGCCAATTGCGGCACGTCACTCACATGTTTGTTTGTCATATCTGTTCCTCCCAGCCTTGGCCGATGTGGTCGCGCAGATGTTTACGTCCCCGCACCAGCAGACTTTCCACCGCCCGGACCGTGCTCCCCAGCACCGAGGCCACCTCGGCATTGGAAAGCCCGTGGTAGTACGTCAGTACCACCGCAGCCCGCTGCTGGTCCGGCAGCGTCTGCAGGGCGGCTGCCACCCGCATACGGCGCTGATTATCCATCGCCTGCCGCAGGGGGCTTGGCCGTTCGTCCGACAGGTCAACATCATCAGCCTGCACGGTTGGCCGGCGGCGGCGCAGCATATCCAGACAGTGCCGCACCATGACCGTATGCATCCATGTTGTCCATTTTGCATCGGTCTGCCGCCAGTTGGGTGCCGACGTCCAGATTTTCACCAGAACATCCTGCACCGCATCTTCGGCCTGCATGCGATCGCCGAGCATCCGGTACGCCAGCGCAAACATGTATTGACCATGCCTGCGGGCGAGGATGCCGAAAGCCTCCGCATCGCCCTTTGCGGCGTCGGCCATCAGCATCAAATCGGTTTTCTGTTCGTGTGCCGGCATCAGGTTTGTCAGTTACCCGTTGGGTTGCGTCCCGCCAGCATAGCAGGACTCCGGCGGCAAACCAAGGGCTGCCGCCGGATGTACGAGCCTGCTTATTCGGCTTTTTCAGCTCCGGCATCGGCACCCGCCGCGTCGTGAGCCTTGTGCTCTTTACGCTTGGCTTTCCACTCTTCACGCTTCTCGGCCCACTTGGCTTTCATTTGCTCGTGATGAGCCTTGAACTCGTCCAGAGAGATGCTGCCGTCACCGTTGGCGTCGATCATTTTGAAGATCTCTTCCGGCGATTTGCGCTGGTGTTTGCCTTCGCCGTGCTCGGCCCAAGCCGGTGCGGCAACAGTGGTGGCAAGACCCAGAACGAACAGCGTGTTCAGATATTTTTTCATGGATAGATACTCCATAAGGTGTTGTTGATTCATATCCCTTAAAACGCGCCGCGCCCAAAAACCCTGCGCAGATATTTCCGCGGTTGACATAAAGGACCCGCATCGCTAGTATCCGCGCCTGTTTGACAGACGCACCTCTCCTTCTCTTTTCAGCTAGACACACGCATTACGGAGCATCCGATGCGCACCGACAGCAGCATTGTCGTCAAGACCGGCACCGGCTTCAGCATTTCCGACTTCACCGTCAGCGCCAGCCGCACGGTCACGCCGGACACCCTGACCGCCAGCCTCTCGTTCATCGCCACGGCGTCCACCCTCAAGGCCGCCCAGCAGCAGTTGAACAGCGCCTTCAAGGGCCTGGTCGCCACCGCCAAGAAGGGCAAGGGCTACAAGGTCGCCACGGGCGGCTACTACGCCGGCGAGAACTACAACCGCGACGAGACTGCCGCCAAGACCTTCTCGGCGCGGCAGAGCATTACCCTCACCGGCACCGACGCCGCCGACGCCATCCTGGCCGTCGTCGCCGAACTGCAGGAAGCCGGCATGGCCCTGAACGGCCTGAACTACAGCCTGTCGCCCAAGCAGGCGGGCAGCCTGAACGACGAGCTTCTGACCGAGGCTGTCGGCAAGGCCGATGCGACCGCCAAGAGCCTGGCCAAGGCTGTGGGCGCCAAGTCGGTCGAGCTGATCCAGATCACCCCGATGCTGCCCGGCGACGGCGCTGCCCCCAAGGGCGCCCGTTCGTTCGCGGCGGCGGCTTCGCTGGAGTCCGCCGGCGGCGGCTTCGACGCCCCGACGGCCGAAGCGGCCGAGGCCACCATCTCGGTGTCCCTGTCGGTCATCTACCGGCTGGTCAAGGCCGACTGACCTCTTCCCGATCGGAGAACCCCCGCCACACGGCGGGGGTTTTTTCATGGCTATCTGCATAAAAACAAGCCCCGCGTGCGCGGGGCTTTAAACATATTCCCTTACCCATCCATCCCCAACATCCCTCGGGGGTGGGAGTATTTATTAACGAAGATACTCTCCCTTAAGACTTATTATGGGGAGCCTCCCCCACCCTTTACAACTCAGGCGGAGATACTTTCTTCGGCGGCACGGTGGCTCAGCCACGATTGGGCCTCGATAAAAATACGCCGCACTTCGGGGAACTCGGCTTTTACCTGCTTTTCAATCTCGGCGATTGTGTTCTCCACATCGTCAGCGCCCAGATGGTCGCGGAAGTCCAGACTCATGTTGACCAGAATCTCCTGCGGCCCCAAGTGCATGGTCAGCAGCTCATTGACGCGGAAGACAGCCGATTGACCTTCTGCAATAATACGAATCCCCTTGGTCACCTGCGGGTGTGCGCTTTCGCCAACCAGCAATCCCTTGGTTTCCATAGCCAGTACAAAAGCCGTTACGGCCAGAATAATCCCGATAACGACCGATGCCGCCCCGTCAATCCACGCCATGCCCGTTGCCTGTGCCAGCATAATCCCGATAAAAGCCACCAGCAGGCCGGACATGGCGGCACTGTCCTCGAACAGCACAGTGAACACGGCAGGGTCCTTGCTCCGGCGCACAGCCGCAATAACGGACGACTCGCCCTTTGTTTTACGGAACTCCTTCCACGCAACCAACAGCGCAGCCCCTTCAAAGACGAGGGCAGCACCCAGGACCAGATAGTTGATGACCGGATTCGTCATCGGCTGCGGGTGCTGGATCTTGTGAATGCCTTCGTAAATGGATACCCCCGCGCCTACGGCAAACACCAGCAGGGCCACCACAAAGCTCCAGAAATACAACTCCATGCCGTAACCGAAGGGGTGACGGATGTCCGCAGGTTTAGCCGCGCGCTTGAGGCCGTATAACAACAGGCCCTGATTGCCTGTATCCACCAGCGAGTGGATAGCCTCGCTCAGCATGGCCGAGCTCCCTGTCGCAAAAGCAGCGCCAAACTTGGTGACGGCAATCAGCAGGTTACCTGCCAGTGCGGCAAAAATAACCTTTTTGGAACTGTTCCTTTGGGCGGCCATGCCTCTCTCCTGTATTTTGCATAATTGTTTGTTCCGTATACCCTATCCGGCGCAGGTGGACAAGCATCCATCCCCCCATAACGCACCGCAGCATGGAGAGTGTTTTGAAAGTGCCGAACTTTCGGGTATATCTAGGGGGCAAAAAAGACCTTGATTAAGGAGGCTGTCATGGCCAAGAACGCCCCGAAACACCTGCTGAACGCCACGCTGGATGATAAATACACCCTGACCAAGGGCCGTATTTTCATTACCGGCACACAGGCCCTTGTCCGCCTGCCGTTACTGATGCGCGAGCGCGATACGGCAAAAGGACTGAACACAGCAGGTTTCGTATCCGGTTACCGCGGTTCGCCGCTGGCGCGGCTGGATCAGCAGCTCTGGTCGGCAAAAAAACACCTGAAGAATAACCACATCACCTTTACCCCCGGCATTAACGAGGATCTGGGCGCCACCGCCGTTTGGGGCAGCCAGCAGACCGACCTGTATGCCGGCGCGCGTTACGACGGCGTTTTTGGCATGTGGTACGGCAAAGGCCCGGGCGTTGACCGCTCGATGGACGTACTGCGCCACGCCAACGCTGCCGGCAGCAGCAAAAACGGCGGCGTACTGGCCGTTATGGGCGATGACCACGGCTGCGTGTCCTCCACCCTCGGCCACCAGAGCGACCAGAGCATGATGGCTGCCATGATTCCCGTCCTGCACCCTGCAGACCTGCAGGAATACCTGGACTACGGTGTTCTGGGCTGGGAAATGAGCCGCTACGCCGGGTGCTGGGTCGGCATGAAGTGCGTGACCGAAGTGGTGGAAAGCTCCGCCAGCGTGGAAATTGACATCGACCGCATCAAAACCGTTACCCCCAAAGATTTTCAGATGCCAGAGGGCGGCCTGCACATCCGCATGCCCGACCCCCCGCAGGTACAGGAAAAACGCCTCTATCCTAAAATCGAGGCGGCGCTGGCCTTTGCCCGCGCCAATAAAATTGACCGCACGGTTTACGACACACCCAAGGCAACCTTCGGGATTATCACCACGGGCAAGTCATACAGCGACGTGTTGCAAGCGTTCGATGACCTCGGCATCGACGAGAAAGCCGCCAAGCAACTCGGCATCCGCCTTTATAAAGTCGGCATGGTCTGGCCGCTGGAGCCACAGGGCGCGCGCGCCTTCGCCCAAGGCCTGAGCGAGATCCTGGTGGTCGAAGAAAAACGCGACCTGATTGAGAGCCAGCTCAAAGACGTGCTCTACGGCATGGACGGCAAGCTGCCCAAAATCACCGGCAAGCGTGACGATGCAGGCGCCGAGCAATTCCCCGCTTACGGCGAGCTCACCCCCACGCAGATTGCCCGCGCGCTGGTTGCCCGCCTCGGCAAGACCGCAACCGACAAAGAAGCCCAAAACCGCCTCAAACTGGTGGAAAAACGCGAGCAGGAACTCAAAAAACACGCGGACAAAGTCGTCCGCCTGCCCTACTACTGTTCTGGCTGCCCACACAACACCTCCACCAAGGTGCCGGAAGGCAGCCGCGCAGTTGCCGGTATCGGCTGCCACTACATGGTGCAGTGGATGGATCGCAACTCGCAAATCATCACACACATGGGCGGCGAAGGCGTCAACTGGGTTGGCCACGCGCCGTTTACGGACGAGCCGCACGTCTTCTCCAACCTCGGCGATGGTACCTACTATCACAGCGGCTTCCTGGCCATCCGTCAGGCCGTGGCTGCCAAGGTGAACATCACCTACAAGATCCTCTATAACGACGCCGTTGCCATGACCGGCGGCCAACCGGTGGAAGGTAACCTCACCGTCGAACAGATCAGTCAAGAACTGGCAGCAGAAGGTGTCAAGACCATTACCGTGGTCAGCGACGAGCCGAACAAGTACCCGGATCGCAAGGCTTTTGCCAAAGGCACGACTTTCCACCACCGCGACGATATGGAAACCGTGCAAAAGCAACTGCGCGACACGCCGGGCGTTTCCGTCATCATCTACGACCAGATGTGCGCCGCCGAAAAACGCCGAAAACGCAAAAGAAATCAATTGGTTGACCCACCAAAACGCGCCTTCATCAACGACGCCGTGTGCGAAGGCTGCGGCGACTGCTCCGTGCAGTCCAACTGCGTGTCCGTCGAGCCATTAGAAACAGAATACGGCAGAAAACGGCAAGTTAACCAATCCAGTTGCAACAAGGACATGTCATGCCTCAAGGGCTTCTGCCCCAGCTTTGTCACAGTCCATGGCGGTAAAATCCGCTCGTCGCAAGCCGGCTCGGAAGCAACCGATGCCACCTTCGCCCACTTGCCCGCGCCAAGCATCCCGCAGTTGCAAGGTGCCTACAACATGCTGGTCACCGGCATTGGCGGCACAGGTGTTATTACCATCGGCGCGATTGTCGGCATGGCCGCCCACCTTGAAGGTAAAGGCGTCACCGTCCTCGACCAGACAGGTCTGGCGCAAAAGAACGGCTCAGTCATGAGCCACATCAAGCTGGCACCAACGCCGGCGGATATTCACGCCGTCCGCATCGACACCGCCGCCACCGACGTGCTGCTCGGCTGCGACATTGTGGTGGCCGACAACGCCGCTGCGCTGTCTAAAATCGCCGCAAGCCGTACCAAAGCGGTCATCAACAGCCACATCAGCCCCACCGCCGGTTTTACGCTGAACCCGGATGTGGATTTCCACGAGCAGGCCATTGTTAAAGAGCTTGCCGACACGCTGGGGAAAGACGCCAACTTTGTGAACGCCACAACGCTGGCCACAACGCTGATGGGCGACGCCATTGCCACCAACATGTTTGTGCTGGGCTACGCCTGGCAAAAAGGTCTGGTGCCCCTCTCGCTGGAAGCGCTGATGCGCGCGGTCGAGCTCAACGGCGTTGCCATTAACGACAATAAAATGGCCTTTAACTGGGGTCGCCTTGCCGCGCACGACATTAAGGCCGTGGAGGCTGCCGTCCGCCCGACGCTGCACGCGCTGGAAGAAGCCGGTGAGCCGATTTCCGCCACGCTGGACGAGATGCTGGAAAAACGGATGCGCTACCTGAGCGCTTACCAGAACAGCGCCTATGCTGCCGAGTATGCCAAGGTGGTCGAGCACGTCCGCACGGTAGAAGCCAAAGCCATGGACACAGGCACCACCGCACTGACCGAGGCCGTCGCCCGCTACGCGTTCAAACTGATGGCGTATAAAGACGAGTACGAAGTTGCCCGCCTGTACACCAACGGCGATTTCCTCAAAAAACTGAACGCCCAGTTTGAAGGCAAGTACAGCCTTACCTTCCACATGGCACCGCCCCTGCTGGCCGCCAAAGACGAGGAAGGCCACCTGAAGAAAATGACCTTCGGCCCGTGGATGCTGAAAACGTTCGGCATTCTGGCCAAGCTCAAGCTCCTGCGCGGTACGCCGCTGGATGTTTTCGGTTACACGGAAGAGCGTAAAACCGAGCGCAAGCTGATTAAAGACTACATGGCCATGGTGGCCGAGGTCTGCGCTGAGCTTAGCCCTGCCAACCACGCTGTTGCGGTTGAGCTGGCCAGTATCCCCGAGCATATTCGCGGCTATGGCCACGTGAAGGAAAAACACCTCCTGCGTGCCAAACAACGCGAGCAAATCCTGCTGGAAACCTTCCGTCACCCCGCAGCCCCCAAAGGCAGCGTAAAAGTGAACATTACGAGCAAAAGTGCTTAACCCCGCAAAGAAAGGAAAGCCCCATGGACACCTTTTTGAACGAAGAACATAAAATGATCCGCGATGCCATCCGCAAGTTTGCGGAAGGTGAAATCAAGCCCGTTGCCCGCCAGTTGGACGAAGAAGAAAAGTTCTCACCAGAACTGACCAAAAAAATGGGCGAGATGGGTCTGTTCGGCATGACCATCGACCCTAAATATGGCGGCCACGGCATGGACGCCCTGTCTTACGTGATTGCGATGGAAGAAGTCTCCCGCGTGGATGGCTCGCAAGGTGCAACCATCACCGCGCACAACTCCATCGGTATAGGACCCATTTACCTGTTCGGCACCGAAGAGCAGAAGCAGAAATACCTGCCCAAAATGTGCACGGGCGAAATGCTGTGGGGCTTTGGCCTGACCGAGCCGAATGCCGGATCCGACAGCCGCAGCACCGAGACTACTGCCACCAAAACCAATAGCGGCTGGGTGATTAACGGCGCCAAGATTTTTATTACCAACGTCGCGAACGAGCTCTCCGGCGGCCTGACCGTACAAGCCCGCACCGGCACCCGTAAAGACGGGCAGCCCGAGCTGACCTGCTTTATTGTGGAAAAAGGCACACCGGGTCTGACCGTCAAGCCCATGAAGCATAAACTGATGTGGCGCGCGTCCGACACGGCGGAAGTGTATTTTGACAACGTAGAAGTAAAAGATGATGCCATTGTCGGCGAGATTGGTGGCGGTTCCCGCCAGATGCTGACCGCGCTGGACTATGGCCGTCTGGGCATTGCCGCTATGGGCTTGGGCGCCGCACAAGGGGCGTTTGAGCTGGCACTGGCCTACGCCAAAGAGCGCAAGCAATTCGGCCAGGCGATTAGCAAGTTCCAAGGCATCTCCTTCAAGCTCGCGGATATGGCGACAGAAATCGAGCACGCCCGCGTGTTCCTGTACCACGCTGCCAAAATGCGCGACGCCGGCCTGCCCTACACCAAAGAGGCCGCGATGGCCAAGCTCTACTGCACCGAGGTGGCCGGCCGCGTGACCGATGCCGCCATCCAGATCCACGGCGGCTATGGCCTGATGAAAGAGTACGATGTGGAGCGCTTCTGGCGCGACCAGCGCATTCTGCAAATCGGCGAAGGCACCTCCGAAGTGCAGCGTATTGTCATCAGCCGCCAGTTGGGGTGCTGATTGCAGGGCACGCGACCTTACCCTATACTTAAGACCGTGCCCATGCACGGTCTTAACTTTTGGAGTTTGTCCCATGCGTACTGCCCTTTTTATCCCCCTGATTCTGCCGCTGACGGCGCAGGCATTTGAGCCCGTGGCGACGCCGAGCGTGCACCCGTGGGTGTGCGGCGACTGGACGACAACACAATCCCGGGTGAATCCGAACGTCGCGTTGAGCGATGCCCAGCAGACGTGCGCAACAGATGCTGACTGCACGTTGGTACAAAATACTTGCGGCAGCTGCTGGTTTGCGGTGAATACCACCTCGGCTGAAGGTCTTAAAGCGATGTTCGCCGAGAAAGGGCAGACGATGGACTGTGCCGCAGGGCAGGAAAGTCCTCAGCCGACGGTGACCTGCAGCAGCGGGTATTGCCGACCCGTAACACAGATGTCCGCCCAGAACAGTTGCACCCTGTACGGCGGCACGTGGGAGCCGAATCCGGCCCTTCCGGGCCAGATGCTGTGTAACTTTGGCAGCAATACGGGCGAACCGTAAGATAGAAGCAAGAACAAGAATGGGGGTTGACGTGCTCACGTGTCAGCCCCTATTTAATGCCTACTGTTCACAGTACCTTCCCTCCCTTTTTACGATTTCTACAGGAGTTCCTCTATGAACACCGTTTTGCGCACGGTCAGTACCGATGCCCTGTCCCGCCTGCACACCCTGCACAAGGACAGCACCCGCGACCCCAATGGCCCGTCCATGGCAGCGTTCTACCGCATGCTGCTGCTGACCGGCGCCACGCCGACGGTGACCGAGACCATCTACCATGCCAACGGCATGGGCGCGGTGGTGCACGTCATCTACGCGGTTGCGGATGCCAGTGGCACCGTGCACGAGTTCCCCGTTGCAGTGGGCAGCAAGCCCGACCTGCAAGCCGAGCCCACCAAATGGGGCACGGCGGAGCGTGTTCCGTTCCAACCTGCCTTCTAAAGGGCAGACAAGCGTTCAAGGCACCCTTCGGGGTGCCTTTTGTCATTTAAGCTTGTTTATGATATTTTTCAGTGCCTTGCACATGACCACACCTGTTTTATGGTAAATTATTTTTAGATGCGCACGCAATTTCCCTTGCATTTAGATTGGGAATGAACATAAATCTATTCAGCACTTGAGTAGATCGTCTTCGTCAAGCGCAAAACGCCGCTTCGGTAACGGGGCACACTAATTTAAGGTAATTGGATTAAATACATGAGTTTTTCTGGCAAAGTTAAGTGGTTCAACACCACCAAAGGTTTCGGTTTCATTCAGCCTGCTGAAGGTGGTAACGATGTGTTCGTTCACATCTCCGCCCTGCAAAAAGCAGGTCTGGACCGTCTGGATGACGGCCAAGCCGTTCAGTACGATCTGGAAGAGAACCGCGGCCGTACCAGCGCGGTGAACATCCGTCTGGCCTAAGTGCCACGTACTTGTTAAGCAAAACCCCCGCTCCGGCGGGGGTTTTGTTCTTGATACGACATAAAAAAGGGAGCCTTGCGGCTCCCTTTCGTTTTTATTGGCGTGTCAGCAGGCCGTGCGTGCGCAGGTAGGCAACCACGCCGTCCGCGACGTTATCCACCTCGTCAGCGCCTTGCAGGAGCTGGGTGCGGATAGCCGTTGCAGAGACCTCGCGGATATTACCTTCCACCCAACGCCAGTCGGGCGTCCCATCCCATGGCGCATCCGGCATGCGCTGATGCGCTGCCAGAATGTGCCCCGCCTCCGTTTGCGCCGTCGTGGCATCACCCACGCGGGCAAAGATGGCAATGGGGTGGTTGGCCGCAATCTCTTGCCAGCCATTCCAGGTATGGAAATGGCGCCAGTTATCGGCCCCCATCATCCAGACAAACCGGATGTGCGGATAGGCCAGACGCAACGCCGCCAGAAGATTACAGGTCCGGCTGGGGCCGGGCGGCAGGTGTTGCTCGAACGTGCTGACCTGCACGTGTGCCATATCCTTGACCGTCAGACGGCAGATGTGCACACGGTGGTCGAAGGGCAGAATGCCCTCCTTGTCCTTTTGCGGGTTCTGGGGGGAAACCATGAACCACACTTCGTCGAGCTGCAACAGGCGCAAGGCCTCTTCTGCCAGCTCGCGGTGGCCCAGATGAGCGGGATTGAATGACCCGCCGTAAATCCCCACGGTACGTGTTTTCGCCATAACAGCCTCACAGGCTTCGGGGGAAAAGGAAGGAGAGAAGAAGAAAGACTGTCTGAGGTTATAATAGAAAAAACGGGCGTTGCAAGCCCGTTCTCTCTCTTTTAGCCAGTAGCGGCTATTTGACCCAGATATATTCGGTCACACGCTCTACGCCCGTTGTTGTGCGGATAACTTCCAGCACACGCTGTTTTTCCTGCGATGTGGATGCCCGGCCAATCACGTAGACCTGACCATAAACGCAACGCCAGCGGTAGTTAACCGCAGCCACATCCTTGGTACCCAACAGGTGCGCACCGATTTTCTGCTCGACCCAGAAGTCGCTCAGCGATTGCCCGGCTTTATCAGCGGCTTTACGAGCCGTACTGCGGGCCTCGACATCGGCAATAGAGGTTACCTGCAAGGCGTTATAGAGCGAGATGATGCGCCCGTCCTGTTGGGCAATCTGCTCTATTTTCACCTTCTTGGTTTTGCTGTCTACAGTACCGGTGAGCATCACACGCCCCTCCCATACGTCGACATCCGTATCCAGCAGCAGGCTGGCATCCACTTTGCGCAGACGGTCAAGAATGGCCAGATCAATCTGGTTATCCTCTATCTGGCGGTCACTGCTCCGATCCTCGAACGCAAATTGGACAGGACGAAACACGGCCCCGCCGCAGGCACTCAGGCCGGCGGCAGAAACAGCAAGAAGAACAGCGGTGATTAGATGTTTCATCGGTCTTTCCTTAAATCACAAACAGCTCCATGAAGCTGGTTACGGATGTGGCCTCCAGCTTCTTTTGGTCTTTGCAGAGGCTGTAGATAGCTTCTACGCGGCCTTTGGGGAA
This sequence comes from Pseudomonadota bacterium, assembly GCA_016125375.1. GTDB lineage: Bacteria > Pseudomonadota > Alphaproteobacteria > UBA1280 > RI-95 > RI-95. The sequence continues at coordinate 55,999 of WGLU01000005.1, read as the reverse complement.
ACGCGTTGCAAGGTTGTTGCGGAACTTGCGCTCCAGCACGGGGATGCCCTCCGCACGGCGACGGCGGTGACCGATGGGGTATTCGATTTCAATTTTCTCGGTCTTGCTGCCGTCTTTAAAGAACACCTGCACGGCGTTGGCAATGGAACGTTTGTCCGGTGCGTGATAGTCGGCACTGTAGCGGGTGTCTTCTTCCACCACCATTTTATCACGCAGGGCGTCGATACGCGGGTCGGCGGCAACGTCATCCTCGTAGTGCTCGGCAATCAGGTCGCCGAAAATCATCCCGCAGGCCACCATGTATTGCAGGCAGTGGTCACGGTCGGCGTAGTTATAAAGCTTGCCGGTTTTGCTGATGATGCGGATAGCAGCCTCGTGCGTGGTCAGAACAACCTTCTCGATCTGGTCGAGCTTACCTGTCACTTGTGGGTGCAGTTTAATGGCAGCCTCAACCGCCGTTTGGCTGTGGAACTCGGCCGGGAAGGAGATTTTAAACAGTACCTGCTCCATCACATACGAGCCAAACTCGCGCTGGAACTTGAAGCTGTTACCTTTGAACAGCACGTCGTAGAAGCCCCATTTTGGTGCCGTCAGCACACCGGGTACGCCCATCTCACCCGTCAGGGTAATCATGGCAAGGCGCACGGCGCGGCTGGTGGCATCGCCCGCTGCCCAGCTCTTGCGGGAGCCTGCGTTCGGCGCATGGCGGTAGGTGCGCAGGGATTGACCGTCTACCCATGCTTGGGACACTGCGTCCACAATCTGGTCGCGGGTACCGCCCAGCAGCTTGGTCGCTACAGCGGTGGAGGCAACTTTAACCAGCACCACGTGGTCGAGGCCGACCTTGTTGAAGCTGTTTTCCAGCGCCAGTACACCCTGAATCTCGTGCGCCAGAATCATGGCGGTGAGCACCTCGCGCATGCTCAGCGGCTCTTTGCCTTCAGCCAGATTCTTACGGCTGACATATTCTGCGCAGGCCAGAATGGCGCCCAGGTTATCCGACGGGTGCCCCCATTCGGCAGCGAGCCATGTGTCGTTATAATCCAGCCAGCGGATGGTGCAGCCAATGTCGAACGCGGCTTTGATGGGGTCGAGGATAAACTGCGTGCCCGGCACGTGTACGCCGTTTGGCACCGTCATGCCCGGCACCCAAGGCCCCAGATGCTTTGTGCACTCGGGGAAGCGCAGCGCCAGCAATCCACAGCCGATGGTATCTATCAGGCAGTTGCGGGCGGTATCGTAAGCCTCGGCGCTTTTAATGTCGGCCTTGGCCACATAATCGGCGATTTTGGTCAGCACCTCGTCCGGTGCGGGGCGTACGTTCACATCCACATTGGCGTGCATGGCAGTATCCTTAAGAGCGGCTTGCGCGTTCATACAGTTTATCCTTTAACCAGAGTTGATTAGCGGTGAATCGGCTCATGCGGTTTGCGCTCATCCATCAGCTCTTTGACGCGCTTTTGGATGGTCGGCATGGCAGCCATGATTTCTTTCTGGCTGAAAGCGCCTACATCGGCCATAAAGCCGGGCATTTTGGTAATCATGGACTGGCCTTCAGGCGTTTCGTAGAAGGCTTTAATCTTGTCCAGTTCTTCACAGCTGAAGTGTTTTGCCATCAGGACGGAGGCCTGCTCTTCGAGCTTGGGCATCAACGGCTCCATCACTTCGCCAACAACCTGCGTCACGATGGGGCGCAGCTCTTCGGGAGCTCCCTGGGACATGGATTTTTGCATCTCGGCCAGTTGGTCGCCCGGGTTCATCATCTTCTGCAACTGGCGGGCAGTATCCACGCACTCAGACTTCTGGGCTGCGTCCTGCGCATGGGCGCTCAGGGCGGCAGTCAGGGCCAGCAAGGAGGTAACGAAAAGTTTCATCATGGTCACTTTCTGTTGGTTAGAGTCAGGAAACGATTTTCCAGACCCGTGTTTTATTCTTTTCTTCTTTGGCACGCAGGGCTTGTTCCATGTCGATGCCGTAAATATTAGCAATGCCCGAGAGCACAATCAGAACGTCGGCAATTTCCTCGGCAACCGAATCGCCGGCCGTGCTGTTCTCATCCACCATGCTGCCTTTGCGCGCCTTGCGCACAGCCTTGAACAGCTCGCCCACCTCTTCCCCCAGCAGCACACAGTCGGGTACCGGGTCGGTATTGGTAAAGCCGCGCAGGTCCTTTATCTGGCGCACGTAGTCCTGCACATCGCGCAAGGATGGGCTGTCGGGCAGGACGGGGTGTCGGTTCACTGTCATCATCCAAGTTTGGCGCCATTGGGCACGGTTTTGTCGGGAACGGCAAGCACCACGCTGCCATCCTCGCGGTAGAAGCCTGTCACGAGGCATTCGCTCATGATAGGACCAATCTGCTTCGGGGGAAAGTTTACCACACCTACCACCTGTTTACCCACAAGGTCTTGCGGCGAATAATGCACGGTAATTTGGGCACTGGACTTACGTGTGCCGACTTCCGGTCCAAAGTCGACAGTCAGAATGTAGGCCGGTTTGCGGGCCTGCGGAAATGCCTCCGCCGCCAGCACAGTACCGACGCGCAGTTCCACCTTCTCAAAATCCGCCCAGTTGATGGGGGTCATGCGGTTTCCTCCTTTGACTTTCATCCCTGCGGGTGTTAGGAAGGCCTCACCCTGCTTTTTTGCCTTACCGTTTGACTGTCCTTTCATGGAGACACCGATGGACCTCCTCCAGCTCCCCAAGGGTACGCTCACCCGTCACGTCGGCGGCTTTGTCGGCCGCCTGCCGGTCAAGTTCGAAGACGCGGACGTGCGCGAAGCGGGCCAGCTCCTCGCCGATAGCGGCGTCGATATTTCCAAGGCCACGAGCCAGGCCGAAGTCGTGGCGGCCGCCAGCAACAGCCTGGGCTTCCGGGCCTCCGGCGACACCACCAAGGTGGTCACCGCCGGCATGAGCCGCGGCACCGGCAAGTACAGCGCCAACACCTGACAATCGGTTATCCCCCTTCCACATGGAAGGGGGATTTTTTAATGCGTTAAGCCACCTTGCCCGTGCGCTTGTCCATGGGCACAAAGTCCAGCGCGCCAGGGCCGGTATAGTCGGCGCCGGGGCGGATGAGCTTGTTGTTGCCGCGCTGCTCGATAAAGTGCGCCGCCCAGCCGGTGATACGGCTCATGACGAAAATGGGCGTGAACAACGGGGTCGGGATGCCCATCAGGTGATAGGTGGAGGCGGAATAGAAGTCCAGATTCGGGAAGAGTTTCTTCTCGTCCCACATGACTTTTTCGATGGCTTCGGACACAGGGTAGAGCGTGGTATCGCCCATCGCATCGGCCAGTTCTTTCGCGCACTTCTTAATCACAATATTGCGCGGGTCTGCTGTGGTGTACACGCGGTGACCAAAGCCCATAATCAGCTCTTTGCGCTCCAGCATGCCGCGCACGCCCTTGTCGGCTTCTTTTGCGGTTTCGAACTTCTCAATCAGTTCCATAGCAGCCTCGTTGGCACCACCATGCAGGGGGCCGCGCAGGGCGCCGATGGCACCGACGACGGGGGAGTAGAAATCCGGAAGGGTGGAAGTAATGACACGGCCTGTAAAGGTGGAGGCATTAAACTCGTGCTCGGCGTACAGGATCAGCGAGATGTTCATCATTTTTGTAAACAGCGGGCTGGGCTTTTTACCATGCAGCAGCGTCAGGAAGTGGTCGGCCACGCCGTCGGCATCGGTCACGCACGTGATGCGTTTGCCGCCGTTCTGGCTGAAATGCCACCAGTACAGCAACATGGCCGGATATGCGGCAACCAGGCGGTCGGTAATGGCGTAGTGGTCGCGGGCATCCTGCTCAGGCTCCAGATTACCGAGGAAAGACGTGGCGGTACGCAGCACATCCATCGGGTGGGCGTAGGCCGGAACCAGCTCCAGAACGGACTTCAGGTCGTCCGGAATATCCCGCAGGGTACGCAGGCGTTTTTTGTAGCTGTCCAGCTCCTGTTGGGTGGGCAGGTGGCCGTAAACAATCAGGTAGGCGACCTCTTCAAAGCAGCAATTGGCGGCGAGGTCATAAATGCTGTAGCCGCGGTAACGCAGCTCGTGTGCGCCACCGGCGCTGGAAATTGCGGTTTGTCCTGCAACAATACCGGCAAGACCGCCGGTTTTTTTGGTCGTTGTCATTCGTTTACTCCTTCGTTTGGCAGGTTCGTCTTGGGTGCCTTGGCGGCGGGGGACGGTTTGAGCACGCGGGTCATGTACACATGTTCGACCGGATGGTTAAAGCCGAGCTTTTGGAACATATCAATGGCGCGGTGATTCTCGGCCTCGGTATCCACAATCATCATACGAACCCCCTCTTCCCGGAAGAGGCGGGTCAGACTGTCCACCAGTGCCCGGCCAACGCCGTGGCTGTTCCATTCCTGTGCCACGCCCATCCACTCCAGATAGCCGTAGGTCCAGCTGTTGCGCCGTTTTGTATAGGTATAGCCCAGTACAAAGCCGATAACCTCCCCCTCCAGCTCCGCCACAAGGCAGAAGTCCCGGTCGGCGGAGAAACTATCCACCAGAACATAGTCGGTCCATGTACGGTACAGATTGGGCGCGTCGCCTGCACGGAAGAGCTTCTCACCCAAGGCATAAACCGCAGGCAAATCATCCAACACCATCTGGCGTATTTCCAGTCCGGTCGGTTTTTTGTGGTGGGCATGGGCAGTCATGGTTCTAATCCTTCTCCGACAGGCGTGCATTCAAACGAGCGAGAATGGTATCACGATTATCGGTCTTGGGGTCGTAATCCAGCAAATCGCTGTAACGGCTGCGGGGCTTGAGCTGACCGCCGTCCACCAGCTGCTGTGTGCTGCCTTTGGTGCGGATATCTCCCAGCCAGTCGAACACGCCACCGTGCATGCTGCGTGCAAGGGTAACGGGGCTGAGCATCATATCCACGCCGTGTTTTGCCAGTTGGTCACGGGTATAGAGCTCGGTCTTGCCGAACTCCGTCATATTGGCCAATAGCGGCACATTAGGCCCGAGTGCCGCGCGGATTTGGTCGTAGTGTTTAAGGTCGGTCATGGCCTCGGCAAAAATGGCGTCGGCACCGGCTTCGACATAGGCCTGCATGCGGCTGATGGTGCCGTTCATCCCCTCCAGGGCAAAGGCATCGGTACGCGCCATCACCATAAAGTCGGCATCTCTAACTTTGCCGCTGGTTTTACCTTTCACAGCGGCGCGGATGCGCGCGCACATCTCCTCCGTACCCACAATGCTTTTACCGTCGAGGTGGCCGCAGCGTTTGTCCTCGGTCTGGTCTTCCAGATGAAGGCCGGCAATGCCGCTGGCGATAAAGGCCTCTACCGTCTTCTGGGCATCGTCCCAGCCGGTGTCGGCATCGACAAGGATAGGGATATCGACAATGCGGGTGATTTTTTTGGCCTCATAGCAGACCTCTTCCAGCGCAACAACACCCACATCCGGCACACCGTAATTGAAGTACGACAGCCCTGCACCGCTCACATACGCAGCCTTAAAACCGGCTGCCTGCACCTGCATGCCCATATACGGGTTGAGGATGCCCAATAGATGGAGCGGTTTTTCTGCCTTAAGGGCCGCTTTCAGCTTTTGACCGGGTGTCATGGTGCTCTCCTTACCTCTGTTAAGCCTAGCGGTACATGCTTTGTGCAGCCGCGTGCAGGACCGGCATCAGGGATATCAGCCACACAATACCCACCACAAATGCCAGAGCACACTGGAAGCCACGGCGTCGCGCAATCTGCTGCTGCTTTTGTGTAATTTCCTGCGCCGAGTAGCCGCTTTTCTTCAGCTGTTTCAACTCAGCCATATCGACCAGCATAAAAAGGCCCATGCAGCCGATTAAACCAAAACATGCTGTCGCACCAGCCAGATACATCAGCGGCACCTGCAGAGGACTGCCAATCAGGGATGCGTCAAACTTTTTTACATACATATTGGCAATACCAAACCACAGCGCGCCGCCAATAAGCAGGATGTCGACAAGCCCCATGATTCTGAACATCTGGAGCATCTGCTTTTGCTTCTCAGCTGGCAGTTCTTCAAACTTGGGGCGGGCATTCTGCATAGTGCGGGTCATTGGCTTACGTCCTTGTGCTGTTTTTTAACTTTGTGGGTTTTGTGCACTTTTACCGCATGATCCTGAAAGAACGGCATAAAGTAACCGAACGTGAGGGCCGCACACACAAGAGCAGCGCCCAAGGCTTTCAGGATGCGCTCTTTTTTCAGGCGCGCCCTCACCTCTGCCGGTTGGCCCTGCATTTCGGCCTCTATTTGCGCGGCATGAACATCCAGACCTGTTTTACCCACATATCCCAGCAGCAGACAGGTGAGATAAAAAGCGATGGACGGCAACAAAAGCGCGCCAAAAACCAACGCAGGGTCAAACACGTTGAGGAACAGGCCTGTTAATACAAACCAGAACAGCGTCGCAAAAAACAACTGTGCCACCCAGCCGAGCAGCCGCATAGTCATCACGTCTCTGCGCTGCTGGTCGGCGTTGCCTGACCGTATGGCGGCAAGTATCTGGCCCTGAGTCCATAAAATCATTGATCAGCCCCGCGCGATGGCGTTGCTGATAACGATTTTCTGCACGTCGGAGGTGCCTTCGTAAATCTTGCACACGCGGACGTCGCGGTAGATGCGCTCGACCGGAAAATCAGCCGTATAGCCCGCGCCGCCCAGCGTTTGGATGGCGTCGTGGCAAATCTGCTCTGCCGCCTCTGTCGCCATCAGCTTGGCCATGCAGGCTTCTTTCAGGCAGGGGATGCCCTTGCCGCGCATATAGGCCGCGCGGTGCACCATCAGGCGGGCAGCGTCCAGTTTGGTGGCCATTTCAGCTAAACGGAAGGCCACGGCCTGATGCTCGATAATCGGCTTGTTAAAGGCAATGCGCTCTTTGGCGTAGGCCACGGCAGCCTCGTAAGCCGCGCGCGCCATGCCGAGGGACTGGGAGGCGACGGAAATCCGCCCCGCCTCGAGGTTGGACAGGGCGATTTTATACCCCTCCCCTTCCTTGCCCAGCAGGTTGGCGGCGGGCACGCGCATGTTGGTAAAGGCAAGCGCGGCGGTATCACTGCAATGCTGGCCCATTTTATCTTCCAGCGCCGTGACCTCGTACCCCGGGGTGTTTTGCGGAACGATGAACGCACTCATGCCTTTTTTGCCCGCGGCTTTGTCGGTCATTGCGAACACAATCGTCATGTCGCCGTATTTGCCGGAGGTAATGAACTGCTTGGCACCGTTGATGATGTAATGGTCGCCGTCCTTGACCGCCGTGGTGTTGAGGTTGGCGGCATCGGAGCCCGCATGGGGTTCGGTCAGGCCAAAGGCGCCAATCATTTCGCCCCGTGCCAGAGGCTTGAGCCACTCTTCTTTCTGCGCGTCGCTGGCGGCGGACATCATCACCGCTTCCACCATCGACTGCACACACAGAATGGTCGACAGGCCACCGTCAGCCGCGGCAATTTCCTCCGTCACCAGCGAGAGGGACACATAGTCCATCCCCGCGCCGTCCCACTCGGGGTTGACCACAACGCCCAACAGGCCGAGCTGACCCATTTCAGTCAGAATATCCTTCGGGAAGGTCTCGTGCTTGTCCCGCTCCGAGGTGCCCGGCGCAATGCGCTCCTGCGCAAACTTGTGCGCCATATCCTGGATGATTTTGTGTTCTTCAGTCATATACATGGCATGCGCTCCTTAGATACGCTCAATGGCCACGGCAGTCGCTTCGCCGCCGCCGATGCACAGCGATGCCACACCGCGTTTGAGGTCGTATTTTTCCAGCGCGTTCATCAGGGTAACGATGATGCGCGCACCGGACGCGCCAATGGGGTGACCCAGCGCACAGGCACCGCCGTGGACGTTCACCTTGTCGTGGGGCAGATCCAGCTCTTTCATAGCGGCCATGGTAACCACGGCAAAGGCCTCGTTAATCTCGAACAAGTCAACATCCTTGAGGTTCCAGCCCACTTTTTTGGCCAGTTTCTGCATAGCGCCAACGGGGGCGGTGGTAAACCAGCCCGGCTCGTGCGCGTGGGTGGCGTGGCCGACAATGCGCGCCAGCGGCTTGCGGCCTGCTTTAATGGCATCGCTCTCGCGCATCAGTACCAGCGCCGCTGCCCCGTCGGAGATGGAGCTGGCGTTGGCGGCGGTAACGGTACCGTCTTTGGCGAAGGCAGGTTTAAGGGTCGGGATTTTATCTGGCCGCGCGGTGCGGGGTTGCTCGTCATGCTCAACCGTTACCGTGCCCTTGCGGTCGGTGACTTCCACCGGGGCGATTTCCGCCGCAAAGGTACCATCTGCAATAGCCTTCTGCGCGCGGGTGATGGAGGCCAGCGCAAAGGCGTCCTGCGCCTCGCGGGTAAACTGGTAATGCTGGGCGCATTGTTCGGCAAACACACCCATCAGCGTGCCACGGTCGTAGGCATCTTCCAGCCCGTCCATGAACATGTGGTCAATGACCTGGCCGTGACCCATACGGTAGCCGCCGCGCGCTTTGGGCAGCAGATACGGCGCATTGGTCATACTTTCCATCCCGCCGGCGACCAGCACATCGCCGTTGCCAGCCTTGAGCTGGTCGTAAGCCAGCATGGTGGCCTTCATGCCGCTGCCGCACATTTTGTTCACGGTTGTGCAGGGGATGCTGTTGGGTAAGCCAGCGCCGAGCGCAGCCTGACGCGCCGGTGCCTGACCCTGCCCTGCGGGCAGCACGCAGCCCATGTAAACATCCGCCACCTGAGCGCCGTCCACGCCTGCGCGTTTCAGCGCCTCACCAATAGCCAGCGCGCCCAGCTCGTAGGCTTGTTTAGCAGCAAGCTCACCCTGAAAGCCGCCCATAGGCGTGCGGGCTGCACCAACAATGACAATGTTTTCGGCTGTGGACATGGGTTTACCCTCGTTTTGATGTTGGAAACACGGCTCAAGGTTAGCACATAAGGCCGTATACAACCGCTTTTTTGCACAAAGCCCCTCGCACACGCACAATCGGGGGATATTTTTGTGTAGGCAAGACAGTAAAAGCACGCTAAAAACATTCATATCACATTGATTGCCCTTTCCTTTTCCTACCTCACTCCAAGCAAGGATGCCGCCATGGCCGATACGCTTTGGCGCGGGCTGAAAAGCCTGCCTGTGCTTTTGTTCTTTGCCGTGTGGGCTTTGCTCACACCAGCGCAGGCCCAAACCCTGCAAATGACGGGTCCCATACCGACCAGCCGCATCCAGCAATGGGATGACGTGCTGCACCGCTACGACCCCGCCGGGGCTGCTGCCTTGTCGTGGCGTTTGCAGCTGCGCGAAGTCGCAACACGCAGCCAATCGATGCGAGATCATGAACGTGTGCTGGCCCTGCAATTGCGCCTGCATGCCATGGAAAGCCCGCGTTACGTATGGCCTGAATATCCGGCCCCGAAAGGATGGCTGACGCCGGCAGAGTTTGCCACGACCCGCGGCCCGATCCGCGATGTGGACTTTGCCATTGCCGCCTACTTTGGCCTGAAAGAAATGGGATTTGACGATGTCGCCCTGATGAGCGGCTGGCGTACAACCGCCACCGGTAAGACAGGCTTTATCGTCACGCGGGTGCGTACCTCGGCCGGGTACAGCTATCTGGAACGGGGGCAAAAGGTCCTCCTGCTGGAGCTGCCTGCCAACTACCAGCCGCGTCTTGTCCTCACGACGGAAAATATCCGCATCGTCAGGCGCCCCCCACAGACAAACGAGTAAAGTGCAAAAGGCCACGGTATTTACCGTGGCCTTTGTGCTTTTTTACCCCCGGCCGTTGACATACCCGGTGCTATGCCCCTAAATAAGCACGCTAACTCCTCCCTTTTTCTACGGCTCACCTTACCCAGTGTGACTTACCATGATAATCCGCAACCTCCTGACCACGCTGCTGGCAGCAGCGCTTTGCCTGATGGCAACCCTTGTTCATTCCGACCCGCTGGTGCCGCGGTACAGCTATACGCCCGAGCACATGCGTAAATGGGACGACTCCATGGGCCGCCACAACCCGGATGATCCGGCGTGGCAGCATATGATGTCCGAACTGCGTACTTTCACAAAAGGCAAGACCGACGATATGGCTTTGCTAGCTGTGCAGCTGCGCATGCTGGATGTGATTGCCAAGGCACGCATCAACTACGACGAGGACCCTGACGTATGGATGACGCCGGAAGCGTACATCGGCGCCCAGACTCCTGTCGACAGTGACGATGTGTCCGTGGCAACCTACGCGGCCCTGAAGGAACTGGGCTTTGACGATGTGGAGCTGGTCGTTGTTTACAACGCCCGTTGGCCGCAAAAGCCCTATTTTGCCGTCATCCGCGTCACCACCGACCAGGGCGAGCGTTATGTGCACATGTACACCCGCATCCTGATGCGCACACTCCCGCCCTACATGACCCCGCTGTATGGCATCAAAGGTCATGTCTTCAACCTCTACGGCCCGCACCCCGCACGGAGGTAAAGCCTTTTCGTTGAGTTGGGAAAGGCCATGGCGTACAATGCCATGGCCTTAACCCAAACAAGGAGCACCGCAATGGCTGCCAAGACCCCTGAAAAACCCCGCCAGTGCCTGACGATTGCCGACATGAAAGTAGGCGACCGCTTTGTGCGCGACTACACCGTCAGCTACGACGATGTGCGCAAGTTTGCTGAAATCTCCGGTGACTGGAACCCTGTTCACCACGACCCCGAGTACGCTGCAACCACCATCTTCAAGGCACAGATTGCCCACGGGATGATCTCGGTTGCCAAGTTCTCCGGCATTTTTGGTATGGACACACCGGGCCTCGGCGCGGTTTGGACCATGCAGAACAACACCTTCAAAGCTCCTGTTTACCTCGACAAGCCGTACAAGGCTATTGCCGAAGTGAGCAAGGTCGACGCAGAGACCAACACCGTTTGGTACAAAACCTGGTGCGAAGCCGCTGACGGTACTGTTGTGCTGGAAGGCGAGGGCTCCCTGAAGCCGATTCCCGCCAAGGTAAAAGCCAAAATGATGGGTACCGCCGCCTAAGGCTGCCTGTCCACGCAAAAAAGCCCGCCGAATGGCGGGCTTTTTTATTTAACGCGCGGCGGCCTGCAAAAGCATATAGAGGATGCTCAAACGGCCGCAAGCCAGAAAAAGGTGCTTGATTGTGTGCCCGCTGATGATGCGACCAGTCAGACGGTAGATAGCCTTGTCCAGACATTCCACCAGTTTGGCCAGACCATAGAATCCGAGGTACAGCCAAAAACCAAGGCCGCCGAACCATGTCCCTGCTGGCGTTATCAACACCAACACCGGCATAATCAGCAAAGGATAGAATTGCACCACGCCGTACAGGCGCAGGTCGCCCTGCCCGCGTTGCTCGGTCATATGCCACCAGACGACAGTGCCCAGACCGAACATCTGCAACGGCAATAGCGACCAAATGCCCAAAGAGGCATCTACCCGGTCCGCCAGCAGCGCACTCAGCAGGGCCATGAACGTGATGACCATTGGCAGACGGTCCCATAACAGGGTCTGGTTATTGGGGTTCCAGTGGTAATAGCCGGACCCAATGCCCAGCAAAGCAACACCACCGAAAAACACCACATACGGCGCCATAATCTGCCAGCTTGCAAACGAGGCCCCCAAAGGCCCCCAGAACAGCTGGATCAAAGCATAGACACCAATAACCGTGTACAGGCCGTTAGAAACAACATCGCCGATGTTCGGGATGCCAAACAACCGACGCGTATCGGCAAAGTTATGGAATGTCTTGTCCTGCGCAACGGGTTTAATCACCAGCGCAGCCACAATAGCCACAGCAAAACTTACGTAGAACACAAGATGCGGTAAAAACGCGGTCATGAATGCGTACTCCTTCAAAACCCATTGAGATCAAAAACGGGAGAAACAGGAACGTTTAGACAACATAACATCGCGAAAGTATCATGTACGTCCGTGAATCACAATGATTTCAGCGCGCCGTCATGTAATTTCTTATACGCACCTCCATAATATTAGGCGAAGATGGTTCTGATTTGATTTTCGCCCAAGACACTAAAAAAAATGACGCAGCAATAACGGGACACAAGATGAGCGACGGTGGCTACGAAGTCTGCATATTAAAAGGCGACAACTGGCAGCTCGTTCGCATGTTTGACGAGCGCGAGAAAGATGCCGCCATTGCCGAGGCCAACCACCTGTTCAAGAGCGGAGAGCGGGCCGTATGTGTTATCTGGAGCAAAAACGACAGCGTCATTTACACCAAGGCGCAGGAAGGCAAGGCCGTCAAACAGAACGACGTGATGGCCAACCTGAGCGGTAAACGCAAGGCCAACCTGTACGAAGACAAAAAGGTTGTCAAACACGTGCCCAAGGGAGCCACGGCACGGCAACCTGCCGCTGCCCACCAGCCCGCCGAACAGGACGCTGCGCCTGCATTTACGCTGCACTATATGATCCTCAGCGGTGGTGTGGGATTGAGTATCCTGCTTTTCCCATTCCTGGCCTTATTCGGGGCTTCTGCTGCCACTGCTGCAGGCTTTACGGTCTTCGGCCTTATTGTTTCAGGCGTGACGGCCTACCTGCTTTATATGCAAAACCAGAGTGACGAGCAGTCTGTCAAACCGGGTACCAAACAGTACAAGGATAACCTTTTCAAAGCCAAAGCGGCCATTGCCCGTGTCTTTAACGAAGGCCGCAAAGCGCGTTGGTCGGACGAGGCCGGCGCCATGGTAGGCGACACCCACTTTGGCTTGCTGCTTTACCTGATTGGTACGTCCAAAACACTGGCCGCCCTGTATAACCTGCCCGAAGACGAATTGAAAAATGAGGTTGCCACGATGATGAGCGGCCTGTCGCTCATGCCGGCAAGCATCCATCGCAGCTGGTCATTGATGCCTGAATATAATGCCTATCCACGTTATGCGGCCATGATTCAACGCGGTGAAGGAGCAGGCCAGCGGTTGTTCGCAGCCCCTATGGGGGATACGGGCATCGTTAAAGCTATGGAGCTGTGGGACGAGTTTGACAGCATTGCAGCGCCGGATCAGCGCGTCGGTGCGATTCTGTTTACTGACATTGTCAGCTTCACCCGCTCCCATCAGGAGTACGGCGACGCCTGGATGAAGGATGTTGTCCACGCCCATAACGAAATTGTCCGCGGTGCTATTGCCTCCTATCAGGGCAAGGAAGTCAAACACACGGGTGACGGCATCATGTGCGCCTTCAGCAGTGTTGGCAAAGCAGTCAAAGCGGCCATGGCGATGCACAAAGGCATTGACCTGTTCGATGTGTCCATGCCCGACCGTGCCTTCAACCTCCGCATTGGCATCAGCGCGGGCGAGCCCGTTTATATGGATGGCGACATGTTTGGTACGCCGGTCAACATGGCAGCCCGCGTTCTGCCAAATGCAGGCGCACGGGAAATTGCTGTGGCCGAAGACGTCCCCCCCCAACTCGCCGGAGAGGGCTATACGTTTGAGGCCCTACCCGAACGGGAGCTGAAAGGGTTTGAAGGCCTGCACTCGGTGTTCCTGCTCAAGTGGGAAGAACCGCTCAAAACAGCAGAGCCGGAGAATGTTCCTGCACAGGAGGTCCAGAACGCTCCGAATGAGGACGAAGCCCCCAAGGTGGCAGAGGTACAAATATAAAAACGCCCGCACATGCGGGCGTTTCTCGGTTACTGGCAGGACTCGCAGCTATCGTCCGTAGCTGCGGTCATCATGGCATAGAGCTCATCTTTCAACTGCATGCGCTGCTTGCGCAGATCCTCTTCAAAGGTGCTGCTGTGCGCCTCTACCCCTTGTTCAATACGGTTAATTTGCTTGTCAATTTCATGATAACTATCGAACAGGCGGGCAAAGTGCGGGTTGCCGATTTTAAGTTTGTGGATGGCTTCCTTGAACTGCGGGAATTCGGTCGCGAGGTCGTGGGTAGACATGGCATGCCTCCTTATTTTTGTCTTATCAACCCCATCAGGGGAACACAAAATCCACAAAATTAAAAGGGATAAAAAGCAAAGCCCCCTCCTTGCGGAGGGGGCCGTCGACTGTTCAGTCCTTCTTGCCGCGGCGGGCAATGTGGTACGTGATGAGCTGAACCAGCGTCGTGTAGACGGCGGCTCCGCTGAGAGCGATATACGGCAACAAGGCCAGACCACCCTCACGCGCACCGGATGCGAGCGACATGCTCAGCACCAGAAAGATCAGCGCCAGCCCGACGGCATATGCCGGGCGGAAGAAGCCGATTCCCGTGCAGACGACAAGCGCAATCACGGGCAGAAGGAAAAAGAGCTCCATCATGGGTATCTCCATCGGTTTGGGAGCTTCTAGTTTCTGGGGTAGGAAACGCGAGAACAAGATGCAGTACAGTGCATCCCAGATAAGCATTTCATTTAACATAGTCAAGGGACAATCCCTTGCCTTTTCAGATAAATCCGCCATACTTTGCCCCACAACATGATTTGCAGGGAGAAGCCTTCATGAAACTGGCAACACTCAAACGCGGCGGTCGCGACGGTACACTGATTGTGGTCAGCAAAGACCTGACCAGAGCAGTAGAGGTCAATGGTATTGCCCCAACCCTGCAACAGGCACTGGAACACTGGACCGACACCTCCCCGCGCCTGCAAAGCGTGTATGACGAGTTGAACGCAGGCAAACGTGCGGATGCGTTTACGCTCCACCTGCCCTCACTGGCCTCGCCCCTGCCCCGCGCCTATCAGTGGCTGGATGGCAGTGCCTACGTCAAACACGTCGAACTCGTCCGCAAGGCACGCGGTGTGGAGCTGCCCGAGAGCTTCTGGCACGATCCGCTGATGTATCAGGGTTTGTCCGATGGTTTTCTGGCTCCGCATGAGGATATTCCCCTACAAGACCCGTCATGGGGTCTGGATCTTGAGGCCGAAGTTGCCGTTATCACAGACGACGTGCCGATGGGCATAACGCCGGAAGAAGCAGCAGGGCACATCAAACTGCTCATGTTGGTCAACGACGTAACCCTCCGCGGCCTGACAAAAGACGAACTGGCCAAGGGCTTTGGCTTTATTCAGAGCAAACCGGCAAGTGCGTTCTCCCCCATTGCTGTCACGCCGGACGAACTGGGTGACGCATGGTCGGCGAACAAAGTCCACCTGCCCCTGCTGAGCTTTATTAACGCTAAACCCTTCGGCCACCCGAACGCAGGCGTGGATATGACCTTTGATTTTGCCCAATTGGTTGCCCACGGTGCGAAAACACGTAATCTGAGCGCAGGCACCATTGTCGGCAGCGGTACGGTTGCCAACATCACCGACAGCGGTGATGCCGATGTTGGCAGCAGCTGCATTGCAGAAATCCGCATGATTGAAACCATCAAGAACGGTGCTGCCAAAACTCCCTGGCTGCAAGATGGCGACAGCGTGAAAATTGACATGCTTGATAAAACTGGTAGCAGTATTTTTGGTGCCATCGAGCAGAAGGTGCGCAAAACAAAAGGCGGCGTTAAAGCCGCCTGATAAACCGGCGCGACGCCTTAGGCAGAAATATCTAGCTGACTGCCCAGCAAATCTGCCAGTGACGACTGTTGTGTGCTGTAGGCACTACTAAGCGCTGCATACAGACTATCCCCGCTTGTGCCAATACCGCTTGTCGAATTAAACAGACCAAAGAGCGTCTGATCGGACAGCAGTGCACCGGATGAGTAGTCACTGAAGGCATTCAACAGGTTCTGCTCGCCAGAGCTGGCACCCAGAACAGGCAGGAAGGACTCGGTAAACACGCTGGACAGCGCAGAAGAACCGAACAACTGCGGGAACTAGGCCCCCAGTATGGCGTTGTTCACGTTCAGACCATAGGTCGCGTCCATTGTCCCTGTCCTTAATTTGGTGCATAGGCGACTCGGGTATAAAACGGATATGGCGGACGGCCGCCCATGCACAGTTTTATGTAACCTGTCACCAACAAGTGGAATGACATTACTGACATTCACCTGCTTTCATCTATAATATGGGCCAACAAGCCTAAAAAAGCGAGCCTGATATGGAACTTTTCACTTACTGGCGCTCCTCGACTGCCTACCGTGTGCGCATCGTCCTCGGCCTCAAGAATCTGTCCGCCGACCTTATCCCCATCAACCTGATCAAGGGGGAGCAGCGCAGCCCGGAGAATCTGGCCCGCAATCCGCTGGGTGCCGTGCCCAGCCTGAAAACGGATGAAGGCATGTTCATCCAGTCACTGGCCATCTTGGAATATCTGGAAGAAACGCACCCCACCCCGGCCCTGTTGCCTCTCAAAGCAGCCGACCGCGCCCGTGTACGCGCCCTGTGCCAGACCGTTGCCTGCGACATGCACCCGGTCAACAACCTGCGTCTGCTCAAGTACCTGACGACCGAAATGGGCTTGAGCGAAGAGAAGAAAATGCAGTGGTACCGCCACTGGATTGCCGAGGGCTTCAAAGCGCTGGAAGCACAGTTACGCCAGACAGCTGGCAGGTACTGTTTTGGCGATACCATCACGTTAGCGGATGCCTGCCTGGTCCCGCAGGTGTACAACGCCCTGCGTTTTGACTGCCCGATGGCTGACTACCCCACCGTCATGCGCATCCATACAACGCTGGAAAAACACCCGGCCTTTATTGCCGCCCACCCCGACAACCAGCCGGATGCGATCAAAGCATGATATACCTTGCGCTCGTTCTGCTTGGCACCGGCCTGATTACGGGTTTTATTGCCGGTATGGTCGGTATCGGCGGCGGCATTGTTGTTGTCCCCGTTCTGCACATGGTTTTTGAACATTTAGGCGTAGCGGATACCGTGCTGATGCCCCTTTCCGTTGGCACATCCCTTGGCACGGTTATGATTACCTCCATCGCTTCGGCACGGGGGCATAACAGGCACCAACAGGTGGATTGGCCAATCTTCAAGGAAATGGCGCCGTTTATCGTGGCAGGCGTTGTGCTGGGAAGTGTGATTGTCAAACTCATCAACGGGCACCAGCTTACGGTGTTTTTTGCAGGAATGGCGCTGGTGCTCGCGTTGCTGCTGGCCTGGGAGAAGCTGAAGCTTGCCAAAGCCCTTCCTTCGGCAAAATGGCGACGTCCGGCCGGGCTGGCCGTAGGTACCATTGCCAGCCTGATGGGCATCGGCAGCGGTATTGTCGTCATTCCCCTTGCGACGGCCTGTCACTACCCTGTCAAACGGGCAATTGGCACAGCAGCGGCCTTTGGCGTTGTTGTCAGCGTACCGGGGATTGTCGGTTTTATGGTAGCCGGGCACGGCATCGACACTCACCTGCCGCTAACGATAGGCTACGTGAACCTGCCTGCTGTCGCCCTGATTGGCGGCGTTACCCTTTTCAGCGCCGGATGGGGTGCCAAGGCTTCGCAGAAGGTACCTGCACATATCTTGCGGCGTATGTTGGCAGCTTTTCTGGTGATTACCGCCATCAAGCTGCTGGTGAACCTGTAGGGGATGTATAAAAAACTTGTCGAGTCCGTACAGGTACTTATAATACCGCCAGTGTAAACGGACGAGTAAAGGACACCCTTTTGACTGCTAAAGCCGTTAAAACCGTGGCCAAAAAGCGCACACCCAAGCCGATGCAAACCGCAGGTTGGCGGGAATGGGTCGGCCTGCCGGAACTTGGCCTGCCCAAGATAAAAGCCAAGCTGGATACCGGGGCGAACTATGCCACGCTGCACGCCATGAAAATTACCCCTTTCGAGCGCGATGGCGCTGCCTATGTACGTTTTGTTGTGCACCCGGCTCAGTATGACAAATCTGTAGAGGTCACGTGTGAGGCGCCGGTTGTAGAAAAACGGATTATCAAGAGTTCCTCCGGCAAGGGGCAGGAGCGCTACGTCATCCGCACGTCGCTGGAAATGGGCGGGAAAACATGGGCCATTGACCTGACTCTGACCAACCGCCTGAACATGCGTTACCGTATGCTGCTTGGCCGCATGAGCCTTAAGAAGCGTTTTGTTGTTTGCTCCAGCCGCTCATACCTGTTACAAGACGAGCCGCAAACCGCTTACCTGTCAAACGACTAACCCCTAAAAAGGCTGTTGCCATAAATGAAAATTGCCCTGCTGTCGCGCAATCCCAAACTCTATTCCACCAAGCGCCTCTTGCAGGCCGGTAAAGAGCGCGGCCATACCGTTCACGTTATCAATACCTTGCAGTGCTACATGAGTATTGCTACCGATAACCCGAGCATCCACTACAAAGGCAAAACACTGGACGGCTACGATGCAGTGATTCCGCGTATCGGGGCATCGGTATCTTTTTACGGTACGGCAGTGCTGCGTCAGTTCGAGATGATGGGCGTGATGCCGGTGAACGAATCTGTTGCGATTTCCCGCAGCCGCGACAAGCTGCGCTCCCTGCAACTCCTGTCCCGTAAGGGCATCGGCCTGCCGATGACCGGCTTTGCCCACTACCCGGACGATATTCCGGACCTGTTGAACATGATTGGTGCCTCACCCTACGTGATTAAACTGCTTGAGGGCACACAGGGCATCGGCGTGGTACTGGCCGAAAGCAAGAAAAGCGCCGAGGGTATGATCGAGGCCTTCATGGGCATCAACGCAAACATTCTGGTACAAGAATTCGTTAAAGAGGCCAATGCATCTGACCTGCGGTGCTTTGTTGTTGACGGCAAAGTGATTGCAGCCATGGAACGCCGCGCGGCCGCCGGTGATTTCCGCTCCAATCTGCACCGTGGCGGCACTGCCCACAATGTACGCCTGACGCCGGAGGAAAAACAGACTGCGGAAAAAGCCGCCAAGGTTATGGGGCTGAGCGTAGCCGGTGTTGACCTGATGCGCTCCAACAAAGGCCCTGTCGTGCTGGAGGTCAACTCCTCTCCTGGTCTGGAAGGCATTGAAAGATCTACAGGAATTGATGTGGCGACAGAGATATTCAAGTTCATTGAACGACGCCATAAAACCTTCAAGCCTAAAAAACGGCCGTGAGTTTGCTTTGATTTCCATCCCGTTATCAGACATACTTTAAACTGATAGCGGGACGTTAATGTGCGACACCATAAGAATCCCGTAAGGAAGAACAAGAGGTCGCGCGTGATTAGAAAACGCAGCACACACTTTGCCATCCTCGGTACCCTCGCCCTGTCTGCCGGGTTCTTTTTCGGTGCCGCCAGCGCACAAGCCCAGCAAACCGATTTCAAAATGGACCCGGGTGAGGAAACCGTCACCTATACGTACCAATGGAAAGACCAGTACGATACGGACCAGAATCTGAGCTTTGTCATGCCGAAAGAAAACGTGCTGGCCTCCGCCCTTGATTTTGACCAGTCTGGCATCGAACACATGCGCAAACGGGTGCACATGGCTATCCAGCGTTACGCCAAGGGCTACAAGCACCGCATGGGGCTGGAAGTTCAGTTTGACGATGCGGACAGATTGGTAGTCTACGGTAACTTTAAAACACAGGGCGAACGTGACCGGATGGTTGCGGCGCTCGAGAATCTGCGCCAGCGTACCATGTACGAGTATATGCAGGAAAACATGGTCACAATGGGGCCCTACGACCAATTGGTGCCCGACGTTGCCCGTGTATCACACGAATATGCCAAGTTTTTTACACCTCTGGTACCCGAACTGAACAAAAAAGTCGGTACGGCCAGTGACCGCAGCATGGCCAACTTTGTAGCCGGACTGGTACAGACCATCCCCTCGCCCAAGAAGGGCTTTACGCGTTTTACCCTGCCACTGAGCACCATGACCCTGAACAGGGGAAGCTACGCCAGCAAAGCAGCTGTCTACGGTGCCATTATGCGTGCGCTCTACCCGCAGATGCGTATGATTACACTTAATCTGAAAGACCGTATCTATATCGGCCTGGCCATCCAGCCGCGGGATACGGACTACACGTTGAAGGTTTACGACAACACATTTGTGATTGTTGACCCCAATACAGGGCGTCCGCTTGAAGTCGGTAATGTCGCCTTCAAAGCAGACGAGAAAGAGCAGTACACCTACTTCGAAATCCCACGGGACCCCGCCTAACCTACCCCTTTTGATTTTTTATCCTTTTGGCCGCATGGCATCCGTCTTGCGGCTTTATTGTTGTGGAAAAACCCACAACAGAAAGGATAAACCCATGCAAACCAAAGGCTTTCAAGTTAAAACCACTGAAAACAAAACCATTTTTGGTACACAAAAACGTTCCAAATCGGGACAAGGTAGTGCCATCAAGCGTCCCAAGCTTGTACAAGTGCTGGCCGTGGCTCCTGCCAATAGCTTTACACAGCGCCAGATTGCACGGCTGAAAGCACGCCACCATATGCACTTGACCTTCTGTGACAATGCCTATGACTGCCTGATGCTCAGCGATGCCTTCAGCTTTGATGTTGTCGTATTCTTTGGTGATGCGCAGGAAATCCAACCCTTCTCGCAAATCATCCGCAACGGCAAAGCCATGCAAGGCCGACGCGCTGTTTATGTGAGCCTCGGCTACCCGGCTGTGGAAGGCATCACCGACGTTCAAATCGAGCGTCTGAACGAGTTGCCGGTTGTTCTGGCTGAATGGCCGATGGGCGGCAGCCGTCATTAACGAAAGGTCAGGAATCGGTGCGTGCGTTTTGGCGTAAAAGACGATAAGCTATTAACAAAATACAAATAATGTTATTAGCGCCGGAGAAGCCTATGGCCGTCGAAAACGATTACGTCTTTAGCCCACGCGAGAAAGAGGTGATGGAGCCTATTCTCAAGTACATGACACCGGAAAAGATTGCCAACCTTAAGGAAATTGTCATCAACCAGCCGGGTCGCATCGGCTTTGAGGACTACAACGGCGACTGGAGCTTTGTCGACGACCCAGTTCTGGACTTTGAAACCCTGCTAAACGTTCTGCGTTTGCTGGCTGCCAAAACAGGTCAGAAGTACGACACGCTTAACCCGATCGTCTCCATCCGTTTTCCCGGCGGGCATCGTGCCCAGTTCGTGGGTGGCAAGCAGAATGACAAAAAGTTCTCCATGACCTTGCGTCTGCACAAGGAGCGCCCCCTGACTCTGGATGACTTCGTTTTCCCGGAAGAAGACAAAAAAGCCGTTATCGATGCAGTTAAACGCCGCAAGACCCTGCTTATATCCGGCGGTACGGGTTCGGGTAAAACCACTTTTATGAATGCCCTCATCCAGTACATCCCGGAAGACGAGCGTCTGATTACGCTGGAGGACGTTCGCGAGTTGCGCGTCCCGCACGAAAACTGGGTTCCCCTTGTTTTTGGTGAGTTCACCAAGGCAGACGGCACAACGTCCGGCGGGGTAACCGACCTGCTGAACGCCTGTCTGCGTATGCGCCCTGACCGTATTCTGCTGGGCGAGATCCGTAAAGAGAACGCTTTCACCTTCTGTTCGGCCATTAACACGGGTCACGCAGGCTCTATGGCAACCATCCACGCCAACGATCCTAAAGGCGCACTCGATGCCGTTATCAACCGCGTCATGCTGAACGGTGATACGACCGAAACCGCTATCAACATTCTGCGCCGCCAGCTGATGACGGATATTTATGGCGTTGTCCAGCTGGAGCGCCAGAAAAACCGTGTTGTCGGCTACTTTGAAGTGTTGGTCGACAAAGAAAACAAAATGGAAAAAATCGCCCGCGAAGCGGCAGAGAAAGCAGACGGCGGCCACTAACCCATGGCCCGCTTCATTCTGCTTGCTGTAACCAGCGCGGACGGTTTTATTGCCCGTAATGCGGATCAGCACTCTTTCAGCTGGAGCAGCAAGGAAGACCAGCGGCACTTTCTGGCCATGATGGGGCAGATGGACCTCAGCATCATTGGCCGCGCCAGCTACGACCTGCATGAGGAAGAAATGCGCAAATACCCATGCCTGTGCCTGACAGGCAAAGTGACTGCGCCGCAGAAGGTCCATGACACCCTCACCCTTGTCAACCCGGCCCATACGCCCCTTGCCGATCTGGTCGCACATTCAGGCGCCCAGCAGATTGCCGTGCTCGGCGGGGCCCAAGTCTACAGTACATGCATGAATGCAGGGCTGGTGGATGAGGTCTATCAGACCATTGAGCCGATTTATTTTGGCAGCGGGATCAGCCTTTTTGGTGGATTGGAACTACCATCCGAGCTCAGTCTTGTCAGCATCAAGCAACTCAACGAGCGCGGCACACTCCTCGCCCATTACCAGCGAAACAAGCGGTAACCGAGGAACATACCCAACGGGATGGCCAGCAACAGCGGCCCCAAATGGTTGGTTAACAGGTGCGAAAACTCGTCCACAGGACACATGACCCGCGCAGGGATATAGCCAAAACTCAATGCCGAGAGAAACGCAACCACGGCTGCCAGTCTGCCATGTACGGTCGCCATGCGCCGCATATGGATAACCAGCACAATAGCCGGTACCATAGCCACCAGCACGACTGCCGGGAAACAGTGCCCAATACCGATTGGCGTAAAGGCATCCGTTGGCATGACGAAGTAACGACGCAGAATAATCGCTGTCAAACCGGCAAATGTAATGAACGGCAACCAGCAGACCCATCTTTGCTGGCGCATATCAGGTATCGCCAGCCAGTTGGCGGCAAACATGCCGAACACACCGGTCAGCAGCGCAAGTATCACCTCCAGACCAAAAAGCGGCATGTGGAGCATGGCGGCAATATCTGTGCGCATGCCCAGCAACGCGACGCTGGACATAACAAACAGCCCTGAGAAGACCGACAGGAAAGCGCCGACAACAGCAGGATGCCGCATTTTGCGCACAGGCGCATCTGACTGTGCAGCCAGCTGCTGAATCAGGTTCTGGGTGTTCTTCTTACTCATCTTCACTCTCCAGTACGTCACGGAGCTGTTTATAGGCCCTGTGTGCCGCTACTTTAACGGCAGAAACACTCATCCCCAGCCGTACTGCTACCTCCTGCGCACTAAACCCTTGCACCTTCATCAGCATGACAATTTGCCGCTGACGTTCCGGCAGGCTCTTCAGCGCTCTATCCAGCGATTCGCTTATCCCCCCCGTTTCGGTTACAGGAGCGGCAAAAGTATCAAACAGCGCCGGATCATCCAGCGTGTCTTCACGGTTGCGGTAGTGGCTGCGCAGACTATCCAGCATGCGGTAGAGGGCAATGGCGTAAAACCAGGGCTTGAACGGACGCTCCCCATCCCACGTATGGCGGGCCTGATGCACGCTGAGCAGGATGTCCTGCACAACATCTTCCTGTGTTTCGGGATGTTGGATTTTGGCACCTACAACAGCACGGGCAAGGCGCGCCATCTGTGTTAATGCCAGCGCATAGGCGGCATTATCACCTGCCAGCGCACGGCGCATCAGCACGTCGAGCGTTTCATGTTCCGTTGGCTGGTGTTGCGGATGCGCCATAAGCGACCCCAATTTGTTTTGCGCGCACTATCTTAGCCGATTCACCCCTGCCAGACCAGCAGGGATAAACCCCTTGTCCCCGTGACCCGCACAATGCTATAAAAGCCCACTTTTTATGGAAAGGATGATAGGAAAAGATGAACACCCTCAAGCAGATGTGCAGCCGTGACGTTTTAAACGCCGCTGTGATTGTGGCCGCGCTCGGGTACTTTGTAGATATTTACGACATTGTGCTTTTTGGTATCGTGCGCCGTGCAAGTCTGCTGGATATCGGGGTGCCCGAGTCGCAACTGGCTGATGTGGGTCTGCACCTGCTGAACATGCAGATGATCGGTATGCTGCTGGGCGGCATCCTGTGGGGTATTATGGGGGACCGTAAGGGCCGCTTGAGTGTCCTTTTTGGCTCCATCATTACCTATTCCATCGCCAACATTGCCAACGCCTATGTTACAGACGTGACATCTTATGCGGTTCTGCGCTTCCTGGCCGGGGTGGGCTTGGCTGGGGAACTCGGTGCCGGTATTACGCTGGTGAGCGAGGTCATTCCACGGGACAAGCGTGGCCTGAGCACTGCAATTGTCGCAAGCGTGGGTGTGTCCGGTGCTATTGCCGCAGGCATGATTGCCCGATATGCAGACTGGCATACGGCCTATATTGCCGGCGGCGTTATGGGTCTTTCCCTACTGGTCCTGCGCCTGAAAGTCATGGAATCCGGCATGTTTGATGCCGTTAAGGCAGCCCATACCGTTGGCCGGGGTAACTTTTTACTACTGTTTTCATCATGGCAGCGTTTCAGCCGTTACCTGAGCTGCATCCTGATTGGTGTGCCTATCTGGTATGTGGCAGCCCTGCCTATTTTTCTGGCACCAGAACTGGGCAAACTGATGGGGGCTGATGCGGAACTTTCTGCCGGTAACGCTGTCATGTTGTGCTACACAGGTCTTATCTTTGGCGACTTCATCAGCGGTTTTGGTAGCCAGATGCTCCAGAGCCGCCGCAAGATCGTCGCCGTATTCATGGCATTTACGGCAACAGCCTGCCTGATTTACCTCACCATCCCGGGGATGAGTGCGACATGGTATTACACCATGTGTCTGATGATGGGCTTTGGCGCAGGTTATTGGGCGGTCTTTGTCACCATTGCAGCGGAACAGTTTGGCACAAACATCCGCGCGACAGCTGCAACCACGGTCCCCAATTTTGTCCGCGGTTCCGTTGTGCCAATGACCGCTGCATTCGGTGCGCTCAAGGCAACAGGCATTGCCATTAATCACGCCGCCATTATCGTTGGGGTTGTTGTGTTTGCTGTTTCAGCCATTGCCCTTTGGCGCCTGAACGAGACCATTCATAAAGATTTGGACTATACTGAATAAAAAAATCATCAACTTCAGGAGATACCACGCCCCATGCGTTTGTTGCTCGCAATATTTCTTCCGCCCGTCCTGTTCCTAACAATCGGACGCCCCCTTGCTGCGATCATTTGCCTTGTCCTGCAAATTACGATGGTCGGCTGGCTGCCCGCCGCACTGTGGGCAATTTACGCCTTGAGCAATTACAATACGGACAAGAAGATTGCTGCCATGCAGGGCCAGCGCGGCGGCATTGGTGGCGAGCTGGACGATGCCAAGGCTGCTGTGCGGTTTGGAGTGAAACAGGCTCAACGGCTGCTAGGCAAATAGGCCGTATGAAATGACAAACCCCGCTATCGGCGGGGTTTGTTACTAGTTGATGGTGATAATGTCATCAGGGCAATCAAGCGAGAATGCCGGAATCTCGGCCTGCACCGATGTTCCCCTTGCGTCTATCAGATCATAACTTCCTGCCATAAAGCCGGAGGGCGTACGCAGCACTGTATGGCTGCTGTAGGCGAACTCTTCACCAGGGCGCAATGTCGGCTGTTCACCTACAACGCCCGCACCATGAACCTCTTCAACGCGCCCCTGCGCATCAACAATCTTCCAGTGCCGGTTGAGCAGCTGTACGCTTTGCTTGCCAAGGTTGCGGATATGGATGGTGTAACCCCAGACAAAGTGTTGGGCTTCCGGGTCGGAGTGCTCTTCCAGATACTCCGGCAGGACCGCGATTTCTATCGAGTCGGACACCTGCTTGTACATTCTTCGTCACCTCTGGTTCTCTTGCATAACGGGCATAGTTACTACGCCTTTTCAAGGTATATTTCAACCCCAATTAAAGTGCTTTTTTATTGCGCTCCCTGCCCCGAAAGGCAAC
The DNA here is from genome assembly GCA_016125375.1 of Pseudomonadota bacterium. GTDB lineage: Bacteria > Pseudomonadota > Alphaproteobacteria > UBA1280 > RI-95 > RI-95. Next base: position 30,470 of record WGLU01000005.1, on the reverse strand, counting down.
AATGGCCCTCATAAAAGACAAAAGGACTTTCTGCCTGATGGACGCTTTCGATATTCTTGCGATTCTCATGACACTGGTGGCCACTTTTGCGGTTATCAACCATTGGTTTATCCGCCTGCCTACCACAATCGGCCTGATGCTGATTTCCATGCTCTGCTCCATGGTCATTCTGCTCGCCAACAACATGGGTTATGACGAGAACCTGTTCTTCTGGGCGACCAATATCCTCAATAAAATCGACTTCAACAAGGTGCTCATGGACGGCATGCTAAGCGCCCTGCTTTTCGCAGGCGCCTTGCACATAAACCTGCGCGACCTGTTGGAACAGCGGGCTGTTGTCACTTTGCTCGCGACTCTCGGTGTCGTTATTTCAACATTCTTTGTCGGCTACAGCAGCCACTACGCCCTGAGCCATCTGGGCATTGAGATTCCGCTGATGTACTGCCTTCTGTTCGGCGCACTGATTTCGCCCACCGACCCGATTGCCGTATTGTCCATTATGAAACGGGTAGGCACCGCCAAATCGCTGGAAACAAAAGTATCCTGCGAGTCCCTGTTCAATGACGGCGTGGGCGTTGTTGTGTTCCTGGTCATTCTGGGCATTGCTACAGGTGAGCAGGCTCCTACATTCAGCCACATCAGCGAAATGCTCCTGCTTGAAGCTGGTGGCGGTATTCTGCTGGGTTTGGTTATCGGCTGGATAGGCTTTGAAGTTCTGCGCCGTATTGATAACTACTCTGTGGAAATTCTGGTGACTCTTGCCCTTGTACTGGGCGGCTACAGCCTTGCACTGGCACTGCATACCTCCGGCCCGATTGCCATTGTCGTCACGGGCCTGTTGATTGGGAACCATGGCCGCCAATACGCCATGTCCGAAACCACGCGCCGCCACATCGATACCTTCTGGGAGCTGGTGGACGAGATTCTGGTTGCCTCCCTCTTCGTCCTTATCGGACTGGAGATTCTGGTCGTTAACATTCAGGGTGCTTACCTGTACGCGGGCCTGCTGGCCGTGCCGGTTGTACTGCTCTCCCGCGCGCTGGCTGTGGGTGTAACCATGTCGCTGCTCAAGATGGGCGGCCGCAAGTTCAGCAAAGGCGCCTTTACTGTCCTGACATGGGGCGGTCTGCGCGGCGGCCTGTCGGTTGCGATGGCTTTGTCCCTGCCGCCAAGTCAGGAACGTGAGGTCATCCTGACCATGACATACGTTGTGGTTGCCTTCTCGATTCTGGTACAGGGTGTCACGATTGGGCGCATGATCCCGAAAGCAGACAAGCCCACCAAGGCTTAACGCACAAGCATTGTGGCGGCTTTGGCTAGGTAAACCAGCCCGATACCATTTAGAACCCACTGGCTCCAGCGGCGGAACTGCTTGTCATCCATACGGTGCAGCACGCCCTTGGCCAGTGTAGTCCCGGTCATGGCTGTCACGATGCACACGGCGTAAATCCACCACGGCAGGAACACATCCCCGCCCATGTCCACCAGCGTGCCAAAGTAGATAAGCTTAAGAAAGTGACCTATGGTCTGGGTAAAGGCCTTGGTTGCTACAACCTGATGACGGGTTAGCGGACTGCGCACGTAGAAGACATCCAGCATGGCACCGGATACCCCGGCGGTGAGCTGTAACGCGGTGACCAGAAATCCGCACACATAGGGCCCAAGTGGCTTGCTCACGTCCGGCATCAGTTTTGGCGGCAGAACATACGGAATAAATGGCAGCAGCCCGAGGAAAATAAAGACGATGGCCTTATCCGGCGTAAAGTGAACTGCGGTAAAAAGCGCGACGCAAGACAGGGCGGATATCAGATAACCGCGCAACACATCCAGCTGGATATGCTCCCGCCAGACCCAGCAACGCCAGCCGTTGGAGGCCATCTGTGTCACCCCGTGCAGAATCATCGCCGCACCGACCGGCAACACCGCAGCCAGAATGCCCATCAGAATCAGCCCGCCGGCCATACCGAAAATGCCGGACAAAAACGCTGTTACCAGTACACTGCCCACAAGACCTGCAATAAAAAGCGGGGTCATAAACAATCCTCCGTTACTTTGAGGACAGTATGACCCCGCTCAGGTATCTATGGCAACAAGTGGCTAGCTGGCACGCTCCCGTGAATGCCTGTGCGCTGGGATATACGGCACCTCGATGCCGTGTTCCTGACTGTGGGACAGCAATTGGTCTACGTCCCGCGCCATCAGGCCAATCTGCCGGACCGAGAACTGACGGGCATAGTAATGGAGCGATGCCTCCAATGGGCCTCCATTATCCAATGACTCGCGTGCGCCAATGTAGGTTGCCCCGGAGCAACCGCCATCGTCGTGCACCCTGTCGACAACCTCAACCGCCTGTGTGCACACATCATTCACATGGCGGGCAAACTCGTGCCGGTATTCCTGATCAAAATATTTACCGTTGCTCAGATCCTGCCGCATGGGCGTTGATACCTGACGGAAGCGGTCTTCCTTTAATGCTGGTAAGGCCAACTGGCGCGTTTCATCATAGGCATCGCGGCTCATGGTGTTCCAGCGGTCAGCCTCGGCAATTGCTGTTTTATAGACATGCGCAAGCTCGTCCTTCAGGGCTTGACGGCCTTTCTCGTCCAGATGCGGATATTGCTCCAGCATATCGAACAGACGTGCCTTGCTAGCGGCTGCTTCCGCAAATACCTGCATACTGTCGGCGAGCAATGTGTCGTTGTCGGCACGTGCCTCTGCCTCGGCGCCCCGGAAGAACGTCTGGTGCGCATGCGTGGCACCTGTCAGATAATCTTTGTATTCGCCAAGCGTCTTGGCATGCCCCACGGCAACTTCGCGGCCCCATTTGGCCAGTTCCTTGTCTGGATGGTGCTGCGCCTCGTCAGCCAGAGATGTGAGCCAGAATGTCATGGTCGGGTGGGCCTTCCTGTTTTTTTTGCTCACCCTTTTATATGGGAACGATTCTCCCCCGCCTCAAGGCTTAAAGTCTATCCGGCACGACCACGGCGACGGGGCAAGGGTGCCAATAATGCTGGAACCGATGTACTGACAATCAGGCCAGCCATGCCCATTAGCAACGTATTGATGCTCACACCACGTTCCAGCAGAACCCCGCACAACACAGGGCTAACAGCTGTTGCAAAAACCATAATGGTAGAGGCGACGCTCCGGATGGCGCCCAAATGCCGTGTACCGTAAACCTCTGCCCACATGGCACCTGTCACTCCTTTACTCATACCCACGGAAAGACCGCAGAAAGCAAAGTATACCGGTACGATATAGGGATTATCGGTTATGCCCAGAAGCAGCACCCCCAGCGCCAGCGGCCACACTTGGAAAGGGAATATCCGCCGGGCACCGATGGTATCAATCAGCGGACCAACCAAAAGGCTGGAGATAAACACACAAATCGGGAAAACAAAAAACCAGTGCGCCAGCCAGAAATCATCCCAGAGTTTGCCCTGAGCAATGGTGACTTGCAGAAAGAACAGCGCCGTCAGGGTAAAAGCGCCCATGCTAGCCAACGGCATCACCATGTAGAAATAGGGCGATGCGAGCAGTTGTTTCTGCGTCCAGTGCTCCTCGGCTTCCTGGTGCGCTTCCGTTTCAGCCGTCCGGCCCGGGTGCTGGAAATCATCGTCTTGGCGCAGCAGCGCTAGAGAAACAGGCAGGAACAAGAGCAGACAGGACAAGCCAATAATCACGTAAGTCATCTGCCAGCCATATGCAGCAAGCAGCATGACCACGAGTGGCGGCAGGAGCACCTCCCCCAGTGAGTGGCCCTGATCGCTCACAGACGAGGCCTTACCGCGATTTTTACCAAAATAACGGCCAATAGATGTCGAGCAGATATGGCTCATCAGCCCCTGACCGGACAAGCGCAACAGGAAAAACCCCAGAATGGCAAACGGCTCGAGCTTGAGGCCGCCGAATAACAGAACTGGCATAGAGGGCGCGTATGCCGTAACCAAGCAGGCCGTTGCAGCCAGCACACCGTTCAAGGCACTGTACAAACGCAGGTTCATCCGGTCGATCCACGCCCCAACAATCGGCAGAACAAACGCGCTGCATAAAGTAGCCAAGGAGTAATACAACGCAAACTCGGCAACCGATGCGCCAAACTTATCCCGCATGAACGGTACAAACAGCGAAACGAGGTAGGTTTGCCCCAGCCCCGAGTAAAACGAATGCCATGCCCCGAAAGCCAGAAAACGCCCATAGTTTTTAACCAGTGACAGATATTGCCCAAGCGCCATCGGCATGCCCTTTTCAAGAATGTATGAGAGTTCTGAACATCTTATCATTACTTATAGTCAATGCGTGGATTCTTGTAACGTTTCCACATTCAACCCACATAATATGCATGCACTGTTGCATCCTCGCTTGATACAAATCCGGCGGGCTTACGTTTCCCATCTCCAGACCTGAAAGGTTACGAACATGTACCTCGCAGACAAAATCCTGTTGGGTATTCTCTGGCTTTGTGCTGCGGCTGTTGCCGCTATCATCGGGCTTCTGGTGTTCGTCGCCATCGATTCCATCGGTGTCGACACGCATCCCGAACCCGGTACGGTCACAGGCCGCACCTTCACCGCAGCCCATACCACCCACGGTATGATCATGGCCGGCAAGGTAATGGTACCCACCACGACTCACTACCCTGACAAATGGACGTTCGACGTGAAACTCGTCTCTGGTCCGGCCGTCACCTGCACGGTGAGCAAGAGCCAGTACGATGCAATTGCCGATGGCTCTGCCGTTACGGCAATCGTCAAATCGGGCCGCCTCTCGAACGATACCTACTGCGACGGCATCAAATAACGGAGGACCCCCAGCGCAAGCTGGGGGTTTTTGTTTGGCGATTAAAAGTCATAAACCAGCTTCAGACCTGTTGTAGTATCGGTCTTATTGCTGCCGTAAGGCACCTGATTTACATGCTCCAGCTCAAAGCTGAGCTTGGCGGCAAGGTGTTCTGCCAGGCCGGTTTTCAACGCTGCCTCAAAGTTGCTGACCACTACCTCTTTACCGATGGTGGATTTGGCTTCTGAGGTAAAGTCCAGACGGTCGTTGATCTTCCAGTCAAAACCGACCAACGGTTTGAGAATGAACTCGCTGCTTGTCTGCTCGCGGCCATTGGCAAGCATTTCTTCGGTATGTTGGCCACCGATACCGGCCTGTGCCTTAAGCTTCATCCGGTCGTTCTTAATCAGGAAGCGGCCATAACCAAAGTCTTCCGTTACGCGGTAATTATAACCGGAGAACATATCGTTAACGTATTCCGCCTGCCCAAAGACATACTGACGCGCGTCTAGATCATAGGCCGTCTGCCAGCCAAAGCGGTAATCTTCTTCCGTTCGGCGGCCATTCTCGTAAGCAGCGTTGGCTTTAGTGGTAAATGTATGGCGCCACTGGTCAATATCATAGTTAAGTTTGGCTGCTGCCAGAATATCGCGCTGGATGGTGTTACCACGTTGCAGATTGACACCCAGCTCAACATCACCACCCCAATTCTTGGCTTTTTCTTCTGTAGCAGGTGCGGGTGTTGCGGTTTTTTCTGCCTGTGCTACCTGTGGGGCTGGCTCGGCTGCGTCTTTACCGTCGTAAAGTTTAATTTCCTGCGCATGGTCCGGGTATTTGGCCGAGGCAGCGTCGCGTGTCGCCTGAATAACAAAATCATTACCTGTTGCCAGAGCAGCTTTTAATGACGTGGCGGCATCAGCAGGCACCACAGCATGGGCAGAAAGGACAGGCACAAGGCACAAACATGTACTGGCAACAAGGTAACGCATTCGATAGAACCCCTCGGAACTTTTCAGATTTTAATCTTCTTGGACTGATAGACGGAGAGTATAAGATATATCTTTCAGGTCAACCCCAAAGCGGAAAAAAACTCCTCATGGATCCACTCACCCAGGGCGTATTGGGCGCCACTGTTGCCCAAAGCTCTACACGCCGTAACCGCAACCTTAAACTTGCCGCTGCGGCAGGCTGGATTGGTGGCATGGCAGCCGACCTTGACGTTCTTATCCGCTCCGGCAGCGACCCGCTCCTGAGCCTGGAGTATCACCGCCATTTCACCCATTCGCTTGCCTTCATCCCCGTTGGTGGCGTACTGGTCGGCATTTTCTGCTCGCTCGTGACCCGTAAGCGCCACAATCTACGCGATATGGTCTTGTTCTCAACCATCGGCTATGCGACACACGGGCTGCTGGACGCGTTTACATCCTATGGCACACAGTTATTCCAGCCTTTTGCAGATACCCGCTTTTCATGGGATGCCATCGCGATTATTGACCCCTTTTATACGGTACCGCTGCTTATTGGTATGTTCGTAACGCTGAAAACTTGTCACGCAAAATGGGCACGCTGGAGCCTTTTGTTCGCCAGCCTGTGGATGGCGTTCGGCGCGTGGCAACACCATACACTGATGGCAGCACAGCAGGCTCTTGCCAGCAGTCGTGGACAGCACGTTGAACATGGGCGTGTCATGCCTTTGCTCATGGGTCTAAATAAGATGTTCAGCTGGCGCTCTGTCTACAAAAGCGGTGACATGCTGTATGTGGATGGCATGCGCTACCGCCCCTTTGCCAGCCCGGAAATCGCAGCAGGCGGCGCTGCCCCTTATTTTGATGCCGCGGCGTTTGCCGCTAGCCTTCCGGAAGGCAGCCCCCTCGCCCACGACCTGACACGTTTTGAGTGGTTTGCGGATGGTTTGACAACCCGCATGCCGGATGACCCAAGCATTATCGTTGATATGCGTTACAGCGCGCACGGACCGTCGCTAAAGCCGCTCTGGGGTATCAAAATGGACGAAGCCCATCCGGGCAAACATATTACCCGGGTGAGCTTCAACCGATTAACGGGCGATTAATGCCTCAGTCCAGCGGTGCGTCCAGTTCCACAACCGCATTTGGCAGACGCTGGAACGCCTCGGACCGGCTGCGGGCAGGCATGTGCTGCACCAAAACAGCGCCACAACGCTGGAGGGCTTTTTCATAGCCGTTCGCCAACTCACCGGCACGGATATCCGCGACAAAATCATCCAAGATGCTTTGCCATACGGTCTGCGGCACCAAAGCAGCGATACCTTTATCAGCAATAATTTCCACATGCCGTTCTGCATCGGATACAAAAACCATCACACCACCCCGGTGTTGGGTATCATGCAGTCCCAGTTCAACGAACATCTGGCGGGCATAACGTGCAGCGCGCCCGGTACGAACGCCTTTGGGTACCAGCGGCATCAGTAACGGGGGCCAGCGCAGCAGCATGGCAAGGACGATGAAAATAAGTACCTGAACCTGATACACATTCCCGAAAGTCATGTATGGCGCCTGCCACACAGCAAAAGCAGGCAAGGCAAGAGCAGCGCAGGCAGACCACAATAGGGGAATATACAGGTAGCGGTCGCTCATGCGGGTAATCACCGCAACAAGCTCTCCGGCCGTCTGCCCTTCTATCTTCTCAATGGTCTTTTCCAGCTGTTCTTTTTCGTAAGCGGTCAGCACAGGGAAGTCCTCACTCAGGCAACACTGGCGCGTTGCGCATCAATTTCGACAAGAATCTGCATATCCGCCTTAATCAGTGCAATTGGCGGCGCAATGATACGGATGCTCTTACTGTCCGGCACAGCGCTATGGTCAATGTAGACAAAACCAAAGAACGGCATGCCCTGAAAGGTCATTTTGCAGGGGAAAAACGAGACATCGCCCACACGGCCAGTGCTCCAGCGCACGTTTTTAAAAACGGACAGTGGTTTTTTTAGCAGCATGGCTTTTGGTGCAATGGACACTACCAGTGGATCAGGATGAAACCCCTTTAAATCCAACCCCTGTTCGCGGAAGTACGGCAGCAGCTCGGCCACATCGCCAAGCCCCCGGTCGGGCGACTGGGCTTTCGTGACAATTCCTTCTAGCAGAATCGACGCGCTGTCCATAACGGGCTGGTCCTTTATTGTCTTTCTCTGGTGGTCAGTATAGCGCTCCTGCGCGCCGCTGGCCAGCTAGCACATTTTGGGGTAATCGGCAGGGCGCAACCGCAAAATCCAGCCACCGCTCTCATCCGGCTCCAAAAGGCCGATAACTTCCTCTGACTTAAGGCCGATACGCACCAGATATTGCCGTTTTCCATTCATTTCGAACCCCAGCAGGATCTTGGCAACCGCCCGCCCATAATCGGCAAAGCTGACCAATAGGAGGTGGTCATCCTCAAACATCAGGGAAAGGTTATCCCCACAGTCGACATTCAGGAAGCGGTCCTGACCGAAGATACCGCACCCCGGCACACGGGCAGCCTCAAATGGCCCCTCACTACCCTTGTATTTGTAGTCGAAAAGGACGCTGTCCGTATCAAAATCCCATCCTTGCAGGCGCAGCGCCAGATCATTGGGATACATGGGAGTAAAGACAGTCTTGCCCACATGGCCGCGCAAATTCTTGGGCAGGCGTGACGGGTGTTGCAATGGGTCGATAACCTCCTGCTTGCTGATCTGCGCCAGATACGGCAAAGCGGCATACACCTGACCTACATATCCGGCGATTTTTGCTTTGTAAATGGCGACAACGTGGCAGGTCTGGGGCTGATCATCACCGCACAGGAGCTCGCAGGAGCGTTGTTTATCTATTAGCTCGGCATGCACATAGCCCTGGCCGCGCTGGGTCAGGAGCGTAACCCGTTCCGGCACATCGCCTTTCGTACCAGCATCTACGGTTACCTCGAGCACACCGTCTTTTATTTCACTGTTGACGATTTGCAGAGGCGCCCCCTCATCCGTAATGGCATGCGCAGGTAAGCCATACATCAGGGCAGCCAGCAACAGGTTGAGAGCAAAAAGAAACTTCATAGCCCCAGCATACACAAACCCGTGCATAACGGATAAAAAAAATGCCGCTCCCCGAAGGGAGCGGCACAATGCCTGTTACTCGGCGTTGCTGCGCAACGCCGCTTCGTTATTGAGCTTGACCAGGTCCAGCGCCGGATTGTCGAACGCCAGAATGTTGACCGACCGCGACTCACCCTCATCGAAGATGAGGCGAACCGAATCGCCAACCTTGGTCCACTTCAGCTCCACCAGCTGGCCCTGGGACGTCGCGAAGAATTCCTTCCCCGCAAAGCCCTGCAGACGCAGGTAGTAGAAGGTGTTGCCGTCGACCACCTCGCTGGTGATGTCGGCCACTGTGGCCTCGATCACCTTGCGGTCCACCAGACCATCCGCCGAGACGCCCTTCTTGCGGCCCAGCTCGATCTGATAGTTGCGCAACGCCTGCGCCGGAGAGCTGCCCGTTCCCACCACCGTATAGTCGGTGACGGAAATGAAGGCGAACATCTTCGGCAGACCGTCGTTGCCCTTCAGCGTGGTGAAGTACGTCGGCTGACCGGCCACGTTGTACAGGATGGGATTGGTGGGGGCATAGCCCGCCTCCTTCACACCCGGTGCGTTGGCCGCAGACGCGGCAGCAGCCGCCTCGTTGGCACCGGCAACCTTGTACCAGAACACCTGCTTGGTGCGGGTATCCACCAGCACAAAACCGACAGTACCCTGATCGGAACCGGCCGAGGTGATACCCGTGTACCAGTACGAACGACCGTCCGAACCATACACCAGGCTCATGCCCGGCGTGGTCTTCAGGATGTCCTGACCGGCGAACCACGTGTTCCAGTAGCCGTGCACGTAGACACCCCAGTCGTTGAGCTGTTCGGTGATGAAGCTCTCCGGCTGGATACGGTCGATCCATGACGGTGCGTCCGCGATGCTGTAGTCCTTGATGGCGCCCGTCTGGGCATCCACCACAACCACACCGGTCGCGTCATCACCGCTGAAGCCGACACGCTTGGCGTACTTGGTCACCACCCAGTACGGACGGCCGTCGTCGCCGATCTCGAACGAGAAATCGTCCAGACCGACCGACATGTAGCCGTTGTTGTACAGATGGCGCGGCAGGTACTTGCTGAAGTAACCCCCGCTGAGGAGGTAATGCAGCTTGAGGGGATTACCCTCGCTGTCGGTGGTCACCATGTAGACCTTGGACTGGTCGGTGGCCGACACGAGGATGAAACCCGGCGTGCTGTCGTTGCTGTTCTGCTTCCAGAACGACTTGTGGTTGAGCGGACCCGCCCAGACCAGTTCGTTATGGAACGACACGTGCGTCAGCTGGCCGTTCTGGTCACGGACCGTGAAGGTGCCGTTGATGACCTGGATGTTCATCGTGCCCAGTTCCACACGGGAACCGAGGCCCGCATCCTCGCCGAGGCGCTTTTCGCCCAGACGCTTGGCCAGATCCTGATCGACCGTGCGCACTTCGCCGATGTCTACGGGCGCGACGTCCTTGTCGAACGTCGAGTCCTTGACCGGGCCGAGCAACTCGCGGTACTCACCGGAGTTGAACATCGGGCTGGACGAGAAGAACGGCACGCCGAGGGCGATGACCGCAATAATCAGCGTCTTGAGGACGCCGATGCTGCTGATGCGCTCGCCGACAATCGAACCGACAATCGTGCCGGCCAGGCTGTTGACGAACAGCATCATCAGGATGCCGCCGAACCCCCAGGCCAACGTGGGCAGGAAGCAGTAGCTGAGCACCGCCCAGACGGCGCCGGCGAACATGGACAGGATAGCCGTGGCCACGCTGCTCGCACGCCCCATCAGGCAGATGCCGAAAAGGATCGCGAAGGCGATCCCAATACCGAGATGTACCATTTTATGGCCTCTCTTTGACAGGTTTGGTGAAAAAACGTAAAGGGTGTAAGATGCGCAAATATCACGCGCCTGCTTTATAAACGGCATGCGGTGATATGACAAGTAAAACCGACAACTCTGGCGGACAGGTATGAGCAAACACACCATAGAACTCACGATTGACGGCATGAACTGCGGCGGCTGCGTAAGTCGCGTCGAGAAAGCTCTTAAGGCCGCATCTCACGTAACGGATGCATCCGTAAGTCTGGCGGACCATTGCGCCATCATCACCACAGACACCAAGCCCGATGCGGCCGCCCTCGTCAGCGCCGTAGAAAAGGCAGGTTACAAAGCCCGTCCCGCCGACGATGAGCACCATAATCACGACGCCCATGACCACAGCCATGATGCTCATGTCCTCAAAGTCATCCTGCCCGGCCTGTTAGGCTTGCCGCTTATGCCACTGGGCTGGCTTGGCGTACTGCCCATGCATGTAATGCAGGCATTTGACCCGGTCTGGACCGTACTGATTGTGCTGGCACTTCCCATAATGGTTTACAGTGGCGGGCACATGTATGTGGATGCAGCCCGTCAGGCCATTCGTGCACATGCCAACATGAATACGCTGATTGCCCTGGGCACCCTTGCCGCCTGGATTTACAGTGCTGTGGTCGTGGCCATGCCGGACAGCGTTCCGCCGGAGGCCCGTCACGTGTATCTGGAAGCTGCACTGATTGTGCTCTGTCTGGTCAACCTCGGTCACGTGATTGAGCGCAAGGCGCGTACAAAAACAACAGCCGCCATCCGCGCACTGTTGGATCTGGCGCCACCGCGCGCAATTGTGGTCAAAGATGGTGTGGAAAAAGAAGTGCCCGCCGCTCAGGTGCTGGTCGACATGGTAGTACGCATCCGCCCCGGCGACCGTATTCCGGTAGACGGTACAGTAACCGATGGTACGAGCGATATCGACGAAGCAATGCTGACAGGCGAGCCCCTGCCCGTCACCCGAACAATTGGTGACAAAGTACATGCCGGTACCCTGAATACGAGCGGATCCCTGCTGGTAACTGCAACGGCGGTGGGCCGTCAGACGGTACTTACGCAAATGTCACAACTGGTAAAGCAGGCTCAGGCGTCCAAACCACCGGTCGGCCGCATGGCAGATACGATCGCCGGCTATTTTGCACTGGGTGTGACCGGTATCGCGCTCCTGACCTTTGCCATTTGGTGGCTTATTGGTCCTGCCCCCCAGTTGCCCTATGCATTTACAACAGCCCTTGCCGTGCTGGTTATCGCCTGTCCCTGTGCTCTGGGGTTGGCGACACCAATCTCAATCATGGCAGGCATTGGACAGGCAGCACAGCGTGGACTCCTCATCCGCCACGCAGATGCGCTGGAGCGCCTCGGCAATGTGACCACTGTCGTCTTTGATAAAACAGGCACGCTCACCCACGGTAAACCAGCCGTCACTCACGTTGCCACCCTCGGCAAATGGACCGAGAAAACTTTACTCACCCTCCTGGCTACCGCAGAACAGGGTAGCGAACACCCCGTTGGCCGCGCCATTGTGCACAAGGCACTCGAAGACGAGTTGCATTTGGATCAAGCCAAAAACTTCAACAGTACCGCAGGTGGCGGCATTAGCGCACGCGTGGGCAAGCACACCGTACTGGCAGGTAGCCTCAAGTATCTGCAAAGCCACAATGTCACAACCACCGAATTGGAAAAACTGGACGAACACCACACTCCACTTGCGGGTCTGGTGGCTGTTGCCGTCAACGGTGAAGCTGCCGGACTGGTCACTTTGGAAGACACCCTGCGGACGGATGCCAAGGATGCTGTGGCGGCACTCACCCGCTTAGGCATCACCCCGATTATGCTGACCGGCGACCGGGAAAAAACAGCTTCGGCTATCGCCCGTTCTGTTGGTTTGACGCGTATTAAAGCCGACGCAAAACCTGAAGATAAGATTAATTTTATCAAGGAATTACAAGGAAAAGGTGAAGTTGTTTGTATGGTTGGGGATGGTATTAACGATGCTCCTGCACTGGCACAGGCAGACGTAGGCATTGCCATCGGTGGCGGTACCGGTGTGGCTATGGAAAGCGCACCAGTCACGCTTGCCAGTGGTAACCTAGGCGGCGTGCTGGAAGGCATCAATCTTTCCCGAGCGACTATGCTGAACATCCGTCAGAACCTGTGGGGAGCCTTTGGCTATAACGCGCTGGGTATTCCGCTGGCAGCAGGTATTTTGTTCCCATTCACAGGCTGGTTGCTGAACCCTGTCTTTGCAGGCGCGGCGATGGCTTTGTCTTCTATCACTGTAGTGGCAAACGCCAGCCGTTTACTGCGTGCCCGACCGGGAGCCTGAGATGGGATTGTTCAGTACCGAGCCGACAGAACTTACCCTGCATACAGAACGGCTACGCGTAAGCCTGCCGCAACCCCATGATGCTGCAGCCCTGCACTTCTACTACATGAAAAACCGCCAACGGCTTGAGCCTCTGGAACCGACGCGTCCGGATGATTTTTACACGCTCCCCTACTGGAACAGCCGCGTTGCTTCTGCTCAAGAGGCTCACCGGAAGGACATCTATTATTCCTTCATCATAAAAATGAATAAATCAGAACAAGTATTTGGTTGTATTAACTTTATGAACATAAATAGAGGGTCATCATACAGCTGCCGTGTGGGGTACTCTCTGGATGCTGAAAGCGAAGGCCAAGGCATCATGCGCGAAGCACTGGCGGAAGCTATCAAATACATGTTTCGTGTGCAAAGCATGCACCGTATTCGCGCGGCTTACATGCCGCACAATGACCGCAGCGCCAAACTGCTAAGCTCGCTCGGCTTCCAACAGGAAGGTCTGGCCAAGGACTATTTACTGATTGACGGCACGTGGCGCGACCATGTACTAACTGCCCTCATAAACCCCTTCTGGAAACCTTGAGAAAAAAGGTAGCCGCATGACGTTTCTCTCATCAAACTTGTCACAACGTATTGCATCGGCTGCCGTACTGGCACCGATAGCTGTTGCCGCCATCTATGCAGGTGGCGTTTGGCTGACCGCTCTGATTGCCCTCGCCTTCATTCTGATGGTCTGGGAATGGCAACGCATGTGCGGCCGCAGCCTCAAGTGGCTGGCTGCCGGCGTTCCCTATCTGGTCGTGCCGTGCGTTGCCCTTGTCTGGCTGCGCCTGCTGCCCGAAAGCGGTCTATGGCACATCGTCTGGCTGCTGGGCATCGTCTGGAGTGCAGATATTGGTGCCTACTTCACCGGACGTACCGTCGGTGGCCCCAAACTGGCGCCGCAAATCAGCCCGAATAAAACCATCTCCGGTGCTGTCGGCGGCCTGCTGGCTGCCATTGTCTTTAGCCTTACACTCGGCCATGTGCTGGGCGCTTCCCTGACGGGGATGGCACTGTGGGCTGTGCCACTGGCTTTGGCCTCCATTGCCGGCGACTTGTTGGAGTCCGGCGTCAAGCGTCACTTCAACATCAAAGACAGCAGCCATATCATCCCCGGCCACGGCGGAGTACTCGACCGGCTCGACAGCCTGCTCACCACGGCACCATTGCTGGCCCTGCTGGCTCTGCTACACCTCAGCCCCTTGCTGTAGCTCGGGACAAACGACAAAAGGCCGGGGGGTTTTCACCCCCCGGCCTCGTTCGTTTGTGCAGGTTACGCCTGACGGATCATCCAGCGATGATGGTAGTGTCGAGACACAACCACCGCCAACAGGACCAACAGACCCGTGGACAACCACGCCATAGCGGTATTGCCCAAGTAGAAGTCGTATCCGGAGCAGAGGCCCAGCAACGTCGTCATCCAGGTGAGAAACATACCGGACGAACCCACGCTGTAGGTCACGCTGATTTCGCGGTAGTAGCCCTTCAGCGGATAACGCGTACGATAGATCGTATGCGCCAGCCACGTCAGGAACACGAACCACATAGCCGGATAGAACGTCAGGAAGGCGCCTTGCGGCAGCATCGTCAGGAACTTGACCCAGAACAGCTGACGGAGCACGCACAGGGCGGCCACCGACAGACAGGCCAGAAAGCCCATCAGGAGCTTCCGGTCAAAGCCCATGGTCTTGCTGCGAAGGAGCCGGCTGATGAAGAACAGCGGCACCAACACCACGCAGGCACCAAGGAACGCGCCGTAGATGTACGCCAGATGGAGGTACGGATCCACCATCGCGTTGCTCAGCGAGTAGCCGGTCCCGCGGGATCCGACGCTGAAGGCCATCAGGCCAACAACAGCGAACGCCGCCAGATACAGCAGAAACGCCAGCACCTTCATGAACTTGTCATGCGCGTACTGCGTCGGCTTTTCCTTGGGAGGAGCGGGATGCTCGCGCACACCGGACTCCCGCGGTTTGCGGTTGAAGATATCGGTCATAGGACCCTCCAGAGAGAAGAGATGGGAAACAGGAACGAGAGATGGTTCGGGTACAAAAACCCGTACATGTGTTATATGATACGCCATACAAGCGAAAACAAGCAATTTTAGCGGACACCCTATGATGGCACCCCTGAAAATCCTGCTTACCGGTGCGAATGGCTTTATTGGTACAGCCCTGACTACCCACCTTGAACAACAGGGGCACCATGTCCTGATTGCCACGCGCAACATCCATCACGCCGCAGCGGACAACGCCCTGTTCTGGAATCCGGATGACAATGAGCTCGATGGCCATAAACTGGCGCAGCTGGCACCTGATGCTGTTGTGCATCTCGCTGGCCCCACAATTGGTCGGTACTGGTGGCCTGCCTATAAAAAATATATGATGCGCAACCGTATCGCCTCTGCCCGTTTGCTGGCAGAAAAAATCAGCCTGATGGAAAATCGTCCGCAAGTTTTTATCGGCGTTTCCGCCATTGGTTATTACGGCAACAGCTTAATGCCTGTAGATGAGGCCTCTCCCAAGGGTAAGGGTTTTGCATCGGACCTCGTCAAAGCGATGGAAGACCACCTCCAGCCCCTGAAAGAAATGGATATCCGCACCGTACACGCTCGCATGGGCGTTGCCCTGGGTGATGGCGGCGCACTGGCGCAGATGCTACCACCATTCAAGCTGGGCCTTGGCGGCCCTATGGGCAACGGTGAACAGACAATGAGCTGGGTTGCGCTGGAGGATGCCGTCGCAGCGATCAGCACACTCATAACGGATGCCCGTTACAAGGGGGCTGTCAACATCACTTCCCCCAACCCGGTAAGCAATGCGCGCTTCAGCCGGACACTCGCCCAGCTGCTTGGCCGTCCCTGCCTTCTGAGCATGCCCGAGCTTGTTGTGAAAACCCTGTTCGGACAAATGGGGCAGGAACTGCTGCTCGGTGGTGCCCCGGTTCTGCCGAAAGTTCTTGAAAAAAACGGCTATACGTTTAAGGTACCCAACCTTGATGAAGCCCTGCGCCGTGCGCTACCGCACTAAAGGGCGCTACACAAGCACACTCCCGCGTGGTACTGTTATCTATTAACCTCCTTAAAAATAAGGACATATAGCCTGTTATGAACGCTGTCATCACACACAAACACTTGCGCCAGAGCGGCCCGATCCTTGTACCGACCGACTTTACCAGCCACTCCCGGGCTGCACTTGTGTTTGCTGCCGAAGTTGCCCAGCGTATGAAACACCCTATTACCCTGCTGCATGTGGTGCACGACCCGGAAACAGCTCCCGGCTTTTATGCCAGCGAGAACGGCAACCGCACCATGGATGAGGTGGCCGAAGATATGATGAATAAGTTTGTGGCAGACGTGCGGGCCGAACATCCCCACGTAGCAGCCCTTGAGAACCTCACCACCATGCTGGTACCCGGAATTCCCTCCAAGCGTATTTTGGAAGTGGCTGAAAAGCTGGAAACTTTCATGATTATCATGGGCAGCCACGGACGTCGCGGCATTAAGGCGTGGCTGATTGGTTCCAAGTCGCTGAAAATTGTCCAGCGCGCCAAAATCCCCGTCACCATTGTCAAAGGGCCGGAAGTTACCGCACTGATGGAGGGCGATGCCCGTGACTAAACCGCGCTTGCTCGGTGCCCTGCTTGCTGCCGCCCTTGTTTTTATCGCCACGTCTGCCAGTGCGCAGGATGGTGCCGACACGATTGACTGGATTCAGCTGAATATCGGCCTTTTCGGCGGTATGGCCCTGTTCCTGTATGGCTTGGATAAAATGGGCGCCGCGCTCAAAATTATTGCCGGGGAGAAGATGCGCCTCGTCCTGTGGCGCGTCACCCGTACACGGTTACTTAGTCTGCTCACAGGCGCATTTGTAACAGCCATTGTGCAATCCAGCACGGTCACAACCGTGCTGCTCATCGGCTTTATTTCCGCCCGACTGATGTCGCTGGCGCAAGCCATCGGTGCCATTCTGGGTGCCGGGATTGGTACAACCATCACAGCCCAGTTGCTGGCATTTAATCTGGGTGCCTACGCCCTGATTCCTGTCGCCATTGGCTGGCTGATGACCTTTTTGTACAAAGAAGAAAATAAAAACCAGCTGGGTCACGCACTGCTGGGTATCGGCCTGATTTTCTACGGTATTTCCATGATGAGCGCCAGTATGGGCCCTCTGCGCCTCTACCCGCCGTTCCTGGATCTGATGCGCCATATGAGCGACCCGCTCTACGGGATTCTGGTAGCGTCCGTCTTCACGGCACTGGTGCATTCCAGCGCGGCGACGCTCGCAGTAGCCATCGCCCTCGGCTCACAGGGGCTGATTGATATGCACGCTGGTATGGCGCTGATGTTCGGCGCAAACATCGGTACCTGCTTTACCGCAGGCATTGCCGCCATCGGCAAACAGCGCGAGGCTGTGCGTGCTGCTGTGGCTAACGTAGCTTTCAAGGCGATTGGTGTTGCCATCATGCTGCCACTGACCACGTATTTTATCGACCTTGTCGTGCAGATATCCCCCGGAGCACCTGACGGGCTTACAGGCGCTGCCGCAGATGCTGCGGTCCTGCCTCGCCAGATTGCCAACGCCCACACCATCTTCAACATAGTGGTAGCACTGATGTTCCTGCCCTTTACGGCACAGATTGCACGCCTGTTGACGGTTGCCATTCCGGACAAGCCGCTGGACGATGAAGAAATTCAGCCAAAGTTTCTGGATGACTTCCTGCTGCCCACGCCCTCGCTGGCCATGAATGCTGCCCGCAGCGAACTCCGCCGCATGGGCCGTGAAGTAAGCGAAATGATGCGGACCATCATGATGGCCGTACTGGAAGGCACTCCTACTGACCTCAAGAATCTGCGTCAACAGGACGAGGATGTGGATTCTCTTTACGGGCATATCGTCGAATATCTGGGCAAAATCAGCAAAACGACCCTGAGCGACAGCCAGACCGTTGAGCTGATGGGCATGATGGAGGCGACCCACCATCTGGAAAGTATTGGTGATCTTATCGAGGTCAACCTTGTCCAGTTGGGGCTGCGCCGCCAGAGCAACAACGTAGTCGTGAGCGAGAAAACGGCACAAATGCTCATCACGCTGCATCAGGTTGTGCATAGCGCGGTAGAAGACAGCCTGCTTGCCATTACCGACCTGAATAAAGCCGCTGCCATGCGTGTGATTGACATGAAAGTGGATATGAAAAAGCTGGTCAACGCATCGCTCAAACACCAAACCACCCGCCTTGTGGCAGAAGAGAAGAACCGCGTTAAAACCTTCGCCGTAGAGATGGATATTGTTGATAAACTGCAACGAATCTACTACCATTCCCGCCGCGTGGCCAAAACTGCAATGAAGATTGTAGAAATGAACGAATCCCGCGCATACGGTAATAACCCGCCGCAGAGCCAAGAGCCTGAAGGCTCCAGCTCGCCACCCGAAGGCCGCTAGGCCACTGCTTAAAAAACACACAGCCGCCCTTGCACGTTCGGGCGGCTGTTCTTACTTTGAATGATAACGGTTTATCCGTCACATCTTTCGTTCCCTCTTCCTCTCTTGGAGACTTTCACCATGAACCCGATCTTCTTCCGTATCGCCTTTGGCGAGGAATTGACGTTCGAATCCCTGCTGCATCATCTGCCGCACATCAAGGCCAAAGCACTGGCCGGACAGCCCAAAAGCCTGTTGATTGTCCCCGGGCGCATCAAGCCCAGCGACCTTCATTCCGGCATAGCGCTGGGTGTGCTGATCCAGCATCTGGAATATCTGGAGCAGTCCGTGTATGGCAAGCTGAACAAGGACGAGACGTGGACCGACCGCCGCAAGGCCATCGCCCGCGACATCCTGCCCTGGTTCGCCAACATCCACCGCGAGAACGTCATCGGCGTTTCGCTGGCTCAGGCGGCAACGCTCAGCGGCTTCGACCCGCAGCTTATCCGCAAGCTGGTCGAGGAACAGCTGGGCGCCAGCGAATTGACCTTCGGCACGCAGCTGAAGGCCGACTTCGCCCTCTCGCATGTGCTGGAGCGCCTGCGTGATCCGTCCGAGCTGTACAGCGATGTGGCACCTCTGCTCTTCACCGAGCAGGAGCTCAAGATGGCACGCAGTGCCATCGAACAGACTCAGGCCCTGCCGCTGGGGCATGCGCTTTCCCCCAAGGAGGCCATGTTCATGCTCAAGACACGCATGACCGTCCGCTTCGGCAAGCTCAAGCTCTACATGTCCTGTGATCCGTCGCACGCTGCCGAAGTCCGTTCGGACCTCACCGGCATCGCGCACGACATCGCCGCCTAACGTGAAAGACCGCCCTGATGGGCGGTCTTTCTTATTTTGTCATACCCTTAGGCAGATTTCTTCACCTTGCCCAGCGGCATCCCGAGCTTGACGGCAATCTCTTTCACCAGTGCCATTACCTCCTCTGCCGATGGGTTTTTAGCCACATCCAGAACGGTTTTCCCCTCGCTCATCGTCTGGGCGAACAGGACACGGCTGCCAATTGTTGTCTTGGCGGTGGGAATGTCCATCATCATCAGCTTTTCGCGTACTTCATCCGTAATGCTGGCGCGGGGGACAACACGGTTAAGTACAACCATGGACGGTTTCTTCTCGTCCGTAACGATTTTGACAGTCTCACGGATAGCCCACAGGTCGGCAGGCGACGGCTGCATGGGCAGCACCACGAGGTCGGCACTGCGGATAGTCACTTTGGCATCCAGTTCAGCATGCGGCGGGCTGTCGATAATCACGATGTCGTTATTATCACGCGCCATTGTCAGGTCTTTGCCCAAACGCCAACCGGATGTGGCAATCAGGCCAATATCGTCGTTCTTACGGGCGGCATGCCATTGACGGCAGGTGCCTTGCGGATCGGTATCGAACAGCAGGGTGGATTTACCCAGTTTTGCAAAAGCTGCGGCCAAATGAATGGCAAGCGTGGTTTTACCCGCCCCGCCCTTTTGCTGTGCTACCGTTATCACAATTCCGCTCATGCCCTGATGCCTCTTTTGTGGTTATGTTATTTTATTAAGATTCAGTGTACCGCATCTGCGAAAAGATACAAACACCGCCAAAGCATCTTTATTCGCGACGGACAAAAGGTTATAACAGGTCAAGTACTTAAAAGAGGAGCGCGCATGACCCAGCAGCGCATGATTACGACCAACGCCGAGCTGGCAAAACTGGTTACAGACCTGAGCCCGAGCGATTACATTGCCGTAGACACCGAATTTCTGCGCGAAAAAACCTATCATGCGCACCTGTGCCTGATTCAACTGGCAACTGATGATGTGGTTGCAGCCGTCGACCCGCTGGCCAAAGATATAGACCTCACCCCTCTGTTAGCCCTGCTGCTTGAGCCGCAACGCCTGAAGGTCTTCCATGCCGGCAAGCAGGACTTGGAGATTTTCTTCCAACTGACGGGTAATGTGATTGAGCCGTTCTTTGA
Source organism: Pseudomonadota bacterium (assembly GCA_016125375.1). Taxonomy (GTDB): domain Bacteria; phylum Pseudomonadota; class Alphaproteobacteria; order UBA1280; family RI-95; genus RI-95. The sequence continues at coordinate 9,972 of WGLU01000005.1, read as the reverse complement.
TACGCAAATTGCCGCCATGGCACTGGGCCTTGGCCACCAGATCGGTTTTGCGAACCTCGTCCAGCACCTTGTTGGCAAGAACCTCAGCAAAGGTCAGCAGATGACTAACTGGGAGCGTCGCCCCCTCACCGATGCGCAAATCGGCTATGCGCTGGATGACGTGATTTATCTGCGGCCCGTCTTCAAGCAGATCCGCCAACAGCTGGAACAGAAAGGCCGTAACGACTGGCTGCAGGAAGAAGAGCAGCGCTTGAAGGATTCCATCATCCAAACCCCGTCGGAGGATAAACTCTGGCGCAGCATCCGCATCCGCGACAAGTCACCCCGCACATTGACCGCCCTCAAAGAACTGGCCGTCTGGCGCGATACCCTCGCACGCGAGGTCAACAAGCCGCGCAGCATGCTGTTGCGGGACGAGGCAATGGCAACCCTTGCCCATGCCCGCCCTATGACACTGGATGAAATCACCAACCTGCGCGGTATCCCGCATGAGATTCTGCACAAATACGGCAGCGAGATTTTGCAGATTTTTGACAAGGTGAATGCCCTGCCGAAGGAAGCGCTCATTAAACTGCCGAACCGCGCCCCGGCTGATGAGGTGGATAGTGCCGTCTCGGCCCTTGCTGGGCTCTATCTGCGCCATGTGGCGTCAGAGGCTAACGTCACGCCCAACCTGATTGCCAGCACAGACGAGTTGGAAGCTTTCCTGCAAGGCAATCCGTCACCACTGTCGGAAGGCTGGCGCTACGCGCTGGTCGGCAGCGCCCTGAAAAGGCTGATGGATGGCAAAATTGCCCTGAGCCTGAAGAACGGCAAACTGGTCTTTATCGACAACTAGGCCGCTACTGGCGGCCGTAGAAATACCCGCGGGCACGGCGTCCGTTCACGGGTGTGGTCAGGCGGTAGCCGCTACGGCAAACCATAGTATCCCGGTTGTCGGCTACAAAGCGCTGACTGCGCAGGGATACGTTCTCAAAACCCTGGAATCCCAATTCACTGTCAATCTCCTCCGCGCGGAAGGCCAGACGGGACAGATTGGGCGAATAGCGGCGGCCATAGTTATGAACACACTGGTAGTTGGTCGGGCGGACACGGTATTCCTTGATGCTGCCGGTACGATTGAGCGGGACCTTTACATAGCGATCAGCCGTCAGGCGGTAAGCCGGATAACGCGTATATCCCGTATTGCTCAAATAACCCCGATCACCATAAAAGCGTGCAGTCTGGGCCTGTGCCGGGGCAGCAAACGCCGCCGCCAAAGCCACCATTACCAGAACCTGTTTCATACCGCATCTTCCTTACATTTACACAAAACTTTGGGTCAATATGGGGCCTAGGGCTCAGATGTCAAGCACCTGTGCTTTTCATGGCATACACAACCCATACGGAACCGACCAGCGCCAGCGCTGTGGCAGCGACAATCTGCCAGTTCAGGCGCACACCATCCACCAACAACGCAGCACCCACGCTGAACAAAACAACGCTGGCCATGTTAACCGCACTGGCAAGAGATGCCGGTGCCACTTGGAAAGCCTTTGCAATGAGCAAGTTGGCAGGCGCACTACACAGAATAATCATTATCAGAAGACGCCCAAAAGTAGGCACGCCTACATAAACATCTGCCAAAGCAGTGGGCAGGAACTTGCCCGCGATAAAAAGCACGCCGGAGAAAATAAGCACCTGCGCGGTAAAGAACAAACCAATAACAGAGGTAAAACCAATCATATCCTAGACCTTTCTATGTACGGCAAATGGCCCAAATGCCTGACGGGTTGGCATCACTTCCAGTGTGTTAACGTTCACGTGCGGGGGCAACGTTGCGCACCAGTAAACGGCTTCGGCAATATCATCCCCCGTCAGAGGTTCTGCCCCTTTATAAACGGTACCGGCCTTATCCTTGTCACCACCAAAGCGCACGATGGAGAATTCTGTTTCTGCCATGCCTGGCTCAATATTGGTCACGCGCACACCGGTACTGTTCAGGTCCGCCCGCAGATTCAGCGAGAACTGGCGCACAAAAGCTTTTGTAGCCCCGTACACATTGCCGCCCGGGTACGGATAGTTACCGGAAATGGAGCCGATATTGATGACATGCCCCTTACCACTGTCAACCATACGCGGCAGGAGTTGACGGGTCAGGTAGACAAGGCCGGAGATGTTGGTGGCAATCATGGTATCCCATTCGTCCATATCGGCCTGATGCGCCGGCGCCAGCCCCAAAGCCAGACCGGCGTTATTGACCAGAACGTCAATCTTGGCAAAACCTGCGGGCAGCGTGTGCAGAGCGGTATCAACCGCTGTACGGTCGGTCACATCCATTTGCAGCGGCAGCAGGCTGTGCCCTAACTCGGCAGCCAGCGCTTCCAGACGGTCCTTACGGCGCCCCGCCGCAATAACCTTGTGACCTTCAGCTACAAAGCGGCGGGCGATTGCTGCGCCAAAACCGGCTGTTGCACCTGTTACCAATACACAAAGCTGTTGCATGTGTGCTGTCCTTTCCTTAAAGCTTGCGGGAGCTAAGATACCTAAAGGCATGAGTACAGCAAAGCATTATGACGCACACATACGCCAAACTGGATTGGACAGACGACGGCCAACCTCTGAGCAAAAGCCACGGCGATGTGTATTTTTCACGCGCAAGCGGGCTGGATGAAACACGTCATGTCTTTTTAACAGGCAACAGCTTACCCGCACGCTGGCAGAACGCACCTGCGTTTACTATTGCCGAGACCGGATTTGGTACTGGGTTGAATTTCCTTGCCGCATGGCAGTTGTGGCAACAAACCGCCAGCCCCGAACAGCGCCTCAACTTTATAAGCGTGGAAAAGTTCCCGCTGACGCCGGAGGATATGGCCAAAGCCCTAGCACTCTGGCCGGAACTTGGCACATGGACCCGTCCGCTGCTGGAAGCCTATCCCGCATTGCTGGCCGGTATGCCTATGGTTCACAATAATGTGACGCTGCGTGTTGATTTTACAGATACTGCCAGCGCCCTGCCGTCATGGACATCACCTGTGGACGCTTGGTTTCTGGATGGCTTCGCCCCCGCCAAAAATCCGGATATGTGGACAAATGACCTCTTCACAAACATGGCCAGACTCACCCCGTGCGGCGGTACGTTTGCAACCTTTACAGCGGCAGGGGTTGTACGACGCGGTTTGCAAAATGCAGGATTTGACGTGCATAAAGTGCGTGGCTTCGGCCACAAGCGCGACATGCTGACAGGCCAGCGAACATAAAAAAAGCCGCCCCTGTGAAGGGGCGGCTCTCGTTCGTTTGTCAGGCGCTTGCCAGTTCCCGCTTGAGGCGGGCGACCTTGGCACCGATACCCGCCGTGTGCGGCGGGAACATCAGGAACAGCGCCTTGGCGTTCACTTCGGGGTGAACATCCATGTGCTGGACCACGTACTCGCCGCCGAAGAACGCCTTGTTGACGTCCACGTAGGCAATCGGCGTGGCACCCACGCTGCTTTCGACCAGATCACGCACCTCGCCGGGCGTCTTGCCACGGACAGGCGCATCCACGCGGACGATGGCGCAGCCCTTACGGGTGACCAGATCCTCGTAGATGACCTCGAAGCCGGGGCTGATGATGCTCGCGGCTGCGATTTCGCTCTGGTTACGGGCCGGGCGGATGATGCCGAGTCCCCGCATACCCACCGATCTCAGGGCTTCGCCCTGACCCCGGAGGATTTCGCGGTTGTCGTCGTCCACCGCTTCGACCAGCAGGTGAGCCGTGGTGCCCAGATCGGCCAGAATGTCCATGATGAGGACCGTCCGACCATCGGAGCTCTTCTCGAAGGCGTTACGCGCGGTGATGAACACCGTGTGCGCCGTCTGCACGCCCGCCTGGGTCAGCACCTCACGCTTGGTGGGGTTACCCGCCACCAGCAGGATGCCGGCATCCGTCATCGCCTTGGGCAGGCCGTCGGGATAGCTGTCCGACACCAGCACTTTGGTGCGCTGGGCGAAGGACGGGTGGGCGTTGAGCTCGGTCACCAGATTGGTCAGGAAGCCGTCACCATTGAAGGCCGGGCGGCCGATGATGACCACCGGCGCATCCGCGCTGGATACCGTCACCGCCGTCGGCTGCAGGGGAATCCCCAGCACCTTGGCGATTTCGGCGTCCGACGCATGCACGCCGTCGTACATGAGGATGAACAGCGCCTTGGCGTTGATCGCCGCATCGCTGAGCACCGCACGTTCGATCCATTCCGAACCCTGGAAGTCGCGCTCGGCATCCACGTAGGCGATGGGCGTACCGATGCCCGCCGTATGCAGACGGTCACGAATCGTACCCCAGTTCATGGCGCAGGCCACGTTGGCACGCACCACGTGTTCGCCCTTCTGGTCGGCGACCTCGTCGATGAGCACTTCGATACCCGGCGTGATGATGGCGGCTGCCGTCACCTCGGGCACCACCCGCATGGGGCGGACAATGCTCACCGGCTGGTTGATGCGCTCACCCTGACGCCGCATGACGTCACGGTTCTCCTCGGCGACGCTCTCCACAACCACACGCCCCTTGAGGCGGAAGTTGCTGAGCTTCTTGAGGATGAGGTCCACCTGACCGTCGGAAGCCGGCTCGAAGGCATCCGGCGCCAGCACCAGAACGGCGCGAGCTTCGTCCACACGGGCGATGCTCAGACCGTCCAGCGTGGTCGGATCCTTGTTGACCAGTTCCAGTCCGCGCGAACGCAGGCTGTCGTCCAGACCGTCGGGATAGGCGTTGCTCACCAGCACCCGCGGGTTGTCGGCGAACTCCTGCTCCTGGCAGATTTCGTCGAGCAGGCGCTTGAGGTAGGCCACGTCATCGGTCTTGACCGTGCCGAGGATGACCAGATGCTCCTCCCATTTGCGGTGCCGGACGCCGCGGATGAACGCGACACGGATTTCCGCTCGGAGGGCAACAAAGTCGCCCAGCAGCTTGGCCATGAGGCCGATGCCGACCAGATAGCCCAGCACGATGGTGGCCAGACGGCCCAACAGCGTGGCAGCATAGTGGTCGCCGTAGCCGACGGTGGTGAAGGTGGTGAAGGTCAGCCACAGCGCGTCGAAGAACGACTTGCCCTCGAGCTCGCGGATGGCGATGGTGTGAAGCCCCGCGACGGCGAGGAACCACAGGAAGGTGATGATGAAGTCCTTGTACAGACCACGGACCGTGAGCCGCCGAACGCGGCTGCGGTGCCAGTGAACAAGACGCTGAAACAGCATTGGACTTGCTCCGTGTTGAGGGACGCAGGAAGAAGAAAAAGAGCTAAGAAACGAGAAAAAAGAGATAAAAACACCCGCGTGTTATGGGGCCGCAAGACGGCGGTTTCAACTTTTAATTTCAAAGAAAAAGCCCCCGCGGTCGCGGGGGCTTGTCGCATGTGAGGTCAGTCCTTGACCATCGGATTCTTCTCGCGGGCCTCACGGGCCTAGGCGAGCTTGTCCTGCTGGGGCTTGGTCAGCACGGATTCGATGTCGCTGATACGGCCACTGAGGTCCATCTCCTGCCCCATATCGGACAGGGCTTGCATGGCATCCTCACGGCGTGCCTTCTCGAGCGCGTCGATGCGGGCATTGGCGGCTTCCAGCGCGGCACGCAGCTCAGCCACTTCGTTCTTGGCGGCGGTACCCTTGGTGGGCAGCTGACGCTCGTAGGCCGTGGCGATGCGGTCGCTCGCCCAGCGCAGAGCGGGCACAGCTTTCACCCACAGGTCGGCCAGCATCTGGAGCTCACGCGCCAACGAGCCATCCTGATAGAGCGACTTGCTCTGGAAAATGACGCCGCCCATGATGACGACGTACAGCACCACGGCAATAATGCCCATGATACCGCCGACGATGCCGGAAACGGCATGCAGGGCGGACGATACACCTTCCTCGTAGGACAGGACCAATGACAGCGCAGCCCCCATAAAGGCGGCCAGACCGTTGGTGCCGACGGTTATCGTGTCGCTGAGGACCGAATAGCGGACCATCATGAAGGCGACCGCCATCAGCGGCAGCGCAACGACAGGCGTACCGCCCACGGCAAAAGCGGTGCAACCGGCAGCCAGATGCATCAGCAGCAATGTGCCGATGCCGAAGCTGTTCTTCAGATGATTGTTCATGACAATGCATCCCTTTTTTAGGAACGACTTAAAGAGTGAAGACGGGAAAAGGAAGAAGAAAACCAGATACTGATCTGCCCCCTGTATAAGCGGATTCAACAGCCAACGCAAGCTGTATACATTTTTTTGCAAAATAGCGCTTTAACTTGCTCCCCAACTCCCCCATATGTGCCCCACGGCTTATTATGCCTCATCTTTTTCGTGCTTTTTCTTCATCTCTCCTCCAACACACAAGGAGTGGGCCTATGTCCAAGCCTCCCATGATGTGGTACGTGGTGTCGTATGCCTTGATGGCACTCATCGCGTTCCCGCTCATCCTGTGGTACCCGCAGCTCATCGTGCTGCCGGTGATCAGCATGTTCGTGGCATTCCTCTGCTACCGCCCCGTGCGGTGGATGGAAAACCCGTTCATCGGTCCCTGGCGGCCGCCGCTGATTCCGTGGTACCGGTACACCGACGAGGGCAAACTGCGCTTTGCGTGGCGCCCCCTCATCCGCAAGCGGCACGACCTGCCGTTCCGCATGTCACGCGGTCTGTTCGGAGCCATCATGGTCTTCGGCACGCTGGCATTCCTGCTGACGGTCATTTCCTACGGCCTGACCCAGACGGTCAGCGACCTGTTGGGCCTGCAGCCCAAGCTGGAGATGTACTGGCCGCAGTTCGTGGCTTACTTCAACACGGACCTCCATCCGCTGCTGAAGGAGTACGGCGGCATCGACGTGACGCTCAATGCGGATATCGTCAAGATGCTCTCGCAGCTGTCGTTCCTGAAGGAGTATGCCGGCGACGGCATCAACCTGCTGACGACGCTGGCCAACATCGCGACCGCGCTGGCAATGACCGTCGCCCATCTGGTGATGGAGATGTTCATCATCGCCTTCGTGGCGTATTACATGCTCCTGAAGTGGGAAGACTTTAACGCAGGCATCCTGCGGACGTTCCACCGCTTCACCCCCGATGTGGCCGACAAGTACGTCACCAAGCTGCTGAAACGCATCAGCAAGTCGTACGTGGAGCTGTTCCAGGGACAGTTCACGGTCTGCTTCATCATGGCGCTGTACTACGCCTTCGCGCTGACCATCGCCGGCCTGCCGCTGGGCTTCCTCATCGGCTTCGTCGCCGGCCTGCTGTGCATCTTCCCGCTCGCGGGGATGACGCTCGGCGGTCTGGTCTCGCTGGTGGTCACGGCCTTCGAACTGCAACTCAGCCAGGGTTGGGAACCCTACATCACCACCCTGCTCATCTTCGGCGGCGGCTTCGCCATCGAAGGTAAGTTCCTTGCGCCGCACATCATCGGCCGCAAGCTGCACCTGAGCGATGCGTGGGTCTATCTTGGCCTGTTCGCAGGCGAGGTGATGGGCGGTTTCGTCGGGATGTTGCTGGTTCTGCCGATCATCTCGCTGCTGAACCAGATCATCATCACCGTGGTGGAAGCCTGGGACCAGCGCTTCAAGCCGGAAGTCTGGCGCTACCGCATGGAGCGCTGGAACCGTATCTACGGCAAGCGCACAACCCCCAGCAAGCCCCGTGCAAGCTGATGAATCGTCAAGACCGCTCCTTCGGGAGCGGTCTTTTTTTGTTGTTTTTCAAAAAGATACCTTTACCATCAGCGCAGAAAAACCACATAATGGCTTGACCGTGTTCCAAGAACGCACCATATGACTCTCTATGTTACTTTGCGTAACAATGCCGTTTGAACTGTACACATCAATGCACGTTATTTAGGGGAACGTTTTGATGAACCGCTATATCGCAACTTTCTTGTGTGCCGCTGCTGTAACGACCTGTATGAGCACCGCACACGCCGACGAAACCGACACGCAACTGTGTCTGACACAAAAACACATCCAGAACGGGCTCGCCAATGCACAGGTTGTGCAGAACGCTGCCAAAACAAACCCTGCGCTGACCACCATTGCGCACGAAGGATTTTCCTACCTGCCTGAAGGTTTTCCACAACAAGCTGCCGGCTATGACTCCTGTCCGTTGACAGGATCGGGCTATACGTACGATCACACCGTTGTCCAACCTACAAAATACCTGCACGAGTGTGATGAACAAGGCCCCCGCGCATTCAAAATCAATTGCCAGACCGGCGTTGCCACCTTTGACCTGACAGCTGAACAGAACACGGCTGCCGGAGATAATGAACACGGCAACAACCGTCATGCACAGGCGAAGACCGTCGATTTTATCCCTGGCCAAACTCAGGTATGTAAGCGCGGTGTTGGCAAAAACGACCCGGAAACCGAAGCGACCACTTTTATGTCGCCCAGCTGCGAGCGCCCGCTCAGCAGCTTCCAGCTTGAAGGGTATTACCCCGCCTGCCAAAAAACCAGCCAGACCTACCGTGCCTGCTTTGCTGTTCTAGGCGGTAACCTGCGCATATCTGACAAAGGCTCCGGCCGTGAGCGCGGTGATGAGAACTTCATTCGCGGCGGCTTCTGTGCCCTACCGCAGGGAACTAAGGTCATTGACCATGCAACCGCGCTGAACGCTGCCAAAGACCAGCAGTTCAAGAACGACTCGACCTTTGCCGTCAAACAGCTGCAACAGTCGCTGGAGATGCTGAATGCCAAACTCCGCGAGCGTAAGGTAGACTGCAGCAAGGTCAAGACCTTCTAAGGCATAACAACCTAAAACTAAAGGGTTTTCAGATGAAAAACCGCCTTTGTGCCCTCGCACTGGCGCTCGTTGCGGCCACCCCTGCAACAGCGCTGGAAATGCCGGAATACGGTATTGTCGTTGACCCCATTCAAGCCCTGAGTGGCCTGAATCAGAAAGTGGAACAACCCATTATCGAGCCTGTCCTGTTAGGCGAGTTCAGTATGGGCATGGCACAAAAGCGGTTGGAAGACTTCTACAAACCCGTCACGGCCGGTCAGGAATACGTCAACATCACCGCCTACTCAGAAGACATGGACGGCGACGGCACCAACGAGTACATCGTCATGGTTGCTACCGCCAAGACGTGCAGCATTGCGGGCTGTCAGGTCGATGTGCTCCATGATCAGGACGGCAAGACCTTCCGTGTTCTCTACTCGGGCAGGGCCAATCAGGTATTCTTCGTGCGGGACACGCCCACTGGTAAAGCAAACCTGATTATGGACCAAACCCGCACCGAAGAGTCTGCAGGTAAAACCAACTATCTCAGTAATATTGTGTACGTACGCGCCTCCGACGGGACGTACACAGAAACCCAATAGGCCAAGGTGACCCATGAAACATCTGTCCCTCGCCCTTGCACTCCTCCTCGGCTTGTCCGCCAATGCCTACGCGGCCGAAAGTTCAACCTCCGGCGATTGTAGCGGCAGCATGCCGGCCGATGGCCGCCTGAGCAGCGGCTATGGGACACGCGGTCCCATCCAAAGCCTGTGCGCCCGAGGCGTTAACCCCGGCAGGTATTGTAACTCGCACCTTCATGCGGGACAGGATATTGCCTGTAGTCTGGGTTCGCCCATTCGCGCGTTCCAGAGCGGGACAGTCGTTGGTTCCAGCGGCAGTACGATTAGCATCCAACACGCTAACGGTCTGGTAACCCGTTATCTGCACCTGAGCGGGCGGAGTGTCACCCCTGGCCAAACAGTGTCACAAGGGCAGCAGATTGGTGCCTGCGGCAACGCCGGTGCCAGTACGGGTCCGCACCTTCACTTTGAAACGCTCCTGAATGGCGAACACGTGAACCCGAACCAGTACCTGAACGCTCAGGGCGGGACCAGCTGCGCAGCGGATAATGGCCTGGGCAGCGAGAGTGATGCGAATTTCAAGGAGACGATGAACTGGGACGACTGTTTCAAGTGGGAGGAGCCGACGGTCAAGGTTGTTGGCATGTGCGGTGCCAAGCCGCCGGTGCCGATTATTGCGGTGACGTTTG
>WGLU01000009.1 GCA_016125375.1 Pseudomonadota bacterium | reverse complement strand
TCTTTGAACTCGCCGCCGCCCTTTTGCGACAGTACCTTCGTAATCGCCGCTGTCAGCGTTGTCTTACCATGGTCAACGTGACCAATTGTACCAATGTTACAGTGCGGCTTATTACGCTCGAACTTTCCTTTTGCCATCGTCTTATCCCTTCCTAGAGTCAGATGTTAACCTTGCTCAGCCTGCCTTAGCTGGCTTTGCTTTTAATTTCTTCAGCCACGTTGGCCGGTACCTGTTCGTAGTGATCGAACTCCATGGTGTAGGTAGCACGACCTTGGGTCATCGAACGCAGCAGCGTTGCGTAACCGAACATCGATGCCAGCGGCACCATAGCGTTGATTACCAGAGAACCAGCCTTGTCATCGGAACCAGTTACCTGGCCACGGCGGGAGCTGATATCACCAATAACGTCCCCCATATAGTCCTGCGGAGTCGTTACTTCAACCTTCATGATGGGTTCCAGCAGAATCGGACCTGCTTTTGCAGCGCCTTCCTTGAACGCCATCGAACCGGCAATTTTGAACGCCATCTCGTTGGAGTCCACATCGTGGTAGCTACCATCGAACAGAGTGGCCTTCATGTCGACAACCGGGTAACCGGCAACCACGCCAGATTGCATGGCTTCTTCGATACCCTTGTTAACAGCCGGAATATATTCCTTCGGAACCACACCGCCAACAATCGCGTTGACGAACTCGAAACCGGCACCGGCTTCTTTTGGTTCCAGTTTCAGCCATACGTGACCGTACTGACCACGACCACCGGACTGACGAACGAACTTGCCTTCAACTTCAACCGCTTTGGTAATGGTTTCGCGGTAAGCAACCTGAGGCGCGCCCACGTTGCACTCTACCTTGAACTCACGCTTCATACGGTCGACGATAATTTCCAGGTGCAGCTCGCCCATACCGGAGATGATGGTCTGGCCGCTTTCCTCGTCTGTCTTAACGCGCAGCGAGGGGTCTTCCTGAGCGAGTTTGCTCAGGGCCAGGCCCATTTTCTCTTGGTCAGGTTTGGCTTTAGGCTCAACAGCAATGTGAATAACCGGTTCTGGGAATTCCATTTTCTCCAGAATCATGGTGCTCTTTTCATCGCACAGCGTATCACCGGTCATGGTGTCTTTCAGACCAACCACCGCACCGATATCACCGGCACACAGCTCTTTAACTTCTTCACGCTTGTTGGCGTGCATCAGCACGATACGGCCGATACGCTCTTTGGTGCCTTTGGTGGTGTTCTGAACGTAGGAGCCAGACTTGATGGTACCGCCGTATACACGCACGAAGGTCAGCGAGCCAACGAACGGGTCGGAAGCTACTTTGAAAGCCAGCGCAGCCAGAGGGCCATTGTCATCAACTTTAACAACGGTTTTCTTCTCGGCATCACGAACATCCTGACCTGTCAGCTTCTCAACCGGGATCTCGTTAGGAGATGGCAGGAAGTCGATAACAGAGTCCAGCAGTGTTTGTACACCCTTGTTCTTGAAAGCAGTACCAGCCAGAACCGGGAACAGTTTGCGGGCGGATGTACCGATACGGATGCACTTCTTCAGTGTCTCAACGCTCGGCTCTTCACCTTCCAGATAAGCTTCCATCGCAGCATCGTCGTACTCCAGAACAGCGTCGATCATGGCAGAACGGGCAGCTTCGGCGTCGGCTTTCAGGTTAGCCGGGATTTCTTCTACCACGTACTCAGCACCCATGGTCTCGTCTTTCCACAGGATGGCTTTCATCTGCAGCAGGTCGATAACGCCTTTGAAGTTGTCTTCTGCACCGATCGGCAACTGAACAGGCACTGCGTTTGCGCCCAGCAGCTTTTTGATCTGGCCAACAACCTTGGCAAAGTTCGCACCAACGCGGTCCATCTTGTTGATGAAGCACAGGCGGGGAACGTCGTTCTTGTCGGCCTGACGCCAGTTGGTTTCGGACTGAGGCTGAACACCACCTACAGCGCAGAATACGGCAACCATGCCGTCCAGCACACGCAGGGAGCGGCGCACTTCGATGTTAAAGTCGATGTGGCCTGGTGTATCGATGATGTTAATACGGTGACCTTTCCACTGGCACGTGGTCGCAGCCGCAGTAATTGTAATACCGCGCTCTTGCTCCTGCTCCATCCAGTCCATGGTCGCAGCGCCTTCGTGTACTTCACCGATTTTGTGGTTACGGCCGGTGTAGAACAGAATACGCTCTGTGGTCGTGGTTTTACCCGCGTCCACGTGCGCCATAATGCCGATGTTGCGTGAATTTTCGAGAGAGAACTCGCGTGCCATAATGTGATACCCCGTATCGTGTGTTTATTGTTACCAGCGATAGTGAGCGAACGCTTTGTTCGCATCAGCCATCTTGTGGGTGTCTTCACGCTTCTTGACAGCACCGCCACGGTTGGCGGCAGCATCCAGAAACTCGCCCATCAGGCGGTCTTCCATGGTGCGCTCGCTGCGGCTGCGGGCGTAACCCGACAACCAGCGCATGGCCAGCGCCTGAGCACGCTCGGCACGCACTTCTACAGGCACCTGATAAGTAGCACCACCTACACGGCGGGAACGTACTTCAACAGCCGGACGTACGTTGTCCAGCGCGCTGTGGAATACAGCAACAGGCTCTTGGCCGGTTTTCTTTTGAATCGCTTCCATGGCGCCGTAGAAAATCTTTTCTGCAACGCTCTTTTTGCCATCAATCATGATCTGGTTGATGAACTTGGTAACGACAACATCCCCGAATTTGGCATCGGGGAGTGTTTCGCGTTTGTCAGCTGCGCGACGACGAGACATATTTCAAACCCTCTTACTTAGGACGCTTAGCGCCATACTTGGAACGACCCTTACGGCGCTTCTCAACGCCTTGGGCATCCAGCGTACCGCGAACGGTGTGGTAACGAACACCTGGCAAGTCTTTTACACGGCCGCCGCGAATCAGCACAACGGAGTGTTCTTGCAGGTTGTGACCTTCACCAGGGATGTAGCTGGTTACTTCATAGCCGTTCGTCAAACGAACACGACAAACTTTACGCAGAGCCGAGTTCGGCTTCTTCGGTGTAGTCGTGTAAACACGGGTGCAGACACCACGACGTTGCGGGCAGGCTTCCAGAGCCGGCACCTTGTTTTTAACAACGGGGGCCACACGGGGCTTACGTACGAGCTGGTTAATTGTTGGCATGCTCAGCTTCCTATTGCTTAACCACTTAATAAACTTACATTTTCCATACAAAAAGACGGCCCTTTTGGATATCCAAAAGCAAGTGCGTTGGCCGCCTTACAGCGCTCTATATTGTTTTCAGAGCGTCAGATTTTCCTAAAAATCCCTTTATCAGGGACGCCCTTATATACGGTAGTTTGTTGGTACCGTCAACCCTTCTATCATCTTTTTTCAGGCTTTTTCTCTGGTCTTTGTCATGCCTGCCATGACAGAGGACTTGCACACCGGATTTTTTTGAGGCTTCCTATGGGGGTAAACAGAAACGAAAGACCCGCACATGCAGCAAGAACGTGCGCGCCAGCTCCTGATGGATATGGAGCAAATTTGCCTCGGCGCAGGCCCTATCATCCGTACCATGCTCGGCAACGACTTTGACGTGGCTTGGAAAAAGAAAGACGACCCCGTCACCGCCATCGACTATGCGGTCAACGATTATCTTTACAAAGAGTTAACAGCCCTCTCCCCCTCTTTCGGCTGGCTTTCCGAGGAAACTGCGGAAGACCCCAGTTGGCTGGAAAAGGAAGCCGCATGGGTCGTAGACCCCATCGACGGCACCAAAAATATGCTGAGCCGCGAGCGCGAGTTCGCCGTTTCTGTCGCACTGGTCAAGGACGGCAGCCCTATTCTGGCTGTGGTCTACAGCCCCGTCTTCCGTGGGACGCTGGACGATATCATCAGCGGCGGTGCCTTCGGCATCGGTTTGCGGCATAACAGGCGTGACGTTCCGCCACCAGAACGGGATTTAGCCCATCCACGCTCCATTCACAGCCACAACAGCAAAGTTGCCGAGCGCATCCGGTCAAATGGTCTGGAACCGGTTCCTTTTGGCTCTGTTGCCTACCGTTTGGCAAACTGCGCCATTGGGCGCGGGGACGTGACCATCGGAACACGACAGGGCAGCAACCCGTGGGATATTGCTGCCGGGCATTTGCTGGCTGAACTTGGCGGCTGCCTATTCAGCGATGTGCACGGCAATCCGGTCAAATATGACCATGTCGGCATGAAGGTGGATGGCTTTATCTGCGCGGCCTCCCCTGCCCTGCAAAAGAAGATGATGGGGCTAATTCCTGCTATTCGCGCTTCTTAGACGCACACCACACCACAAGAAAGCCGCCCCGAAGGGCGGCTTTCTTTTATTGGCATTGCCTTAGGCTGTTGCGGAAATCGCTTCAGGCTGCTCGGCAACCGGGGTACCGCTTGCGGTACCGTCGGCAATCGAGCGGCGGATTTCTGCCAGCAGACGGCCAGTACCGGCGGGGATGAGTCGGCCAACGATAACGTTTTCCTTCATACCCGACAGGCTGTCCATCTTGCCTGCAACCGCAGCTTCGGTCAGCACGCGTGTGGTCTCCTGGAACGACGCTGCCGAGATGAACGACTGCGTGGTCAGCGAGGCCTTGGTGATACCCTGCAACTGGGTCTCATATTCACACGGCACCTTGCCTTTTTCTTCAAGCTTGATGTTTTCTTCCATCACCTCTTGCATCGAAACCAGCTCGCCTGCCAGGAAGGTGCTCTCGCCCGGACGGGTGATGGTCACCTTCTGCAGCATTTGGCGCAGAATGACTTCGATGTGCTTATCGTTGATGGTTACACCTTGCAGGCGGTAAACGCTTTGGATTTCCTTGACCATGTAGTCGGCCAGCGCTTCAACGCCCTGGGCGCGCAGGATGTCCTGCGGGATCTTGGAACCTTCCACCAGCATTTCACCGGCTTCAATGAAGTCGCCTTCACGTACGTTCAGGTGCTCGCCTTTCGGGATCAGGTATTCGCGGACGTCGTCCTCGGCACCATTTGTCCCTTTGGCAGTCACAATCACGCGGCGCTTGCCTTTAAGGTCTTTCCCGAAGGAAACCACACCGGAGATTTCTGCCAGGGTCGCACTGTCTTTCGGCTTACGGGCTTCAAACAGTTCGGCCACACGGGGCAGACCCCCGGTAATGTCGGTCGACTTCAGCGACTCTTTCGGCATACGGGCAATCGTGTCACCGGCGTGAACGGTTTGACCGTCCTCAACCGACAGAATTGCGCCAACCGGCAGAGCGTAGATAGCCTGCGAGCCGTTCGGCAGAGTGATAATCTCACCTTTCTCGCTCATCAGGATGATGCTCGGCTTCAGGTCGCTGCCACGCGGGTTCTGTTTCCAGTCCACGATTTCGCGGCTGGTGATACCCGTGGTTTCGTCCGTGGTCTCGCGGGTGGTGATACCTTCTTGCAGATCCAGGAAGTGCACCTTACCGGCAGTTTCCACGATGATCGGCAGGGTATACGGATCCCATTCGGCCAGCAGAACGCCTTTTTTGACTTCCTGACCGTCTTTCACCAGTACTTTGGCACCGTATGGTGCTTTGTGTACGGCACGCTCACGATCACCTTCCATCATCACGATTTCAGCGTTACGGGACATGACAACGTGAACCTTATCGGAGTTCACAACAGTCACAACGTTACGCAGTTTGATAGTGGCATCACGGTCGGCAACGGCCTTGTTCTGGGCTGTACCGGCAGACGCTGCACCACCGATGTGGAACGTACGCATGGTCAGCTGTGTACCAGGCTCACCGATGGACTGTGCAGCAATAACGCCAACAGCCTCACCCAGGTTAACCGGGGTCGAGCGGGCCAGGTCACGGCCGTAGCACTTGACGCACATGCCTTCTTTGGCTTCGCAGGTCAGCGGCGAACGGATCAGTACCTTCTCGATACCGGCCTTTTCAATCGCCTCAACCAGCGCTTCGTCCAGCAGGTCGTTGCGCTTGGCAATCTGCTCGCCAGTCAGCGGGCTGATAATGTCGCGGGCGGCAGTACGGCCCAGCAGACGCTCAGCCATGCTTTCCACAACGTTGGCACCGTCGGTGATGTCTTTGGCTTCGATCGCGTTTTCGGTACCGCAGTCGTCCAGTGCAATCACACAGTCCTGAGCCACGTCTACCAGACGGCGGGTCAGGTAACCGGAGTTCGCTGTCTTCAACGCCGTATCCGCCAGACCCTTACGGGCACCGTGGGTGGAGATGAAGTACTGGAGAACCGACAGACCTTCACGGAAGTTCGCGGTAATCGGGGTTTCGATGATCTCGCCGTTCGGCTTGGCCATCAGACCACGCATACCGGCCAACTGACGCATCTGGGTCACGCTACCGCGGGCACCGGAGTTCGCCATCATGTAAACCGAGTTCAGCGAGGGCTGGGTAACTTTCTTGCCCTTGTACTCGATTTCCTGGTCGGCAATGTTGCTCATCATGGCATCCGAGACTTTCTCAGTCGTGCGGGACCAGATGTCGATCACCTTGTTGTATTTCTCACCGGCTGTAATCAGACCGTCCATGTACTGCTGTTCCATGCGTTTCACTTCGGCCTCAGCCTCGGCAACCATGGTGTACTTCTCGGCAGGAATGGTCATGTCTTCTTTACCGAAGGAGATACCGGCCTTCGCCGCAAAGCGGAAGCCCATCGCCATCATCTTGTCGGCAAAGATACAGGTCACTTTTTGACCGCACTTCAGGTAGATCTTGTGAATCAGCGAACCAACCGTCTTCTTGGTCAGAATCTGGTTAATCATGCTGAAATCTACAGCAGGGTGGTTCGGCAATACCTGCGACAGCAGCATACGGCCCACGGACGTGTCGTAGGTCTTGCCGCGGATGCGGGCTTTGATACGGGTGTGCAGGGTCACCAGACCACGCTCCAGCGCGTGTTCCACTTCGCCCAGCTCGGCAAACAGCATGCCTTCGCCCTTCTCGCCCCAACGGGCTACGGACAGCCAGTACAGACCCAGAATGATATCCTGTGTCGGTACAATCACCGGCTTGCCGTTGGAAGGTGCCAGAATGTTGTTGGTGGACATCATCAGCACACGGGCTTCGATCTGCGCTTCCAGCGACAGCGGCACGTGAACGGCCATCTGGTCACCGTCAAAGTCGGCGTTAAAGGCCACGCAGACCAGCGGGTGCAGCTGGATGGCTTTACCTTCGATCAGCTTTGGTTCGAACGCTTGGATACCCAGACGGTGCAGGGTCGGTGCGCGGTTCAGCATTACCGGGTGCTCGCGGATAACTTCTTCCAGCACGTCCCAAACTTCCGGCACTTCCTTCTCGACCATGCGCTTGGCGGTCTTGATGGTAGTGGCCAGGCCTTTTATTTCCAGCTTGTGGTAAATGAACGGCTTGAACAGCTCCAGCGCCATTTTCTTCGGCAGACCGCATTGGTGCAGCAGCAATTCTGGACCTACGGTAATAACCGAACGGCCGGAGTAGTCGACACGTTTACCCAGCAAGTTCTGACGGAAGCGGCCTTGCTTACCTTTAAGCATATCAGCCAGCGACTTGAGCGGACGCTTGTTGGCACCGGTGATGACGCGGCCACGGCGGCCGTTGTCGAACAGGGCATCAACAGCTTCTTGCAGCATACGCTTTTCGTTACGCACGATAATCTCGGGTGCACGCAGCTCCAGCAGGCGCTTAAGGCGGTTGTTACGGTTAACGACACGGCGGTACAGGTCGTTCAGGTCGGAGGTCGCAAAACGGCCACCGTCCAACGGTACCAGCGGGCGCAGTTCCGGCGGCAGTACAGGAATAACGTCCATAATCATCCATTCGGGACGGTTACCGGACTCCAGGAATGCGTTAATCAGCTTGAGGCGCTTCACAATTTTGCGGCGCTTCATTTCAGGCAGATCTTCGGTCAGCTCAACCGACAGTTCAGCCTGTTCTTTTTCCATGTTCACTTCTTTGAGCAGGGTACGAATGGCTTCGGCGCCGATTTCGGCATGGAAGGCATCCTCGCCGAACTCGTCCTGAGCGTCCATGTACTCTTCTTCGGTCAGCAACTGGCCTTTGGTCAGGGTGGAGACACCCGGATCAATCACAACAAAGCTCTCGAAGTACAGAACCTTTTCCAGATCCTTCAGGGTCATGTCCAGCAAGGTACCGATGCGGCTGGGCAGCAGTTTCAGGAACCAGATGTGCGCAACAGGGGCGGCCAGCTCGATGTGGCCCATGCGCTCACGGCGCACACGGGACTCGATGACTTCAACGCCGCACTTCTCGCACACGATACCGCGGTGCTTCATACGTTTGTATTTACCGCACAGGCACTCGTAGTCCTTCACAGGGCCAAAAATACGGGCGCAGAACAAACCGCCATGCTCGGGCTTGAACGTACGGTAGTTGATAGTTTCCGGCTTTTTGACTTCCCCGTAGGAACGCGCACGGATTTGCTCCGGCGACGCTACGGAAATACGGATGGCGTCAAACACTTTGGCGTTGGACGGCTTGTTAAACAGATTCAGAATATCTCGCATCGGTTCCTCACCCTTTGTCGTCTGCCGCCGGTTTGGTCATCCCGCCCCGGCGGCGGTAACAGTCTTACTTGTTGGTTGGCGGTCTTAGGCCTGTGGCAGTGCTTCTGCCACGGCTTGCAGGTCCTGCTCGCTCATCAGTTCCACGTTCAAGCCGAGGGCCTGAATCTCCTGAACCAGAACGTTGAAGGACTCGGGCACGCCAGCCTCAAAGTTGTCCTCGCCTCGGACGATAGCTTCGTACGTTTTGGTACGGCCGGAAACGTCGTCCGATTTGACAGTCAGCATTTCCTGCAGGGTGTACGACGCGCCGTACGCCTGCAGTGCCCACACTTCCATCTCCCCGAAGCGCTGGCCACCGAACTGAGCCTTACCACCCAGCGGCTGCTGGGTAACCAGGCTGTACGGGCCAATGGAACGGGCGTGGATTTTCTCGTCCACAAGGTGGTGCAGTTTGAGCATGTAAATGTAGCCCACGGTGGTCTTGCGGTCGAACGGATCGCCGGTCAGACCGTCGAAGAGCTGTACCTGGCCGGATTTATCCAGACCGGCCTCTTCCAGCATCGCGGTGATGTCGGCCTCGGAAGCACCATCGAACACCGGTGTTGCCATCGGTACACCTTTACGCAGGTTGGTTGCCAGTTCCAGCACTTCGTCATCGCCCATGGCTTTAACGGTGGAGGTATCGGCACCTTCCTTGTAAATGGTTTCCAGATACGCGCGGATTTCCTTGGTATCTTTGGCTTTACCGTGTTTGTAGTCTTCCAGCAGCACGTCAATCTTACGGCCGATGTTGGCAGACGCCCAACCCAGGTGGGTTTCCAGAATCTGACCAACGTTCATACGGCTCGGTACGCCCAGCGGGTTCAGCACGATGTCGACAGAGCGGCCATCTTCCATGTACGGCATGTCTTCTACCGGTACGATTTTGGAGATAACACCCTTGTTACCGTGACGGCCGGCCATCTTATCGCCCGGCTGCAGCTTACGCTTCACGGCGATGAAGACTTTAACCATCTTCAGTACGCCCGGGTTCAACTCAACGGCACCGCGGATTTTGGCAACTTTCTCGTCGTAACGTTTGTTCAGACGGTCCAAGTTAACATCCAGCTGTGCGCGCAGGGCTTCGATTTTCTGCATCACGGCATCGTCAGAAACAGCAACCTTCCAGAGGTCGTCCTTCTTCATGCCTTTGAGCATAGCGGCTTCGATTTTCTTGCCTTTGACAACTTCGCCAACTTTGGCGCTTGCAGTCTGGCCGATCAGGAACTTCTCCAGACGCTCGTAAGTGTCCAGTTCGTAGATGCGGCGTTCGTCGGCAATATCTTTGGCCAGACGGGCAATTTCCTGCTCTTCGATCTGCAGGGTGCGGCTGTCTTTCTCACCACCACGGCGGTTGAAGACTTTCACGCCCACGATCGTCCCTTCGATGCCCGGGGGCACACGCAGGGAGGTGTCACGCACGTCAGCGGCTTTTTCGCCAAAGATTGCGCGCAGCAGTTTTTCTTCCGGTGTCATCGGTGTCTCACCTTTAGGGGTGATTTTACCGACCAGAATATCGCCCGGCTTGATGTGGGCACCGATGCGGATGATACCGGCATCGTCGAGGTGCTTGAGCGCCTCTTCACCCACGTTCGGGATATCACGGGTAATTTCCTCGGCGCCCAGCTTGGTGTCACGGGCCATCACCTCGAACTCGTCGATGTGGATGGAGGTGAACACGTCGTCACGGACGATACGTTCGGAAATCAGGATGGAGTCCTCGAAGTTGTAACCATTCCAAGGCATGAACGCCACCAGAGCGTTACGGCCCAGCGCCAGTTCGCCCATATCAGTGGACGGACCGTCAGCCAGGATGTCGCCCTTCTTGACGATGTCACCCTTCTTCACCAGCGGACGCTGTGTCATACAGCTGTTCTGGTTGGAACGTTTGAACTTCTGCAGACGGAAGATGTCCACACCGGATTGACCAGCGGCTACTTCCTCTGTTGTTTTCACCACGATACGCATGGCGTCCACGTACTCAATCACACCGTCACGGCGGGCAATGGTCACCACGCCGGAGTCGCGGGCAACAATGCTTTCCATACCGGTACCAACCAGCGGCGCCTCTGCTTTAATCAGCGGCACGGCCTGACGTTGCATGTTGGAGCCCATCAGCGCACGGTTGGCGTCGTCGTTTTCCAGGAATGGAATCAACGCAGCAGCAATCGAGACGATCTGCTTGGGCGATACGTCCATCATGTCTACCTGGTCGCGTGGGACCAGAACGGTTTCACCGGCGCGGCGGCAAACAACCATGTCTTCGACAATCTTGTTGCCTTTGTCGAGCTTGGTGTTGGCCTGAGCGATGGTGTACTTGCGCTCTTCGATGGCGGACAGGTAAACCACTTCCGGGTTTGCCTTACCGGCATCAACCTTGCGGTACGGGGTTTCGATGAAGCCGTACTTGTTGATGCGGGCGTAAGTTGCCAGCGAGTTGATCAGACCGATGTTCGGACCTTCCGGTGTTTCGATCGGGCAGATACGACCATAGTGGGTCGGGTGCACGTCACGTACCTCAAAGCCGGCACGCTCACGGGTCAGACCGCCAGGCCCCAACGCCGACAGACGGCGCTTGTGGGTCACTTCGGACAGCGGGTTGGTCTGGTCCATGAACTGCGAAAGCTGCGAGGAGCTGAAGAACTCGCGCAGTGCTGCGGACAGCGGGCGGGAGTTAATCAGGTCATGCGGCATCAGTGTCGCGATTTCGGAAGAAGCCATACGCTCTTTTACGGAACGCTCCATACGCAGCAGACCGATACGGAACTGGTTTTCCATCAGCTCGCCCACGGAACGAACACGACGGTTACCCAGGTGGTCGATATCGTCCACGTCGTCGTTACCGTCTTTAATCAGCACCAGACGGCGAATGATTTCGATGATGTCTTCCTTGCGCAGGATACGCAGGCTGTCATCCATCCCTTCAAAGCCGAGGCGGGCGTTCATTTTCATACGGCCCACGTTGGACAGGTCATAGCGCTCTTCTTCAAAGAACAGGCCACCAAACAGCTTCTGAGCAGCATCAACGGTCGGCGGCTCACCGGGGCGCATCACTTTGTAGATCTCAATTAGCGACTCTTCTGGGCTGTTAACCTTGTCGATCTGCAACGTGTTGCGGATGTAAGGGCCAACGTTCAGGTGGTCGATTTTCAGGATGGTGAAATCCTTCAGCTTCAGCTTGCGGATGTCCTCAAGCGTTGCTTCGGTAATTTCAACACCGGCTTCGTGCAGCACTTCGCCGGACTTGGTATCAACAATGTCCTGCCCCAGGTAGCGGCCGATCATTTGAATGTCGGTCTGGGCAATCCACTTAACGCCTTGCTCTTCCAGCTTGGAAATGCCGCGCTTGGTGAGCTTACGGCCAGCTTCGGCAACAACTTTGCCGGTACCTGCATCAATCAGGTCTTCCAGCAGCTTGATGCCTTCGTAGAACATCGGGGTAAAGGCCAGTTCCCAGCCGTCTTTCTTCCCTACTTTCACGTCTACAGTGCTGTAGAACGTGCTCAGGATATCGGCAGAACCCATGCCCATAGCGCGCAGGATGTAGGTCGCCGGCAGCTTACGGCGGCGGTCGATACGCACATGGATGTTATCTTTATGGTCGAACTCGAAGTCCAGCCACGAACCGCGGAACGGAATCACACGGGCCGAGAACAGCAGCTTGCCGGACGAGTGGGACGTACCTTGGTCATGGTCAAAGAACACACCGGGGCTACGGTGCATCTGGGAAACAATCACACGCTCGGTACCGTTAACAACGAACGTACCGTTCTCGGTCATCAGCGGCATATCGCACAGGTAAACTTCCTGCTCTTTGATGTCCTTAACGGTGCGGGTACCGGTATCCTCGTCTACTTCATGCAGAATCAGACGCAGGGTCGCCTTCAGCGGAGAAGCGAAGGTGGTGTCGCGTTGTTCGCACTCTGCCACGTCGAACTTGGGCTCTGTCAACTCATAGGAGACATAGTGCAGTTCTGCCGTGTTGGTGCTGTCAATAATGGGGAACACGCTGCGGAAGGCTTCTTCCAGACCACGCACGGCGCGCTTGGCGACGGCGATGTCATGCTGCAGGAATTCTTCGTACGAATTTTTCTGGATTTCCAGAAGGTTAGGCATTTCTGCCACGGTGGCAATTTTACCGAAGCTTTTGCGGATGCGCTTCTTATCGGTGAACGAGTATGCCATGACCTCTCCCTTCAAGTGATGCTGCTGTCCTGAACGTAAGGCGGAGGTTGACCTTCTCTCCGGTATCCTTACGAAAAATCTCTTTTCCAGAACCTGTCTTTTACGCCTCCGGTTCCGGGATCAGGCGGACACAGTGTACTGTGTCTTTTAATGCAGAGCAACCGACGGGTCAGGAACCCCTGACCCATCGGCAATCTCTGCTTAACGCTTAAGCGTCAACCAAAGTACCCCAGAGGGTTACTTCAGTTCAACCTTGGCGCCTGCTTCCTCAAGTTCTTTCTTGAGTTTAGCAGCTTCGTCCTTGGATACGCCCTCTTTAACTACTTGAGGAGCGCCTTCTACCAGGTCCTTAGCTTCTTTCAGGCCCAGACCGGTGATAGCACGGACTACTTTGATAGCGTTGATTTTGTTGGCACCAGCGTCAGCCAGTACAACGTCAAAGCTGTCTTTTTCTTCTGCAGGAGCAGCAGCGGCGCCAGCAGCAGCAGGAGCAGCGGCTACAGCAGCAGCAGCGGATACGCCCCAGGTTTCTTCCAGCATTTTGGACAGCTCAGCAGCTTCCATAACAGTCAGAGAAGACAGTTGTTCTACGATTTTAGCCAAATCAGCCATTTTCAATCATCCTTCTATATAACAACGAGTCGTTAAATAGTTCATCTTTGCCAAGGGTTCAAGCAGCCATCAAAATTAGGCGGCTTGTTGGCCCTTTGCAGCAAGAACGCGTGCGAGCATCGCTGCAGGTTCTTGGGTGTACGTTGCAATCCGTGTTGCAGGTGCGGAAATCAGACCGATCAAGGTCGCGCGCAGCTGGTCCAAAGAAGGCATATTGGCCAAGGCCTTAACTTCTTCAGCGGACAGCTTCTTATCCCCAAGGGCGCCCCCGAGGATGACAAATTTGTCTTTGTCTTTGGCGAACTGATAGGCAATTTTCGCAGCAGCAATCGGATCGGCAGAAGTCGCAACCGCCGTCGGCCCGGTCATGAGATCTTCGATGTTGATGTAGGGGGTATCCTTCATGGCGATTTTCGCCAGACGGTTTTTAACCACTTCTACAGCAGCACCGCTTTTGTACATCTCGCGACGCAGGGACGTCAGCTCTTCTACTGTCAGGCCGCGATAGTGAGCGACCACGACAACACCCGCCTCCTGGAGCGTTGCACGAAAGCCTTCTACGAAAGCTTCTTTTTGTGCTCGATCCATGGATGTCTCCCGTTCGTTGCGTTGCTTATATGGATAGGCCACACCATGTGGCTTACCCGCCTGTTCGCCTGCCTTCTCCGTGTGGGTTGGGGTTTAAGAGCTTGCGCTCCCCGCACTTCTTCGACAGGCCCTCCCCCGGTATCCGGGAGAGGTTTCGCCGCAACCCCGAAGGGTCGCGGCGTAAACTTATGCGCTCAGCGAGCTGGGGTCGATTTTGAAACCGGGTCCCATGGTGCTGCTGATTGCCATAGCCTTAATGTACTGGCCTTTGGCACCCGACGGTTTGGCAGCGTTGATAGCAGCCATAAACGCGCGGATGTTGTCTTCCATTTTGGTAGCGTCAAAAGAGGCGCGACCAACCATGGCGTGGACAATACCGTTCTTCTCGACACGGAACTCAACCAGACCGGCTTTGATTTCTTTTACAGCTTTGGCAACATCAGGTGTTACGCTGCCCAGCTTCGGGTTCGGCATCAGGCCTTTAGGGCCCAGTACTTTACCCAGCTTACCTACTACAGGCATGCAGTCCGGGGTCGAAACCACGCGGTCAAAGTCCATAAAACCTTTCAGAACCTTCTCAGCCAGATCATCAGCGCCAACAACTTCGGCACCGGCTTTCTTAGCGGCTTCGGCAGCATCACCTTTAGCAAATACTGCAACGCGCAGTTTTTTTCCGGTGCCGTGTGGCAGAGCAACGGTACCACGTACCAGTTGGTCTGCGTGACGGGGATCAACGCCCAGGTTCACAGCAACGTCCACAGCTTCGTCAAACTTAGCAGTGGCGCACTCTTTCAATACTTGTACAGCTTCTGTCAGGGGGTACAGCTTGGTACGGTCTACCTTAGCCATGACAACCTGACGTTTTTTGGTCACTTTAGCCATCGTCAGCGTCTCCCTTAACCTTCTACAACTTCAAGACCCATGGACTCAGCGGAACCACGGATCATGCGTACAGCGGCCTCAACGTCGTTTGCGTTCAGGTCAGCCATTTTCGCAACAGCGATTTCTTTGAGCTGGGAAGTTGTTACTTTGCCGATAAAAGAACCCGTGTTCGGGGTGCCCGAACCGCTCTTGATTTTGGCAGCTTTCTTCAGGAAATAGCTGACAGGCGGGGTTTTGGTAATAAAGGTGAACGTACGGTCGGCGTACGCGGTAATAACCACCGGAATCGGCATACCTTGTTCCATACCCTGCGTTGCGGCGTTAAACGCTTTGCAGAATTCCATGATGTTCAGGCCTTTCTGACCCAGAGCCGGACCTACCGGGGGGCTTGGGTTGGCCGCACCTGCAGGAACCTGCAGACGCACATAACCAATAATTTTCTTAGCCATTTCAACAACCTATCTATTTGATGGTTTTGCGGTAACGGTGATGGCACACCTCCCACACACGTGTGACAACATGTCACAATCCGGTGCTTATAGCCTGTCAGCAACCCTTTGTAAAGGGCGAAATTACTGTGCTGTCAATCTTTTCTCGCACCTCGAGGTGCGTATGTAGATGTACCCGCCGGCAATGTCAACCCTCCCGCGGGCATTTTGTTGTGCTATGGTGAATACATGATTCATGTGCCCTACACAGCAGATGCCGCCCAACACCACCTGACCTTCTGGACCATGGTGTCTGTCGCGCTGTTATTCGGCCGCATTCCCTATATCTCTGCCCCCTTCCGGTGGCTGGAGGTTTTTTTTCACGAAATCAGTCACGGTCTGATGGCTGCCATCACCGGTGGCCGCCTGATTGTCATCAAACTGATGTTCCGCGGCTCAGGTGCCTGCGTCAGCTCCGGCGGCATGCGCCTTTTCGTGCTGCTGGCAGGCTACAGCGGTGCGGTCTGCTGGGGCAGCGCCATCTATCTGATGGGCAAACTGACCGGCAACCACCAGACCGCGCAGGATATCATGTTCATCCTGCTGGTCTTTCTACTGATTACCATCGTCTTGTGGGTACGGGACATTGCCACTTTCATCATCATGATTTTTATGGCGCTGATATTCTGGATACCAAATCGCTATCCGGCTGTGCCGGGGCTGGAATACCTGCTCCAGTTCATCGGTATCTTCATTACGCTCAGCGCCATCCGCGCGCCACTGGAGCTGATTGACGGTAAACACGAGGGTGACGGTGCCGAACTTGCCGACCTTACCTTCATCCCCGAAGGGGTCTGGATTCTGTTGTGGTTTGGCCTGGGTCTGGCCGCTTTGGCCTACATGTGGCAGCTGCCACTCCCCCCGCGGGAAAGATGGCTCACTTTTTTACCACTCCTGAGTTGAAAAAAGCACCATCCTTCACTAAGTTCTAGCGCGACGTTTATGCATACGCGTGTCCGCACGCGTGTGAGCTGCATTTTCTTACCTTTTTTTCCTCATCTCTTCTGACACTTTTCTGGCTCACGAGACAGGTGAACCAATGTCCCACTCTCCCAAACCCGATAACGGGCGTGAGACCTTCCGCGGCAAAGCGCGGGAGATCTTCGACGACCTGAAAACGGGCAACACTGCCGACCTGCGTGAGGACACGCGGGACATCATCGACCATGCCAAGGAAAAGCTCGCTGCTGCCTGGGCCTGGTACACGAGCAAAACCCTGCTCGGCAAGGTGCTGTGGGCGCTGCCCATGCTCCTGCTGCTGCCGCTGGGTGTGCTGGTGGTCAAGTTCGCGGCCCCCATCCTGCTGGTGCTGGTGCTGATCGCGCGGTTCTACCTGCTGATCATCCGCATCATCGGCATCGGCGGCTACCTGTTCTACAAGGTGGTCAAGGGGCTGTACATCAACGTGTTGGTGGCAACCCGCTCGTGGAAAGGCACCAAGGCATGGCTCAAACGCCGCGCCATGGCGAAGGGCGACCCCACCATGACCAGCCGCTGGAAGGATCTGGAAGTGACGCCCGCCGGTGGTACCACCGCGCGCATCCGCTTCTCGTACTTCCGCATCCTGTTCAAGGGTGTGACCGGCTTCGTCAAGGGCTTTGCCCATCGGGCGGCTTACCTGCCGGTCCTGATCGGGCTGATTGCCTGCGGTGTGCTGTTCTTCGTCACGTCGTACAACGTCTTCGTCTGGACCGTCACGCTCGTCGTGCCGGCTGCCTGGGCGTTGCGCAAGCGCGTGCCGGGTCTGCTGCCCTGGGTGAACAACCACCTGCCCTACATCAAGGACCATCAGCTGACCTTCGCCAAGCACATCTTCGACCCCCACAAGGTCGGCCCGTATCATGACGGCCGATACATCGTGGTGCCGGCCGATGCGGTGCTCAAGGAAGCCACGGTCAACGAGAGCGGCCATACGGTCGTGACCGTTGCCTACGACCACGTGGAAAGCGAAGCCGTGCAGAAGTTCGCGGTCAAGCTGGTCAAGACGTGGCCGTTCGTGCAGGTGACGATGCCGAAAAAGGTCAAGACCCCCAAGACCGAGGTTTGGACCTTCACGGTGACCGAGCATGCCGAATCCATTCCCCTGTGGGAGCGGGTTCTGACCCTGGTGACCGTCATCCCGACGGCGTTGGTCGCGGCTTACCTGTTCCTGGGCGCGTTGCACATCACGCATGTGCCGCTGTCCAAGCTGGTGCTGGTGCTCGCCACCATGATGGCTGGTAACCTGTTCATCTTCCTTGCTGGCTGGGAACCCGGCCGCAAGAAATAAGCGCACAAACGAAAGCCGCCCCTTCCGGGGCGGCTTTTTTCATGACGTCGTGCCTTAGGCCTTTTCGACCTGAGAGTAATCCAGATCGATAGGTGTCGCACGACCGAAGATGGACACAGACACTTTCAGGCGGCTGCGGTCTTCGTCGATTTCTTCCACAACACCTTGGAAGCTTTGGAAAGGACCATCCACAACGCGGATTTCCTCGCCAACTTCGAACGCGATGAGCGGACGTGGCTTCTCGACACCCTCTTCCATCTGCTGGAGGATGCGTTTGGCTTCGGTTTCCGAAATCGGCAGCGGCTTGTTACCCTTGTTCGCACCCACAAAGCCGGTCACTTTGGAAATACCTTTAATCAAGTGCCAGATTTCGTCGGTCATGTTGCACTTAACCAGTACATAACCAGGGAACAGCTTGCGTTCGGACTGGGACTTAATACCCTTTTTAACCTCAACCACTTCCTCGGTCGGGATCAGCACTTCTTCGATCTCGTCATCCAGCTCCTGAATCAGAGCCTGCTCACGAATAGCTGCCTGCACGCGTTTTTCGTAGTTACTTTGGCTTTGTACCACATACCAGCGCATGTTTTTCGGTGCGTCGGATTTTTTGCGGGTGGTTTTCTTGATCACAACCGGTGCGGCTTTTACAGCCTCTACCTTAGCAGCCTTGGCAGCTTTTTCAGCCTTCGGTGCCTTAACGGCTTTGGTCGCTTTTTCTGCCTTGGGCTTGGCAGCAGCAGTTTTGGTCACTTTAGCGGCAGCTTTTGCAGGCTTGGCAGCTTTGGTGGTTTTAGCAGCTTTAGCGGCAGGTGCCGTTTTCTTTTCTGCTGTTTTGGTAGTGGTCTTTTTCGCTTTGGCGGTCATGTTACAGGTTCCTCGCGGCTTAGTTGCCCATTTCCAATACTAATTTCACAAGCTGGCTCAGCACGGTGTCTACAACCAGCAGATAAATCGCCATGAAAGCGACCATGATAAAAACCATGGAGGTCATGCGGTAGGTTGCGCTCGCAGAAGGCCAAACAACTTTGGTCACTTCGGACTTCACTTCACTCATAAACTTGAAGGGTTTTACAGCCATAACGGACACTTCCTACTCTCGTAACTCTTTAAAACAAGCGCCCTGAGGCGCTTAAAAACTCGGGGCATATTTGGGGGCGCACAGGATACCTGTCAACCTCACCCCGGATGTGGATGGCAGGGGCGAAAGGATTCGAACCCTCGACCCTCGGTTTTGGAGACCGATGCTCTACCAGCTGAGCTACACCCCTTCACCACACAAAGCAGATATATCCATATCCGCAAAAGGCGTTGTACACCAAAGCGCGTCAGGATGAAAGCAAAAATGTATCCTTTTTCCCCATCCGCGCATCAGAAAGGGGGCTGTTCGCCCCCTCCCCTTTTTTGGCGTATTACCAAGTGTTACTTAGTAATTTCAGCGACCACGCCGGCGCCGACAGTACGGCCACCTTCACGAATCGCAAAACGCAGACCTTTGTCCATCGCAATCGGGGCGATCAGCTCAACGGTCATCTCTACGTTGTCACCAGGCATCACCATCTC
>WGLU01000007.1 GCA_016125375.1 Pseudomonadota bacterium | reverse complement strand
GACCGGGATACAAGCCCAGGTAAGGTTCTTCGCGTTGCTTCGAATTAAACAACATGCTCCACCGCTTGTGCGGGCCCCCGTCAATTCCTTTGAGTTTTAACCTTGCGGCCGTACTCCCCAGGCGGAGTGCTTAACGCGTTAACTACGCCACCGAGCCTCAAGGGCCCGACAGCTAGCACTCATCGTTTACGGCGTGGACTACCAGGGTATCTAATCCTGTTTGCTCCCCACGCTTTCGATCCTTAGCGTCAGTACATGGCCAGTAAGTCGCCTTCGCCTCTGGTGTTCCTACCAATATCTACGAATTTCACCTCTACACTGGTAATTCCACTTACCTCTCCATGACTCTAGCCAACCAGTTTCAAGTGCAATTCCCGGGTTGAGCCCAGGGCTTTCACACCTGACTTGATTAGCAGCCTGCGATCGCTTTACGCCCAGTAAATCCGAACAACGCTTGCCCCCTCCGTATTACCGCGGCTGCTGGCACGGAGTTAGCCGGGACTTTTTCTTCAGGTACCGTCATTATCTTCCCTGACAAAAGAGCTTTACAACCCGAAGGCCGTCATCACTCACGCGGCATTGCTGCGTCAGGCTTTCGCCCATTGCGCAATATTCCCCACTGCTGCCTCCCGTAGGAGTCTGGACCGTGTCTCAGTTCCAGTGTGACTGATCATCCTCTCAGACCAGCTACTGATCGTTGCCTTGGTAGGCCATTACCCTACCAACTAGCTAATCAGACATAGGCTCATCCATCACCGCCGTAGCTTTCCCAATATGGCGTATGCGGTATTAGCTACTGTTTCCAGTAGTTATCCCCCAGTGTTAGGCAGATTCCTATGTATTACTCACCCGTTCGCCTCTCCCCTTGCGGGGCGATCGACTTGCATGTGTTAGGCATGCCGCCAGCGTTCGTTCTGAGCCAGGATCAAACTCTCATATTGATGAAGTCATTCGGCGCTAAAACCGATGACGAGTTTGTCTGGCTATTCACTTCGCATCACAAGTTAAAACCCATAATTTTCATTACGGGTGATTCTTGTGGTACTCTCGGAACAGCCTTTCTAAAATTAGGCGTTATCCGAGCCCCACAGAATCCTTTTTCTCACCTATTCTCAATTTCTAAGAGCGTGTCGCTTTCTGTGCGACGGGAGCTGATATTATCACTCCGGCTTATCAAGTCAAGCGGTATTTTCACAACCCTTTAACTTTTTTCCGGGGTGCCTTTCGGCTCCGTGCCGCTTTTCGTTTTGTCCGTCAGCGGCGAGGTGGAAAGTATGGTTTTTGAGGGGGTATGTCAACACCTAAAAACGCGTTTTTTTCACTTTTTTGAAAACACCTCAAAAACCCCTGAATTAGAGCCATTTCATAAACGCAAAAACAGCTCTGATACGGCAGCAACATGGGCCCTTCCTATGGTTATGTCACCTTACATTCACATAACACAGGTTTATATCATTACAGCAGGGGGCCTTATTATGTGCCAACAGGGCCCGGCAGGCTGCTTTCCGTTGACAGTCACCCCCGCTTTCACAAACAATAGACGGATGAAAAGAATAAAAAGAACCCTCTCTATTTTATGCTGGCTGCTCCTGATGGGGGCGCCTGTCAGTGCAACTACCGGCAACGTGCCGCCGGCACCTGCTGCCGAAGAGCTCTCCTTACCCCCTATATATATAGAGAAGGTTTCCACCCTCGGTAACGGCCAGACGCTGAGCGACCTGCTCATTGGCGAAGGCCTGCCGGGTGACCAGGTTTATACCGCTTTGGGCAGCCTGGCCAAAAAGTACAGCCTGCGTGGTTTGCCGGTCGGCCAAAAAGTTGCCTTCCTATATAAGGAAGACGATGCCGGTACGGCCACGAGTCTTGAGGGCCTGTTCTTTAATACCCGTGACGACAAGTCGGTCAAAGTATCCCGCACCAATGACAGCTACCAGTGTCAGGTAACCGACCGTGTCCTGTTCGGGCGCAAGGCTGTCGCCCGGGGTGAAATCACCTCCTCCCTGTTCGAGGCCGCCAATGAGGCAGGCCTGCCGGATGGACTGGTGATTCCTTATGTCGAGCTCTTTGCCTGGGACCTGGACTTTACCCGCGACATTCGCACCGGTGATAAGTTCGAGGTCATCTTCGAGCAGATGTTCGACAACGACGGCAACCTCGTTCGCAACGGCGACGTGCTGGCAGCGCGCTTTATCGGCAAGGTCGGCACCTATGAGGCCTTCCGCGCCGATGATGGCAACTACTATAACCGCGACGGCATCAGCAAAGAGCGTATGCTCATTCGCACACCGCTCAAGTTCACCCGTATCTCCTCACGCTTCAATCCCAGCCGCAAGCACCCCATCCTCGGCTATACCCGTGCCCACAAGGGGACCGACTTTGCAGCTCCCCGCGGCACCCCGGTTAAAGCGGCAGGTACAGGGCGTATTGAGGAGATTGGCTGGAAAGGCGGCTACGGCAAATACATCCGCATCCGCCACAACGGTGTTTACCAGACTGCCTACGCACACCTGCATAACTTTGCAAGGAACATGCGCTCCGGCCGCCGTGTCCGTCAGGGCGAGGTCATCGGCTATGTCGGCACCACAGGCCGCTCCACCGGCCCCCACCTGCACTACGAAGTTATTTACTACGGCAAACAGGTGGACGCACTCACCGTCAAACTGCCCAACGGCAATCCGCTGGAAGCCCAATACAAATCCCAGTTCGACGAGTCTGTCGCCGAGGCGGAAAACCTCTGGCAGGAAAACGCCCAGAACACCGCTTCCCAATAACCCAACTAAGAAGCCCCCGCAAATGCGGGGGCTTCAACGCTTTGTCCTGTTAACGGCGCGATTCGCCGAAACGGATGTCCAGATTGTGCTTGCGGCGCGAGACCAGCACCAGCGACGCCTGCCACTGGGGCGGGATGTCGTAGAGCTTGATCCAGCGCAGGTCATACTTGGTGCACACGGCGGCGATGTCGGCCAGAGCCGGTTCCCAGCCGCTGGTGCCACCCTTGGTGCGTGCCAGCGCTTTGCGCAGCCGCCCTTCGAGCACCGTCAGCCAGTGAACGGCCAGGTGGTCGGGGTCGACAGCCATCGCGTAGCCAAGGTCGATACCGGTGCCGGAAACAGGCGGCGCCTCGTCCGGCAGATACTCGGTATAGCCGGTGAATCCCAGCACACGCAGCACACCAAAACCTTCGGTGCCGTGGGCTTTCGCGAAAGCTTCGGCGCGGACGAGCTCTTCGGCCGTCGGCGCGGGACGCGGGACATGATTGTACTTCATGCGAATGTATCCTGTGGGTTGGGCTGCTCAAAGGCAGGTCAGGTGAAAGAAACGGGTGAAAGTGTGTCCAATAATGACAGTCTTAATGGATATGCCGCCTGTTAGGTGCGCTTTCAAGCCCTGGGCTTGTCAAAACATGCGTATCTTCCTATAGTAGGTGCACTGCCTTCCTTCCGTTTTCTTCCTTTGCCTACCGGAGGACGCTTACATGTCCGCCATCAAAACACTCACTTTCACGGCCCATTTTGGCGATCCCGCCTACACCGACGACCTGCGCGGCGACATGGTGCGCATCTGGAATGCGTTCGCAAAGGACGACGTCCAGTTCACCATCGCCGAGGATAACGTCACCTGTGTGCCGAATACTTTCGGCAGCCACGACGTGGTGGTGACGAAAATCATCACTTGCGACGACTATCAGGCGGCCGATACCATCAGCGCCTACGTTACCCACGCCCATGCGGTCGCCGCTTGCATCCTCAAGCGGTCCTTCCACATCGACGTGAAGGGTGCCTGACCCCAAAATCGTAAGCCCCCGCATTGCGGGGGCTTTTTTCGGTTTATTTATGTCCTTCGCTGGTCGGCGTCAGGGTCAGCAATGCCTTCTGGAAGGCTTCTTCATAAAGCGGCGACATGCGAATCTCGTTATGCCCTACATCCGGAATCTCGGTGTAGCCGACAAGGTTACGGGTAATGTCGCGCAATGCGCGGCCACGCTCGGGGCGCACCAGACTGTCGCGCCCGGCAACGATAATCTGTGTCGGCGTTCCATTACCCACCATGTACTTATAAGAAGGGAAACGGTGTTTCATCAACAGCATGACAGGCAGGAACGGGTACGCCTGCTGGGCCACACGGGCCAGACTGTCATACGGTGTCACCAACAACATACCGGCAAGTTTACGCATGGCAGACAGATACACCGCCATCCCACTGCCCAAGCTATGGCCAACCAGCACAACGTAGGCAGGCTTAAACTGTGCCACCAGATTGTCATGTACGGTCAAAGCATCCGCATACAGTGCTTTCTGGGATGGCTCGCCTGTGCTTTTGCCATATCCCCGGTAGTCAAACACAGCGACCCGATGTTTGGGGAATTGCCATTCCAGATTCTTGGCCAGCTCGGCGGCACTGTCTGCATTGCCGCCAAAAGCAATAATCAGCGGGGCACCTTCATCACGGTTGGGGCTGTAGTAGCCATGCAGCGCAACACCGGGGGCCACATCCAGTGTCATCTCGTCCAGATACTTCAAACTCAGCCTGTCCGGCAGGTTATGCACGGCCAGATGTCGGGCAAAAATCAACCTGTCCTGCATCAGGAACATCAGCAGGCAGACGCCTGCATAGGCAAGGATAAACGGAATGACAATCTTGGCGACCAGCAAGGCAGACATGGTAACGGTACAAACTCCTGTTCTTCTTTTGTAACAGTATAGCAAAAGCCCATCGGTAAGGATGGGCTTTTCGCAGGTTTTTCGTACCTATTAAGCAGCAACAACCTGATTGCGGCGAATATCAAGCGCGCCATCGCGCACACCCACCTCCACCTTGTCACCGTCCTTGAGTACATCCCGCAGGATGAGCTCGGCCAGCTTGTTCTGCAGCTCTTTCTGGATAACCCGCTTGAGTGGTCGCGCCCCGTAAACCGGGTCATAACCACGTTCGGCCAGCCAGTTTTTGGCAGCAGCGTCCAGCTCCAGCGTCATACGGCGCTCAGCCAGCAGTTTCTCCAGTCCTTTAAGTTGCACGTCCACAATACCGGCCATTACAGCACGGTCCAGGCGGCCAAACAGGATGATATCGTCCAGACGGTTCAAAAACTCCGGACGGAAGGCACCTTTAACAACCTTCATCACATCATCGCGCACGGTTTCCACGCTTTTACCGTCCTTAAGGTTTGCCAAGTGCTCGGCCCCAAGGTTGGATGTCAGGATGATGACCGTGTTGGTAAAGTCCACCGTGCGGCCCTGACCGTCGGTCAGGCGACCGTCGTCCAGCACCTGCAAGAGCACGTTGAAAACGTCCGGATGCGCCTTTTCCACCTCGTCAAACAAGATGACGCTGTAGGGTTTGCGGCGCACGGCCTCTGTCAGGGCCCCGCCCTGATCGTAGCCCACATAGCCCGGAGGGGCGCCAATCAGGCGGCTCACCGTATGCTTTTCCATATACTCGGACATATCAATGCGGATCATCGCCTGATCATCGTCGAACAGGAACTCGGCCAGCGCCTTGCTCAGCTCGGTCTTACCCACACCCGTGGGCCCCAGGAACAGGAACGACCCGATGGGGCGGCGCGCATCCTGCAAGCCGGCACGGGCACGGCGCACGGCCTCGGAAACGGCTGCAATCGGTGCCGGTTGGCCAATCACGCGGCTGCCGAGCAGTTTTTCCATGTTCAGCAGCTTCTCACGCTCGCCTTCGAGCATTTTATCCACAGGAATACCCGTCCATGCGGAGACGATTTTGGCGATACTGTCCTCGGTCACCTCTTCACGCAGGAGGGTGGACTTTACCTTCTCGCCGCCTTTTTCGCCCGCAGCCTCTGCCTTCTGCATCTGCTCGAGCTGTTTGGTCAGCGTCGGGATGACCCCGTACTGGAGCTCGGCCACACGGCCCAGATCACCCTCACGGGTCTTGACCTCAACTTCACGACGCGCCTCATCCAGCTCTTCCTTGATTTTGGCACTGCCCTGAATCAGCCGCTTGGCTTCCACCCATTCTTTCGTCAAACGGTCGGACTCTGCCTGCAGCTTGTCCAGTTCCTTGCCCAGCTCTTCAAGGCGCTTGATGCTGGCGGCGTCGGATTCTTTCTCCAGCGCGCGCTTTTCGATTTTCCGCTGCATCAGCTTGCGGTCAACCTCATCCAGCTCTTTGGGCTTGGAGTCGATTTCCATACGGATATTGGCGGCTGCCTCGTCCACAAGGTCAATCGCCTTGTCGGGCAGGAACCGCCCCTGAATGTACCGGTTGGACAAGTTAGCCGCAGCCACCAGTGCCGTATCGGCAATCCGTACGCCGTGGTGGACCTCGTACTTCTCCTTAATCCCGCGCAGGATGGAGATGGTTTCCCCCACAGTCGCCTCGTTCACCATCACAGGCTGGAAACGCCGCGCAAGGGCGGGGTCTTTCTCGATATGTTTGCGGTATTCGTCCAGCGTCGTGGCGCCTACGCAGTGCAGCGCGCCGCGTGCCAGCTCGGGCTTGAGCAAATTGGAGGCATCCATTGCCCCTTCACCCGTAGCCCCTGCGCCCATAATGGTGTGCAGTTCGTCGATGAACAGGATGATTTCGCCTGCGGCAGCCTCAACTTCTTTCAGCACAGCTTTCAGGCGTTCTTCAAACTCACCACGGAACTTGGCGCCGGCAATCAGCCCGCCCATATCCAGACTCAACAGACGTTTGTTCTTCAGGCTTTCCGGTACGTCACCGTTGACAATACGCTGCGCCAACCCTTCTACAATGGCTGTTTTACCCACCCCGGCCTCACCAATCAGCACAGGGTTGTTTTTGGTCCGGCGGGAGAGGACTTGGATTGTCCGGCGGATTTCGTCCTCACGGCCGATAATCGGGTCCATTTTACCCGCACGGGCGTCGGCCGTCACATCACGGGTATATTTATTCAGGGCGCCTTGAGTGTCTTCGGCGCTGCGGCTTTCGGCCTTCTGGCCGCCACGCTCGGCAGTCATTACTTCTTTGAGGGCCTTGTCGCGCACGCCTGCCTTTTGCAGCACTTTGGCGGCCTCGCCCCCATCGCGGACAAGGGTGTACAGCAGCACATCAGCGGCCACAAAGCTGTCGCCCCAGACCTTGCTTTCCTTTTCCACCATCGCCAGCACTTTTTGCAGGTCGCGGTCGGCGTACATCTGCGCGCCGCTGCCTTGTACCTGCGGCAACTTATCCAGTTCTGTCTTAATCGCCGCGCGCAGGGTGACCACGTCCGCCCCCGCCTTTTGCAGCAGACGCGCCGCATATCCTTCCGTATCGTCCATAAAGGCGTGCAGCACATGCCAGCAGGTCAGCTGCTGGTGGTTTTCCTGCAGGGCAAGATTTTGCGCATCATTGAGGATGGCAATGGCTTTTTGGGTATAACGCTCTGGATTCATGGATGTTTCCCCTTACGTAAAACACTTGGTGCACAGGCACCACTGTTTCAATATAAGGCATCCGATTAGCACTCTCAAGCTTAGAGTGCTAAAAGTTACATCCGTCCCAGACTTCTCTGGATTTTCTGTGAGATAGAGCTGTTCGCACTTTCCGCGTGATTGTGCAGTCCGGCAATCCCTTCGGTAATCTGTTCGGTTGCCGCACTCTGCTCGTTAATGGCGGAGCTGATATTCATATTATTGTCCCGCACCTCGGTAATGCTTTTGACCATGTTGGTGACCTGCTGAACGGCTGTCACAATCTGCGCCTGCACTTGCGATATCTGGGTACCGATATCTACAACCGAGTTATTGGTCGTACCGGCCAGCTTGCGTACCTCATCGGCTACCACGGCAAAACCCCGTCCAGCCTCGCCCGCACGGGCGGACTCAATCGCCGCATTCAGCGCCAGCAAGTTGGTCTGTTCGGCCACATCCCGGATAAGCGACAGAACACCATTGATGTTTTTCGAGAGGGATTCGAGCTCGCTCATGGATTGTTGCACATTCCCGGCGTAATCCATCAGCACTTCCATTAATTGGCCGACACTATGGGTCTGTTGGGTGATTTCGTTAATGGAACTACTCATTTCCTGTGCTGCCGCGGCCGACTGTTGCAACCGATCGGTGAGCTCTTTGCCGAATGTGTTCATCTCTGTCATCACGTCGGCGAGGGTATCAATCTTCTTTTCCTGATAGACCGAAATGGCGTGCGCCATATCCATCATGAAAATACGGACCATGGCATCTATCATCTGCACCCGCTTGTCACGGTCAAAGAAGCCCGTATTTTCGCAAATCAGGCGTGTAATCTCAGCCATCAGGAAGGCATACGCCCCCATGTACCATTTTGGCTCCAGGCCGATGCGCTCGTGGGCCTCGCCAATGCGCAGCGTCTGCTCTGCATAAGCAGGATCTTCGGTCGCGGCCATGGCAGCGCGCCAGTGCTTCATCTGGGCCTTTTTCAACACATCTGTATTTTTGCCGGCCAGAATCTCTCTAAGTTCGGGGACCTGTTGGACATGGCCATAAAAACCATCCAGCAGCTTGGGCATATGCGGTTCGATAAATTGGTAAAGCTGGTATGCCTGCTGCCTGACCTCATTTGATACTCCATAAAACTTATCCAGCTGCATAACACATCCTCAATATATGATTATTATCAGTTAATTTTTATACTAATTTACCTTGGGGTTTTATGTAACCAATAAAGTTACTGTAACGAACCATAAGTTACCCAGCAGCGATGAAAGGTTATCCCATGCCTGTTTGCTCTAACTGTTACGGTGGCGGTTACAGTACTATTTTCGAGGGCGAGCTTGTCGGTATTAAGCGCCTTGCCAAACAGCTGGGCATCAAGCCAGAGGAACTAACAGGTGCCATTCCTCCGGGTCAGACACCTGCCGGCGCACCGGCTCCGGCATCCGGCTTTACCAGCGACGCCCCCCTACACAAATAGTACAGGCGGTTACCGCTTTGGGGCCAGCAGAGCAAGCCCCCTCCCCGCAGGCTTTTCTGGCCTACAAGAATGCCGCCGAGCTTTAGAGCCGTTGCTCCCCACGCCCGACAGTGTTAAAAAGATGCTCCATTTGTAAAAGGAGTTATCATATGTCGGGCATTATGGACGGTAAACGCGGCGTTATCATGGGCGTCGCCAACGACAAATCCATCGCGTGGGGTATCGCCCAGCAGCTGCATGCCCAGGGTGCCGAATTGGCCTTTACCTATGCGGGCGAGGCCCTGCACAAGCGTATTACACCGCTGGCCGCCAGCGTTGGCAGCAACATGGTCATCGAGTGCAACGTTACCAACGACGACGCCATCAATGACGCCTTTGCCACCATCGGCAAAAGCTGGGGCAAAATCGACTTTATTGTCCACGCCATCGCCTTTGCCGATAAAGAAGAGCTGCGTGGCCGCTTTGTTGATACAAGCCGCAGCAACTTTGCCCTGAGCATGGATATTTCCTGCTATTCCTTCATCGCCGCTGCCCGCGCCGCCCTGCCGTTGATGAACAAAGGCGGCAGCATGGTAACCCTGAGCTACTACGGCGCCGAAAAAGTTGTGCCCAACTATAACGTCATGGGTGTGGCCAA
Source organism: Pseudomonadota bacterium (assembly GCA_016125375.1). Taxonomy (GTDB): domain Bacteria; phylum Pseudomonadota; class Alphaproteobacteria; order UBA1280; family RI-95; genus RI-95. The sequence continues at coordinate 123,206 of WGLU01000007.1, read as the reverse complement.
GGCAGCGCTCGAGGCCTCCGTCCGCTATCTGGCCGCCGACCTGGGCGTCAACGATGTGCGCGTTAACGCCATTTCCGCAGGCCCTATCCGCACGTTGGCCGCTTCCGGTATTGGCGATTTCCGCAAAATGCTGACCTATAATGCTGTCAACGCGCCTCTGGGCCGCAATGTAACTGCCGACGAGGTCGGCTCAAATGCCCTGTATCTGCTCTCGCCGCTGTCTGCCGGAGTAACGGGCGAGGTGATTCACGTTGACGGTGGCTACCACGTTATGGGCACATCCCGTGACCTGTCGGCCACAGCCCCTGCAACAGAGGCATAATTTTTGTTGCATCAGGGTTGCAAATTGGGTAAACAAGGCCCAGTTTAATACTTGCGCCCGTGATCTGCGCCCGGGTTGAGCGACCGAAACAACTAAAGTAGGTAACTCCCTGTGTGGCGCGGTGGCCGAGACCCTTGAACAGGTCGGCCTTCTGGAACCGCCCCTCTTCGGAGGGGCGGTGCGCTTTTATAAAGCCCCTTTATTCTGACCCCATAAAAAAAGCACCGCCTTGCGGCGGTGCTTTCTCGTTTGTTGCTGGAACGTCAGCCCGTGTAGGTGACGGTGATGACGCCCAGATGGATCAGCAGCGAACCGCCGCCCCAGATGACCGCGCCCATCGCCGCGGCGATGAACGCCACGCCGAAAACCTCGCGGCAGAGGACGAGGCCATAGCCGGGCAGGCCCAGCTTTTCGGCCTTGACGATGTTCTCGAGCTCGTCCAGAGGCGCGTCGTCCATCACCCGATCGGTGAGGACGGCGGGCAGCCGCAGGCAACCGACGAAGTACGCGCCGTAGAGGGCGAGCGCGGCGACGGTTGCGATGGGGACGATGGTGCTCAGGTACGGGGCACCAAGCAGAAGCAGTATCGTGATGACGACACCGGTGAAGAAGCGACCGAAGGACATGATGGTGTTCCTCGTAGAAAGATAAGAAAAGGAAAGAAGTGTAGGGAACTACCGCCGTTACATGGGCAGGGGGAACAGGAATATCAACCCCTAGGCGGCATGATGAATCAAATAATGGCGCAGGTAACGGGCACGGATGAATCCGGCCACCCGCATGGCATCCGCCAATGGCGTCTCCGGCGCCTCAAAAAGCGCGCTGCCGAGCGGCGCAATCCGCCCCTGTTTTGCCAGCAGATGATAGAATCGGGCGAACTTGCCCTTGTTATAATGGCTCAGCCCAAAAACATGGACAGGCTTACCGGCACTGCACCCTTCCGACACCATGGAAACCGAATCCGCTGTCACCACCAGCGCGTCGGACAGAGCCAGAATCCCCTGATAGGGGTTTTCCCCTTCCCCATCCCAGAAGAACACATCCGGACCAGAAAGAAGCTCTTTTAGAACTGTTGTTTGCGCATCACCCGTCCGGCGTGATACGGTTACCAGCAGACCAAAACCGCCCGCTTTCTTCAGGGCCAGCACATCCGCAGCCAGTGCCCGGGCATCGGCTACCGTAAACGCCGCATGTTTGGATGTGCCGCCTATCAACACGCCCAGCCTGCGTACACCGGTAAAGGCCAATTTATCAGTCCAGACGGCAGCTGCGGCGGCTAGCCCTTCAACCGTCACCCGGTTCGGGGCACCGGCAGTAACCACCACTTTGTCGGTTTCCTCCACGCGGTCATGGGCAGGCACAGCCACCACATCAAACGGGAAAATACCGCCACGCGGGCGCATCATCTGCACGGTAAAAATGTTGGGGTCCCGTACCTTGATGCCGCGCGCCAGACCAACGGTCGCGTTACCTGTCGCCAACAGAATATCCGGCCTGCCCGCAGGGAAGTCAGCCTCCACCCCCCAAAACGGGTCGGCCCAGCGCACCAGCGGTGCCCATGCTTTTTGCCGGACCGGTACAACGGTATACGGCACCCCCAGCGCCTCGGCCACGCCGATGCTCTGGTTCAAATGCCCTGCCTTGCCGTCGGACAATATCCATGCGGAAAGCTTGGAAAAATCTATCTGTTCTTCTGGCGTCATCATGCGCTTTTTTCCGCGTACAGCAGGAACTCCTGATTCCCATCGCCACCTTTGAGCGGGCACGGCACCAGCACGCGCACGCTAAACCCGTGTGCTTCTACACAGGCTTTAACACTTTCACAGGCGCGGGTGTGTTTCTCGGGGTCTTTGACCAGACCGCCGCTGCCGATATCCTCCGGCTGGAGCTCGAACTGCGGCTTAACCAGCAACCCCAGCTGGCGCAGCTCCGGCAGGCGCCCAAATACGGAGGGCAGTACCTTGGTCAGGCTGATAAAGCTGATATCCCCGACCAATACAGTGGGCGCAGGGTCAAAATCCACGCCATCGAGGTCGCGTGCGTCTGTTTTTTCCAGATTGATGACTTGCTTCAGACGGGCAAGGCTGGCATCCAACTGCCCTGTACCCACATCCAGCGCATACACAAGGCCAGCGCCCTTTTCCAGAGCAACCTGCGTAAAGCCGCCGGTCGACGCACCCAAATCAAGGACATCCTTGCCTTTGAGCGCCAACTTCGGCGCTGCCTCAAGCAAGGCCAGCAGCTTGAAGGCCCCGCGGGAGACGTAGGGATGATCCTCTTGCAGCAGCACAACCTCTGCACCGTCCTCAACCACAAAAGAGGCTTTCTTCGGCACTGTACCGTTAACCTGCACATGTCCGGCCTCAACCAGCTCGCGCGCGCGGGCACGGCTGCGGGCCATGCCATTGTTGACGAGGTATATATCCAGTCTGTGTGTCATGCTACCTGTATAGCTTAATTTGCCCGCCTTGACCATGCTGTCGCAGCCTGTGTATACTCGGCGGTATTGTTTGCTGCACCTGTCCCCTTTTCCCGTCCCCCCTCTTTGGATGTTCCCATGACCAACAAGCGCGAAGAGGACCTCCTCTTCAAAGCACGCGTGGGCCACGGCCCCAGTATGTACGCCCTTGGCGTTGCCTATCTGACCGGTGCCTTCGGTCCCGACCGCGAAGTCGAGGCCACCCGCTGGCTCTGGCTTGCCCGCAACAGCGACACCAAGCTCGCCCCGTGGGTCGATGCGCTGCTGGCCGAAAAGGGCCTCCAGCTCGAAGCACCCCCGACCCCGAAGGCCGCCGAGCCTGAAGCTGCCGCCGCCGCTCCGGCACCGGAACCGCTCTCAGCCGAAGCGCTGTTCAAACGCGTCTGGGAACATGCCCAGACCGGTGACGGCATGGCCATGACCATTCTCGGTTACTACATCGAAAACGGCATCGCCTGCCCGGCAGATGCCCGGACCGCCTTCGGCTGGTACGAAAAATCCGCTCAGGCGGACAACATGTTCGGCCTTGCCGAAGCTGCCCGCTGCCTGATGCTGGGCATCGGCACGGATAAAAACCCCACCAAGGCAACGCGCCTGTATCTGAAGGCTGTCTATAGCGGCCATCCGCAGGCACCAAAAATCCTCGTCGCCGAGCTGCTGAAAGGTAAAGACCTGCCGTCCGATGACATGCTGGCCTTCACTCTCGCCCGCGAAGGGGTTGATGCCGGCATCGACGGCTTGGAAGGTATGCTCGCATTCATGTACGCATATGGCCGCGGCACGGCGGAAGACAAACCCCGCGCCCACACCATGATCGTGGACATGCTGCGCACCAAGCGCGGCTTCAGTGTCCCCGAAGGCATGAACGTGAATACCAAAAAGCTCTGCTCCGACATGGCCCTGTATTTCGACAATACAGGTGACCTGGTCAAGGCATGGCTGTGGTTCAGGCTCGTCCCCGGTGACGAGGCCTACATTCAGGTCAAACTGGATAACCTGAAAAGCAAGATGACCTACGACCAGCGTCAGGAGCTGAAGACGCTGCTGGAGAGCATCTCCAAGAAATAAACGAACAAACCCCCGCCACACGGCGGGGGTTTTTATTTTGCTTCAATGCATTAGTGGGTACGACAGACCACAAAACGTGCCAGCAGGTCCAACACACGGGCCTTGTTGTGGAAAGGTCGCAGGTAATCGACAGCCTGCTGAACCAGAAACTCCGCCTGACGGCTTGCACCGTCAACGCCCAACAGACGGGCAAAGGTTGCCTTGCCACGGCCAGCGTCTTTTTTCGTGCGTTTGCCAAGTTTGGCTTCGTCACCCACCTCGTCCAGCACATCGTCCACCATTTGGAAGGCAAGGCCGAGGTTCTTGGCGTACGAGGTAAAGCGGTGGAACTCGTCACGGGTACCGCCGTTCAGAATCAGCGCAGCCTCGCAGCTGGCAGAGAACAAAGCACCGGTTTTCTTCCGTTGCAAACGGGCCAGAGCCCCTTGGTCAAAGTCTTTTTTGCCATGCTGCTCAGCCAGCATATCCATCATCTGGCCGCCCACCATACCGCGGGCGCCGGCCGCCTCGGCAAACAGGGCCACAAGGCGCATACGGACGTTCGGGTCCGGGTGGGTATCCACGTCAGAGAGAATCTCGAACGTCATGGTCAGCAAGGCGTCGCCAGCCAAAACGGCGGTGGCTTCGTCAAACTGGATGTGGCAGGTCGGCTTGCCGCGGCGCAGGTCGTCGTCGTCCATGCAGGGCAAGTCGTCATGAATCAGGGAGTAGGTGTGCAGGCATTCCATCGCCGCAGCCACACGCATGGCGCGCTTTTTGTTGCCGCCCATAATTTCGTTGGTGGCCATAATCAGCAGCGGGCGCACACGCTTACCGCCAGCGAACACACTGTAGCGCATGGCTTCGAACAGGCGGTCTTCCTCGTTACCATCCACGTTCGGCAGGAGCGTATCCAGCTCTTCTTCCACCGCAGCGGAAATGGTGTTGGCATAGGCCTCCAGTTCCTGAATCTCGTCGGCATCCATGCGGATCATACGGGAGTTACCCTCTACAGGTGTCAGATGTGTCATCAGCGGTTTTCCGTCTCGAACGGTTGAGTGGTTACCTGACCGTCCTGTGCGGCCAGTACTTTTTCGACGCGCATTTCGGCTTCGCGCAGTTTTTTCTGGCAAACGCCGTGCAAGGCAACGCCTTTCTCGAACGCAGCAAGAGCTTCGTCAAGGGACATATCCCCCTTCTCCAACTGGGTCACCAGCCCTTCAAGGGTTTTCATCGCTTCTTCAAAGCTTTGGCTTTTTGTCTCAGCCACGGGGCATCTCCGTCTTTGTCTTGCAGGTCACCGCATTGTACATGCGCGCACGGGGATTATCCAGCGTTTCGCGCAGGGTTTAACAGCCGCTCGGGCAGCGGGCGGCCAAGGATGTAAATATCGTGCCACAGGGCATAACACAAAATGGTGAACAGGAGCTTGGCGCCTTTCTTGTCCAACGGTTCGGCCAGCCAGGTTTTAAGGTCTTCCACCATCAGAGCCTGAGCGATACCCGGATGCTCCAGCAGATACGCGGCGATACGTCTGCGTCGGCTTTCCAGCCACACCTGTACGGGTACGGTAAAACCGCGCTTTTTCTCCCATACACCAAGCATTGGGTGGCGTTTGTCCAGCCATTTTTTCAGCAGATATTTACCCTGCCGCCCCTGCACTTTGAGCGCGTCGGGCAAGGCAAAGGCAAAGCCCACCACATGGCGGTCGAGCAGCGGTACACGTCCTTCAATGCCATATGCCATCAGCGAGCGGTCAACCTTGGTGAGCAAATCATCGGGCAACCAGTCCGCCATGTCGCAGGCCTGATAGTGCTGGAGCTGGGTAAAACCCGCATCCGGAAACAGGTTCTGCCTGTCCCTGCCCCGCCAGTGGGCCACATAATCATCGCGGAAGAGGCCGGCATAATCGGCCGCATCGCCACGCCCGCCAAAGGTACGGCCACGCAGCGTATCCAGCCAGCCGCCACGGCGGTAACGACTGTAGCCGGCAAAAATCTCGTCCCCGCCTTCGCCGGACAGAATCACCTTCACATCCTCGCTCGCCCGGGCAGCCAGTTTGAGTGTCGGCAAGGCGGCGTAGTCGGCCACAAGGTCGTCCATGACCGTGCACATAATGGGCAGATAGGTCCAGAAATCTTCTTCGCTAAAGCTCACCGTCGCATGGTCGGTCTTGAGCTTGGCGGCCAGGCGGTAAGCCAGCGCACGCTCGTCGCTGACGGTGGTGCTATTAAAACCCACTGTGTAGGTGCGCACGGTATTGGGGTCGATGTCGCACATCAGCGACACAACAGTGGACGAGTCCACCCCGCCGGACAGGAAAGCCCCGTAAGGCACCTCGGACTGTAAATGCGTGGTCACAGCCTTGCTCATCACCTCGTCCAGCTGGTCGAGGGCATCCGCCTCCGTCATCCGGTGCGGCGGATTCAGCTCCAGAGGATAGCTCTTGCGCTCGGCAATTTTACCGTCGCGGATAAGCAGAACCTCGCCCGGCATGACGCGGTGGATGTTTTTGAACAACGTCTGCTGGCCGCCCACAAACTGGCGGTTGAAGAACGACGGCCACGCTGCGGGATTCACTTCCGACGCGCACCAGCCAGCCCGCACCAGTGCCCCGGCTTCGGACGCGAAGGCGATGCCGGCGTCAATCTGGCAGTAATAAAGCGGTTTGATGCCTACAGGGTCGCGTGCCAGCACCACATCGCCCGTCGTATCATCGTACAGGGCAAGGGCGTACATGCCGTCCAGATAGGTCACAAAATCCAGTCCGTGCTTGCGGTAGAGGTACATGGGTACCTCGCTGTCCGAACGGGTGGTCAGGGTGATGCCCTGCTTTTCGATGTCATCCTGCAAGGGGCGGTAGTTATAGATCTCGCCATTGCAGACAATCTGCATATCGCCCTTTTGGGTGGCAATCGGTTGGGCGCCGCCCGCAAGGTCGATGATGCTCAATCGGCGGTGAACAAGGCCGACGTTGTTCTTGGCAAAGTACCCCTCGCCGTCAGGACCGCGGTGGGCCATGGCATCGCCCAGACGCTCCAGCACATCCCGCTTTACTGCCCGCCCCCCGGAGAGGACAACACCCCCGATACCGCACATGGCCTACTGCTCCTGCGCTGCCAGCTTACGGTACAGCCGCAGGTATTCTTCCACCACGGCAGATTGGGCAAAATGGCGTTTCACCTCATGCAGTCCGGCCTCAGCCATACGGCTCGACAGGCCATCGTCGTTCAGCAGTTTCTCAACTGCGCGGGCCAGCGCCTTTTCGTCTTCCACGGGGACCAGCAGACCGGTTTCGCCGTCGCGTATCAGGCTTTTGGGGCCCGGCGTCATGGTGGCAACAACAGGCAGCTTATGGGCCCAGGCTTCCAGCACCACGTTGCCCAGCGGCTCGATGCGCGACGGTACCAGGAAAATATCCGCGGCCGCAAACAGCGGGGTCATCTGGTTCACCCAGCCGGCAAAATGGACGCGCTTGCTCAAGTCGTCCGCTTCCACCGCTGCGCGCAGGTTGGCCTCTTCGGGCCCCGTCCCCGCTATCAGCAGGTGCACATTATCCGGCAACATGCTCAGGGCATAGAGGGCAATGTCCACCCCCTTGTTCTCGTGCAGGCGGGCTGCCATCACCAGCAGACGCGTCTGGGAGTCAATGCCGTACTCCTCCCGCACGTCGAGGCGGTAATCCTCGAACCCCTCCGGCGGCAGGTCAACAAAGTTGGGCACGTAGCTCACTTTGTCCTCGGGCCAGCCCGATTTTTTGATGTACGCACAGATGTCTGTCGTATTGCCAATGAGGTGATTGCAGCGCTTGTAGTACTTGAGCTTGTAATACCCGCCAAGGCGGCCGACAGTGGGCACCGTCAATTTGGGCAGGAACCGGCTGGCGCGGTTCATCCACGTCTGGACGATATGGGGGCCGAAGTCGGCAATCATCTTCTCCAGCTCGGGACGGGTTTTAAAGTCGAACATGCCGCCAAAACGGGCTGTCTGGTGCGGGATGTTCAGCTCCCGCATGCGGCTGGCAATCCACGAGCCATCACGCACAATCACCTGCTGTTGCAGGATTTTGTCATCCACCTCGTGCAGGGCACGGACAAGGCGTACAAAAAAAGCTTCGGCCCCGCCCGGGCCTTCGCTGCCAACAATCTGGGTAACGCGCAGGGGTGCCGTCATGACACCGCCTTCCGCTCGACCCGGCACAGCCGTACACCCAAAATGGCACCAAAAACAAAGAACACCAGCCACCATGCCTGAAAGATAGATGTATTCGCCAGCGATGCGACCAGGAAGGCACTCACGCTGCACAAACCAGCAAGGCCGTACAGATTGACCTGCGCATACCGCCACAGATAGGCCAAGACCAAGCCAATAAGCGCCAATGTAGGGAGCGTGCCCAGAATGCCCGTTTCCAAAAGCAGCTGAATCAGGAAGTTATGCGGATGGGCATTGGAGGCCAGATCCAGCCCCTGCGGAATATCCAGCTTGCGGAACGCATTCATCCCGATACCTGTAATCGGATTATCACCCAGATGAGAAACGGCAAAACGCCAGATTTCCCCACGGCCGGACATAGCCAGACCATTCGGTTCGTTCCAGAACGTCAGGCGTCCCCACAGCACATCCCACCCGCGGGACATACCGTAGCCGACCGGACCGGCAATCAGAATAAACGGCAGCATCAGCCAGTGACGACGGTGCAGCACCAGACCGTGCCAGCGGCCACCCAAAACCAGATACAGCGTTGTTGCCACCACAGCAGCCACCCAACCGGCACGGCCACCACAGGCAAATACAGTAAAGAATCCGGCCGCGGCCAGTGGCATGGCCAGCAGGCGGGCGGCATATTCGCCGTCGCGCCATTTACGGTGCAACCACACCCACATGTAAGGCAGCAGCACGGCCAGAACGGAGCTCATATAGTTCAAACGGCTGTCGCTCTGCCATTTTTTGCTGCCATGCAGGCCCATGCTCAGGCGCTGGCTGTTGGAAAAGGCATCCGCCAGACACAAACCCATCATCAAAATCGTCGTAATGCCCATGATTTTCAGCCCGTAGTTGAGGGCGCGGGCAGGCATGTCCCGCAAAACAACAAACAGCAGCAGGCCACCCAGCATCAATCCGCCCACTTCCAGCAGGCGGCTATAGGAATAGACAGGATCGACGGAAAACGCGCAGGATACGGAGTAAGTCAAAAAAACAACACCGCAAATCTTTACACCGGTCGTGCCGAGGGCAGACGTCCAGGTTTCGGCTTTCAGTGCGGCCTGTCCCATGGCAATCAGGCCAAAAATAATACCCAGCAACAGCCACACAGCCATCACGGCACGGCCCATCAGAATCAGCGGCAACGCGCCACCCAGCATAAAGGCCGAGGCCCGCCAGGCCAAAAGCGTATTTTCACGAACGGTCACGGGCAACTCTCTGTGTTGTTGCTGTTCTTTCTCGGGGCGGCATCATACCGCAGCATCCGCTCCATGACCATACCATAGTGTACGGGTGGGTAATCACCTAATTTCTTTCGTATTTTATTCCGGTTTAATTCGGTTTATAACGGTCAGACAGCCTATTTTGAAGGATGCAAAGCAACAAATGCCCACCAGTATTGTGCACCTGAGTGATCGTGGACTGCTTGGCCTTTCCGGACCGGATGCCAAAACATTCCTGCAGACGATGGTCACCAACTCGCTGAGCCAGCTCAAGCCGGACCAGCCTCTTTACGCTGCACATCTGACAGGTCAGGGGCGCTTCCTGTACGACTTTTTCATCATCGAGACCCCCACCCATCTTCTGCTGGACGTTGCCCGTGACCAGCTGATGCCACTTGCGAAAGCCCTGCACAGCTATCAGGTCCAAAACAAGGTTGAATACGATGATATGAGTGGGGATTATTCCATATACGCAATAATAGGCGACGATGTAGACAAAAAAACTATCACAAACGGAAAAATATACGCCGACCCGCGCTTGAATGCTCTCGGTTTGCGCGCCGTAGTACCCGTAAATGCGCCGCAGCCTGCAACAAATGCTACACTGACGGACTATCACGCCCACCGCATCCGGCTCGGCGTACCGGACGGCCAGATGGACGCCTCCCCCGGTAAGACCATCCTCAACGAGATGTGCCTCGCCGACCTGCACGGCATCGACTACAAAAAAGGCTGCTATGTGGGGCAGGAACTCACCGCCCGCACCCACTTCCGCACCCAGCCGAAAAAGCGCCTGATGCAGGTGACATTTAACGGCATCGCCCCGCCTCTCGGCACCCCCGTCATGCGCGGCGGACTGGAAATCGGCACCCTCTACAGCACCACGGCAGATGGCCACGGCATTGCTATTTTGCGCCTGTCCGAGGTCGCCAAAGGCGAGCCCCTTCTGGCGGGCAACATGCAACTTACCGCGCGCAAGCCCGACTGGGCCACCTATACCTACCCGCCCTCAGCGGCAGATGATAACGCCTGAGCGTGTGACCCTATAAAAAAGGCGGCCCGAAGGCCGCCTTGGTTTTGTATGTTTTAGGATGCTGCTTTGAGCTTGGCAGGCGCAGCAGAAGCCTTTTTCGCTTCCCAAATCTCGGCCTGTGCGGCAGCCAGGCGCGCCACCGGCACGCGGAACGGCGAGCAGCTCACATACGTCAGCCCAACGCTGCGGCAGAAGCGGATGGACGCAGGGTCACCACCATGCTCGCCACAGATGCCGGTTTTCAGACCCGGCTTGGTGGTGCGGCCTTTGGTAATGCCCATTTCCACCAGCGCGCCAACGCCGTCCACGTCGATACTCTCGAACGGGTCACGCTCAAAAATACCGGCACCCAGGTACGCCCCCAGGAAGCTGCCGCTGTCGTCGCGGCTGATGCCCATGGTTGTCTGGGTCAGGTCGTTGGTGCCAAAGCTGAAGAAGTCAGCCTGCTCGGCAATGGTGTCCGCTGTGATACACGCGCGGGGCAACTCGATCATGGTGCCCACGGTGTAGTCCAGCTTGGCACCGGCAGCGGTAATCAGCTCCTGCGCTACCGCATCAATACGGCTGCGCAGCCAGGCCAGCTCCTTCACACCACCGACCAGCGGCACCATAATCTCCACCTGCGGTGCGGCACCTTCGGTCTTCAGCACGTTCAGCGCCGCTTCAATAATGGCGCGGGCCTGCATGTCGTAGATTTCTGGATGGCTGATGCCCAGACGGCACCCGCGGTGACCCAGCATGGGGTTCACTTCGCGCATCTGGTGCATGCGGGTTTTCAGACGTTCCGGCGTGGTCCCGGCCATGCTGGCAACTTCGGCAATTTCAGCCTCGGCATGGGGCAGGAACTCGTGCAGCGGCGGGTCCAGAAGGCGGATGGTTACCGGCAGGCCTGCCATGGTGCGGAACAGCCCTTCAAAGTCGCTGCGTTGCATCGGCAGCAGCTTGTCCAGCGCGTCCTGACGGGCTTCAATATCCTCCGCCAGAATCATCTGACGGACCACATTGATGCGCCCCGGCTCAAAGAACATATGCTCGGTGCGGCACAGACCGATGCCCTCCGCGCCAAAACGGCGGGCGGTTTCGGCATCTTTAGGGGTATCGGCGTTAGCGCGCACGCCCATGGTGCGCACATCGTCCGCCCATTGCATCAGGCGGGCAAACTCGCCGGTCAGGCTTGGCTCAACCATCGGCACTTCGCCGACAATGATGTGGCCGTTGGTGCCGTCCAGCGTAATGATGTCACCGGCCTTGAGCACCGTACCGCCAACCGTCATGGTACCGGCATGTTCGTCAATGTGCACGGTGGTGGTACCGCAAACGCATGGACGACCCATACCGCGGGCAACCACAGCCGCGTGGCTGGTCATGCCACCACGGGCGGTCAGAATGGCTTTGGCGGCGTGCATGCCGTGAATATCTTCCGGCGAGGTTTCATCCCGCACCAGAATCACCTTCTCGCCGGCCTTGCCCATCTTCTCGGCGTCATCAGCGGTAAAGACGATTTTGCCGCTGGCAGCGCCCGGCGATGCAGGCAGACCTTTGGTCAACACGTCGTAATGAGCGTTAGGGTCGATAGCCGGGTGCAGGAGCTGGTCCAGCGCGCGCGGGTCAACCTTAAGGATGGCATCTTCGTGGCTGATAAGGCCCTCGGCGGACATATCAACCGCAATTTTAAGCGCTGCACGGCCTGTGCGCTTGCCGCCACGGGTTTGCAGCAGCCATAGGTTACCCTGCTCGATAGTGAACTCGATGTCCTGCATGTCGCGGTAGTGGGTTTCGAGCTGCGTGGAAACGTCTTTCAGCTGTTTGAACAGCCCGGGCATGCGGTTTTCCATGCTGGCGTCGCCACCGATGGATTTGGTGATGTCAACCGGATTACGGATGCCGGCCACAAGGTCTTCGCCCTGCGCATTGACCAGGAACTCGCCGTAAATCACGTTCTCGCCGGTGGACGGGTTACGGGTAAAGGTCACGCCGGTAGCGGAGTCATTCCCCATGTTACCGAACACCATTGCCTGCACGTTCACAGCCGTGCCCAGTGTGGCGGAAATATCGTTCAGGCGGCGGTAGGTAATGGCGCGCTGGCTGTTCCAGGATTTGAACACGGCGCCGACAGCACCCCAGAGCTGGTCATGGGGCTGCTCGGGGAACGCCTGCCCGCTCTCGCGGCGGACGAGGTCTTTGAACTGGCCAACAAGACGCTGCCAGTCATCGGCTGTCAGGTCGGTGTCGTCGCTCACGCCTTTGTAGCTTTTGTGCTGGCGGATGAGGTCCTCGAACATATGGTGCGGTACGTTCATCACCACGTCGGCATACATCTGGATGAAACGGCGGTAGGAATCATACGCAAAGCGTGCATCGCCGGATTGTTTAACAATCCCTTGCACGGTGGTGTCGTTCAAGCCGAGGTTGAGGACAGTGTCCATCATCCCGGGCATGGAGATCGGCGCACCGGAGCGGACGGAAACCAACAGAGGGTTGCCCGCATCGCCAAAGGTGCGGCCCATCACGGCCTCTACCTTTTTCATGGCGGCGGTTACTTGGTCTTCCAGATCGGCGGGATAGGTTTTGTTATTGTCGTAGAAGTAGGTGCAAATATCGGTCGAGATGGTGAATCCGGCAGGTACGGGCAGGCTCAGGGCGCACATTTCTGCCAGGTTGGCACCTTTGCCGCCCAGCAGGTTTTTATCAGCGGCGCCGCCTTCGGCTTGGCCCGGTTGAAAGCTGTAGACCCACTTCTTCATGGTGTATCCTCTTCACGCTTTTCTTGTACGGTTTAGGCGGTCATCATACGCCAGATTAGGGCTTAAAAAAACCACTTCTTTGCAGGTGCGAACAACCCTCTGAAAGCAAACGAAAAAGCCCTCCAGAGGAGGGCTTTGACGCTGGCTCAGGCAGAGGTGCCGGAGCCGTTATCCGATTTGGGTGCCGGCTTGGGCGCGGGGACAGCACCACCGTTGCCGCCCGTGTTGGGCAGCTGCGGCGGCATACCGCGCTTCATGCGGGTCACAATCACCTGCGGCTTGCCATCGGGGGTAAGCACGATGGTTGCCACCTTGGGCTTGGCCACAGGGTCCTGCTTGGGAGTGTTTCGTTCCCGGTCGATGGCCGGCAGGCTGATGGCCAGCGACACGAACAGGCTATAAGCCGCAACGCACAGCAATGCCAGCAACAGGCTTGTGCCCGTGAACGGCAACGTCGTCACGACGTTGTAACCGGCAGCAGCCGCAAAACCGGCGCCGGCAATCAGCGTGAACACGGCACCGGAGCGGCGCAACTGGTCAGACGACGGCTGGGCCGTCTTGTTGCTGTAGCCGAGCACGAGGGCGGCCACACCGATGAGCAGAATACCGCTCAACAGGGCAGTCGTGGGCCAGAAGCCAATGATACCCGCGAGCGGGAAAGCGCTCATGGGGGCGATCAGGGGCAGATAGAACAGCCAGAGCAACCGGCTGAAGGTGGAGTTTTGCATAGATGCAACCCTCTTGTAGATGGGGTCTGGAATAAAGGTTAATAGCCGTGACAGGCAGAAAAAGTTTCAGATTTCGTAAGGTTTCGGACGTGGGACTATCAAAAACACCGCATAAAAGCAAGAAAAAACTTATTGCATGGCAACATAAAAAAGCAGCCCGTGGTTTCCCACGGGCTGCTTCAATCGTTACTTTTTGCTCAGGTCCTTGAGGAACTGGAGCGTCATGCGCACACCGTACTGGCCGCCGTCCGGACCCCAGAGGTCCGACGCGCCGGCGATGTCGACGTGCAGGTAAGGCGTCTTCTCGACGAACTGGTTCAGGAAGAGCGCGGCCGTAACATGGCCCGGGCTCATCCGGTTACCGCTGGAGTTGATCATGTCCGCGATGCGGCTGGACATTTCGGCCCAGAGGTACTCGTCGAGCGGGAAGCGCAGCACCATCTCGCCGGTGGTCTCCGCCGCCTTGGTCATGGCGTCGGCCAGCTTGTCGTTCTTGCTGAAGATCGGCGCGCGCTTGCCCGAGGCAATCACGGCGTGACCGGTCAGCGTGGCGAAGCTGGTGATGCTCGCCGGCTTGAACGTGCGCTCCACGTAGGTCAGGCAGTCGGCCAGCACCAGGCGCCCTTCGGCGTCGGTGTTGGTGACCTCGATGGTCTTGCCCGACAGGCTGGTGAGCACGTCGTCCGGACGGTAGGCATTGCCGGCGATGGCGTTCTCCACGCAGCCGATCACGGCCACGAGGTTCACCTTCGCGTCGCTGGCAGCCGCGGCGTACACGGTACCCAGCACCAGCGCGGCGCCGCCCATGTCGCCCTTCATGCCCTTGCCGCCGTCGGTCTTGATGTTGATACCGCCGGAGTCGAACACGAGACCCTTGCCGACCAGCGCCTGCAACGGCGCGTCGGGGTCGCCCTCGTAGCGGAGCACCACCACGTAGGACTTCTGCACGCTGGCACGGCCGACGGCCAGCAGCGAACCGAAGCCGAGGCGCTCGAGCTCGTCCTCGAACAGCACGTCGACGCTGAGCTTCTTGTTCAGGTCGGTCAGGCTCTGGGCCGCAGCAGTCAGCTCCTTGGTGCCGAGGATGTTCGGCGGCATCAGGATGAGCTGGCGCATGAAGCTGGCGCCTTCGGCGGCGGCATTCGCCTCGCCGATGGCCTGGCCCAGGTCGCAGCACTTGCTGGTCATGAACGGAACCAGCTCGACCGCGGCGAGCTTGCGCTCGGCATCGCCCTTGGACTTGAGGCTGTAGGTGAACACACCGGTCTGGATGCCGTAGGTCAGCGCACGCGTGGTGCCGCCGACGCACTGGCCCATCTTCTCGGTGATGATGGTGGCGGAGACGAAGCCCTTGTCGTTGAGGGCCTTGGCAACCTTGGTGCCCAGGGCACGCAGGTCGTTCGCGGTCTTCTTGCCGTCGGTCACGCCCACGATCATGGCCGTGCCGTGCTGGCTCGACCACATCATGATCTCGCCCTTGGCGGCGTTGAAGCGGTTGCGCGTCAGGAACGCGTTGAGGCGGTCGACGGCCGTACCGGCCGGATGCGCACCGCCGATGGCCTCGGCACCCTTGGGCATGATGCCCTTGCTGTTGGCAAAGAACACCGTCACTTCGGACGGGGCATCCTGGCCATCGAGGGTGTTGTAGATGTCGAGGTCGCGGAAGGTCGAGGGAAAGCCCGTGGCACGGATCTGCACCTTGGGCGGCAACTTGAACAGGTTGGACATGCCAAACCCCTTGTTGTCTGGAAGGTCTGGAAAAGAATCAGGGAGGAAAAAGAAACGGGAAAAAGCACAAGGTTTAATCCCTCATGTATACCCTGCCGCGCGCCCGTACGCAAGGGCGGTTGAAAAGCTGATTTATTCCATGTACATTGCGCACTGCACCAAACAACTAACTTCAGTCAAGGATTGCCTCTCATGCCTGCAAAGTCGATGGACGAATTGGTATCGCTGTGTAAACGGCGCGGTTTTATCTTCCAGAGCAGCGAAATCTACGGCGGCCTGAAAGGCATGTACGACTTCGGCCCCCTCGGCGTCGAACTGAAAAAGAACCTCAAGGATGCCTGGTGGCAAGCCATGGTTTACGAACGTGACGATATCGAAGGCCTTGATAGCGCCATCATCGGCCACCGCAAGTTGTTCACCTACTCCGGTCACGTGGATACCTTCTCCGACCCGCTGGTGGACTGTAAAGAATGCAAAAACCGCATGCGCGCCGACCACATCAAAGACGGCAAGTGCGACAAGTGCGGCTCCACCAACCTGACCGAAGCCCGCGACTTCAACCTGATGTTCAAAACCCACATCGGCCCCGTGGCGAGCGACGATAACGTCGGTTACCTCCGCCCCGAAACGGCGCAGCATATCTTCGCCAACTTCAAAAACGTGGTGGACAGTACCGCCCGCAAAATCCCCTTCGGCATTGCCCAGCAGGGTAAAGCCTTCCGTAACGAGATTGTGGCGCGCAACTTCGTTTTCCGCGTGCGCGAGTTCGAGCAAATGGAGCTGGAGTTCTTCGTTAAACCAGGCGAAGACGAAAAATGGCACGAATACTGGCTGGAAGAGCGTCTGAAATGGTGGGAAGCACAAGGCGTCCCCCGCGACAAGATTGAGGTGGAAGACGTCGCCAAAGCCGACCTGGCCCACTACTCCAAGCGCACGTTTGACCTGCATTACAAGTACCCGCATGGCCATGACGAGCTCGAAGGCATCGCCAACCGGACCGACTACGACCTCGGCAACCACACCAAGGCGCAGGACGAATTCAATATCAGCGCCAAAGTGCATAAGAACAGCGATTCCACCACCAAAATGGCGATGATGGATGACGACACCCAGAAATGGTACATCCCCTACGTCATCGAGCCATCAGCCGGGGTCGAGCGCGGTATTCTGGCCGTCCTGAACGAGGCCTATACACACGAGGATCTGGGCGACGGCAAGGACCGCATCGTGCTCAAGCTCAAAGCCCACCTTTCCCCCATCAAGGCGGCGGTGATTCCGCTGGCCAAGAACAAGCCGGAATTGGTCGCCAAAGCGCAGGAAATCAAAAACACCCTGCAAAAGCTGGGCTTGGGGCGCATCCTGTTCGAGAACACGGGCAACGTCGGCAAAGCCTACCGCCGCCACGACGAGGTGGGTACGCCGCTGTGCATCACCGTGGACTTTGAAACCCTTGAACAAAGCCCCGAGAGCGTGACCGTGCGCGACCGCGACACCATGGCGCAGGAGCGCATCAACGTAGCTGACCTTCCTGCCTACGTGCGCGAAAAACTGGCGCGCTAAGGCCCTACAAAAGCAAAAGAGCAGGACCTAAGCCCTGCTCTTTTTTCGTTATTTACGCTGGCATCAGCCAGCCGGGCCGCAGCATGCGGCAAACGTCCAGCGTCTGTTCCAGCCGCGCGGCGTAGGCTTTCAGCTCGTCGACGGCCCTGCGGTCACCGCTCACCGAACCGGTGGTGAACATCGCGCAGGTGCGGCGCATCTCGTAGTCCGCGGCACGGGCCCGGAAAACCTCTCCGGCTTCCAGACCGCTGCTCTTCATGTCGCGCAGCAGCGCCTCGACGGCACGCTGGCGGTTCAGATAGGCATCGCGCACCCTCTGCAACCGACGGAACCGGGGCAGAACGGACAGGAACAGATACGGCAGGTCGTACTTGGCCACGCGGGCCTTCAGACGTGCGGCAAGGCTCTCCAGCTCGCTGGCCGAGCCAAAGGCATAGGTATCGGTTGTCATGGAAGAACTCCCTGAGAGAAAACGGAACAAGGGTAATCCCGTTGCATATAAGCGCCGTTGCTGGCGCTTTCAATCCATCAGCCTGCTTTACGCACCTGCTTGCGGCACTGGTCACACACACCCTTGCTGTCCAGCGTCGGGCTCACCGCTACATAGGTTCCGCAGTATGGGCACTCACGCGCCTCCAGTGCGCCGGGGTCAGCGGCTTGACGGCGCGAACGCGGGTTTTGCGGTCCTTGCGGCCCCTGCTGGATGGTATCGGCCATTCGTTTGGCCGTCCAGAACAGGGTAAACAGCATCAGGATGCCCAGCACAAAACCAAGCGCTACCAGCATCCCTAATATTTTGAAGATAAACATATTTATACCTTAATCTGGCCAGCCAGCAGGAGCTGTACGCCCCCATCAGCCAGCAACATAAGGACCATCAGCAGGAACGCCATAAAGAGCGACCTACCCGCGCGCATCTGCAAGGCAGAGCGGAAGACGCCCGCCACCAGCACCAGAGAGATAACGCCAATGGCAAATTGCAGCGGATACAGCAGCGTATCAGCCAACCCCGCCTGCGTGAGAGCAATTTCGGCCCCGAACAGGACCGACATCAGCACGCCCAGCGGGATACCGATATAAATCAGCCCGACCAGCAGTGTATTGGCCTTCTGGCGGCCGCGGAAAGCTGCATAGATTATAATAAACACCACCACGGCGGCAAAATCGACCACTTGCAACAACAGGCGGGTCGTAAAGTCCGTATCCGCAATCAGGTACGGGCTGGTAGCGTCCGACGGAGGTACCAAAGCTGCCGAACCCAGCATCATCGCTACCTGTACCAGCAGAGCCAGCGCCAGTGGCGCAGGCCCCAGCAGCGCGGGCCAGCGGCTGCCCAACATGGTCATGTCGGCAACGGCACAGCCTGTATCGCGCAGCCTTTTCAGGTCAAGCATCGGCTATTCCCCTGTCACTTTGACGATTTTTTCCCACATCGTGGGATGGTCCCACTCACGTTCGCCCATTTCCGTACTGCGGACCATGTATCCGCCGTCTTTGGCCGGGGTCAGGATAAAAGTGACCGGCAGCGCAGGCACGGCAAAACCGGCCTCGCGCAGGGTTTTGCTGCCACGGTCCCAGCGGACGTTCAGATCCTTGAGATTATGCTCCGACAGGAAGGTCGTAATCCGGTCCTGCATACGGTCGGTTGTCACGGCAACCACATAGGCTTTACCGGACTGTTGCAGTTTGTACAGGGAGGGCATTTCTTTAACGCACGGTGTGCACCACGTCGCCCACAGGTTCACAATAAGGGGCTTTTTACCGTCGTAATCGGCACCAACCATATCGGCGGCATCACCGTTTACATCGGCCAGCTTCAGGTTTGGCAGGATCTTGTCCTGATATTTGGCTGCATAGACAGCGCGCGGATCGTCATTATCCGCGGCCTTGTCCTCGGCGGCGGAACACGCTGCTGTAGCAGCCAGAACCAGCGACAGAGCAACCGCCCTAAGCATGGGCAGCCTCCGCTGTTGGGCCAAAGACAGCCGTGGCCAGAATATCCCACCGCTGTTGACGGTCGAGTTGCGGCAGGCTGTACATCTGCTCCATGGCAACAGCTACGACCAGACTGTAGAACATCTCTGCGCCCTGCTCCGGGGTCAGGTGCGAACGCCAGCCGCCGCCTGCGGCGCCGTATTTGAGCAGCAGCGCAATCTGGGAGCGGATTTTGGCATTGAGCAATTTGGCTTTGTCGGCCACGCCCACGGCTTCGGTATTGCCGTGGCCGAGGAGCAGGCGGGCCAGACCCGGGTGCCCTTCCAGAAACTCCATGTAGGCATCGAACAGGATTTTCAGGCGCGTATAGGTATCGGTGGTTTGTTGCTGTACGGCATTGATGGGGGTGATGAAGTTCATCTCCATATACGCCATCAGCGCGGCAAAAATATCTTCCTTGGAGCGGTAATGGCGATAAATGGCCGCCTCTGTTACCGATACCTGACCCGCAATGCGGTTGATGGTGATTTTGGTGCTCGGGTCCTCAAGCAGGGTGGCGACGGCCTTGAGGATCTTCATCTTCCCGGGGCTCATGTCCTGTACGGTTGCCGTGCTCATGGGTACTTACTCCTTCAAGCCAAGTTAAAACATCTGGGGTGCGGTAGTGCACAAAAGGGTGATCTTCCTGCGCGTCCGTCACCCATATCGTCGTCATGCCCAAGGCATGTGCGGGGCGCAGGTTCTCCAGGGAGTCTTCCAGCATCGCGCAATGCTGCCCCTCTTCGCCCAGCCATCCCAGCACCTTCTCGTAACTTTGCAGTGCCGGCTTGGGCGTAAAACCAACGCGGGTGACATCGTAAACCTCTTCAAACAGGTCGGCAATGCCAAGATGCGTCAACATCCGCTCGGCATGCCGGTGGTCGGCATTGGTAAAAATGACGCGACGGCCCGGCAGCGCCGCCAGCAGCTCGCGCGTGCGGGCACAGGGGTTAACCTCGGACAGGTCAATGTTGTGCACAAACTCCATAAACTGATGCGGGTCCACGCCGTGTTCGGCCACAAGGCCCGCCATGGTGGTGCCGTATTTCTGCCAGTAACGGCGGCGGATCTGGTCGGCCATGGCCGCATCCACGCCCATAAAACGCATGATATACAGCCCGATCAGGGTATGCATCTGGTCCATCAGCCCCGTTCTGGGGTGATAGAGCGTGTTGTCGAGGTCGAAAATAAACGTGCGGATGTGGCGGATGTCGGTCATTGTTCTACACTTTCCAGCCAGTCGGTCAAACTTGTGTGCCAACGGTCCACATAGGCAGCGCTGCGTGCTTCCGGCTTCGGTTGCGGGTGAATAAGCACCGTGGTCATGCCCATGGCATGGGCAGGCGCCAGATTTGCGACGGTATCTTCTACCATCACACAACGACTGGGGTCGACACTCAGCTCCTTAACCAGATCATGATAGACCGCAGGCTCCGGCTTAAGGCGCTCGCCGCGCGTCAGGTAATCCGACACATGGTCAAACACTTCCGCCAGCTGCAAATGCGCCAGAATACGTTGCGCATGGGTAGTATGGGAATTGGTAAACACAATCCGGCGGCCTTTAAGCCCCTGTAGCAGGCGCAGGGTATGGCCGCACGGCTGCATGCGGTTGGCCAGCTCTACCGCGTCCAGACGGTTGGTAAACCCCTTGAAATCAAAAGCGCCGTAGACGGCCCATTCCTTCAAAATGTCCTTATGGCCGCCATCGGCGCGCATACGGTCGGTAATCGCTGTTGCTTCCTCAACACTCAGTCCATTCTGTTCGGCGGCATAGGCGTTGAGTGTCTCCCAGAACATATCGTAGCTGAGGAAGGCTCCATGCGGGTAAAGCACATCGTCCAGATCGAACAGAAACGCCTCTACGTGAGAGAGGTCATGCT
Organism: Pseudomonadota bacterium; assembly: GCA_016125375.1. Classification (GTDB taxonomy): domain Bacteria; phylum Pseudomonadota; class Alphaproteobacteria; order UBA1280; family RI-95; genus RI-95. Next base: position 102,285 of record WGLU01000007.1, on the reverse strand, counting down.
TGGGTAAAACACCGTTCTGAATGCTTGCGTTTTTCATGGCCGCCACTGTAGCACAGGCAGGGGGGAGGGTCGACCAAAACAGGCCCGGATGGTATGTATTTCGTGTGTTATTTTCTGCTTGCAGGCAAAGGGCGCTTGTGGTTGAATCCGCACCGTTGACAGAAACGTCGGCGTGTAGCGCAGCCTGGTAGCGCACCACGTTCGGGTCGTGGGGGTCGCAGGTTCAAATCCTGCTACGCCGACCATCTTCTCCTAACCCGAGTCCTTCTCTTGAAAATCGCCTTACGAGAGTGTTGCGCTCATCACGCGCATTTGCAGCTCTTCAATGCCCAGCAGACCTTCACTGGCCGTCAGGGTGACGCCGGCAATGGCTGGCATTTTCTGCATTTCGTCGTGCATCTGGGCCATGATGGCCTTTTGCTGGGTCGGATGCAGCTTATCGGCCTTGGTCAGGACCACCTGCACTTCCAGCCCCAGCTCGGCCAGATGGTGCAACAGCGCGCGGTCATGGTCTTTCAGGCCGTGGCGGCTGTCAATCAGCAGGCAAACGAGGCGCAAACTCCGGCGGGAGGACAAATACGCCTCCACCCAGCCGGCAATGCGGGCGGATTCTTCCTTACTCAGCTTGGCGTATCCATAACCGGGCAAATCGACCAGGCAAAACCGGTGGCCTATGTCGTAAAAATGTACGGCACGCGTGGCGCCGGGGGTGCCGGATATCCGTGCCAGCTTCTTGCGGCCAAGCAACGCATTGATGAGTGACGATTTGCCCACGTTCGAGCGTCCGGCAAAGGCAACCTCCGGCAGGCTCTCCGGCGGGAATGCCCCGCCCGGGCTGGCGGCAAAAACGTGTTGCGCCTCCTGCCGGAAGGCGCGCTCCACGTCTTTAGGGCTCATGCCCGCGTTGGCAAGGGTATCGTGCATGGGGGTTACTTCACACCCATCCGGCGCATAATCCACCACTGCTGGCTGACCGACAGGATGCTGTTGGTCGTCCAGTACAGTACCAGACCAGCCGGGAACCACAGGAACATGAAGGTGAACATCACCGGCATGAATTGCAGCACCTTCTGCTGTACGGGGTCGGCGGCAGGCGGGTTGAGGCGCTGCTGCACAATCATGGTCAGACCCATCAGAATCGGCAGTACAAAGTACGGGTCAGATACTGACAAGTCATGAATCCAGCCCACAAACGGCGCCTGACGGAACTCGAACGAGATGAGAATCACCTTGTAGAAGGCAAAGAAAATCGGAATCTGGATCAGCATCGGCCAGCACCCGCTCATGGGGTTGATGCGGTGATGACGGTACAGAGCCATCATTTCCTGCGCCAGTTTCTCGCGGTCTTCGCCATAGCGCTCGCGCAGCTGTTCCATTTTCGGCTGGAGCTTTTTCATCTCGCTCATGGAGCGGTAGCTCTTGGTCGCCAGCGGGAACATGACCAGTTTCAGGATAAAGGTCATGATGATAATGGACACACCCCAGTTACCCACAACACTGTGCAGGCCCTTGAGGGCGTCAAAGAACATCTTGGCGATGATGTGGTACCAACCGTAGTCGATAACCTGATCCAGACCCACCTTCTCAGCGGACAGGAAGCTAAACTTTTTCGGCCCGACGTACAGACGGTAGGCATTTTCCACATACTGGCCCGGCTCCACCACAACAGCAGGGCCTTGCAGGTCGAGGGTGTAGAAATCGGCACCAGCAGTTTTGGTATTCCGGAACACCGCTGTTTGCGTATTGGTCTGGTCCGGCAGAAGCGCCGACAGGAAGTACGGGTCGCTCACGCCTACCCAGCCCTGACGACCACTCTCGCGGAAGGGGCCTTTTTTGGCAATGTCTTCGTAGCTGTGGGTCAGGTGCTTGCTGTCAAAAAATGCCTGCAACCCATTGAAATTATAGAATGTGCTCTCGCGCTTGTTGTACCCGGCGCGGTGCAGCTGGGCATAGTGGGCAAGGCGCACGGGATGTTCGGCCTGGTTGGTTACGCCGTCGATGATGCGGATGGTGTGGCTGCCAGCATCCAGTATGTAGCTGCGCTGGAACACCTGCCCTTTGCCGTTATCCCATGTCAGTGTCACGGGGGTATCCGGTGTCAGGCTGTTCAGAACATCCGACTCCCCTGCCGACCATACTGTGTCGCTGTTCGGGGCAGCTGTTACATCACTCAGCCAACCGGCTTCAAAAAACTCCACACGTTCGCCTGTGGTGGTGAACATGGTTACCGGCGTCTGGTCTTTCAGCGATACCTTGTAATCGGGTAGCTTCAGGCTGTCGATACGGCCGCCCTTCAGGCTCAACGTGCCTTCAAAGGTGCTGCTTTTGATGCCGATGTGCGGCACATCGCCCGCAGGCGTGGCGCTCAGCGACGATACCGCAGACAAATCTCCGTTCAATGTCGGGGCACCGGGGGCGGCTGCCGCAGGGGCCTGCTGGACCGTTTCCTGCGTTTGTTCCGCAGGCGGGCTGAACCGCAGGCGCAGGTAGTCGTATCCGACCAGAACCAGCGCGGAAAGCAGCAGCGCAATCATCAGATTGCGATTATCGGCGGGCTTTTTGTCGACGGGGTTTTGCATGGGTTAAACCTGTTGTTTGTTCTCACATTTTGTACATGGGGGTACGGGGTCGTACCCACCGGGATGGAACGGGCCGCATTTGGCAACCCGGATAAGCGTCAGCCACCCGCCCCGCAGGATACCGAATTTCGTCACCGCTTCAACCGCATAATGCGAGCAGGTCGGATAAAATCGGCACTTGGGCCCCCAAAGAGGGGATAAGGCGTACTGATAAAAGCGCACAGGCAGCAGGGCAACCTGCCGCAAAAGGGCCAACAGGCCACGTATCATGGCTGCCCCTCGTTCTGGGCCAGCAACTTGCCCAGCGCCCAGCCAAAGTCCCGCTCCAGTTTGTCAAACGGCATGGTCAGCATACCCTGACGGGCAATCAGTACCATATCCATAGGCGGGTAAGGGGTCTGCGGGTTCAGGCGGACGAAGGCATCCACGATGGCGCGCAAGCGGCGCTTGGCGCGGTTGCGTTGGACAGCGCCGCCGATTTTACGGCTGGCTGTAATGCCGTACCGGAACGTATCGGGCACGGCGGGGGCTTTAACCAAAACAACAAAAGCGGGGGTCACCCAGGACCGCCCACTTTCGTTTAAACTAACAAATTCGCTGCGCTTTTTAAGATGGCAGACGTGCATCATCTCGTGCGTGACCTCCATCGGTCACACCCGGAAAACCTTAGGCGCTCAGGCGCTTACGGCCACGAGCACGACGCGCGGACAGAACAGCGCGGCCGCCTACAGTAGCCATACGGGCACGGAAGCCGAAACGGCGGGCGCGGCGAATTTTGCTCGGTTGGTAGGTGCGTTTCATAATACTTGGCTCCTCAACAAAACTATTGCCCTAACTAACGGGCAGCTCGGAGGCGTATAATAACCACCGTACCGCACAAGGCAAGCAAAAAAGCGCACCCGCCCCAAAAATTATGCAAACGTAACCTTTTGCGCCGCTCAGCCGAACCCCCTAACATGGAATGCGAGAAAGGAAACCACCCATGCCCGCCCCTCTGCGCCGATTCGCCCTGCCCGCCCTGCTGCTTGCCGGTTTTGCCGCTGCCTATGCCCTGGGCCTGCACCACCTGCTGACGCTGGAAAACCTGAAAAACCACCGCGACGAGCTGCAAACCTTTGCCCGCACAAACCCCGTTACGGCAGGCGGCGCCTTTGTGCTGGCCTACGCGGCGGCAGTCGGCTTTTCCTTGCCTGTGGCATCGCTGCTCACGCTTCTGGGCGGGTTTGTGTTCGGCCTGTGGCTGGGGACAGGACTGGTGGTGATTGCCGCCACTCTTGGCGCCACACTGGTTTTTGTTGCCGCGCGCAGCGCCTTCGGAGACGGCCTGCGTAAAAAGGTTGCCGGTATGGAAGGACGTTTTTCCAACCAGATTCGTGATAATCAGGTCGGCTTCCTGCTCTTCCTGCGTCTTGTGCCGTTGTTCCCGTTTTTTGTGGTGAACATCCTGCCCGCGCTTTTTCCCGTACCTTTGCGCACCTTTGCATGGACCACGCTCATCGGCATCCTGCCGGGCAGTGCGGTGTATGTGAACATCGGCCGCACACTGGGGGATATCGACACCCTGTCGGACATCATCTCCGGCCAGACCTTGCTGGCGCTGACCTTGCTGGGTGTGCTCTCCCTTGTTCCTACAGCCTACAACAGCTTCAAGAAAAAGGCGTAACACCATGAAAACCGAACACTTTGATCTGGTGATTCTGGGCGCTGGCAGTGCCGGCCTTGTCGTGGCTGCGGTTGCGGCGGGCCTGGGGTACAAAACGGCCCTGCTCGAAGGGGCGGAGATGGGCGGCGACTGCCTGAACTACGGGTGTGTTCCCTCCAAGGCCCTGTTGGCTGCCGCCCATAAGGCCTACGCCGCAGCCCATCTGGACAAGCTCGGCATCCGCGCGGATGTTCAGGTGGATTTTGCCAAGGTCATGGCACATGTGCATGCCGTTATTGCCGCCATCGCCCCCCATGACTCGGAAGAGCGTTTCAGCGGGCTGGGTGTTACCGTCATCCGCGAACATGGTCAGCTCAAGGACGCCCATACCATCGTCACCCCCACCCGCACCCTGACCGGGCGGCGCATCGTCATCGCCACGGGCGCACGTGCTTTTGTTCCACCGATAGAAGGACTTGCGAACGTTCCCTATCTCACCAACGAAACTGTTTTCTCCCTCACCGAGCAGCCCAAACACCTGCTGGTCATGGGCGGCGGCCCGATTGGAGCAGAACTGGGTCAGGCCTTCAGGCGACTTGGCAGCAAGGTGACGATTATAGAGGCGGCTCCCCGCATCCTCGGAAAGGACGATCCCGAACTGGCGGAGGTGGTGCGCAGCCAACTGCTGTCCGATGGCATAACCCTGCATGAAGGTAAGGGCATAACCGCCGTCAAGGGCAGAGCGGGCAGCATCACCCTCACCCTCTCGGATGGCACACAGGTTGATGGCAGTCACCTGCTGGTAGCCGCCGGACGTGCGCCAAATGTGGAAAATCTGGGACTGGATGCCGCGGGTATCGACCACACAGCCAAAGGTATCCCCACCAATAAAGCCATGCAGACAAACAAGAAACATATTTTTGCCATTGGCGATGTGACCGGACCATACCAGTTTACACATATGGCGGGGTATCAGGCCGGGCTTGTTATCCGCCGGAGCCTTTTCGGCAGCCTGACAACCAAGGCCGACTACCGCGCCGTGCCGTGGGTGACCTATACGTCGCCCGAGCTTGCGGGCATCGGCATGACCGAGGCGCAAGCCCGCGCCACCCACGGGGACAGTGTACGTACGGTCACCGTGCCACTGGCACAGGTGGACCGCGCACAGGCAGAAAAGGACACCAACGGCATGCTCAAAGTCATCACAACCAAGAGCGGCAAGGTACTGGGTGCCACGCTGGTGGGCACGCAGGCCGGTGAGCTGATTCACGCATGGGCGCCTTTTATCCAGTTCGGTCTGCCCATCCGCCGGATGAACGACCTCATCGTCGCCTACCCCACACGCAGTGACGTGCATAAACGTGCCGCATCCGCCTACTATAAGGATGCGCTCTACGCCCCGACCACCCGCAGGATTAGCCGTTTGCTGTTCAAGCTGTTAGGATAGTGTCATGAAACCGCTTTATGTATGGCTCGCTGCTTTGCTCCTGTGGGCGGGTGCCGCCCATGCCCAGCCGAACCCGACGTTCTTCCAGCCCTACGACGACCTGTTGCAGACCCATGTGAGCGACGGTGTTGTCAGCTACAGTGGCTGGGCGCAGGACCCGCGCCACAAAGCCGTTATGGATATGCTGCACGCCGCCCGGCCGGATACCCTGCAAACCGATGCGGAAAAAATGGCCTTCTGGATTAACGCCTATAACCTGATGACCATCGACCTGATTGTCAGCAATGGCGAAAAACAATCCATCAAGAACCTCGGCGGCTGGCTATCTACCGCATGGACCGGACCTAAATGGCAGATTGGCGATAAAAGCTATACGCTGGACCAGATAGAAAACAATATCCTGCGTCCAATGGGTCAACCGCTGGTCCATATGGCGCTCAACTGCGCCTCCAAATCCTGCCCCATCCTGAATGGACGGGCCTACCGCGCAGACATTCTGGACAACCAGCTCCGTGCGCAGGCCATGCGGTTTGTCCGTGATGACAAACGCGGGCTTAAAATCACAGGATCCGGAACTGCAGACATCTCCATGATTTTCAAATGGTATGCGGATGACTTTGGCGGTGTGGAGGGCGTGCAGGCCTTTATCGCCACCTATCATGGTGACAATCCGCCCCTGCTGGTCAGCGGCTATTTGCCTTACGACTGGTCCCTGAATGGTACGTGGGAGTAAGCGCAGGGCTCTCTAGCGGACAAGCATCCAGTCCGCACCGGCACTCTTCTGGCAGAACAGGCCGCGCATCCGCTCGCTGTTATAGGGTGTACTGCGCACCAGCACACCGTCACGGCAGCGCTCGCCCGTCGCCCGGGCGATATACGGTGGTGTGTTCGGCTCAAAACTGTAACGGGCCTCGCCGTACTGCCACGCAATCCCGTCCTTGTTACTTTCCAGCGCCGTATTCAGGCGGCTGCGCAGTTCCGGATCACGCATGAGCATGGCGGGTTTTGGGGCGGCATCCGGCGTATCCCACAGGTCGTTCAGGCTTTCTTTCTCCAGCGCTTTCAGGTCGGCGCGCTCATCCTCGTGGTAGGCACGGACGTAGGAAGACACATACCCCACCGGCTGCTGCCATTCCTGCGCACTGCCTTCCGGCTTGGAGGCCTCGACATACGACGAAACGTAGCTCTTGGGCTGCTGATAGGGACGCACGGTGTAATACCCCGCCATATCCGGCAATGCGGGCGCCGGTTGCGGCGGATACGGCACATAGGTCGCACACCCCGCCATCAGGGCGGACACATACACGGCACACAACAAAACCGGCAGGGGTGCAAAGCGCATGGGGTTTTTCATCCTGTTTTTCAGCAGCATACCAGAGCGGCGATACCGTTGACAATTTTCTTGGGCCCCCTTTGCAGGTCAGGCCGCATGGGCTATGCTCTGGCTATGACTTTTTTGGCGACCTTTCTCAGTGCATGGATGCTCCTTGCCCCCCAGACCGCAACCGCACAGGACGGCCTGCATGCGGCGTTGCCGGAACGCAAGGAAGGGAATGTCTACTTCAAGCTCGCCACCGGTGGCATCGGCGGCAACTATTACCCCATCGGCGGCCTGTTGGCGCAGGGGCTGTCCAACCCTGCCGGTTCACGCCCGTGTGCCGAGGGCGGTGCCTGCGGCGTGCCGGGGCTGGTGGTTATTCCGCTCAGCGCCAACGCCTCCCTGTCCAACATGGCGGCGCTCGAGAGTGGTGTGGTGGACGGTGCCATCGTCCAGTCCGACGCGGCCTTCTGGGGCTATACGGGTTCCGGCCTGTTCGACAAGGCCCATACCAACGTCCGCTTTGTTGCCACGCTCTTCAGCGAGAATCTGCATCTGGTCGCCCGCACGGACAGCGGCATCAAGTCTATCAGAGACCTGCGCGGTCACTTGGTCGGCGTCGGCCTGAACGGCTCCGGCACACTGGAAGATGCCCGTGCCGTCCTGAGCGGCGAGAATATGAGCCTGAACGAAATCGTCCCCCAGTATCTAACCTTCGAGGAAAGCATCGATCGACTGGAAAAAGGCCTCATCGACGCGCTGTTCTTCGTCGCGCCCACACCCTCGCCCCAGGTCAAAAAGCTGATGCATAAGGGCATCACCCCTGTGCCTATTGCGGGCGACCTGCGTCAAACTCTGCTGGATAGATTCCTGTTTTTTGATAAGGTAACCCTGCCTGCGGGAACTTACGGCCTGAAAAAGCCGTGGGAGACCGTCGGCCTCGGTGCGCAACTGCTGGTCCGGGCCGATCTGCCGGACAAACTGGTCTATGACCTGACAACTGCCCTCTGGGCACCCCATACGCAGACACTTTTGCGTCTGCATCCCAAGGGGAAAGAGGTTACGACCGACACGGCCTTTTTTGCACTGGCTGTGCCCATGCATCCGGGTGCCGCCCGCTATTACCGTGAAAAGGGCCTCAGCCCAACGCCAACAGGACAAACTGAATGATGACACCGCTTCTGCTCTGCGCCAGCCTGCTGCAAGGCCCCGTAATCGCCCGCATCCCCCTGCCGGAGAAGACCTTCGACATCAGCTTTACACACTCCCTGTCGCACACGCCCGTGGTGATGCATTTTGCCTCGGACGGTACATCGCTTTACCTGACAGGCAGCGATACCGAGGGCGATGGCGCCGACCTGCCCTATCCGGGCGATCTGAAAATGCAATTGGAATATGTCACCCACCTGGTGGGTGCGCATGACGGTATCGTGCTGCGCGTAGGCGGGACAGACGTTCTGAAGCCGGCAGACATTGCCACGGGTCCGTGGCGCTTTGCCCCCTGCCCGCAAGAGTAGCGCTACAGGCGCTTCATTAACGCCGCATAGGCGGCATTCAGCTCGGTCATTTTCTCTTCCGCGCGGTCGATCTCTTTCTGGCTGGCACCATCGCCGCGGACCTTATCCGGGTGGTATTTGGCGACCAGCTTACGGTACGCACGCTTTACCTCTTCCTTGCTGGCACCGTCTTTCACGCCCAGAATCTTGAGGGGGTCCTTACCGCTGATGGCCGACTTCTGGTACGGGTTGTTCCCCTCTTCCTGCTCGAACGACTGCTCATAATTGCGCGCCCCTTCCGAGGTCTGGCGGGCGCCAACAGCAAGGCGGCGTTCTATCTCGTTCAGTTGCAGCGGCGTCAAGCCAAACACCTGCCCCACTTTGATGATAAAGTTACGCTCACCCGGGGCCACAAAATTGTCCGAAAGGGCAATCTCGTACAGCACTTCGATGATCGCCAGCAACTGCTGCGGACTCGTCCGTAAAATGCTGTGGATTTTTGCCGCCTGCACCTCAAAACCCAGGGCACTCTTTTTGGCTTTGTTAAAAATGGCCGACACGATGGTCATGTCCTGCGCATCAATCATCAGCCTGCGCCGGAAGGCTTCTATTTCTTCCTTTGTCACCACACCGTCAGACTTGCACATTTTTGCGCACAGCTCGATCACGGCCACACTGTAATCCTGCAGAAGGATGTCCCGGTAACGCAGCGGGAAAATATATCTGGCATACAGAATGTCACACGCCAGCCCGACAATAATGCATAAAACGGCGGGAACAAGGTCGGCGAACATAAACAACCCCGCAGCGAGGCCGACAATTCTTCCCATGATGATGTGCGTTGGCGCGTTCTTCATACCCGTACCATGCTAATGGTAAAACGGTTGACGAACAATCTACCTTGCGCCTATATTTTGGCAGTTGCTCTTAACGCACGTGTTAAGAGACGGACCAAAAGCAAAATAAATCTATTATGCCCCGGGGGGTACCTGATGAAAAACCTCATGCGTGTGTTTATTGTGACCGTGCTGGCCGCGGACCTGTTTGCAATTGTTTATTTCTCCGGCCATTTTGCCACGACCGGCCACCTGCTGCCCGAGCACGGTAAGGCCGAAATGAATCCTGTGCTGGCCGCACTTGCACCTGAAACTGCCGAAGCCGGCGAAGGCGCTGCCGCAAAGCATGACGATAAACCCGTTGATGTTGACGCCCTGCTGGTTGCCGGCGACCCTGCCATTGGCGCCAAAATCGCCAACAAATGCAAAGCCTGCCACACCTTTGAAAAAGGCGGCCCTAACAAAACCGGTCCTAACCTGTGGGGTGTTGTTGGTTCCAAGGTTGCACACCGCGATGACTTCTCGTACACAGCATCTTTCGCCAAGAAACACGAAGCTGGCGAAACTTGGAAGCCCGAGATGATTTTTGAGTTCCTGGCCAGCCCGAAAGACTATATGCCAGGCACCAAAATGTCGCTGTCTATCCGCAAGCCGGAAGAGCGTGCCCACATCATCGCGTACCTGAAAACGCTGAAAGACTAAGGCTCCCTGCCTTGAGATAATGAAAACCCGCTTCGGCGGGTTTTTTATGTTATTATTGCAAAAAGGCAACAGGTGTTCGGATATATTTGTCCTGTCAGCCACGTTCAGCTGCTTGACTTGCAACCCTTGCTATAAAGTAGTGGTATGGGGAATACCTAGAAAAAAATATTAAGCCTGACTCAACAGGCCCAGAATAACGGTCCGATGTAAGGAGCATGACCATGTTTATGAAGAACGTATCTCAAGAGCTGCGCTCACAGCGCGGCGCGATGTTTGGTCTGGACGCCCGTGTGGCTCTGGCCATTTTCGCAGGCCTCTCGGCGATTGCCGGTGTGGCTGTGTTCTCGGCGGTTCGTGATACCCGGGTTACCGGCGTACTGACCGAGTTTGACAACATTTCCAAAGGCTACATCAACTTCGTGTTCGACACGGGTGTGGACGTGCCGCAAGACACCAGTTCCACCGCCCCGAACACCACCGGTACCGGTGTGGGCTTCCAGAACCTGTATGCTGACGCAAACAGCACCCTGAACTGGAACGGGCCCTACATTACAATCGCCACCAACACGCACACTGCCGGCTACGGCGTGTTCGCCCTGCGTGACGGTCGTATTGATGCCAACTGGACACCGTCCGCCATCAACACCTCTGCCGGTATCAGCGGCAAGTGGCTGACCTTGTCGTCCGTACCGTGCGAGATTGCTGGCGATTTGGAGAAGAAAATCGATGGTACCGGCGGCACTGGTAACACCGGTAACTTCCGTTACGACAGCACCTGCTCGCCAGGTGACAACGAGACAGTTGCTTACCTGCTGTCGCGTACACGTAGCTAAGACGTATTGGCAACAGCCTGACGTTACAAACCAGGCCACTGCCGGTACGCCGGCAGTGGCCTTGTGTTTTGCGATTTGAAAAAGGGTTACAGCCCGCCGATAAGCTGTGTTAGGATAAAAAATACAAACCTTTAGGCACGTTTGATAAAGCGGTTTATCGGGGGCGCAAAACAACGTAATAAGACGGGCGCCGCAGGAGGACATGGGGATGGATATTGTTGACCTGATGATTAGTGATCAGGTGGTCACCATCAGCGACTTGCAGTCGCTCCCTGTTACTGTGCAGAAAAACCCGGATGCGCTTATCGAAGCACTTGGTAAATCCGGTAAGTTGACCGAGGCACAACAGTCCCGCTACCGCGCCATCGCCTATGATTTTCCGGTTAAATCCGCTGCCGAGATGGGTAAAATCACCCCCCACCAGATTGAAGGCATCACCCGGGAGTTTATGCTCCACTACACCGCCTGCCCTATCGAGCTGGGCCGCGGCACGGTGACATGGGTTGCTGCCGACTTGCCGAACAAACGCCTGGTGAGCGAAATCGTGCTGCGTAACCGCAAAAACAAGCACGAGTTCATCTGGGCACCGGCCAAATCTATCGAAGACGCCATCGAACGGATGAGCAAACGCGAGGGTCACTCCCTCAAGTTCCTTGTGGAAAACGCTTATGCACAGATTAACGCCGGTAACGACGATGCCATCATCTCGCTCACGGACGAGATTATCCGTACCGCCTACAAAAACGGCGCATCCGACTTGCACATCGAGATCCTGAACCGTAAACCCACAGTTATGGCCCGATTTGACGGCGAACTGGAAGAACTGGTTGCCCTGCCGATCGAGGTGTACGAACGCGTCCTCGGCCGTCTGCGCCACATTGCCGGTGTACGTGCAGAGAACTATAAAAAGCCTCTCTACGGCCGTATGACGTTCGAGATTTCAAGCCGTGAACGTGTGGACATTCGTTACACGACGCAGCCTATCTCTCTGGAAGGAACCGCCAAACTGGCCATGCGTTACATGCGCCCGTTTGAAGGCAAGCTGGAGGATTTCGGCTACAGCGAGCAAACCTTTAAAAAGCTCGACCAGCTGATGAAGTTCGAGGAAGGGTGTATCATCTTCTGCGGCCCGACCGGTGCGGGTAAATCAACCGCCGCCCGTATGACCATCCGTCGCGGTCAGCGTCCCGGCCAGAACGTGATTTCTTACGAGAAACAGATCGAGGAACGGATGGATAACGTTATCCAGACCGAAGAGGACCTGAGTGCAGGTCTGAACCTTGAATCCTTCATGTATGCCGCACTGGGTCTGGACCCCGATGTGCTGTACATCGGTGAGGTGCGTAGCCCCGAGGATACCCGCCGTTGTATCGACGCCGGTAACCTTGGTCACCTTGTTATTACAACCCTGCACGCCAACGATACGTTCATGTGTCTTGACCGTCTGCTGCAGCGGGGCGTGCCCGCAGAACAGATCTTCTCCAACGTGCGTGGTATTGTCGCGCAGCGTCTGGTCCGTCGCCTGTGCCCCAAATGCAAGGTGCCGATTGAACTGCACGGACAGTTCGCCGAAGGCATGAAGGCAGTACGCCCCAAAATCGTCAAGTTCGCCGAAGGCGACGTCATTTACAAACAGAACCACAACGGCTGCGAGCACTGCCACTACCGCGGATACATTGGACGTATCGCGCTGGAGGAAGTGCTGGAGCTGTGGCGGAAGGAAGTAACCCGGAACGTTTGGTCGGGCAACCGACTGCGCCCGGACTGGATTGATGTGGTACGTGAACAGGCACTCAACAGCGGCAGTATGGTCGATATGCTGGGTAACGGTTTGCGCCACGTCAAAAGTGGTATCACAAGTGTAGAAGAACTGGAGCGTTTCTTCAGTGCAGATCTCGAAAATATTCACCGGGAGTAGCGGCCTTGGGCCCAAAGTCCGCGATGTTTCCATGGCGGACCGGGAAAGGCTGTTCTTCCTTATGGCACAGATGCTCCGGTCGGGCCAGACCTCGGAGTCCGGTCTGCGTGCCGTTGCAAAAGCCTTCAAAACCGAAGGCAAAGACGATATTTCTTCCGGCCTCCTGGCTATCGCCCAGAAGGTGGCGCAAGGCAAAAGCCTGAGCAAGGCCGCCGAGATCGAATACATCCTGTTTACCGACATTCACCGTGCCGCGATTATGGCTGGCGAGGCCTCCAACAACATGTACGAGGCCTTCTCGGTTCTGCGTAAGCTGGAAGATAAGAAAATGGAATCGCAACGGGCAGGCTTTGCCGAGCTTTTCACGCCTATTGCCATGCTGCTGCTGTCGTTTGCGTCTATTTTCAACACAGGTCTGAACACCCTGCCCAACCTGATGCAGATGCGTAAGGCACAGGGCAAGGACCCGAACATGGTGTCAGAGTTCGTGATGAACTTTACCCACGGCGTAGCTGCGCACTGGCACTTTATTGCCGCTTTCCTTGTCATTTTTATTATTGTGTCCTACTCCATGATCCGCACCACACAAGGGCGCTTTTGGCTGGACTTTTACCTGCTGAAAGTGCCCCTGCTTGGCAAGTACACCTCCTACAAAGTTTATACAAACATGTTGCTGTACTTTCCGCACCTTATCCGAAGCGGTGTAAAACCGAAGCAGATGATTCCGATTATGGAAGCGTTAGCCACCAACGTTGTGCTCCGCCGACGGATTGACATGTTCAACCAGGTGATTACTGCCGGTGGGCAAATGTCTGATGCAATGGACAAGGCCGGCTTCCCGCCTATTGCCGTGACACCTGTAAAAGTGTCCGAGAACTATGCCGGTAACACGGACGGCATCAACGACGTGATGGTGGAGGGCATGGACCACGCCTACACCATTCTTGACCGCCTTCTGACGGATGCCAACAGCAGATTCGTTGGCGTCACTTCAGCCTTCCTCTGGATTGCCGGCGGTGCCGTCATGTTGATGGAAATGCTTTCAATTGTGTTTGCGCAAAACTAGGGACAACCCATGGCTACAGCACCAAAAGTCAACATTACCCGCTTCAAGAACCGCTGCTTTGTGGGCTTGAACCGCGTAGAGTACTACCCTGAAAACGGTGAGGTGCTGTTTGCCGACAACTGGAAAGACCTGACAGACGATCAAAGCCGCCGCAACCTGATGCTCGGCTTTTTTGCACCGCGCGATATTGACGGTGCGGATGTTGACCCTGCCGCCGCCTTAAGCCCCACAGACCATGAAGAAGACCAGATGCTGCTCATGCACCATGGGCGGAATATTGCGTTGTTTGACTTTTGTCGCGCCAGCAAAACACCGCCGAACACTCTGAATGCCATGATTGCTGCCGACGTTATCTTCCACTGGGACATTAACGACAGTTATATCCAGCCCACCTCTGAAGAAACATGGGTTAAAGACCTGCAGCAGGTTTTCAAGGCGTACCCAAAAACAACCAAGAAAACGGTTTACACAAACTGGAAGAACGAGAAAACATCCGAACTGGATGCTACTTTTGAGCCACTGGAGTCTGTCCCCCTCGATACGAACATGTGGTTGAACAAACCCACCATTCAGGAGCGGTATGGTTTCCATGTTCTTTTGATCGGCATGGGCATTGCTGGGGGTATGTACTACCTGACCACAGATCAGGAGCAGGAGGTCATCAACCTCCGCCGTCAGGTCGCCATTGCCCGACAGGAAAGCGGCTTTGGCGACAACTTCCGCCAGATTATCAGCCGTGTGCAGGAGCAGGAACAGTTTATGCGCTACCGCTATCTGTACTCTACCGTGCTGAAAGATATCGCGATGGCCGTGCATAATGCTGACTTTAAAGTGCACGACTTTAAAGTAGAAAACCCCACACCAAACCAGCCAAGTGATATTGCGCTGGTCACCATTACCTCTATGCCGAAAGCCTACAAGAGCTATCTGGAACAGGAACCGATAGCGAAAGAACTGCTGAAGCAGAGTGTGACCATGGCGGAAATCCGTAAACCCCCTGTCAACCGCGAAGACCTGACATTGGAAGGGCTGGTTGTGCTGAGCACGCTGGACGAACAAATTCGCAAGCATACCCAGGAACAGCGCATGATTAACGAAACCATGAAACCCGGCCAGGCCGCCAAGGCAGAGCCTAAAGAGGAAGGAGAACAAAAATGATTCAGTTCACGATTGGTCTGATTCTCTCCGCCTTTGCCCTTATTGTTGGCGGGTTCCAGTTCATGGAAAATCTTAACGGCATCAAAGTTCAGCGTAATCAGCTGGCTCAGGCAATCCGCGACAAGCAGGAAGCCGGAAAGTTTGCCAAAAAAATTGAAGCCATCAAGGAAGTCACCCTTAAAAAAGGCGAAGACCAGAAGCTGAACATTGAACGTGCAATTGAGCTGCCCAAAAACGTTGAGTTCAAATATACCAGCGAAGCGGACCCAAACTCTCAGGACAACCGCTTTTTCTACCGCCACAACTTCGAGATTACGGGCCTGACAGACTTTGTGACCGGCCTGCGCCTGGTGAACAAACTGGAGAACATGAACGGCTTTGTGCTTTTCAGTGCGTGCTTCGGCTGCCTGTCCCTTCCCTCCGGTGCCGAGCCTGAGCCCAACCAGCGCATGATTCAGATTAAAGGCTTTGTTTATGTGTACAACCCGGAGACCGTCAATGCACCAAGTTAAGCTACCACTTTTTGCGTTTGTTCTGGTTGCGTTTGCCGCTACGTCTGCTTTGGCGCAGCAGTGGCCGATAACGTTCCGTGGTCAGCCCGAATTTGACTTTAAACGCGACAATCTGATTCAGGAAATGCAGGTGCAAAAGCGCGCGGGCCGCGGCCGTGCGAAAGAGGGTGCCGACCTGCTGCCAACCATTACATCCTTGCTGCAACGCGGCCTTATTGATCCGTTTGCAACGGAAAAAGAACAGCAGGAGGCCCCTGCAGAGCAAATTAATATCAACCTGCCGCAGTTACCGGACCTGACCGCTTCTGACCAGTTGAACCTGGATGAATTCCGTAATTACCTGCACACCATCATCAATACGGCGCATGAAGGTCAGGTGTTCGATTTCAGCGATTATGACTTTACCAAAGACCTTGGCCGTATTGTCCTGCAATCGGTTATCGCAGCCCCCTCGCCTTATGTGATGATTAACAACAAGAAGTTCTCTCCGGGTGACCGTTTCCTGCTGCCTGTAAACGTCAAGCTCGATAGCACCGACAAGGTCGAAGAAACCATCTATGCCCAGATGCCGGAACCGGACAGCGTATCCGAAACCGCCTACCAGCAATATCAGGAATACCGGGACGAGGCCCTGCGCGAGTACCGCGAGAAGAAAGACCAGCTACGTAAGTCAAAAACTAATGACGGCCGCTATAATATTAGTGTGACAGTAAAGGAAATTAAGCACCGCGCTGTTGTGGTGTCAGTTGCAGGTCGCGATTACGAACTGCGTATGGGGGTATGACGTACGGCTATGCTGGCAAGGATTGCCAAATCGCTCAAATGCCAACGGGGTAACTTTTCCCCGTTCATGATCGGTTTGGTGCTTGGTCTGGCTGTTTTCTCCACTGCGATGCGCAAACAGGCCGAACGCGAACTGGCCAAAATCGAGGCCCAGCAGGCCGAAGCCAAAAAGAAACAGCTGCAAGAGCTTAAAGACGGTGTAGAAAACGCTCTGCTCATGGAAACAGCAGCCAACTTCAATAATGGCATTGATGCAACCCGTATCCGCAATTCCACCTCTGCAAGTCTGGACACGCGCAACGGTCAGGCCATCGTCATCAACTCTACAGCGATGGATAACGCGACAGGTCGCCAACGGGTCATGATTTCCAACTCTGACGATGCATTTATCCGCGCAGATGCCTCTACATCTACAGATGCCAACATGCTCACGAGCGATATTACCAAACGCGACGATGTCGCTGTTATCGACACATCGGTCATACGGGCCCGCCAGCTTGAAATTTCCAAGGGTAACATGGCTGCCCTGACGGACTTTGTTTACGACTGGTGGCGCCGCGCCATGGTAGATGGTACGGCGGAGTCCGGCACGCACCACCTGCCGACAAACGGCACGTTCAATACGGATATCCGGGACGTGTACACGCAACGGGACTTCTGGGGCAATAACTTTACCTATGCCCGCGCAACATCCCAAACAGCCACAATATCATTTACAACACCGGCACCGTGGTCAGAAACCTATACAGATATTATTGATATGCGCGAAGCCTCGGCAGCTGCGGGTGCGAAGTAATGACACGGGGCACGCACAACAAAATGGTAAGATACGGGGGTATTAACACCATGAGAACGACCAACATTCTTCGTAACCAGCACGGCGCCATGTTCAGTATGGATGCGCGTATTGCGCTGGTTGTCGCCAGTATTCTGGCGGTTTCGCTCGGCGGCATGCAAATGTCGCGTATCGAACGCACAAAAGTGGAAAACACCGATGTTGCCGCAGAGCTGATTACAAAAGGTATCGAGACCTATTACATATCCACAGGCATCACAACTGTCCCCACTTCGTGGGCAAACGTCCAGACGCTCGTTTTTGATACAGGTCTGGTAGAAAACCAGACCCTGAATGCTGATGCCTGGGGTTCTGCCTGGGTCTACGACACCTGCACCGAGACCAACGTCAGCATCGACGGTATTGTCGTACCCTCCGTTCAGTACTTTGCCATTTATTCACCCGGTAAAGATGGCACAAACGACTCTGGCACAGGCGACTTCCTGACGAACGGTTCCTGTGCTGCCGACTACGGTGCCTGGCAACCCGCCAATGACGATATTGGCCGCAAATTCTCCACCCTGGACATCGAGAAGTCCCGTGTAAAAGTGTTCCGCCGCCAGGGCGAGGAAATTACCAAAGCCCTCTCTGCCTATGAGGCACGCCTGTTTACAGAAAACCAGAACTACTGCTCAAACAAACTGGCCCTGTTCATGGCGGGCAACGCGGCTCAGGACCCGGCGAACGACGACCGCTGCGACTGGATGGATGTGCAAGACGTCAACCAGGCCAACCCGAACTACATTAACAGCAGCAGCCGGGCCGACGATAACACCTACGATATCGGCGAGGAAGGCCGCGCCAACTACTACCCGCGTTCCAGCCTGGAAAACCAGAACCTGGACGTTTACTACGTGCCGGACCTGCGTACAGCAGCCAGCTTGGGTGTTCAGGCGACATACGATGTGGGTGCCGCCGCATCGGCAACGAACAGCATGGAAGCCCTGATGGAGCTGCTGAGTCTGCCGCGTACCTACGCAGTTGACCCATGGAACCGCCGATTGCGCTACAACTCGAACGTAACCAACGTTGGTCAGGCGCCGTTTACGACCAGCATTGAGTTCTGCACCACGCCGACCAACCCCGCGACCTGCGGCTAAGCCCGGGCATGCTCCGGTCGTTTGAGGCGCGCCATATTGCTGCGGCACATCCCCTTGACGGGCGTGTGCCGCAGCGTTTTCGCGCACTTTGTACAGTTGCACTGTTCCTTGTACTGCTCGCGATGGCCGCACCCAGGCTTCCTGAACTCAACATCGTCTCGATTGTTTATATCACGCTGCTCGCTGCACTGCTGGCACGGACCATGGCTATTGACCTGAGCCATTTCCTGCTGCTGGATATTTATACTTTCCCCATTCTGCTACTGGGCCTGCTCAGCCCATTCACGTTCACCAACCACGGCGACTGGTATGACCCTTTTGCCGGTGGCGCACTTGGCCTGTGTTTTGGTTTCAGTGTTTCTTTTGTGGTGGCTAAGCTCAAAGGTGATACCATCACCGAGCATATTGGCGGTGGGGATATTAAAATGCTGGCTGCACTTGGCGTATGGGCTGGCTTGGGCGGCTTTTTCCCGGCCCTTACGCTGGCGGCTTTTTTCGGTTTTGGCCTTGCCGCCTTCGCACAAAAGGATGGCAACACCCCCTACGGTCCCGCATTGGGCCTCGCCATTTGGCTTATGGCACTCTACCCCGATGGTGTTCAACTCTTGTTTCTGCGGCTTTATCAGTCTATATGGTAGGGCATGACAGATGTGCATCCCTGCGCACATCCCGAATGTACGGAGCCAGGTGAATACCCTGCCCCGCGGGACCCGCGCAATATTTATGACCGTCAATTCTACTGCTTGAAACACATCAAGGAGTTCAATTCCCGTTGGAACGGGCTGAACGGTTTCTCCTCGCAGGAGATCTTCTCCATGCAGCATGGGGGTGCGACGTGGAACCGTCCGACATGGAAAATGGGACTGGGCACAAAGTCTTTTGTCGGTGCGACCGCAGCTTTTGGCGCCACGGAGGACCCATACGGCTTTTTTGAGGAGCTGCACCACAAACCTGCCGAAGCCAAGCCGGAAACGAGCAACCTGCCACCCGATGTGCGCGACGCCTGTGCAGAACTGGGTGTTACACCGCCACTGAACAGTGCCAAGGTGCGCAAGGTTTATCATAAATTGGCCAAAGAGCATCACCCCGACCGCAATAAAGACCCGGAAAGCGCCGACAAGATCAAAAGGATCAACGACGCCTACCGGGTCCTTAAACAGTACCTCAAGGACGAGGCAGCACAGGCCTAGGCACTCAGTGTTGTACCATCCTTGCAGCTTTGCAGATACGCTTCCATCACCCGCCCGGCCATATCGGCGTTACCGTCAATAATTGCGGCGTTCAGGCGCAGTTGCACTTCCATCAGGCGCTGTACCTCACCCGCTTTTGCCAGGCGCAGTTGGCGCTGACGGCGGGTCATGGTCAACAGCACTTCCAGCAGCATACGGCCAACCTTGTAACCGGAGACCGAAGCAATCGCCAGCAGCCAGGCACGCTCGGCGCGTTCGTTCTCGGATACCGGTGCCAATCGGCTGATCGGGTAATCCGTCAGGCTGCTTTTGCGAACGGCAGGTGCGCGGCAGGCACGGCGCACCATTTCGTGTTGCAGCAGGGCAATCAGGTTCTGGACTTCGGCATCATCCATACCACCGGCGCAGCCGAATACGGCAACGTCGTCCATAATCTTGCGCAGGTCAGGCACCCTTACAAAGCTGCCACGGCCCGGAGTAACCTCCAGCAGGCCTGAAACACGCAGCATTTGTACAGATTCCCGCAGTGTGGTGCGTGACACGCCGAAGTGGCGGCACAACTGTTCCTCGGTCGGCAAACGGTCGCCTGCTTTAAGGACACCGTCCAGAATCATCTCTTTCAATTGGGTAGCAATGGCAGCCGATCGACGTATTTTGTCGTGCTTTTCCACGATAGGCAGTGTAACAACACTCATGTTTAGTCCCTCAAAAACATTTCTAGGTTGTATTTCATGTAACCAATAATCATAAAGCACCCTTATTAGTTGTACATGTCCATACTGTCGCACATAAAAAATACCTGATTAATCAGGATGAAACACGAAAAACATAATATTTAAGCCATATTTGGTACGTAAAAAAGACAAGAAATACCACTTTGGAGTGTGGCATTCATCGTACAAAGATATACACGCGATAGATGTATTACCCTAATTGATTACCTCGTGCGGTCGCGGCCTCTACCGCTGCCGAGACTGTTTGGGTAAAGTTGTGCGCATCCAGAGCCTTAAGACCGGCTTCTGTCGTCCCTCCAGGGCTTGTGACTGCCACCCGCAGGTCAGTGGGCGATGTACCGGTACGCTCCGCGGCCAGTTTGCCGGCACCGTAAGCAGTCTGTACAGCCAGCTTGCGCGCCACATCCGCCGGCAACCCCTGCGCAAGGGCTGCGGCTTCCAACGCTTCCATCATCCGGAAAAAGTAAGCAGGTCCGGAGCCGGATACTGCCGTAACCGCATTCATCAGGTGTTCGTCTTCAATCCATGCCACTTCGCCGACACAGGCCATCAGGGCCTCTGCTACCGCCATCTGCTCCACGGCCAGATTGGGCGTACCGCACAGGACTGTCATCCCTGCGCCCACAGCAGCCGGTGTATTGGGCATTGCACGGATGATGCGGGCTTGCGGTGCCAGATAACCTTTAAGCTTCTCGATTGTCTGCCCCGCCGCAACAGACAGGAAGCACACCCCTTCACTGACCAGATGTTTATAAGCCGGAGCAACCACATCCATGACCTGCGGCTTGACTGCCAGAATGATAAAATGCGGCGTATGAGCCAGATCCTCAGGCTTTTGAATCATCTCAATGCCCCACTGTGCCGCCTTCTCCTTTGCCGCAGGGGCACTGTCCAGCGCTGTGATGTTTGCAGGGGCGACACCTTTGGCCAGAAAACCCTCCACCATCGCACCCCCCATATTCCCGAGGCCAACCATCAAAATACGTGCGCTGTGAATCATGTCTTCCTGTCCTTTTTGGCTGTTGTTGCGTTGCCCTTTGGCACCAATCAGCGTAAACTGCGGCTGCATTATAACAAGGAATTGCGACCATGTTTGTGATTACTGGCGCCACCGGGTTTATCGGCTCCGTCCTTGCCCAGGTACTGGAAGAAACCTACGACGTGCCTATCGTCGCCGTCGACACCTTTGGCAAAGGCGACAAATGGAAGAACCTCGCCAAACGTAACATCGCCGAAGTTGTTGCCCCCGAGGCCCTGATGCCCTTCCTCCAAAAGAACGGTCACAACGTCCATGCCGTGTTGCACATGGGGGCCATTTCCTCGACCACCGAGACGGACGTGGACAAGCTCATGGCCGACAACGTCCAGTACACCAAGGACCTCATCCACTGGAGTCTGGAAACCGGCAAGCGGATTATCTATGCCTCTTCCGCCTCCACCTACGGCAACGGCGAGCACGGGTACGACGACCGCGAGGACATGGCCTACCTGAACAAGCTCCAGCCCATGAATCCGTACGGCTTCAGCAAGCATATGATCGACAAGTACATCATCCAGATGCCCAAACGCCCGCAGGGCTGGGTGGGCCTGAAATTCTTCAACGTCTACGGGCCTAACGAGTATCACAAGGGCCGTCAGGCCAGTGTGATTAAGGGCGCCTACGAGCAGATTTCGGAAACCGGGAAAATGCGCCTGTTCCGTTCCCACCGTGACGGTATTGCCGACGGCGAGCAGATGCGCGACTTTGTCTACGTCAAAGACATTGCCCGTGTCGTCGTCTGGCTGTTGGACAACCCGCAGGTTGCCGGTCTGTTCAATCTGGGTACAGGCCAGGCCTGTACCTTCAAGGACCTGACGGTTGCCGTATTCAAAGCCATGGGCAAACGCACGAATATCGAGTACATCGACATGCCGGTCGACATTCGCAACCACTACCAGTACTTCACCGAGGCCAACATGGACAAGCTGTTGGGCACCATGCACAACCTTGGCGCCAAGCCGTTCACCTTTACCAGTCTGGAAGACGGTGTGGCCGACTACGTCAAAAACCACCTGATGGCCGAGGATCCATACCTGTGATTGCCTTTCCGGATATCGACCCCATTGCCATCCGCCTCGGCCCCGTGGCCGTGCACTGGTATGGCATCGCCTATGTGGCGGGCTTTTTTGCCGGCCTGCATTACCTCAAATACCTGTGCCGCAAGTACTACCCCAACGGCCCCGTTACGCCCCAACATGCAGAGGATATTTTTATCTGGATTATCCTCGGCATCGTCCTCGGTGGCAGGCTGGGCTATGTGCTGTTCTATAACCCGTCATTCTTTTTCGAGCATCCGGAGGCCATCATCAAAACATGGCAGGGCGGCATGTCCTTCCACGGCGGCCTTATTGGCGTGCTGACGGCCATTCTTATTTTTACCCGCAAGCATGGCATGCACTTTTTTGATTTCTCCGACAGGGTTGCCCCAGGCATCTGCTTCGGCCTGTGTTTCGGCCGTTTGGCCAACTTCATCAACGGCGAATTGTTCGGCCGCGTAACCGACGTGCCGTGGGGGATGGTCTTCCCCCATGGGGGGCCGCTGCCGCGCCACCCATCCCAGCTTTATGAAGCCTTTCTGGAAGGCGTTATTCTGTTCACCGTCCTGCACCTGATTGCCATCAAGCGCCAGCGGCGGTTCGAGGTGTCGGGCTACTTCATGCTCGGCTACGGTCTGTGCCGGTTTGTTGTGGAGTACTTCCGCCAGCCGGATAACATTCCCCACCTGCAACACGGCATTTTCACCGTCATCACCATGGGCCAGATTCTGTGCCTACCGATGATGGCAATCGGTCTTGCCCTGATCTATCTCAGCCGACGGAAAGGAACGCCTGTTGAGCATCCCGCAGCTGCTTGAGGAAAAAATAGCGGCAGAGGGTCCTATCTCCGTTGCCGATTATATGGCCACTTGCCTGTACCACCCCACGCTGGGCTACTACATGAGCCGCGACCCGCTGGGGGCGGAGGGCGATTTTATCACTGTACCGGAAATGACCCAGATGTTCGGCGAACTGCTCGGCCTGTGGGTTGCCGACTGCTGGATAAAAATGGGCCGCCCAGCGCCCGTTCAACTGGTCGAATGCGGCCCAGGTCGTGGCACCCTGATGCTGGATGTTCTGCGCGCCATCTCTCAGGTCATGCCCGACCTGTCAAAAACTCTGAATGTGCATCTGGTCGAGATCAGCCCGCACCTCAAGGCCAAACAACAAGCCACACTCGTCGCACATGGCAACATCAGCTGGCATACGTCGCTGGCGGATGTGGACCTGTCGCAGCCGACGGTCTTGCTCGCCAACGAACTGCTGGACGCCCTGCCCGTACATCAATACTTCCTGAAAAACGGCCAGTATTTTGAGCGCTTGGTTACCACTGCGTGCAGCGGGTTCGAGTTTACGTACGCCACAGAGCCGACAGATACCGGCCATGATGGTCTGTTGTCGGACGCGCCCGCCACCATCACAATCTACCCTGCTGGTGACGCCCTGCTGGCGGATATCAGAACCCGCCTGAACGGCTACGCCCTGTTTGTCGACTACGGCGGCAGCGGCCATGCGGACACACTACAGGCACAACGCCACCACAAGATGGTCGACCCCCTCGCCTACGCGGGTGAGAGCGACCTGACGACCCATGTCGACTTCGGCCACGTGCATGCTATACTGGGAACAGGTGCAAGTACGGCAATGGATATGGGTCCCTTCCTGCTGGCACTCGGGCTGGCCAGCCGCGCCACCATCCTGATGGAGCGTGCACCGGACGACGAAACGCGCGCGCAAATCGCCACCGTCACCCAAAAACTGGTCGACCCCAATAAAATGGGCAGTCACTTCAAGTGCCTTGCCTGCCGTAGCAGCGGACTTGATATTCCCGCAGGATTTTTGGACTAGGACACACATGCAAACGATTAAAGCCAACACACCCCTCCCTCACGCCGACCATGCCTTCGGGACCCGTATGGGTGCTTTCGGCAGTATTGAAGAGAATATCCGCCAGCTGACCGAGCGTCTGGGACCTATCGCCCACATGCGGCAGGTGCATGGCGACAAAATCAGCTATGCCAGCGGCCCCGGTGTGTATGAAGAAACCGATGCCATCTTCACTGACCGGCCAGAACTCTGGCTGGGTGTGACCACGGCAGATTGCGTGCCTATTCTCATCAGCTCGCCGGAAGCTGTTGCCGCTGTCCACGCTGGCTGGCGTGGCCTGCAAAAGGAACTCATCCGTAAAACCATCCAGACCCTGACGGACGAATTCGAGCTGGAGCCGGCGCAGATTTTTATGCACATCGGCCCCTGCATCCGCCAGATGAACTACGAGGTGGAAGCCACCTTTACCGAGTACTTTGACGGCCGCTTCTTCATCCCGTCCAAACGCCCGGGCCACCTGATGCTGGATTTGGCCGCTGTTGCCCGTGAACAAGCCCGTGATGAGGGCATCCCCACGGATAACATCCACGATACGGGGTTGAATACCTACGCCGAGCACACACGCTTCTTCTCTTACCGCGCCTCTAAAGAGTTCGGTGATCCGCACAACGTGCAGCTCAATCTGGTCTGCCGCAAACGGCGCTAACCACAGACAAAAAGGGGCTTTAAGCTCCTTTTTTCTTTATCTCCCTCGACAGCCTTCAACACGGGTGCTAAGGTGCGCGCGCTTTATGCATTGACGCACCTTTTTCCCTTTTCACATAACACTCTTCCGCCTTATGATTTTGCTCTCACCAACGCTTGAAGGAGCACGTACATGACCCGTTCCACTGCTGCCCGTATTGCCGACGTCACCCGCATCATCGCTGGCCGTCCGGCTGTCTCCGCAGCTACCCTGCCTGCCGTCTGGCACGGCCTGAAGGCCGACTATGTGGACGCCGCCTGCCTGTTTGCCTGGCACGGCACCCCGCTGGCTACCGAGGCGCTGTATGCCATCGGCAACAGCTTCGGCGGCAACGCCTACCCCAACCTGTCCGCCGCGCTGGACGTTGCCAAGAGCGACCTGTCCCGCCGTGCAGTACGCGCCATCATCGACATCGAGGCCGAGCTTGGCCGCGACGTGCCTGCCGCCTTCTACGAGGTACTGCTGGCCACGGCGCTGCGTGACGAGCCGGAAAGCCTGATGGACATGTTCAAGAACCGCGACGCCCTGATGCAGGACCGTCTGTGGGACGCCGTCCTGCAGAACATGACTGCCGCTGCGCTGGAGCAGTACGGCGTCAACGCCGCCACGTCCCGCGCGGGCCGCGGCTTCTAAGGCGATACGACCGGATGAAGGGGCACCACATGGTGCCCCTTTTTATTTTAGTGACCTGTGATATAGTGCCCGCCAGTTGCTTCACCTTTTCTTTTCTCTCCTGCGGGAGCCCCTCCCATGAAAAACCTTACCCCCCTATGGCGCATCAGCCTGTCCATTGGCCTGATGGTCGCCTTTGCCGCGGCCGAGTTCATCGGTGCGCGCCTGACCGGCCTCGATGCTCTGGCGGCGGACGCCGTCAACATGCTCGGCCATACCTCGGTGATGTTCGTTGCCTGGGCGGCGGCACTGGTTGCGCTCAAGCTGGGTGATGCCGAACGCCGTATCGAGGCCATCGGCGGCCTCGTCAACGCCGTCATCCTCATCATTCTGGGTGCCAACATCGGCCTGTACGGTATGGGCCACGCCCACCACATGCATATGCACGGGTCCGACATCTGCGGCAACGCAGGCCTGTGGCTGACCGCCTTCTCGGGCGTCAGCTTCGCCCTGCACAGCTTTGTGGCGTGGCTGCTCTACCGCGGCTGCCACAACGTCAACGTGATGGGCGTGTGCCTGCACATCAGCGCCCACGTGATGATGACGGTCCTGATGGCCGGCGCCGGCATCCTGATGACCACCCTCGGCTGGTACTGGCTGGACGGTGCGCTGGTGTATCTCATCGCTGCGGTGATGGTCATCTCCGGCTCGCGCCTCGGCTACCGCTGCACCAAACTGCTGGTCGACAAGACCGTCTGACAAGCGAAAGGGGATGCTCGCGCATCCCCTTTTTTTATGCCTTAACCATTGAAGTAGTGGTAAATCAGCTCCGCCGTTTTGCGGTTAAGGCCATCAACCTTGAGCAGGTCATCCACGGTTGCGTTGCGGATGTTTTCCACCGCACCAAAGTGCAGCAGCAGGGCTTTCTTGCGTTTGGGGCCAATGCCGGCAATCTCGTCCAGCGCCGAGCGGATAAGCGCCTTGCTGCGCGTTTTACGGTGGAAGCCAATGGCAAAGCGGTGCGCCTCGTCCCGGATGCGCTGGAGCAGGAAGATGAGCGGCGTATTAAACGGAATATCCAGCGGCGCGCCCCGTCCGGTCAGGAAGATCTTCTCCAGCCCCTTATCGCGCTCCGGCCCTTTGGCAATGGCCGTCAGCACCGGGCCGTCAATCTCCAGTTCCTTAAAGACCTCCTCCAGCACGTGCAGGTGACCCAGCCCGCCGTCCACCATCACCACATCCGGCCAGTCCGCCTCGGCCCCCTGTTCTTTCAGGCGGCTGTAGCGGCGGGTCAGGGCCTCGCGCATCATGGTGTAGTCGTCCGGCGTGTCCTTGCCTTTGATGCTGAACTTGCGGTAGTCGGCTTTTTTCATCCCCTCTTCATCGGCCACCACCATGCTGGCCACGGGCTGGCGCCCTTGAGTGTTGGAGATATCAAACGCCTCGATGCGCCGTATCTCGCCGTCATAGCCCAAAAGCTCGGCAAACTCGGCCAGCAGTTGGCTCTGGGTCGCCCCGCTCTCGATTTTGCGGGTCAGCGCCCCCTGCGCGTTTTTCAGCGCCTGCTGCACAAGGGTGTGCTTTTCACCGCGGCTTGGCGTTTCCACCTTCACCTTGCGGCCAGCCTGCTGGCTTAAAGCCTCTTCCAACGTGGGTTTATCCTGCGGGGCGATATTGGTCAGCACTACTTTGGGCGCCTTGCGGCTGGCATAATGAAGAGCGAGGAAAATCCGCATCGCCTCGGCCATATCCTCCACCTCCAGCCCCTGTGGGAAGAACGCCGTGTTCCCTGTATGGCTCCCGCCCCGGAACATGAACAGCTGTACAGCCACATGCCCGCCGCTCTGGTACATGGCAAACACGTCGGCCTCGTCCAGCCCCTCGGCAATGGCCTGCTGGTTGGTCAGCAGCGCCGACAGTGCCTTGAGCCTGTCCCGCTCCACCGCCGCCAGTTCGTAGTCCATGGCCTTGGATGCCTCTTCCATCCGGATACGGATGGTACCCAACACGGTGTCGCCCTTGCCTTGCAGAAAAGCGCTCGCCTCATCTACCGTCCGCTGATAGTCCTTATGGCCGATACGCGCTACGCACGGCGCCGAGCATCGTTTGATGTGGTACTTGAGGCATGGCCGTGTCCGCGCCTTGAAAAACCCGTCCGAGCATGTGCGCAGTTTAAAAACCCGTTCTAACGTATCGATGGTTTTGTGAACAGCCGCCGCATCCGCATAGGGGCCGAAGTAGCGCGCCCCGTCCGGCACGGGACCGCGGTGGAGTTTAAGGCGTGGGCTGTCATGCGCCGACAGCAGAATCCCCGGGAATGACTTATCGTCCCGCAGGCGGATGTTGTAATAGGGTTTGAGGTTCTTAATCAGCTCCGCTTCCAGCAGCAGGGCCTGTGCTTCGGTCGCGGTTTCCACAATCACAAGGTCGCGGGTCTCGAACACCATTTTACGGATGCGCGTACTCATGCCGCGGTCGGGTTTGGTATAGCTGGTCACGCGGTTTTTCAGATTCTTGGCTTTACCGACGTACAACACCTTGCCGCCCTCGCCCAGCATGCGGTACACACCCGGCGCTGTAGGCAGGGTTTTCAGACGTTCGGTGATGAGGGTAATGCCATCCATAGTCCTGCTGTCCGGTTTACGCTTACATCTTCATATGACGTTTACTTTCATCAAACAACCGAATGAAAATAAACACTTTTTAAGTTTATCCCCGTCAGTTGTGGATAACTCTGTGGGAAAAGCATCCAAAACCTCAAAAAATCCATCAAACAAGCGGGGGTTACGTGCCTTGCCCAAAAAATAGGCACCTTAATTGCTCATTATTTATCAACATGTTAACCGCCAAATAAAGGGGTTAGCACTTATTTTAACATATCTTCGCGCCACGCCCGTCCGATTGTGGAAAACAAACCAGACAAAAATATCCTACTTTTCAGGTAGATACGCAAAAAAGCGCAGATTTCCTCTACATTCCGGCGTCTAAACCGAGCTGCAGCGCCTCCACCTCGCGGATGCGGTCCCGCAACTGTGCGGCACGCTCGAACTCCAGTTCCTCGGCAGCCTTGAACATCTCCTTGCGGAGCGCAGCCAAATCTTTATCCAGCGCTTTCGGGTCCAGCAGCATAGCTTGCGCGGCAGCAGCCTTTTTAGCGCCCTTGCCGTCGGGCTTGTCTTCCCGCTCAAGGTAGTTCTTCACATCCTTGATGATGGTCTTGGGCGTAATGCCGTGTTCGGCGTTATAGGCCATTTGCTTGTCACGGCGGCGGTCGGTTTCGTCCAGCGCTGCTTTGATGGACTTGGTCACTGTATCGGCATACAGGATAACGCGGCCATCGGCGTTACGGGCTGCACGGCCAATGGTCTGGATGAGCGACGTGGTGGAACGCAGGAACCCTTCTTTATCCGCATCCAGAATGGCCACCAGCGCGACCTCCGGAATGTCCAACCCCTCACGCAGCAAGTTGATGCCCACCAGTACATCAAAGGTGCCCAGCCGCAACTCGCGAATGATTTCCGAACGCTCCAGTGCATCAATGTCCGAGTGCATGTACCTGACTTTAATGCCATTTTCGCCCAGATACTCGGTCAGCTGCTCGGCCATTTTTTTGGTCAGGGTCGTCACCAGCACGCGGAAGCCCGCCTTGATGGTGGTGTGGATTTCGGCCATCAGGTCGTCCACCTGTCCTTCCACAGGCTTGATGGTGACCGACGGGTCGATAAGACCCGTCGGACGGATGAGCTGCTCGAACACTTTATCCTTACTCAGGCTCAATTCGCGTTCAGTCGGCGTGGCGCTGACGTAGACGGTTTGCGGGCGGCGGGCATCCCACTCCTCAAACGTCAGGGGACGGTTATCCATAGCGGATGGCAGGCGGAACCCGAACTCTACCAGTGTGCCTTTACGTGCCGCATCACCGCGGCTCATGCCACCGACTTGCGACACGGTGACGTGGCTCTCGTCCACGAACAGCAAACCGTCGGACGGGAAATAGTCAAACAGGGTCGGCGGCGGTGCGCCCGTCGGGCGGCCGGTCAAGTGGCGGGAGTAGTTCTCGATACCGTTACAGTAGCCGTGGGCGCGCATCATCTCCAAATCAAAGTTGGTGCGCTCGCGCAGGCGTTGTTCCTCGAGCAGTTTACCGTTGGCATTCAGGTAGTTAAGGCGCTCTTTTAACTCGGCCTGAATGGTATCAATCGCCGTCAGCAAACGCGGTTTGGGCACCACGTAGTGGCTGTTGGGGTAAACGGTCACGCTCTCGTAGGTTTCCACCACCTTGCCAGTTAGTGCGTCGATGGCCTGGAGCTTTTCCACCTCGTCGTCAAAAAAACTCATCCGCCACGCGGTATCTTCCAAGTGGCTGGGGAACAGCTCAATCACGTCGCCACGGGCGCGGAACGTGCCGCGGGTGAGCACCGTGTCGTTACGTTCGTACTGCAACTCCACCAGCCGTTTCAGGAAGCCGTCCCGCTCCAGCGTGTCGCCCACCGCCACCGGAATGGTCATGTTGGAATAGCTCTCCGGATCGCCGATACCGTAAATGCACGATACAGAAGCAATGATAATCACGTCCCTGCGCTCGAACAGCGCCCGCGTGGCCGAGTGGCGCATACGGTCAATCTGCTCGTTGATGCTGGCGTCTTTTTCGATATACGTATCCGAGCGGGGTACATAGGCCTCGGGCTGATAATAGTCGTAGTAGGAGACAAAATATTCCACCGAGTTCTCGGGAAAAAAGTCCTTAAACTCCTCGTACAACTGCGCGGCAAGGGTTTTGTTGTGCGCCATAATCAGCGCAGGGCGGCCTGTTTGCGCAATGATATTGGCCATGGTGAACGTCTTGCCGGAGCCGGTAACCCCCAGCAACGTCTGGTCGCGCTTACCTTCGCGCAGGCTTTGCACCAACCCCGCAATTGCGGCCGGCTGGTCCCCCATGGGTTTGAATGGACTGGCGAGTTTGAATGTCATGCCCTTAAAGTAGCGCGCTTTACGCCAAAAGCAACCATAGAAAAAAAGCCCCTATCCTTGCGGATAGGGGCTTTGTCGCTTGGTTAGTTGCCGGACACGG
Source organism: Pseudomonadota bacterium (assembly GCA_016125375.1). Lineage (GTDB taxonomy): Bacteria > Pseudomonadota > Alphaproteobacteria > UBA1280 > RI-95 > RI-95. The sequence goes on along the minus strand of WGLU01000007.1, from coordinate 71,805 downwards.
TCACGGTCTGGAGCTGGCCGTCACGGATGATGGTCAGCTTCATGGCGCCATGGGGCGTGTGCCGGTACAGCAGACGCTTGAACTGGTGCACGTCGTACACGCCGTCGCCGTTGACGGCGAGCAGCACGTCGTCGGCCTTCAGGCCAATGCTGGCCGCCTTGCCGTCGGGCATGACGGTCTTGATCAGCAGGCCGAAGTCGCCGGCCTTGATGTAGGACGCAGGCACGCCATTGGTGGCGGCCATCTCGTCATCCATCTGGCTGACCTCGACGCCGAGCAGGATCTTTGGCATGGCACCGTAGTGCGACAGGTAGACCAGGTACGTCTCGACCAGATTGGCCGGACGCGCGTAGCCGAGGTTCTCGCCGTCGGTGCGCTTCATGGAGTTGATGCCGATGAGGGCACCACCACGCGTGAAGAGCGGACCGCCGGAGTTACCGCTGTTGATGGCGGCGTCCACCTGAATCATCTCCCAACCGGAAGAGTCGGTGTAGCCTTCCATCTTGCGGCGCGGCTGGCTGACCACGCCTTCCGTCAGGGTCCAGAACTGGCCCTTCGGATGGCCGATGGCCGTCACCAGATCGCCGTGACGCAGGACGTCGGAGTCGCCGATCGGCGCCCAGAACGTGCCTTCGCAGCCGGAGAGCTTGAGCAGGGCAAGGTCGTTGTCCTTGCTCGGAATGCCCATAATCTCGGCGTCGACGGTCTTGGTGATGGCGCTGCCGTCTTCACGGAAGCGGGTGATGTACGAGACCTTGATGTCACCGGGGATGCCGATGACGTGCTCGTTGGTCACCGCGTAGCAGGCCTTGTTGTCGATGATGACGCCGGAGCCAAGCGCGCGTTCGCCGGTCACCACCATGATGGTGGAGCGCAGCATACGCTCGGTGCGCTGGGCATCGGTCAGGCCGGCGAGCGCCGTGCTTTCGGCCGGGTCGAGCTTGAACGGAATCTTCACGGGCGCGGCCGTTTCCGGGTAGGCACGGGCGGCTTCCGGCATGTCGATGGGCAGCTTGCCCAGCTCGTCGACGAACAGGTAGCCGAAGGCGACGAGGACGATGAGGCCGAGCGCGAACGACACGTCGCGGACGACGCAGAACACCCCGTACAGGGCGCGGAGGATTTTCATGATCATGATGACCTCTCCTGAAGAGAGAAGCGGGAAGATACAAAAAGGGAAAAGCAAAAGGATGGTATTTCTGTGAGTGTAGGCCCACCGCCCCCTTATTGTAAAACAAAAAAAGAAGCCCCCCGGTGAGGGGGGGCTTCCTGTCGCTTGGTTAGTTGGCGAACGCCTTCGGCTTGATCTCGACATAGAACTGGCTGTCGACATCCTGACCAGCGGCCAGACCCTTGAGGATCTTGTCCTTGATCTCGGCCGGCAGGCTGTTCTCGCCCAGCTTGGCTTCGCTCTTGACGCGGACATGGATGGAGACCATCACCTTCCGGCCTTCGGCATGCGCCTTGGCGATGTAGGCTTCCAGCGCACTGATGCGCTCGGCAGCCGGCACATCGGCCAGGTTCAGACGCTCCAGACCTTCGGCCAGAACGGCGTCGATCGCCGTTTCCTGATGACCGCTGACGATGAGCGTGGCCGGACCGGCCGGCGTCATCATCCGCTTCTCTTCGGCTTCATGGACCTCGGCCTTGGTGAGACCACCGACCTTGAAGGCCGGGCTCAGGCGCTTGATGTCCGTGATGACCGGCAGGTCGGTACCGAACTTGGTCGGGTCGATCTCCAGCTTCCAGCCCATCAGGCCTTCGTAGGCCTCGGCACCCGGGCGCGGCTCGGGAGCCGTCCAGGTGTCCTGCAGGGCGACGAGGACCGTATGGACCTGGCCGTCACGCAGGAAGGTGAGCTTGGTCGGCGCGCCAGGGATGACCTGGTCGACCGCACGGATGAGCGAGTACATATCGTACTGGGCGTGACCGCCCAGACCGAGGATGATGTCGCCCTTCTTCAGGCCCGCAGCCGCACCCGGGGTACCCGGGACGACGTTGTGGACGCTGACGCCCGTGAAGCCCTTGGAGACCATGCCGTCGCCGAAGCCGGCGTCCTTCATGGCCTTGTCCACGCCGATGATCGACGCCTCGGTCGCCGTCAGAGGGGCGACTTCGATGCCGATACGCGGCTTGGCCATGTGGCCGTGCTGCGCGAGGTTGTTCAGGTAGAGCTTGAGCAGAACCGCCGGACGGGCAAAACCCAGACCGACACTGCCGCCGCTCTTGCTGAAGATCTCGGAGTTGATACCGATGACCTCGCCGTCGCTGTTGAACAGCGGACCGCCGGAGTTACCCGGGTTGATCGGCGCGTCGGTCTGGATGTACGGCCAGGCCGTGCCACCCTCGCCGGTGCCTTCGCGGTGCTGACGCGGGTTCGAAACCACGCCGTGCGTCACCGTCTCGTGCAGCCCGAACGGGTTGCCGATGGCGGTGACCACGTCACCGGCCTCGAGGGCATTGGAGTTGCCGATCGGCGCCCATGACGTGCCTTCGCAGTTGTCCAGCTTCACCACGGCCATGTCGTTTTCCTCGGTCGGGTGACCGATGAGCGTGCCATAGGTGGTGTTGTGGATGGCCGAGCCGTCCGGGCGGATGCCCACACGGTAGGTCACGGTCACGTAGGCCAGGCCGGCCGTCACGTGGTTGTTGGTGACGACGATACAGCGCTTGTTGTCGATGACGAAGCCCGACCCGAGGGCGGAACCCTCACGGTTGATGCTGCCGTCGTCGTTGACGCCCGGGCCCTGGATGAAGACCATGGCGCTCAGCTCGCGCTCGATACGCGCCTTGTCGGACAGACCCGGCTGCGCGGTGCTCTCGCTGATGGACAGGTCGCCGGAGATGAGGCCCGAGTAGACCTCGTTCGCCGCCTTCGCGGAACCGCTGCCACCGACCAGGCCGAGGCCCAGCGCAGCAACCGCACCCGCGCCCAGCAGGAGCGCTTTGATGGAGGTATGCATGTTGATTCCTCTTCGAAAGAAGAAAAACAGGGAAAAACACAAGGAGAAGAAAAGATACAGGAGATAGGAACTGCCCGAAGACAGCTTTGTACTTTATGTAAGGTTAGGTATGCGGCGGGCCGATGTCAAAGGGTTGTATGCAATATTTTACCATTAAAATGCACACGGTCCCTTCCATTGGTTATTTTTCCCCTTGACGCACACCCCGCCAACGCTTAAAAAACACCTCTGCGGTACGGCAGGCCTTATGGTTTTGCCGTCACGTTGAAAAAACCGCATCCTGAGGCGCGGATGGTCCGCACCTCTGCCAGAGCTTAAGTTGAGAACGTGTTAAGGATATAGACCTGATATGACAAACCGTCGTACGACACCTAAGTACAAGATTTGCCGCCGCCTGGGTGAAAACCTGTGGGGCCGCGACAAGTGCCCAACCAATACCAACCCTGCAGGCCCTGGCCAGCACGGCGCCCGTCGTAAAAAGCTGACCGACTACGGTGTTCAGCTGCGCGAAAAACAAAAGCTGAAAGGCTACTACGGTAACATTACCGAGAAGCAGTTCCGCCGTACGTTTGAAGAAGCCGCCCGCCGTAAGGGTGACAAGTCCGAAAACCTGATTGCACTGCTGGAATCCCGTCTGGATGCCATCGTCTACCGCATGAACTTCGTGCCGACCGTTTTTGCTGCCCGTCAGCTGGTTAACCACAAGCACGTAACTGTTAACGGTCAGAGCGTCAACATCCCGTCCTACCGTTGCAAACCCGGTGACGTTATCGAAGTACGCGAAGCCAGCCGCACCATCCCGATGGTTGTTGAAGCCATCGAGAAAATGGAACGCGAAGTGCCTTCCTACTTCACGGTTGAGCCGACTGCTTTCAAAGGCACCTTCAACCGCACACCTCAGTTCGACGAAGTACCTTACCCGGTACAAATGAACCCGAACCTGGTGATCGAGTTCTACAGCCGCTAATCCGGCTCGTAACTCAAAAGCCCCGCCGTTTGGCGGGGCTTTTTTTATGTCTCACGTTGTCAAACCAGACCGTCAACAACCATCCGGTCAAACCGGATGAATGCCTGTAGCTCTTCATCATCCATCATGGCCATCGGGGCGTACAGGGTATCCATCGGGGCGCTGTCTATCCCGAACAACACGGCCAGCGCCTCATCTGTCGTCACGCCATTCTTCTTGAGCTTGAGGAGGGCATCCCGCCCTTCCTTGCCTGCCAGAGCCAGCAGACGTGCCGTAACCAGCATGCGCAGGTAGGCGTAATTCTGTTTAACGGGTACCGGCTGACCAATCAGCTCTACACTATAGCCGTTCGGGCTCTCGAAGGTAGCGACACAAGCTGGTCCGCCACGCATCTCTTTTTGAACACAGTCAAAATCAGTACAGTCGGAAAAGGCATCCCGCACCGCCTGCTCGAAAGCGCCCATATCATGCGCCTCGCAGACAAAGTCCAGATCACTGTCAGGCAGGGCAAGGCCAACCGCAAAAGAACCAGTCAGACAGGGGTTGAATCCCTCCAGGAGCATCGGCAGCGCCATGCTATGTGTTTCAGCCAGCGCCTCCGCCATCTGGGGGTGGAACCCCGTCAGGCGCAGCACTGGCTGTAACAAATGCTCCATACGTCCCTTCCCTTACGAACGGGAAACCCGCATCAGGACCAGAAACTCCGTATCCCGCTTCTGGTTGGCCGCGTGCTGGAAGATATCCGCCATACCGGGAATATTCGCCAGCGCCGGCATATAGTCGTGGGCAATATTGGTACTGGTCTGGATAATACTGCCAATCGAATAAACGCGGCCGTAGTCCATGACAATATCCTGGTCAATCACGTTGTTGGACAGGACCGGGAAGTTGTTCACAACAGGGTCGCCCGCACCTACCGATGTCCGTACTTCCTGATCCCCGGTTTTGGAGGATTGTGTCAGGCGGACGCGCATCTGGATTTTATCCTTGCCGATAAACGGCATCAGCGAGAATACGGTACCCACGTTTTTAGTTTTGGCAACGTCACGGCGCGAACTGATGGAGGTTACACCGGTATCGGACGTGTTGGTTTCCACCTCTGTTTCCACATAGGAAATCTGTTGGGTAATCGCCACGCGGCCCATCTGGTTGTTGCGGATAAGCAGCGACGGGCTGCTGATGGTGTACACATCACCCAGCTTGGACAATGCCTGCATCACAAAACTCAGGTCGTTGTTTGGCGAGGACAGGTTGAAGAAACCGCCTTTTGCCGTTGCAGCCGTAACCTGCGTTGTGGCCTTAAACCCGATAGGGCCCAGAATGGAGGTGCCAAACGGGTCACCCAGGTTCACGTTTTGCGACAGGCTGGTACCACGGTCGGTGGTCTTGTCACGTACAACGGCAACAATACGTACTTCCACATAAATCTGGCGATCCAGACTTTGCTGCAGCTGTTCCAGATAGTCCTCGATCAGACGGTGCGCCTCCGGCGATGCACGTACAGTAATCATGCCGGCTTGCTTGGTGATCTTGTAAAACGGCTCTGCCTTGTCCTCAAACGCATACTGGTCGGAACGCAAGGGGCCACCGGTCAACTCGTTGGGGCGAATGCCGCCACCTTCCGTGGTGGTAAAGGAATCGGGCTCCTGTTGTTGCGCAGTTTGCTCGCCCTCAAAGGATGGGGGCGGTACTTGCAGGACTTCAACAGGTGGTACCGGTGCGCCTTCCGCACCGCCCGAAGCGCCAGCCGCAGCATTGGCTTCGGATGCTTGTGCGGCACGCTGGTTCAGGTCACGCGACAGGTGCGAACCAACGATGACAAGGTCGTCCAGTACAGACACAACGTCATCCCAGATCTTCTCTTCGTACTTGGTATCCAGCGGTGTCGCAGCACCCACGCTGGCACTCTGCTGTGCCGAGTCGTCAGACTGCGTACCGATTTCAAGATCGCTGATCAAGCTGCCCGAGCGCTGGCTCTGGGAAATTTCGATATGGTAGTTCCGCACCGGATAGCGGGTGATGTACCAGACACCATTCACATAGTTGTAGTGGTAGCCGGACTTGTTCAGAACCAGCGACAGCATTTCCGGAAAGTTGGCACCGGAATGAATCAGCGTTACAGTACGGCCACGCAGGCTTGGCGGAATCACGATGGACTCGCCGGCAGCATTGGCCAACTCCAGCAGGACAGATTCCAGGTCGCGGGAAACGTAAGCAACGTCAAACGGTGGCAGGTCCGGACGCTTCAGGCGGATTTTTGGCTCCACGCGGACAGAGGATGCAGTGTTGACCCGCTTCATGTGGAATACGCCCTTGGTCAGGGCACCTTGCGGATGAATCTCGTGCATCTCGGCAATCTGCTGCTCGGACGGTGCCATAACCTCGTCTTCGTACATTTGACCGCAGGCGGCCAGCAGCCCCATCACTGCAGTCAGTGCCCAGAATCGGATTGTGCGTTTCATCCCCGTCTCCCCGGTATTCAGTCTTCTAATAGGTATCTGTAATCAAAATAATGCGCGCCTCGTCAAACAAACGGACGAACAAACGTGTGCCCGTCATGTTGTTCACGCGGTCTACAAGGTAGGTCATAAACTGGTCAAAGGTTGTCTCGGCAGTGAGGTTAACACGCTCGTTCATGATGCCCTTATTGTCTTCGGACAGGCGCCATTTTACCGACCAAGGGCCAGTGCTTTCCTGCGCCTGGTCCAGAATCATCTTCATCACATCCTCAAGCGGGACGTTCTCAACGTTGATGGATACCCGCAAGTCCGGCAGTGACACATACTCCAGCGGCATACCCGAGCCCTTATGGAAAGGACTGCGGTCACGGAGGCCAATCTTCACCTCGCCTGTTGTGCGATGCTCCTGCGCCTTGTCATCGTCAGATGCATGCTGCGCATCCGGCTTATTGTCCTTGGCTGTATCGGGCCCATCGGTATGTTGAGCAGCTTCGGGCACAGCTACAGCAGCCCCGCCCTTGCTGAAACGTTCCATGGCCTGCTCGTAGGCACGCTGAAGCTGCTCCTCGCTCAAAAAATCCTCGGCAGAAGCAGCAAAAGGTACGGCCAGAAGCACCGTACACAAGCCGGAAAAGATGTACTTTTGTAAACCCAAGGCGTGTCCCAACCTTGTTTTTCTTTTTATTCGTTAGCTCTAAATCTAACCCACGGGCGCAACAAGTTCAAATAAATTGATGATTCCGCTGCCCTTTGGCGGTGGCCCGTTTCGCGGCTGCACATCTTGTCCTTGACAGAAAGTCCGCGGGGGCTTTTCATGGCGGGGCACCGCGCCCGTTTTTAGGGGTTTTGGTGCCCAAACACAACAAAGCGATAAAGCCATGCAAAACCAGAACGCCCGCATTCACGATTTCGGTAAAGCCCTGCTCTCGCACGAGAGTAAATCCGGCATGTCCTTCCTCAGCCCCCACAAGTGGAGCCAGTCCCTGCTGGACAAGATGATGGAGAACGAGAAGTTCCGTGTGGCATCCCTGCGCTTTACCGACGTGGCCCCTTCCCTGCGGAATGATGCCGACTTTATGGACCATATGGCCGCCTATTTTGGCGACGTGGGCGGGCTGGATAAAATCCTCGCCGGTGGTATTCCGGGCAGCAAACTGCTTGGCAAGGTGATTGCCCCCGTCATGCGTAAAAACATTCAGGGCATGGCCGAAAACTTTATCGCTGGCGAGACGATTGAAGACGGTGTCAAAACCCTGGAAAAACTCCACAAGCAGGGCATTGCCTGCTCTATCGACCTGCTGGGCGAGGCCGTGATTTCCAAAAAAGAGGCTGACGATTTCGTGGCCGCCTACCATCACGCCATCAAGACCATCGCCAAAGCCGTCAACACATGGGGCAACCCCGGTTATCCGGAAGCGGACGCTATTGGCCCCATCATGCGCGCCAACGTGTCCATCAAGCTGTCTGCCCTGTACGAGCACATGGATATCGCCGCCCACGATAAAACCGTGGACATTCTGTCCGAGCGCTTCGGCGCCCTGCTGGATACCGCCATGGAACATGGCTGCTACATCCACGTGGATACCGAGCAGTTCCAACTGGTGCCCATCACGCTGGCCGTTTTCAAACGCGTGCTGATGAGCGACAAATACAAAAACTGGCCGCACGTGGGCATTGTGGTGCAGGCCTACCTCAAGAGCAGCGAAAGCATTTTGGACGATCTGCTCGCCTTCGCCAAACAGCGCGGTACACCGTTCTCCATTCGCCTCGTCAAAGGCGCCTACTGGGATTTCGAACAAGCCAATGCCGAGCAACGCGGCTGGCCGTGCCCGGTCTTCGACTTTAAGGAAGAGACCGACATCAATTACGAAAAACTCACCAAAAAACTCATCAAGGCGTTCCCGACCGTGCGCCCCTGCATCGGCAGCCACAACGCCCGCAGCCTTGCCGTTGCCCTGAGCACGATTGAAGAATGCGGCCTGAGCAAAGGCGATGTGGAGTTTCAGGCCCTGTTCGGCATGGCCGACAACTTCCGCGACGGCGTTAAAGCCATGGGCTACCGCGTGCGCCAATACTGCCCGGTGGGTGCGTTCATCCCCGGCATGTCCTATCTGGTGCGCCGCCTGCTGGAAAACACTGCCAACCAATCGTTCCTGCGTATGCGCGCCCGTAACGAGGCACCGGCCGAGCTCCTGCTGGCCGAACCCGTCGCTCCCGGCAGCAAGGACAAGAAAACCCGCCCCTTCACCAACCGGCCGGACTTTGACTTCTCCCACACTGCCCTGCGCGAGAAGGCACAAACAGCGTTGGACCACTGGCTGCCCCGCATGCCGATGGAAGTCCGCCCCGTCATTGCCGGCAAAACCCTGAGCCCCAACAAGGCGCACAAAGTCGCCTGCCCGTGGGACAGCAAAACCACCGCCTCCAGCGTCTACTACGCCACTGCCAAGGATGCGGATAAAGCTGTGGAAGCCGCCCACGCCGCCCGTAACGACTGGCGCAATCTGGGCTTTGACAAGCGCGCCGCCATTCTGGAACGTGCCGCCGACCTGATGGAAGCCAACTGGGACGAACTGTTCGCCCTGCAAGTGGTCGAGTCCGGCAAGGACTGGCTCCATGCCGACGCCGACATTGCCGAGGCCATCGACTTCCTGCGCTTCTACGCGTGGCAGGCCCGTACGCTGGAAGAGCGCATGCAACCCCTGTCCGTCTGGGGCGAGAAAAACACCACCGTCTACGACCCGCGTGGCGTTGCGGCGGTCATTGCACCGTGGAACTTCCCGCTCGCCATCAGCACCGGCATGACGGCCGCAGCGCTGGTTGCCGGCAACCCCGTGGTGTACAAACCGGCCGAGCAGACCTCTGCCAACGGTCAGGCCATGTACCGCATTTTCCGCGAGGCTGGCGTGCCCGCGGACGTGCTGCACTTCCTCCCCGGTGACGGGGCAGAAGTCGGCGCCACGCTGGTCGAGCACCCGCAGGTCGCCATGATTGCCTTTACCGGCTCGCGTGAAGTCGGCCTCAAGATTCTGGAAGCCGCGGGCAAAGTCCGCCCCGGTCAGACCGACGTCAAAAAATGCGTCATCGAGATGGGCGGCAAAAACGCCATCATCGTCGACAGTGACGCCGACCTCGACGAGGCCGTTCCGGGCGTGGTCAAATCCGCCTTCGGTTTTCAGGGGCAGAAGTGCTCGGCCTGCTCCCGCGTGATTGTGGTCGGCAGTGCTTACGAGCCCTTCGTCGCCCGTTTGAAAGAGATGGTCGACGGCCTGCGCGTCGGCGCCGCCAACAACCCCGTGTTCGACGTGAACGCCGTGATTGATGCCGAAGCGAAAGAGAAGATTGAAAGTTTCATCGCCATCGGCAAAAAGGACGGCAAACTGCTGGCTCAGGCCGCAGCACCCAAAGGCGCACAGGGCAACTTTGTGCCGCCAACCGTTTTCACTGACCTTAAAAAAGGTAGCCGCCTGACGCAGGAAGAGGTCTTTGGCCCGGTACTGGCCGTCTACAAGGCCGCCACCGTTGCCGAGGCCGTGGATATGGCCATGGACAGCGCCTACGCCCTTACCGGCGGCCTGTTCAGCCGTAACCCGGAAACGATTGCGCAGGTCAAACGCACCTACCGCGTGGGCAACCTGTACATCAACCGCGGCGTTACCGGCGCCCTGGTTGGCCGCCAACCGTTCGGCGGGGCAAAAATGTCCGGCACCGGCACCAAGGCCGGCGGGCCCGACTACCTGCTCCACTTTGTGGAACCCCGCGTGGTGACCGAAAACACCATGCGCCGCGGCTACGCCCCCAAAGAGGACTAACCTGCTGATACTGCATAAAAAACCGCCCTGCTAAGGGCGGTTTTTTCATCTCCTCTTAAAACTTTAGCCGGATGCCCAACCGCAAGGTCAGGTCGTCCGCAGGCTCCTGATGACGGTGTGCCAAGCCCGCATTTTCCCCAACTTTGCGGGTGTAGTTGATGTCCAGATACGGGGCAAACTCACGGGTAATTTCGTAGCGGGTTTGCAACCCCACTTCCGCCTCGGCCAAACCCGCCGCCTTTTCAAGCTCGGGTACATCCTGAGCAAACAGGTTCAGCTCCAGATGCGGCTGTGTAATCAACCGCTGCGTAACCGGTAAATCCAGCTCTTGTTTGACGCGGGCGCTGATGTCACCCTCCTCGCTCACAAAAAGGTGGACCCTTGTTTCAAAAAAGTAGGGTGCCATCCCCTCCAGCCCTGCAACAAGGTAGGTTGTGTCGCGGGGGGCAAAATCATGCCTGACCCCTAACTGTGCGTCCCAGAACGGGCTGACATTCCGTCCGTACATGGCCCACAGCTCAGCTTTTGTGGCCTTACTGTCGACCACGTCCCCCTCGCTTGCCAACCAGAGGCGGTTCACATCGCCGCCAATCCAGCCATCCGCGTCCCATGTTTTGAGGTTCCCTTCGCGGCCGTGTGTGATGTCTATATCCGCTGTAGCCGCGTGGAACACGCCACTTTCACCGTGTTTAGGCATGTCCGCATCCGCTGCCCTTGCAGGCGCGGCGGCAACAAGAGCAGCAACAAGCAACGCGATATGCTTCACATTAATGCGCATGGCTATGTCCCTCCCCGGCTTCGGTTTTCTTGACCTTTTTCCTCAGTTTTTCGGGCACCGCATCCTCAGAGAGTCTTGCAACCACGGCTTTCGTCATCATGCCTGAGGCCATGTGATAGAGCAGATGGCAGTGGAAGGCCCACTCACCGGGTTCGTCGGCCGTCAACAGGACCGAGTACGACTGCCCCGGCGGTACGATAATCGTATGTTTATCCGGCAGCCTGCCTGCCGGTTGGCCGTTCTCCAGCTGAACAAACATACCGTGCAGGTGCATGGGGTGCGCCATCATGGTTTCGTTCACAAACTTCAGCCGCACTCGTTCGCCGTATTTGAGCTCAATGGGGCCGATTTTCTCGAACTTCTCGCCATTGATGGTCCACACATACCGCTCCATATTGCCGCCCAGCGTGACGAGGATCTCCCTTTCAGGTGGACGCACGTCGCTTTGCGGCTCCAGTGAGCGCAGATCGGCGTAGCTCAGGGCCTTGTGCCCCTGTGGGGTAGAGGCGTCCGCCCACCCTCTTGCCACATCATCCGCTTTTTGCGCCGGCATGGCATGGTGCATGCCGTGCATATGGTGCATATCATGCATGCCGCCCATACCTTCCATACCCGCCATGTCCATACCCGCCATGTCCATGCCATCCATGTCGTGCGTCATGCCCATGTCGGCCATCGTCAGCAGCGTACGGGGACGGGCCTCCGGTTGCGGACCATGCATCCCTTCGCGGGGGGCCAGTGTGCCGATGGCAAAGCCGCTGCGGTCTACCGATTCGGCGGCAATGGTGTAAGCCGCCTCTTCTTGCGGCTGAACAATCACATCGTATGTTTCTGCCACACCAAACCGGAACTCATCCACCTGTACCGGTTCAACACCACGGCCATCAGCCTGTACCACCTGCATTTTCAGGCCCGGTATCCACACATCGTAAAACGACATGGCGGATGCATTGATAAACCGCAGGCGCACCCGCTCACCCGGTTTAAAAATACCTGTCCAGTTCTGGTCCGGCGTTTTGCCGTTCATCAGGAACGTATATCCGCTCACATCGGCAATATCGGTCGGGTCCATACGCATCTGCCCCCATGCCTTGCGGTCTGCCCATGCTGCCGACCAGCCCTTTTTACGCACATCGTGGAAAAAGTCCGCCAGTGTGCGCTTGGCATAGTTGTAGTAGCCGGCGTCCGCCTTCAGATGGCCAAGGACATCATCCCCCGACTCATCGGTAAAATCGGACAGGACAACCACGTAATCCCGATCGGCTTTGACCGGATCCTCGCCCTTGGGCGAAACAACCAGGCTCCCGTAAAGGCCTTCCTGTTCCTGAAGCTGCGAATGGGAATGGTACCAGTACGTCCCGTTCTGGCGGACTGTGTACGTATAGGTGAATGTTTGACCCGGCATAATGCCCATGAACCCGTTCAGACCCGGTACGCCGTCCATCTCTGCCGGAACCAGCATGCCGTGCCAGTGGACAGAGGTTGGTACGTCCATCTTATTGGTCACATGAATGGTGACCTGCTCCCCCTCCTTAAAATGAAGCGTTGGGCCGGGTATTTGCCCGTTAATCGCCATCTTCTCTACGGTTTTACCGGTCAGGTTGACCTTTTTCTTGGCAATTTCCAGCGTATAGGTACCAGCAGAGCATACCGTTGGCAGGACCCCCGCCAGCAGCAGCACCGCCACCTTGATTAAACTGATTGTTTTCATGTCGTCACCTTTATCATCATCAATACAAAGTACCCGCGTATTAGCGGGAAGTTTCATACCGGCGACAGGATCAAATACGTAAACGGCCCGTCAGGATAACAATCGACGGGTAAGAAAAACCAACTGCGCCCATGAGGGGCGGGTCATGGCTGCGCCGTACCGGCACACCTTCCTGTAAGCGAGGACGTGTAGGAAGACAGCAACCGGCAGTGCATCCCGCCTTCAGCGGCAACGACATATCGGCAACCACGGGCACCGTGCCCTTGCCAATACCCAGACAGTCCGACGTCAGCATGTCACACCCATGCACACCCTTGCCATGCGGGCACGTATGCGCGACCTCATGCCCATGCGGACATGGCGCTGCATAACTGCCAACACCCATTCTGCACGGCGTGGCACTGGCACATGCAGGGAGCATCGCCAGAATGCCGATCATCAGAATGTTCAAAATATGCTTCATGACACTAAACAGTATGGGGCATAGCTGAAATCTTGCAAGCGTGCAGCGGGTGGGCGCACCCCATACATACCGGTATTGCTTGTTTCGGTTGACTGGGGCGCATCTTTGTATACAATCCATAGGCACGCTTTTTCCATTTGTTCCGTTTTTTTATTATCTTCCCCTCAGACCTAAGAGGCCGATATGACCGCCCTCTACACTCCCACCAAAGCAAGCGCGTTCGACCATGCCTGTTTCATGAACGCCCGCGCCATTGCCGCCGACAACAGCGACGACAAGGACACGCCCCTCGGCGTGTTGGTCGTCAACAACGACGGCATTGTGCTGGCCGAAGGCTACAACAGCCTGCCGGCTGGTGTGCATGCCCATCCGGAACGCACGAGCCGCCCCACCCCGGCCACCCATGCCGACGGCGACCAGGGCAAGTACGACTGGCTCAACCATGCCGAGCGCAAGGCCGTCTGCCACGCCGCGCGTGACGGCAACGCCCTGCGCGGGGCCACCATGTATGCCCTGCTCATGCCCTGCATGCAGTGTGCACAGGCCATCATCGATGCGGGCATCGCCGAGCTGGTGCTCGACTACGCCTTCACCGAGAGCTACCGCAGCCGCGGCAGCCGCTGGGAGTTCGACTTCCAGCGCGTAAGCACCATGCTGGCCGAGGCCGGCGTACGCGTGCGCGCCGTCACCCTGTAACGAGAAAACCCCCACCGCACGGTGGGGGTTTTTGTTGCTTGGATTCTGCGGCCATGCTTTGTAAAATGGGCAAACTCAAAAGCCTTTTGAAGGACGTACACACCATGCCCGCTAAACCTTTACTCCTCCCCCCCGCTCTGAAAAAAGGCGACACCATCGGTATCGTCTCGCCCGGGCGCTGGATGCCCGCTGACGAACTGGCCATGACCGCCAGCCGCCTGCAAAAAATGGGGTACGAGGTGTATGTCCACCCGCAAAACGCGACCCAGCACCACCAGTATGCCGGTAACATGGAACAGCGGGCCGACGCGATTGAAGACATGTTCCATGACCCTGAAATTGATGCCATCGTCTGCGCCAAGGGCGGCACAGGCAGCCTTTGGCTGCTGGATATTCTCGACTACGAGCTGATTGCCCGTCACCCGAAAATCTTCTGCGGCTTCAGTGACATAACCGCCCTCCTGAACGGGATTCACAAAAAAACGGGGCTGGTGACTTTCCACGGCCCCATGCTGCACAACCTGCGACCCACCAAGCCGGACGCCCTGACATGGGGCCACTGGGAGGGGGTACTCTCCGGTGATATGACGCCGCTGGTCCTGACCAAGGCCGAACATGCCATCAGCCCGTACATTTCGGGCACTGCCACGGGCCGCCTTGTTGGCGGCAACCTGTGCCTGCTGTCCCACCTTATCGGCACCGCCACCGACTTTAATACCGATGGCTGCATCCTGTTCATCGAGGATGAATGCGAGGCGCTTTATTCCATCGACCGCTTTATCCTGCACCTCAAACGTGCGGGCAAGCTGGATAAAATCAAAGGTCTGATTGTGGGCGAGTTTACCGACATTCCGCCCGCCACCATCCCCTACGGCTTCTCTATCGAGGAAATGGTGCACGACGCTCTGGGCGATATGGATATTCCAGTCGTCACCAACGTCCCCTGCGGCCACGGAAAGACCATCATCACCCTGCCCGTCGGCGCAGAAGTTGAGCTGGGCGTCGATCCCGATGCCATGACCCTGCGCCTGACCGAGCCCGTCGTGCGTAAAGCGCTGGCGCAGACGCGTGCCGCAGGCTAAACTAAGGGCATGATATTCCTGCATAGTGTCAAAATACGCTCGTTCGTCCTGCATTGCGCTATCGCAGGTACCATGACCCTGTTGCTGGACACTGTCTTGCCGCTCGACACCGCCTATATCTGGTTTATGTGCCTGAATATAGTCACCTTTTTTAGTTTCGGCATGGATAAATGGGCGGCAAAGTCCGGCAGTCGCCGCACACCGGAACTGACCTACCACCTCCTCGGCCTTGTCGGCGGTTTTCCGGGCATTTTTGCAGGCCGTGGCGTTTTCAACCATAAAACCAGCAAGCTGGGCTTTATTATTCCTATGTGGCTGTTCTTCTTCGCCCAGCTCCTCGGTGTCGCTTGGTTTTACGGCGATTTGGAAGGTAAAATCCAGCGCAGCAGCCAAAAAGAAAAGCAACAGACCGAACAGGTTAAAAAACCAGCCCGATAAACAGCCGTTTTTCCGGCTTTATCCTCTCCCCATGTTGGGTTAGAATGCGCGCCTGTAAGAAACGAAGGACCGCGTACGATGACCAAAAAATCTGCCAGCAACGAACAGTTTGCCGTCGCCATTATGGCCGGTGGCAAAGGCACCCGGATGAAGTCCGACATGCCTAAGGTTCTGCATCCTGTTG
This sequence comes from Pseudomonadota bacterium, assembly GCA_016125375.1. Lineage (GTDB taxonomy): Bacteria > Pseudomonadota > Alphaproteobacteria > UBA1280 > RI-95 > RI-95. The sequence continues at coordinate 56,252 of WGLU01000007.1, read as the reverse complement.
CAGGCAAACCCATGCTTGGTCACGTGCTGGATGCCGCCGCCGAGCTGGCCCCGACGCATACGGTTGTTATTGTCGGTCACGGTGCTGACAAGGTGCGCGAATTTATCTCTGCTTACAGCAGCGATGTACAAGCTGCCGAACAAACCCAGCAACTGGGTACCGGCCATGCCGTCCTGCAAACCGAAGACGCTCTGAAAGGCTTCGAGGGTCACCTGCTCATTCTCTCCGGCGATGTACCGCTGGTTACACCCGATTTGCTGTTCACGCTGACAGAAAAACATCTAGAAAAGGACAACGCCGTGACCGTTGTCACCACGACAGCTGACGACCCAACTGGCCTTGGCCGCATTCGCCGCAAAGGCAACCAGTTCGTGGGAATCGTTGAGCATAAAGATGCCACAGATGAGGAGCGCATGATTGATGAAATCAACACAGGCATTTACGCCGTTGCAGCGCCGCTGATTTACGACCTGCTCCGTAAAACAGGTAATAACAATGCCCAAGGTGAATATTACCTGACGGATATCGTCACGCTTGCTCTTCAGGACGGCCTGAAAGTCGGCACGTGCAAGGTAGATGATGGCGAGGCCCTGCTCGGCGTGAACTCCCGCGCGCAACTGGCTACAACCGAGCACTTGTTCCAACAGCGCAAACGTGCGGAACTGATGGCTGATGGTGTCACCTTCATCGACCCTGCAACAACTTATCTTTCTGCTGATACGCAAATCGGACGTGACAGCATAATTGGCCCGAACTGCCGTTTTTTCGAAAACGTCTCGCTGGGCGAACGCGTCGAGCTGGAAGGCAGCTCATACCTGCGCAACACAACCGTCCATGACGACACACACATTTATGCTTTCTGCCACCTTGAAGGCGTGAAAGTGCGTGCCAAATGCAGCATAGGCCCGTTTGCACGCCTGCGCCCGGGGACCCTGCTGGAAAACGGTGCCAAAGTAGGCAACTTTGTGGAAACAAAGGCAACCACAATTGGCAAAGGCAGCAAGGTCAACCACTTGTCATATATTGGTGATGCCGTTGTCGGCGTTGAGGTTAACATCGGTGCAGGTACGATTACCTGTAATTATGACGGTGCCAATAAACATCAGACGGTTATAGCAGATGGTGCTTTCATCGGTTCGAACACCTCGTTGGTTGCGCCGGTGAAAATTGGCGTAGGCGCAACAGTTGGTGCTGGTTCTACCATCACCAAAGATGTGCCACCAGAGGCTTTGGCCGTAACCCGTGCGGAGCAGAAAACACGTACAGGTTATAAGCGGCCCGCCAAAAAAGGCGCGTAATTCAGCCGCTTTTCTAGCTCTAAATAAAATGCTTTGCCAGCACCACCGGTGCTGCTAGAATGCTGCTCTGTTCACGACATGAACACGAGAAACGACAACAACGGGAGTACCCCCAGAGTATGTGTGGCATCATTGGTGTAATTGGCTCAAACAATCCATCCCATCAGGTTCTTGAAGGCCTGAAACGGCTTGAATACCGTGGCTATGATTCAGCCGGGATTGCTGCACTGGAAAATGGGCAAATTGACCTGCGCCGCCGCGCGGGGAAGCTATCCGCCCTTGAAGAGTTAATGACCCAAAAACCCCTGCATGATGGCGATAAGGCCGCTATTGGTCACACCCGCTGGGCTACCCACGGCGAGCCGAATGAAACCAACGCACACCCGCACCTGAGCAAGCACTGCGCCGTTGTGCATAACGGGATTATTGAAAACTACAAAGAGCTCCGCACCCGCCTGATGAAAGAAGGCACGAGCTTTAAGTCTGATACCGATACCGAAACAGTGCCCATGCTCATCAGCCAGCACATGGATGCAGGCAAAGGCAAATTGGATGCAGTTATTGAAACAATGAAAGAAGTTGAAGGCGCTTTTGCCCTGGGCATCCTGTTCAACGATGATAAAAACCAGATTATCGCCGCGCGCCGTGGCAGCCCGTTGGTTGTCGGCCTTGCTGAAGGCGCTACCTACATGGGCTCTGACGCGCTGGCATTAGCGCCGTTCACCAACAAAGTCATCTACTTGGAAAATGATGATGTAGCCGTGCTGACCACCAAAGGCGCCGAAGTCTACACACTGGATGGTAAAAAAGCCAACCGCCCTGTTGTAACGGTTGATGTGAGTGACGCACTGGCTGGCAAGAATGGTTACCGCCACTTTATGCTGAAAGAAATCCACGAGCAGCCCACCGTGACAGGCGAAACCCTGACGGCTTATCTGGACGCGACCCGCAGCAAAATCTGCTTCGACAACGTGAGCATCGATTTGTCCAAAGCAACCCAAGTGACGATCGTTGCCTGCGGCACCTCCTACTACGCTGGCTGTGTCGCCAAATACTGGCTGGAAGAAATGGCTGGAATTCCGGTGAACGTGGATATCGCCTCCGAATTCCGTTACCGTCAGCCCCCGCTGGTTAAAGGTGGCGTCTGCGTGTTCATCTCCCAATCTGGAGAAACTGCGGATACACTCGCTGCGCTGGAATACTGCAAAAAAGCAGGGCAGCAGATCCTGAGCATCGTTAACGTACCGGGCAGCTCCATCGCGCGTGAATCTCATGCGGTTTTGCAAACCAAGGCAGGCCCGGAAATTGGTGTGGCTTCCACCAAAGCCTTTACGACACAGCTGATGGTACTAGCGCTGCTGGCTATTGAGACCGGTCGCCAGAAAGGTCTGTTGAGTGGCGAGAAAGTTGCCGAACTCATCCATGCCCTGACCGAAGTGCCCGCCCGTATGACAGCAGTACTGGATATGGACAGTACCCTGCAAAGAATGGCCGAGCAGATTATGCACGCCCGCAGTGCGCTGTATCTGGGCCGCGGCAGCCAATACCCGATTGCGCTGGAAGGTGCCCTGAAGCTGAAAGAAATCTCGTACATCCACGCCGAAGGTTATGCAGCAGGCGAAATGAAACACGGCCCCATTGCCCTGATTGAGGAAGGCGTACCCGTCATCACCATCGCCCCGTGGAATACCTTGTTCGAGAAGACAGTTTCCAACATGCAGGAAGTTGCGGCCCGTAAAGGCAGCGTCTACCTGATTACCGACAAAAAAGGTGCTGCCGCGGCAGGTACCGTTAACGGCGGCATGATTGTGCTGCCGGACGCGCATCCATTTGTTCAGCCCATTCTGAGCACGTTGCCCGTTCAACTGCTGGCCTATCATGTGGCCGTGATGAAAGGCACCGATGTGGACCAGCCGCGTAACCTGGCCAAGTCGGTCACAGTGGAATAACCCGCTTCCCTCAAGAGCAAAAAAGGCTGCCTCTGGCAGCCTTTTTTGTTAGGATGTAGGCGCGGTCAATTATTGAGAAGGAGATCGTCAGGTGAAAGACCTGCTTCATAAAAAACTTTCCGACTATTTGAACAGTTTGGAAGATCCACGCAAAGAGGCCATTCTGGCCTTCCACCGTACACACCAGCCCCTGATTGAGCGAGCCCATGGGTCATCCCATAACCATCAGGCGTGGGTGGGTGGTTATAAAGACCATCTGGCAGAAACGTTCCGGCTGGCCGAAGTCATGTACAGCCAGTTCGATACGGCACGCCCTCTGCCCTTTACGCTGGCGAGTGCACTCATCTGCCTGTACTTCCATGATGTGGAGAAAATCTGGCAGTACACAACCGGACTGCCCGAAGGGTTTGATAAAGGCCACTTTTACATGACGACATTACCGGAGACATACGGCATTCATCTGACAAATACCGAGCTGAATGCATTGGAATATGCCCATGGCGAGGTCCATGCGCACAGCAAGAAAGAGCGCAAGATGAATGAACTTGCCGCACTTGTGCATGCTGCTGACAACCTGTCTGCCCGGATGTGGCACAACGAAGGTCAAGGGTTAGGCTAAAAAACAAGGGGCACCTGAAGAGGTGCCCCCGTTTGAAAAACGTGGCGGAGAGTTAGCGGCCTTCGCTGGAGTCTTCTTCGTCAGTTGTTTCTTCGTCGCCATGAGTGTTGGCGTCTTCATGAGTAGCGTCTTCGCTATCCATGCCGGCATGGCCTTCGTCGGTGGTGTCGCTGCTGTCTACAGCTTCATCATCGGCATGTTCTTGTGCCTGTGCAGCTTGTACAGACATTACGGTTTGAGCGGCCAGCAGTGCGCCGGTGCTCAGCAGTGCGATCAGGATGGAACGCAGCATGTTTTTAGCTCCCCTTATACAAAGCCCACCACTATGGGGGCCTTACACCACGTAATCTAATCCCGCCAACTGTCTGAAAAAAGGGGGATTTATAAAAATATTTTTTCAGGTGGAGGGGGATGCGCTTTTTATGCAACACAGCTACTTGGGGGACCGATGGGCCCGTGCTATGCTGAGAACACATTTAAGAGCCACAAGGAGCCGACCAACCATGACCCGCCTGTTAACTGTTGCCGCCCTGATTACCCTTTTTGCCAGCGCCCTTGCCCTGACCGCAGAGGCACAACGTGTGCGCTATCCGTCCAGCACAGGTGACCCGTTGGAGGACCAGCAGAATCAGACCATTACCCAGCTACAGCAGCAAATTCAGCAGCAAACCCAGGTTATCCAACAACTGCAAACAGCGGCCAATGCCATGATTCAGTGCGGCTCGCAGGGTAAGGTTTACAACGGGCGCAGCTGTCAGGATGCTGCCGGCGGCGCAACTGCCGCCAAACCCGGTGCAGGCGCCATTCCGGGTACAAACCCGAATACAGGCCTCACACCGTCGGGCAAGCTCCCCTTTTAATGCACGTTAAAAACCCGAAGGCCGCCTAACTGGCGGCCTTCATCATTTCTGCGAACTTACTGTCGCGGTGAAAGGTCTCAATCTTCCGGATTGTCCCGGTTTTGGAGCGCATTACAAGGCTGTGGCTTGTACAACCACCGGGAATCTCTGTCACACCCTGCAAAAATGTGCCCGACGTTACGCCGGTTGCCGCAAACATCACCTCGCCGGACGCCATGTCTGTTGTGGTAAATGTTTGTTTGGGGTCACGCACGCCCATTGATTGAGCGCGCTCAATTTGCGCATCGTTTTTAAACACCAGGCGGCCCAGAATATTGCCACCCATGCAACGCAGTGCCGCAGCAGCCAACACACCTTCTGGTGCACCGCCACTACCAAGAAGTACGTCAATGCCGCTATCCGGCATCACGGCTGCAATAGCGCCGGCAACATCGCCATCGCCAATCAGTTTGATGCGGGCTCCTGCTTTGCGCACGCCCGCCATCAGCGGCTGATGGCGCTCACGGTCCAGCATACAGACCATAACACGGTTTACAGGCACGCCTTTCTGGCGTGCAACTTCGCGCACAACAGCATCGGCAGGCATGTCGAGGTCGAACTTGGAGATATCGTACCCCGCACCCAGTGCCAGCTTTTCCATATACACATCAGGTGCATGCAGGAACTTGCCATGCTCGGCAGCGGCTATGACGGAAATAGAGTTCTCCGCACCACGGGCACAGACATCTGTTCCTTCCAGAGGATCAACGGCGATGTCGATTTTCATGCCGGTACCGGTGCCAACCTTCTCCCCGATATAGAGCATAGGCGCCTCATCGCGTTCGCCTTCGCCAATCACGATTGTGCCGTCAATATCAAGGCAGTTCAGTGCCCGGCGCATGGCATCGGTAGCTGCCTGATCGGCACCTTTCTTATCCCCTGTCCCAATATATTCTGCACTGGCCATAGCTGCCGCCTCGGTCACACGAACCAGCTCCATAACAATATTGCGGTCAACGTAGGCGTCAATACGCTCGCCATAACGGGTCGAGTGGGTCACTTGCTTCTCTCCTTGTCAAAATACGCAGGGAGTGTAGCCTATTTGGAATAAAAACAACAGCCGCGCTTGTGCAGCCGCACATAAAGAACCAGAAGAAAAACAGGCTTGCTGATGAAACTAGTTTTTTATGCCTTATTCGCTTTTGCCTTGAATGCGCCTGCCAGTGTCGCGGCGCAGACCTCTGCCCCTGCCTCCGTAGAAGCATCTACAACGGATACGGCACCTACAAGCCCGGACACGCAAGCTCTTATGGCTACATGGCAAACAATGCTGGATGCGGCAGGCCCACTACCCCCGCGCCCCGGTGACTACAGTGATAACCCAGCTATTCTGCCGGAAGAACGCCTCAGAAACCTCCGCGCACTGGCAGAAAAGTTCGACCAGAATGTCAGCATCTCAACGCTTGAAGAACCGTACCGTTTTCTTGTCACGCGCTTTACCAGCGCAGGTGCCATGGAAGACGCGGAAGAATGGGCCAACCGCTATCTGCACAAAACACCCGACAACACACCCATAACCGGCGAGATACTCTACCGGCTGGCTGTCGGCTTCCACCAGAAACGCGAGGAACAACGTGCTCTTAATTGGTTGATTGTGGCAGAAGACAAGGTCATCAACGGTGAAGACGTACAGGTGAACTTTTACCGGACAGAAAAAATGTCTGTCATGATTGCCGGCACCTATAAGGAAATCGGTCAGGATACCCTCGCTTTCGACTGGGACCGCCGCTTTACCCAGAACAGACGTGCGGGTGAAATTGATGCCGCCATGAAAGAGTGGGATACGAAAAAGAATGTCACCAGCGCGCTCAATCTCGCGGAGCTTTATAAAAAGCACGGCAACACAACCCGATACAACGACTGGCGAAGAAAAGCATCCGAAGTTATTCGTGCCGACTGGGCGGAGCGCATTAAAACCGCACCAGGTTTAATAGCCGAAGATGCCCGTGCCCTGAGTAATGCCTACGAGGCAGATAACCCTGCAGCCGCCAAACAATGGCGCGACTATGTGGTTGCTCTGGTTGCCGAGCAGCAGGCACTGGACGAGCGCAACATGTACAAAGCGCAAGAGGAGCAGCTGACCAAGGAGTGGGAGGACTTCAAGAATCCTTTTGCAGCGCTCCATCTGGCCATTGCTTTCAGCCGCGACGATCCGGAGAAATTTAAACGCTGGCGCGAGATTACCCATAAACGTGTGTCCGAGAACTATAAGCGGATCAAACCGCAGGAGATGCTCATCCTGTGCAAACGACTCAGCGAACTGTATAAAAAAGACAATCCCAAAATGGCCGAGACATGGGAAAACATGATACCGGCCTACCAAAAGCAGGTTGAGCGGGAACAGGTTACGGGCGTACCCGGGGCCAAATAACAAAAAAGAAAGCCACCCCGAAGGGTGGCTTTCGATCGCTTGGCGCTGTGGGATCAGACCTTGAGGTCCTTCTTCTCCCAGTACTTGCGCATCATGTCGCCGTTGGTCATGTCGGCGTTGAGCCGGGTCTCCGGCGTGAAGTGCCAGAAACGGGCCATGCTGGTGCGGTGACCCTGCAGCTTGCTCGGACGGCCCATCACGGTGTGACGACCAGCCTTGTAGAAGCCTTTCGACATCAGCTCCAGACCTTCGCCGATCTGGAAGAGGATGCTGCCGGCAACGTGCGGGGCGCGCATGTACGGGGCGTCCGGATTTTCCGGATCCTCGACCGCGAGGCCCGAGGCCGACGGGCTGATGACCGTGGTGACGCAGCCCTTGTCCTTGTGGACCTTGATCAGCTCCTGCTCCTCGTCGCTGCCGTCTTCCGGCATCGGAAGCGGCGGATAGTGCAGGATGCGGAACGTGGACCACTTGTCGGCGCTGAGGCTCTCGACCAGCTTGCCGAAGAACGGCGCGTCGTCCTTGGACGGGCCGTAGGCGTCGAGCAGGGTCAGCAGCTTGGCGACGAGCTGGTAGTTCAGCTCGGCCAGCAGCTTGGTCGCGGTGAAGGCACCCGTGGTGGGGTACGAGCCCGCGATGCCGGTCTTGATGTGGTAGTACTCGTTCAGGTTGACCGAGCCCTTGTTGCCGTCCTTGTGCTCGCTGCCCTTCTCCGACTTGAAGGGGTAAAAGCCGGATTCGGGGTCGTTCACCTTGGGGCTGAGGTCGCTGTAGAGGAACTGCTTCTTGACCTCGTCCGGGAGGGCGAAGAAGCCGCCCTTCTCGGGCATCCACTCGGCGTAGGCGGCGTCGATGACTTCCTGCGGGATGCCGTGGTTGGTCAGCAGCACCGCACCCGGGCGGCGGCAGGCCGCGATGAAGTTCGGGATGAAGTCGGGCGAGCGCATGTCCAGCACGTGGACTTTGACGTCGTTGGTCGACATGGGGAGGTTTCCTTGTGGCATGCCGAAGAACCCGAAAAAATCGGGATTTCCGGCGGGAAAACGAAAAGGATAAAAGTGAGAAACTCTCGGATTTTAGAGCGCAGAACGCCTGCGTGGAAACGGTGAAGAGATGCACCTAACGCAGAAACGTGGCTCAAACATACCTCTTCCGTTCCCGCTTTGCAAGAGGTGTATACAATAAATCTTGTGCTAAAAAATCAACCATGGTAGGGATTTATAGATGTTGTAACTCCCTCCCGTTTGCACCCCTAGCCCTAGAGGTTACCCACCTTGATACACCACCATCGTGACCTGACGGATGCGGATGTGTTCCGCCTCATCCGCCGGACGCCCGCACTGGTGGGCGGCCACTGCGGCTACAAGATTTACGGCACACTGACCTGCAAAGGCGGTAAGCGAATGAAGCGCAGCAACCGCGTGTTCTTTGCCTCTGTTCAGGAGGCCGAGGCCCACGGCTACCGCCCCTGCGGTAACTGCATGCGCGATGCCTACAAAGCCTGGAAAGGCAAACAGACCAAATAACGAAAGCCGCCCGAAAGGGCGGCTTTTTATTGGCTATGCAGAACTAGAATGCATGTCGCGTCCGCACCCAGCGGACGGTGCGGGTTTTGGAACGCATGACCACGCTCTCGGTTTCGTACTCGCCGGTGTGGAGTTTACGTACACCTTTGAGCATGGCGCCGTTGGTCACGCCTGTTGCGGCAAAAATTACCTCGCCACCTGCCAGCTCCTCGGTGGTGTAGGTTTTATTCAGGTCAGTAATGCCCATTGTTCTGGCGCGGGCGCGCTCGTCATCATTACGGAAGTACAGGCGACCCAGCATACCGCCACCCAGGCAGCGCAGGGCAGCCGCGGCCAGTACCCCTTCCGGCCCGCCGCCGCGGCCGAGGAGGATATCCACGCCCGTATCTTCCACCGCGCAGGCAATGGCACCGGACACATCCCCATCCGGAATCAGGCGCAGACGCGCACCCGCGGCACGGACGGCATCAATCAGCTCCTGCTGGCGGGGTTTATCGAGCATACAGACAACCAGTTCATCCACGCCGATGCCTTTTTGACGGGCGGCCAGTTGAACAATCTGCGCAGGCGTCATATCCAGCGAGAAAGCAGAAATATCAAACGCTGGACCGACAGCAAGTTTGTCCATATACGTATCGGGCGCGTGGAGGAACTTGCCGTCTTCAGCCGCGGCAATCACGGCCAGCGCATTGTCGCCGCCTTTGGCGGTAATAGTGGTGCCTTCCAGAGGATCGACGGCCAAGTCGAGTTTCTGTCCGCCGCGACCCAGCTTCTCGCCGATGTAGAGCATAGGGGCTTCGTCAATCTCCCCTTCGCCGATAACGATTGTGCCATCCATATCAATATCCGCCAGCGCGCGGCGCATGGCATCTACCGCTGCCTGATCGGCTGCATTCTTGTCCCCCTTACCCATCCAGCGGCTGGCGGCAAGTGCAGCTGCCTCGGTCACACGAACAAACTCCAGCGACATGGACCGACTGATGTTGGCAGGCTTACGGGCACCGAGGCTTTCGGTGTTGAGGGAATGGACGGTCATGGGAAGCTCCTTAAGAGGCGTTACTGCTGGAACCAGACCAGCGCACGACGGTTCGGCTGTTCCAGATTGTACGGGTTGTCGATACCGTGAGCTTCCAGATGGATATTCTCCCGGTTGACACCCATGAACACCAGCGCGTCACGCACAACCTCGGCCCGCTTGAGCGAGAGCTTAAGGTTGGCAAAGTCGGACTGGGTGGTGCGGTTTTTATCGAACGAGGAGAAGCCTTGTACAACGTAGGTACCTTTGGCGTTCTTTTTAAGCAGGCGCTCCACCATAGTGGACAGCTCGCCCATCTGCTTCTGGGTCAGCTCCTTTTGCCCGTTTGCGAACATGATTGCGCCCAAATAGTGACTGTATGTATCGCGGGAAACAAACACGTCGGCCAGTTTACGTTTAACCTCTTCGGGGCTGGAGGCCGGAGCGGGGCGAGGTGCTTCGGCAACCTCAGCTTCGTTATCACCTGCGGCGGGGATAGGCATTTCTTCCGTTGCAGCCAGTTCTTTCATACCAGCGAAGGCGGAGGCAGCGTGGCCGGATGTCTGCGCCAGAACGTTCTTCACCTTGTCGGCGGGATTATCCACCTGCGCGCTCACTTGCACATCCGGTTGAACAGGCACATTCACCTTGGTCGGGCCGTCGGGCGCATCGTTGATGGTGACATCACGGACGGCCTGTTCGGCCTCGGCAGCTTTTTCATCCTTAAGAGCGGCCATACGCTCTTTCAGAACCTGCACGCGGCTTTGCTGAATATCGGTCTCCATTTGAGCGCGGTCGTTATCAAGGCTGGGCATCGTCTCCGGCACGGACGAGAGCATCGGCGCACCTGCTCCTGCGCTACAGGCAGCAAGCACGGCTACGGCAACGGCTGTCAGTCCGGCGCGCAGAAAAAGCTGTGTCATGTGTTTGGTATCCCCGCGTCTCTTTTTATGCGTTCTTGCATGTTCGGCGAGTATTGTACCCATAAAAGGCATGGCCGTCATCCCCGCAATAAAAGTGCGCTGTTTATTTTGCTCTGCACAAAAGATGGCGTATACTGGCCGCGTTGACTTTTTTATGTGCAACCAAGCCACAAGGAACACCCACATGGCCCCCGCTACCGAAAAGAAAAAAGCTTCTTCGACCAGCCCGCATGCCGTGCATATGACCGACATTGCCGAGCAACAAGCCAAGCTGATGCACGAGTTTGCCACCAAGGGCCTACAAAGCCTGAACATGGCCCACATTGGCGAGGAAAGCGCCAAAATCATGAAGCATTTCATGGAGAAGCATGGCGAAGTTGGCCTGGGCATGGGCAGCATGAACAGCGTGGTCAAAGCGTTCATGGCTTTGAACGAAAAAATGATGGCCAACCCGGAAAAAATCGTACAAATGCAGCTGGACTGGTACCAGAAACAACTGGCGCTGTGGGCAAATGTCGCCGAACGTATGATGGGCAAAACCCCCACACCTGTTGCGACCCCGGAAAAAGGCGACCGCCGCTTTAACCATGAGGACTGGACCCAGAACATGGTGTTCGACTTCATGAAGCAATCCTACCTGCTTACCGCCAACTGGATGCTGGATAACGTGCGCAGCGTAGAAGGTCTGGACCCCAAAACCCGCGAAAAGGTAGATTTTTACGTCCGCCAGTTTATTGATGCGGCAGCACCCACCAACTCGCCCTTCACCAACCCCGAAGTTCTGCGCAAAACTATGGAAACAGGTGGCAAGAACCTGGTTCAGGGTCTGCAAAACCTGCTGCACGATCTGGAGCGCGGCAAAGGCCAACTGCGTATCAGCATGACCGACCGTGACGCCTTTGAAATCGGCAAAAACATTGCTGTGACCGAGGGTGAGGTCGTATTCCGCAACCGCCTGATCGAAATTATTCAATACACACCCAAAACACCTAAAGTCCATGCCCGCCCACTGCTGATTTCGCCGCCGTGGATCAACAAGTACTACATTCTGGACATGCGCCCGGAGAACTCCTTCGTGCGTTACTGCGTGGAAGACTGCGGCCTGCAAACTTTCATCATCAGCTGGAAGAACCCGGACTCGTCCTACAAGGACGTCGGCTTTGACACCTACATGAAGGAAGGCATTCTGGAAGCCATCGAGCAGGTGCTGGCCATCACAGGCCAAAAAGACCTGAACATGATCGGCTACTGCATCGGCGGTACGTTGCTCTCCGCCACTTTGGCCTACATGGCCAAGAAAAAGGACAAGCGCGTTAACTCCGCAACCTTCTTCACCACGCTGATGGACTTTACCGAAGCCGGCGAGCTGGGCATCTTCATCGACGAAGAGCAAGTGACCGATCTGGAAAAACGCATGAACGACCGCGGCTATCTGGATGGTTCCGAAATGGCTGCAACCTTCAGCATGTTGCGCTCCAACGACCTCATCTGGTCGTTCGTCGTCAACAACTATCTGTTGGGTCAGGATCCGTTCCCGTTCGATCTGCTCTACTGGAACGACGACAACACCCGCATGCCCTGCGCCATGCACAGCTACTACCTGCGCAACATGTACCTGCAGAACAATCTGGTGAAGAAGGACAAACTCTCCCTGCTGGGCGAGAAAATCGACATCAGCCTCATCGACCAACCCATCTACATGGTGAGCGCCAAGTCCGACCACATTACCCCGTGGAAGAGCTGCTACGCTCCCATGAACAAGCTCAAGTCCAAGGTGCGGTTCATTCTGGGTAACTCTGGCCACGTAGCTGGCGTTGCCAACCCTGCAAGCAACCCGCGTGGTTACTTCTGGGCCGGTGACGTGAACACCGACGACAGCGAAAAATGGCTGGCAGGTCAGAAGCAGACCGAAGGCAGCTGGTGGCCGGATTGGAAAGAATGGGTCAAGAAGCTCTCTGGCGAGGAAGTCGCTGCGCCGAAGAAACTCGGCGATGCCAAACATCCACCACTGTGCCCGGCTCCCGGTACCTACGTGAAGGAATAACAGCTCCGTGCTGGATATCTTCCTGAGTCAGCTCCCTCCATATTGGGGGGAGTTGACCGTTGCGCACGTTCTGGCGTACATCGTGCTCGTCTTTTTTGCCATACGTGTTGGCAGTTGGCTGGGCCACCGGCGTTCTATTAGCGTCCTCCCTGCTGAAACCGTTGACTGGGACAACCAAACCAACGACTGGACCATCAAAGTCACGTTCCATCTGGATGGTAAATTGCAGGAGCAGAAAATTGTCTTCCTTGCTCCTCCGATTGAGGGTTATCCCCTGTGGCTGACTATTATCAGCGGCAAGGTGGCGCATGCGGGCTACAACAAATGGCGCAGCGCAGGTTATATCCAGTTTTTCTTTCTTGTCTTGGCTTTTTCGGCAGCTGCATGGCTGTCGTACGGGTACGAGGCCCCTTTGCTATTTTGTACCGGGCTTTTGGTCCTGCTGGGCCTGACGGTTAAACCCCGCGCATTCCCAACCAGAGCCCCTGACTGGCGGCATAACGGCTTCTACAATGCCGTCTATGCACTGCTGTGCCGTGCTGGGGATACCGTCCTCAAAGCGCAGTCCGTCATCCTGCTTGCTGTTCTTGCAATTTCGCTGGCCAGTGCATGGTATTCCGTGCAGGACTTTTGCCTGTTCAACCGTGAGGAACCTTTAACCGGGGTGATAGAAGACTATACCGCAGTCAAACGAACACATAGTTCCGGCAGGAATACTTTTTTCCTCTCTGATTATACTTATCTGCCAGTCGTGCGCCTGCCGGACCATCAGACCATTCAGGTAACCGATGGTGACAAGTTCTACCGCGCCTACCCGACGGGTACGCAAGTCAACCTGATTACCTGTCAGGGCCGCAACACCCCTGCCTATATCGACAGAGGCTTGTTCACCTACCTGCTCCCCCTCGGCTGGCTGTTTGCCTTCCCACTGCTGGCGCTGATTGCCATTGGGGAGCTGATTCCCCTGAGTTTCAACCGTCCCCGCAACGGGTAAGTGCTGCCATGCAGGTACTTGATATCCTGACCAATGCCTTACCGCCCTTCTGGGGGGAGCTGACGATTGAACATATCTATTGGTATTTTCTGGCACTCTACGGTAGTTATGCATTTGGTAAAATCGTCAATCGCAAGCACTACATCGTCATAAGGCCAAGTAGTATTGATTGGTCTAAAATGCAGACAGAAAGCCTACTATCTGTCTGTTACTCACACGCCGGCAGAGAACATCGCGAAGAGGTGTTTTACTTTGGACGCCGTGTGCCAGATGATGAAATTGTTCTGCGTTTAGTGGCTAACCAATCTGTAACCGCCGTAACAGAATCAAGCCGTGCACATGCAGCAATCATGACCCTCTTCCTGACCATTATAGGTTTGTTGATGTCCACGTGGCTCTCTTATGGATACGAAATGATCATTCCAATTATCTGTGCCGTTCTTTATGTATACGTCGCCTTCCAGCCAGCAATGGAGCAGTCTAAAAGCGCCCAACAATCAACAAACCGTCTCGCATCAAACTTACATAGGGCTTTACTTAAACGCCTGCCCTTCCACGATAAAGAAGGGCGAGCCCCGCCCAAATGGCGGAGTATTTTCAGGTTCTTCTGGTTAGTTTGCTTTGCTTCAGTTTTTGTAATCTTTTTTTTGCTGCAATCATCTGCTCCTTTTTGCCCCGACAGCTCTGAGCAGGAACGCGTATCTGGCAAAGTAACTGGTTATGTAAAAACATACATATCCCCAGATAATCCCCGAAAACGGTTGAAAGATCCCTATTATTTGCCTGAACTGATCTTGGCAAATGGCGCGCAGATGCATGTCACTGATGGTTATAGCTCCTTCCCACGCTACCCCATAGGTGCACAAGTGGAGGTTCTAAGTTGCAAACAGCGCCTCATTGCCATCGATAGAGGCATCCTTAACTATGCCGTACCTGCTGCCATCCTAATTGGCTATCTGTTATTTGTATTTCTGATGATTACAGAGCTAAATGCATCCCTGAGGGCACGGGATAAGGGTCTATGATCTTTTTCGCCAATCATCTAAGTGCTATGCTGAATGCATGATTCGATCAGCTTGTCAGCTCCTTTACTGGCGAGTAAAACCATAAGAATACGTGGTGCAAAGCCACTTGCAGGTTATGAAAAGGGGAAAGCCATGGCAACAACACGCCGCGATATATTGATTGGCCTGGGGGGTGCTCTGGCCGGCGCGGCGGCCGCCAAAGCGACCGACGTTCTGGATACCAAACATACGCAGGCAGGCACGGCTCTATCCGGTGCGGCAACCGCACCAGCAGCCAAGGAATACACCCTCAAAGGCCGCCTGTTTGCGCTGGGTGCAACAGGTGACCTTCACCCCATCGGAATGGAAAACAGCCTTAAAACAGGTTTTGGTGGCGCTGTTCTGTCTGAAGTAGATATGGCAACAGGCGCCATTAAGCAAACGTGGCTGCCCATGCACGGTGCGCACCATGCCTTGCCTACCAAGAACGGTGAAGTTGTCTGTATTGCCCACCACGGCCCCGTATCTCTGGTCGTGGACGAGGACCATAAAGTCAAACACCAGTTCGTATCTGACGAAGGGTATGTCTACGGCGGTCACGGCCAGCCCTTGCCTGAAAAAGGCGTTTTTATTCTGCCAGTGCGCCACGCACAGGCACGCAGCGTTAAAGATACAGGCAGGTTGGAAATCTACGACCTGCAAACCTTCAAGTTGTTGGACAAGCTCGATAGCGGTGGTATCCACCCGCACGAAATCCGCATGCTGCCCGGCCGCAAGGAAATGGTGGTCACCCACTATGGCGAGGTCGCCGAGTTCAACCCGGGCAACCCGCTGGAGATGAATATTGTTGAGCCAAAGCTGACCGTTTACGATGCGGCAACGCTCAAGCCTGTCCGCCACTATGTGCAGGATGTGAATGCGATTCTCACCCACATGGACATTGGGCCGGAAGGCCACGTCTATGCCGTGCTGAACCAGTACATCCGCCTCAAGACACCGGAAGACAGGGCACGCGCGCTGGATGTTCTGCGGGCTATTCTGGGTCACCCTGACATCGATATTGCCTTCCACGAGGATTCCATCCGCCGCAAACGGATATCCATCCCTCTCCCGACGCTGAAAATCAATCCGCTCAACGGTGAGGTGGAGCGCATTTTCATCGGCAAACAACAAAACCGTTCGCAGTCGGTTGCCACAAACACCATGACGGGTACGGTGTTTGCCACGTACCTGTACACCAACACGCTGGCCGTCATGCCAAAAGACGGCCCTGCCTTCGGTCTGGATATGCTCAAATACGGCATTGATACCATCCGCGGTGTATCGGATATTCCAGGCACGCCTTACATTGCCGTGGGTAGCTCCTACCGGGGGCTGGCGGTTATTGACGTGCGCAATTATGAGCTGGTCAAACACTTTGACTTGCAGGTCTTTGTCAGCCCGCACCTTTCGACCTTCGATACGGTCTAAAAGAAAAACCCGCCGTGAGGCGGGTTTTTATCAGGCGGCAACCTCTATAGGTGCCAAAGGCAGAACATCACTGTCCGACGGGACTTCCATGAAGCGGTAATTCATAGGATCGGCCATTAGCGCCCGCAGGAGTTTGTTATTCAGGCCGTGGCCAGTCATTCTGGCTTCAAACGCACCAATGATGGGGTGACCAATCATGTACAGGTCACCGATGCAGTCTAGCACCTTGTGGCGCATAAACTCGTCGTTATAACGCAGGCCCGTGCTGTTGAGGATACTAAAGTCCCCGACGACAATGGCGTTGTCCAGACCACCACCCAGCGCCAGACCAACGCTCTGCATTTTTTCCACATCGCCCTGAAAGCAGAAGGTTCGCGCGCGCGCAATCCCGCTGCGATAGAAGTCCCCGTTAATGAGGAACTTATTGCTCTGCGCAGGAACAATAGGGTGGTTGTAATCCAGTTCCAATGAGACAGAGAAGTGGTCTGAAGGACTGAAAGATGCACGCTTGTCGCCGTCTTTCACTTCGACTTTGCGCATGACTTTAATGACCTTCTTCGCCTTTTCCTGTGCAACAAGGCCAGCATCCTCGAGCAGGTAGACAAACGGTGCAGCACTGCCATCAAAAATCGGAATCTCTTCTGCATCCAGACTCACAATCACGTTATCTACACCAACACCATAGAGGGCGGACATCAGGTGTTCAACGGTACTGACCGTTACCCCCTCGGCATTGCCCATTTTCGTGCAAAGCATGGTGTCCATCACGCAGTCGGGCGTGACTTTGAACTCTGCACCTACGTCGGTACGGCGAAACACGATGCCCGTGTCCACAGGGGCCGGGTCTAAGCGCAGATAGACAGTACGGCCGGAGTGCAAACCGATGCCTGAGGCCTCGACCGATTTTTTGAGTGTGCGTTGCATAAGCTTTTTCATAAGGCGCATTGTGGCGCGGACAGCCGCCTTTTGCAAGTCGTGCTTTATTTTGCGCAAACACCGCTTGATTGCACTGCACAAATACCTACAATATTCCGCTGATACCTGTACCTCTTACCTGCCTTTTTCTTCCTCAACCCTCTTTGACGGGAGCTTTTCCCGATGATCCGCAATACCCCCCGCGTTGCCGGACACCCCGGCTTTGTGGTGCTCAAGTACTTCATGTGGCCGGTCGGCTGCAGCATCGAGTACGCTGCAAGGCTGCTGGACATCAGCCCCTTGCACATGCAGGGGTTCATCGAAGGCCTGATCGACATGGACGACGACCTGGCTGCCAAGTTACCGGCGGTTTTTGGCCGTACGCCCGAGTTCTGGATGGGTCTCCAGCACAAGCACGACGCTTGGATGGACTACAAGGCTGCCAAGATCGGTGCGCCCGTGGCTGCTACGGTTGCCGAAGCGGCCCCCGTGGCCGAAGCCGGCAAGGTCCTGGCCGAGAACTTCATGGCCCCGATGGGCATGAGCGTGGAAGACCTCGCCCGCCGCCTGCACCTGCCCGTGCGCTATGTGCGCAAGCTGGTCAGCGGCTCCGGCAAGATGTACGCCGCGCTGGCTCACCGCCTGGCCGAAACTTTCGGCACCACGCGTGAATACTGGCTCCAGATGCTGCCCCAGAAGCAGCAGACCGTTCTGGCCTGAAGCGAATAACAAACCCGCCCCCTCACAAGGGGGCGGGTTTTCTTTTGCGGTAAAAAAATGGGCGCCGCTTTCACGAACGCCCAGAGGGAATGTACTTAAGACAGGCTAGTTGGCTTGACGGCGCAGGAAAGCGGGGATTTCCAGATCGTCAAAGTCGGCAGTCTCTTCTTTCTCCTTACGTACCTTGCTCAGCTCGTCAACCTTGCGGGTGCTGGCTGCCGAGGAGGAGGACAGGAAAGATTCTGCGCTCGCCGTCACTTCCGCAGGGGTGTCCGCTACCGGGGTGTGGACAGTTGCTTTCTGCGGCTCAGGCTTTTTTACCGCCGGGGCTGCCGGACGAGCAAAAGCGTTGGTGCTCAGGCTGCGGTCGGCAAAACCGGTTTTCTTGTTGGTAATGCCACCCAGACCGGTTGCCACGACGCTGACGCGGATGCGGCCTTCCAGTGTGCTGTCGAACGCGGTACCGAAGATGATGTTGGCATCTGGGTCCACTTCCTCGCGGATGCGGTTGGCGGCTTCGTCAACTTCGTACAGGGTCATGTCATCACCACCGGTGATGTTGATCAGTACGCCACGGGCGCCCTGCATGGAAATACCATCCAGCAGCGGGCTGGAAATGGCCATCTCGGCTGCCATGATAGCGCGGCGTTCGCCTTCGGCCTCGCCTGCGCCCATCATTGCCTGACCCATTTCGGACATGACGGTCTTGATGTCGTTGAAGTCCAGGTTGATGAAACCCGGAACAACCATCAAGTCGGTCACGCCACGTACGCCTTTGTACAGCACGTCGTCAGCCATTTTGAAGGCTTCCTGCAGCGTGGTGCGCTCGGTGGCGATACGGAACAGGTTCTGGTTCGGGATCATGATGACCGTATCAACATACTGCTGCAGTTCTTCCACAGCGGCAGTCGCCACGTTCATACGGCGGGCACCTTCAAAGGAGAAGGGCTTGGTCACGACCGCTACGGTCAGGATACCCAGTTCCTTGGCAGCGCGCGCAACAACAGGCGCCGCACCGGAACCGGTACCACCGCCCATACCGGCAGTGATGAAGACCATGTGGGAGCCGCGCAGGGCTTCCTGAATCTCTTCAAAGCTTTCTTCAGCCGCGGCAGCGCCTACTTCGGGGTTTGCGCCTGCGCCCAGACCCTCGGTAATAGTGTTACCCAGTTTGATTTTCTTTTCGGCCGGATTCATTTCCAGTGCCTGAACGTCGGTGTTGGCAACAACAAAGTTCACACCGTACAGATTGGCGTGAATCATGTTGGCAACCGCGTTACCACCGGCTCCCCCCACCCCGATGACCGAGATGTGCGGGCGATGGCTTTGCTCTGGCACCATGCTGATGTTGATCATTGTTTTCTGTTCCCTCTTATAACAGCGTTTTTTTGTTTTTTTTCATTCAGGAATTATCCTGCCTGAAAACTCTCCCGCAGCCAGCGGTTCAGGCTCCCCACCCAACCGGACACTGGTGACTCGCGGCGGCGGCTGCGCAGCTGACGCGAGGCTTGACGTGCCCCGAACAGGATAAGACCGGCAGCCGTCGCATTTTGCGGAATACCGCTCATGCCTGTCAGGCCTTCCAGTCCTACCGGTTTGGCAATCCGGACCGTCTTGTCGAGGACAATTTCGGCCAGATTTTTAATACCGCGGAGCTGACTCGTCCCACCGGTCAGCACAATGCGGCGCCCAATCACCGACTCGTAGCCGGATTTCTCGAGCTGGCCCCTTACCATCTCGAGAATCTCTTCGCAGCGCGGCTGGATAATGCCAGCCAGCTGGCCGCGTGTAATGTGACCGGTCATGGTTTCCTCGTCTTCGCCGACGTGGGGAATGTCAATATTTTCATCCCCTTCGACCATCGAAGCCATGGCACAGCCATACAATGTTTTGATACGTTCAGCGTGGTGCAATGGCGTGGACAGGCCGCGGGCAATATCGCTGGTAATGTGGTTGCCGCCAATTGGCACAACCGCGGTATACAGCAGCGCGCCTTCGTCAAAAATCGCGATATCGCACGTACCGCCACCTACATCAACCATGCAGACGCCGAGTTCTTTTTCATCCTCGACCAGCGTGGCCAGAGCCGAGGCATAGGGCTCCACAACCGTGCCGGCAACTTCCAGATTGCACCGCTCCACGCAGCGCTGGATGTTACGTACGGATGCCTTCGCGGCAGAGATAATATGCACTTCCGACTCCAAGCGTGCACCGGTCATGCCGCGGGGGTCACGAATGTCTTTCTGGTTATCCAGCACGTAGGCCGTGGCCAGTGCGTGGATGATCTGGCGGTCACCCTCGAGCTGTTTGGCGCAAGCTACATCAACTACCTTGTCGAGATCGGCATCGGTAATCTCGTGCTGGCCCAGTACAATCAGGCCGTCGGTCATATGGCTGGTCAGGTGAACCCCGCCAACGCCCACGTACACGGCGGAGATTTCGACACCGGCCATTTCTTCGGCCTGATGCACCGCCTCGCGGATGGCACGTTCGGTCTGGTCCATATCGACAATCATGCCGCGTTTCATACCGTGGGAGGCCTGCACGCCATAGCCGATAACACGCGGATTGGAAAAATCGTCCAATTCGGCGATGAAACAGCACACCTTGCTGCTGCCGATATCCAATCCTGCGATGATGTTATGACGTTGACGCAAGTCCCTCACCCCTTCTTACAACAAACCGTTCGCCGCATCGCCCATACGCAGGACAATACGGTCTGGCAGACGAAAATCCACCGCGCCATTTTCCATGGCCAGCACACCGCGGCGGCTGTCCAGAATCTTCAGCATACGCAGAGCACGGCCGGGGTTTTCTTCCGGCAGCATAACGGATACGCCGCTGCTGAACTGCAAATCCCAACGACGTTCGCCCACGTACGTGGCACCGACAAAGCGTGAAGACAGCTCCGGCATTTCGCCAATCAACGCAAACAGACCGGCTGCCTGTGCCGCAGCACCTTTACCCTGTAGCAAGGGCAGTTTGTCGAAACCGTCTACATGGCTGGTAATCAGCGTGCCGTCACGGTCAATCACCCAGGTACTGTCATTCAGTTCCAAACGGGCCAGCGGCTTGTATTCTTCGATTTCTACCTTCAAGGTGCTGGGCAGCTCGCGTACCACGCTGGCACGGGCAACCCAGTCCAGATCTTCGATACGGCTACGGGCATCTGCCACGCTGAATCCAACCAGCGAGTCGCCTTTTTTCATACCCAGCGCTTCACGCATGGCTTGCGGGTTCGTATTCACCATGCCCGTTACCATGATGCGGTCTACCTTGGCACCAATCTGACGGGCAATAAACTCCTCACCCTCGGCTTTAACGCTATCCCAATTGGCGTTGCACCACTGGGCACCCGCTGCTGCCGTACCCAGCACAACAAGCGCAACCGCACCGCCAATCAGGCGGCGGGTAGCCGGCAGTTGCAGCCGTCTTACGCGACTTTGTGTGCTGCGCATTTGGCGCCCTCCACGATTTTACGGACCAATTCCTCAAAGCTGTCGCCCAGATAGGCGGCCTGTTCCGGCAACAGGCTGGTACCTGTCATACCGGGCAGAGTGTTCAGCTCAAGAACAACCAGATCCCCACTTTTTTCATTGTACCGGAAATCGGTACGCGTTGCACCCTCGCAACCCAAGGCATCGTGCGCTTTTTCCGCATCTCGCAGGGCGCGTGTATACACCTTATCGGGCAAATTGGCCGGCACGATGTGGCGGGAGCCACCGGTGGCGTATTTTGCTTCGTAGTTATAGAAGGCGTCTTTCTCCGGCAGAATTTCTGTCACAGCCATCGCTTTGCCGCTCATTACGGCAACGGTCAGCTCGCGGCCGGGGATGTATTCTTCAACCATCACAGGCTGGCCGTAACCGGCGGCCTGCTTGACGGCTTTGCTCCACTCAGCTGCATTGCGGACAATGCTGACACCTACGCTGGAGCCTTCGGAAACGGGCTTAACCACAACCGGCAATGCCAGCCCTACTTCGGTAAAGTCCACCGGAACAGCATGGGCGGGATAGGTACGGTCAGCCGCAACGCTTAAGCCCGCATCGGCAAAGATAATTTTTGCGCGAGCTTTATCCATTGCCAGAGCCGAGGCCATGACGCCGCTGCCGTTATATGGCAGCCCCAGCATGTCGAGCACGGCCTGAACGGTACCGTTCTCGCCGCTGCCGCCGTGCAGAGCAATAAACACCATCTCGGGGTCCATTTTGCGCAGTGTATCGATCCATGCGCTGGAGGAGGTCATATCCACACGCTCGAACGGGCGCTGGAGGCGCATCAGAGCACTTGCAACCGCATCGGCCGTCGCACACGACACGGCCCGCTCTGCCGAGGTGCCGCCGTAAAGAATCGCTACCGGTTTGCGCATTGGTCTGCCCGTTTTTATTTTTGTTGTTAGTCGTTTACCAGCTTTTCGTCCGTTCGCCGAGGCGCCGTACTTCCCACTCCAGCGTTATACCTGTTGCAGTCAGTACCTTGGCACGTACATCCTCGGCCAAATCTTCCATATCTGCCGCCGTGGCTTTGCCCCGGTTAACGAAAAAGTTGCAATGCTTTTCCGACACCTGCGCGTCACCTTTACGGAGCCCCCGGCAACCTGACTTTTCAATCAGCTGCCAAGCTTTGTGCCCGTCAGGGTTTTTAAACAACGACCCTGCATTTGGCAGCTCCAGCGGCTGCGAGAGGCGGCGTTTGGTATTCACCTCGCGCATCCGCTCGCGAATCTCGTCTTTATCTCCGGCTTCGAGCCGGAACACGCACCCGCCGTAATACCATCCGTCCGGGATGGTGGTTCCGCGGTAGCGGGGCGCTACATCTTGTGGGGCCACGACATGTTGTGTGCCCTGTGGGTCAATGAGTGTGATTTCCTCAAGGACATCAACCATTTCCCAGCCGTAGCAGCCTGCATTCATTACCAGCGCACCGCCGATAGAGCCCGGAATCCCGCAAATCCACTCAAGATTTGTAAGCTCCGCCTCGCGTGCAGCGCGGGCAACTTTGCCGGTGGAGGCGCCCGCTTCAGCACGGATCTTGTTACCCTCTACCGACACGGAATCGCACCCTTTACCGAGGTGGATAACCACACCAGAAATGCCGCCATCCCGTATCAGAATATTGCTTCCATCGCCTATGATTGTCAATCCAACATCTTGTGGTTTACCCCGCAGGAAAGCGCAGAAATCGTCTAAATCTTGGGGTTCAACCAGCACCTCTGCAGGGCCGCCGATACGAAAAGTTGTATACGCATCAAGCGGTTCATCGCACTTGTACATACCCCGTATGAAGGGGAGGTTTGCCCATTTTTTAGGCAAATTATTTATGTGCTGCGGTTGCGTCTGCATTTATGTTAAATCTCTCTACCAGATGTTGTGCCCACTTGGTAATGCTGCCTGCGCCCAGACAGATACCCCCATCCCCTTGTGTCATATGCTCGGAAACGTAGGCAAACAGGGCGTCTTCGTCGGCAATCGCCTGTACATTGTGGTGGCCGCTACGGCGCATTTTCTCGGCCAGCGTCGCATGGTCCACACCGGGAATGGGCAATTCCCCTGCCGGATAGACCGGTGCCACTAGTACCGCATCAGCTTCCATGGCACAGGTCGCAAAGTCGTTCATCAGGTCCTTCAGGCGGCTATATCGGTGCGGTTGGATGACTGCCAGCACCTTATGTTTGCCAAACACACCCCGCGCGGTTTTAAGCGTTGCGGCAATCTCTACGGGGTGGTGCCCGTAGTCATCCACAACCGTTGCACCGCTAGGCAGCTTGCCTACCAGCGTGAACCGGCGTTTGACGCCAGCAAAGGCAGCCAGGCCTTTACGAATGTCGGCCATATCGATGCCCAGTTCGCGGGCGACGGCAATGGCGGCACAGGCGTTCTGCACGTTGTGCTGGCCCGGCATATTGAGGGTGAGGTCCTTTTCTTCCACAACCTGCCCGTCCAAACGGATGGTGAGGTCGAAGGTTGTCGTCATACCATCAAACCGCAGGGAATGGGCATGATAGTCCGCCTGATGGGAAAACCCGTAGCTGACGCTGCGGCGGTTGGTCAGGTTGCCCCGCATGCGGACAACTTCCGGATGATCGGCGCACAGGACAGCCAGACCGTAGAATGGAACCGAGTCGGCAAACGTCAGGTAAGCGCGGCGCATCTTCTCCATGTCGCCGTAGTGCTCCATATGCTCGGGGTCCATGTTGGTGATGACAGCAATGGTGGGTTTGAGGCGGGTGAAAGAGCCGTCGGATTCGTCCGCCTCCACCACCATCCATGACCCGTCGCCAATGCGGGCATTGGACGACAGCGCGTTCAGAATACCGCCATTGATGACCGTAGGGCTAATGCCGCCGGCTTCCAGCAAGCTGTAGACCATCGTCGTCGTCGTTGTTTTTCCGTGGGTGCCTGATATGGCGACGTTGTGATAGAAGCGCATAATCTCCGCCAGCATCTCGCTACGGTGAATAATGGGGATGCCTGCCGCACGTGCCGCGGCATACTCGGGGTTCTCTCCCTTAATCGCGCTGGAAACCACAACGACAGTCGCACCCTGAATATGTGCCGCATCGTGGCCGATAAAGACGGACGCGCCCTTTTTCTTCAACCGTTCGGTGTTGTAGCTTTCAGCCGCGTCAGAGCCCTGCACGGTATAGCCCATGCCCAGCAGAATCTCGGCGATACCGCTCATACCGATACCGCCGATGCCGATAAAGTGCATCACGCCCATATTTACGGGCAGCGTTTTAATGGTGTTCATTTGGCATTTACCTCCTTGGCTTGGGGTGTGGCGTCGACCGGACGGACCATATGCATCACATCGTCTTTACTCAGGTCGCAAACGGCCTGTGCGCACAGCAGTGCGGCATCGGGCACGGCAACCCTGAGGGCATTCTGTTCCATCTGCTGGCGACGTTTCGGATCGGCGAGCAGGTCGCGCAGCCAGTCGGCCAGCGCCTGCGCTGTAAAGGACTCTTCGGTCATAATGGTGGCGGCTCCAACGTCGGTCATGACCTTGGCATTGTCGAACTGGTGACCGTCCGCCAGTTTGAGCGGCACGAAAACGGCAGGGCGACCAAGCACCGCACATTCGGCAACCGTACCGGCCCCTGCCCGCCCGATGAACAGATGGCAACGGCGGATGCGCACGGCCATATCGGTAAAGAACGGTGCGACATCGCATACAACGCCGGCATCTACATATGCCTGTTTGACGCGCAGGACATCCTCCTCCCGCGCCTGATGGACGACGCGCAGCGTTTTACGCACCTCCGCACCCAGCATGGCTACCGCGGCAGGCACCACGTCGGACAGGACGCGTGCACCCTGACTGCCACCCATGACAGTGATGTAAAAATCCCCATCATCCGGCCGCTTGATGGACATGGCGTCCAGCACTTCCTGCCGGACCGGATTACCGCACAGGAGCAACCGGGCGTCCGGCACCTTGTGCACATACTTGCGGCTGCGGTCAAAGGACAGGAGCATCTTGTCCACCCAGCGCATCAACAGACGGTTGGCGCGGCCCGGCAGGACATTCTGTTCGTGGATAGCTGTCGGCACGCCGGAGAGCTTACCGGCAATAACTGCCGCAACTGTGGCGTAGCCGCCCATGCCCAACACGACAGATGGATGGTAACGTTGAATCAGATGCATGGCGCGCACCAGTGCCTGTACCAACCCCCAGACGGCGCGGATTTTTTTAAGCGGGTTGGACACGTTCCAAGGGTAAGCAGGGAGTTGTTCGTAGGTATAACCGCGCTCCAGTACGGGGCCTGCAAACTTGCCACCGTAGCCGACGAATACGCAATCGTAGCCGCGGTCTTTCAACGCATCGGCGATGGCGATGGCCGGAAAGATATGCCCGCCGGATGCCCCTGTCGCAATCAGGATGCGGGGACGGCCAGCTGTGTGTGCGGTGCCTTCCTCACGGTTGGACGTCTTTAACGGATTTAACGACATGTTTTCCCCCCTTGCGTGTCAACGCAAGAACATACCCCATTACGATGGAAAGTGCCAACATAGAGGAACCGCCGTAGCTGATAAAGGGCAAACTCATACCCGTAGTGGGCAGAATATGGAGGGCGACCCCCACATTCACCAGAATCTGCACCCCGAAGAGCACCAGCAGGCCACTTCCCGCCAGCAGAATGAAGCGGTCTTCCTGCGACATCAGGCGCGAGAATGATCGCCAAAACAATACACCGTATAACACCAGCAGAATCATGCAGGCAATAATGCCGAACTCCTCGCCAACAACGGCAAAAATAAAGTCGGTATGGGCATCCGGCAGGAGCTGTTTGACCACACCCTCGCCCGGGCCACGGCCCATAAACCCGCCGGACATGAAGGCCTCGCGCGCCTGATCCACCTGGAACGTATCGCCACTGGTCGGGTCGATAAAACGCTGGATACGGGATTTAACGTGCGGCAGCGTGGTGTAGGCCAGCGCCAGCACGGCAGGCCCCATCAGGACCATCGGCACCAGAATACGCAGCGGTGCCCCGCAAATAAAACATTGCAGCCACCAGACAAGACCGAACACGGCAACCATGGCAAAGTTGGGCTGGAGCATGAACAGTGCGCACATAACCGCCAGCAACCCCATGGAGGTTAGGAATCCTTTCATGCGGGAGGCACCATCTTCCCCACTCATCAGCCATGCGGTCAAAATGACAAAGGCGGGTTTCAGGAACTCGGACGGTTGCACGGCACCCAGTGGGCCCAAGCGTATCCAGCGGGTTGCGCCCTTGGTTTCTTCCCCAGTAAACAGGGTGGCAACAACACCGATAGCCGCCAAAATAAACAGCACGAGCGCCGTATTACGCACCCCCCGCGGGGAAAGCCACGTAATCAGCAGCATGAAGGGGAACGACAGCGCAAAAAACAACAGCTGGCGACGGGCAAAATAGTACGGGTCCACATCATAGTCGGTCGCAACGCCGGAGGAGGCTGTCGTGACAATTACCAACCCCAGAAGCATCAGCCCCAGCGCCACAAAAACAGCCGTGCGGTCAATACTCCACCACCAACGGACCAACGGGTGACCGGATAGACGGAACATTTTCATGCACGCCCCCTCCCCGCCAGTTCAAGCGCCAGTTTTGCAAACAGCGCGCCCCGTTCCTCAAAATTGGCAAACTGGTCCCACGACGCACAGGCCGGGGACAACATCACATAAGCCGGGCGGTTTTTATCCGCCTTGGCATCGGCATAGGCGGCTGCAATGGCAACATCCAATGTACCGCACTGTTGGGTTTTGACGTGACCGTCCAGCGCTTTGCCAAAGTCCTCTGCCGCCTGCCCGATCAGATATACCTTGCGCACCGTCTTTAGGTACGGGATGCAGGGGTCAATCCCCTCTGCTTTAGGCTGACCGCCCGCAATCAGGTAAATATTGTCAAAACTGGTCAGCGCCTTGTTGGCAGCGTCGGCATTGGTTGCTTTTGAGTCGTTCACGAAAGTGACGCCATCTTTTGTCACCACCTGCTCCAGCCGGTGCGGCAACCCTTTAAAGCTACGCAGGCCTTTTACAAACACGTCTGCCGTCATGTATGTCTTCAGTGCCGCCCAGGCACAGGCCACATTCTCCCAATTATGGCGGCCGGGCAGATTGGTCAGGGTGCGGCAGTCAACAATAACGACGGGGCGCATGGTGCTCTCGGCATCTTTCAGATATCCGTCCATATCCACCAGTACGCTTGCTGGATGCCCTTGTACACTGACCGGGTGGAGGATATTGCCGCCGTAGGCATTCTGGGCATAAGTGGCAGTGGGTTCGGTATCCACACCCACCACACGGATATCTTCCGGCGTCTGATGGTTGAAGATGCGGGTCTTGGCGACCAGATAGCCCTGCATGGTTTTATGACGTTCCATGTGGTCCGGCGTCAGGTTGAGCAGCACACCGACATGGCAGCGCAATTTGTTCGTCTGCAAAAGCTGGTAGGAGGACAATTCCAGCACATAAATACCGTCCTTCCCAAGACTCGGTAACGTCAGCGGCGCGACACCGATGTTGCCGCCGACGGCGACCTTGTATCCTGCCTCTTTCAGCAGGTGCCCAATCAGTGCTGTTGTGGTGGACTTGCCGTTCGTTCCGGTAATCCCGATGAAGGCGCTCTGTTGCTCACGCAGGTAAAGCAGGTCAATATCGCTGGTCAGCATCACCCCTGCAGCCAGCGCAGCCTGAACGGCAGGAACATCCTCCGACACGCCTGGGCTTTTGAGCAGCTCATGCACGCGGCGCCAGTCCAGACCTTCCGGATTCACCAGTTCCACCCCTTTGGGCAACGGCTTATGTTTTTTGGGGTCGTCATCCCACGCGAGAACATTGGCACCTTCGGCCAGCAGGTAATCCATTGCCGACTGGCCTGTTTTCCCCAGACCCAGCACGAAAACGGTTTTACCGGCAAACGTCCCCATCGGCTTGCCCTTAACGCAGCTTGAACGAGGCCAGACCGACCAACGCCAGAATCAGGGAAATAATCCAGAACCGGATGACGATTGTCGATTCTGCCCAGCCCTTTTGCTCAAAGTGGTGGTGGAGCGGTGCCATACGGAATACCCGCCGTCCCGTCAGTTTGAAGGAGGTCACCTGCACCATAACCGAAACGGTTTCCAGCACAAAAATACCGCCGATAATTGCCAGCACCAGCTCATGCTTGGTCAGCACGGCTACCATACCGAGCGCAGCGCCCATCGCCAGCGAGCCGGTATCGCCCATGAAAATACGGGCAGGCGGTGCGTTAAACCACAGGAAGCCAAGACAGGAACCAACCAGCGCCGCACAGAAAACAGCCAGTTCGCCCACGCCCGGCACATACTGCACCAGCAGGTATGCGCTAAAATCCACACGGCCGACAATATAGGCAATCAGCGCAAATGACCCAGCGGCAATCATTGCAGGGACGGTCGCCAGACCATCCAGACCATCCGTCAGGTTAACGGCATTGGCGGAACCAACAATCACCAGCGATCCAAAAGCAAGGAATCCCCACACACCCAACGGCAGAGCCAGCGTTTTGAAGAACGGAATGAACAATGTGTATAGGGCGGCTGTGCCAAGCACCAGACTTACGCCGTAGAGCGCCAGTATAGCCACAACAGCCTCTGCCCCAAGGCGCACACGCCCGGGCAGGCCGCCACGGCGTTTCAGAGTAATCTTGAGCCAGTCATCCACAAAGCCAATCAATCCGAAAGCAGCCACCACACACAAAGTCAGCAGGACGTACAAGTTGGTCATATCCGCCCACAACAGGGTCGACAGCAGCAGCGTGCCCAGAATCAGCACCCCACCCATGGTGGGGGTACCTGTTTTTGTTTCCGCATGGCGGGCTGGCAAGTCGTCGCGCACGGTTTTGTAATGATGCTGGATACGGGCAAAATGCCGGATAAGCGCCGGACCAACCAGCAGGCTGACAAATAGAGCAGTTGCCAAGGCCCCGCCGCAACGAACTGTAATGTATTTGAAAAGATTGAAAAATTGGATCTGATCCGCCAGCGGGGTCAGCAGGTTATACAGCATGCTTATGGGTTCCGTTTTGGAGTTGGGTCAACCGTGCTACAAGTTTGGACAGACCAATACCGTTAGAGCCTTTGACAAGCAGGGTGTCCCCTCCTTGCAAACTTAGTCTGACATCTTCCTGTTTATTAAAATGGCCGCCTTTTTGGCTATCCGGCAGGGCGTCCTGCAAGGCTTTGCTGTGCGTACCGACGGTAATGACCGTATCCACACCCATACAAGCGTCTGCAAGTGCCCGGTGATATGCAATGCTGTGCTCGCCCAGCTCCAGCATATCGCCAAGGACGGCGATACGCCGGTTGGCAGGGCGGCGAATCAGTGTTTCAAGAGCGGCGCGCATGGAGTGCGGGTTGGCGTTGTAACTGTCATCAATCAATGTGACACCACCCGGCAGATGATGCACGTTCCCACGGCCCACAACGGCCTCGGCACGGCTCAAGCGCATAGCAGATTCGGCCACATCGGCTCCGGCAAGAGATGCCGCCAACAGTGCTGCCAGCGCGTTGGTCACCTGATGGACGCCCGGGTGGTGCACGTCAAAAACCACATCATGGCCTTCCACATGCGCCCAAACTTTCCAGCCATCACCCTGCGGCAGAACCTCGGTCACGCGGGCGTCACCCTTGACGCCGCCAAAGCGTTTAACGGTAATATCTTCGCGCACACCAGCCGTAATCAGGTCATGGGGCACAACAAGATAGCCACCTTTTACAAGGCCATCTTCAATAGAAAGTTTCTCGCTCAGGATGTTTTCCAGACTACCCAGATTGCCCAAATGCGCCGTACCCACATTGGTTATCACAGCGACGTAAGGCTGAATCTGTTTGGACAGAGGTGCAATTTCACCGGCATGGTTCATGCCCACTTCGTAGATGCCATATTGGGCATCGGCAGGTGTGCGGGCCAGCGTAAGCGGCACGCCGAAGTGGTTATTGTAGCTGGCGACACTCTTGTGGGCTTTAAGCGTGGTGGCGAGCATTTCTTTGGTGGAAGTCTTGCCGCTGCTGCCGGTCACGGCAATAGCTGCCAGATGTACCGCACGTTTGCGGGCGAACTGCCCCAGTTGCTCGAGCGCCTTTTGTGTATCCGGCACCAGAACCTGCGGCAATTTGCAGGCAGGGTTTGCCTTGCTTACAATTGCTGCAACGGCACCCTTGTCCGACGCTGCCTGTACATAGGCATGACCATCAGTCTGACCCGTCAGGGCAATAAAGATGTCACCTTTCTGGAGTGTGCGGCTATCGATACTCACGCCGCTGGCCTGAAAGGCGGGAAGGCCAAATACATCCAGCGCCTGTTCTACTTCGGCAGAGGTCCAGAGAATCATGCCAGATGCTCCAGAATCTCACGCGCGACCTCGCGGTCATCAAACGGCGTGGTCACCCCTTTGACGATTTGACCGGACTCCGGCCCTTTGCCTGTAATGAGGACAACATCATCACTGGCGGCATGGCTGAGCGCATACTCGATAGCCTTACGGCGGTCGCCAATATTTTCAGCTCCAGTGGCAGCGGCCATAATTTCGCCACGGATGACATCCGGCTCCTCAAAACGCGGGTTATCGTCCGTTACGACAACGCGGTCTGCCAAGTCCTTGGAGATTTTACCCATCAGCGGACGTTTGGTTTTATCGCGGTTACCACCGCACCCGAAGACGACCCACAGCTTGCCCTTAACCTGTGGGCGCAGACTTTCCAACGCGGATTTAAGCGCGTCCGGTGTGTGTGCATAATCCACCACAACTGTCGGCTGCTTGGTGTTGGGGGTTACAATAGCCTCCATACGGCCGGGAACGGCAGTCAGCTTGGGCAGATTTTGCAGGATACTGTCCATGCCGATGTTGGCGGACAGCGCCAGACCAATCGCGGCACCCAGATTCTCGCCCTGGAAGAGCCCGACCAGCGGCACGGTCACCAACTCGTTCCAGTGGTTGTATTTGATTTCCACATCCATACCAGCGGCGGAGAAGTTCTTAATCCGTACGACCAACTCCGCGTTGGCGCTGCCATAGGTCAGCACGTTCAACCCCGCACCTTTAGCCGTTGCCAGCAAAGGCATGGATTCCAGTCGGCCAACATTAATGACAGCTGTGCTACCGGGTTTCATCACCTCGCTGAACAGACGGGCCTTGGCTTGAAAGTACCCTTCCATACTGCCATGAAAGTCCAAATGGTCCTGTGTCAGGTTGGTAAAAGCGGCGGCGGCAAAATTGACACCTTCCATACGCCCCAGTTCCAGCGCATGGCTGGAAACTTCCATCGCCACGTGGCTAAAGTCTCTCTTGGCCAGATCATCCAGCATGGTATGCAGCTTTGCCGGACGCGGCGAGGTAAAGCCAAAGTATTCCTTATAATCGGCGTTCTCATACAGTCCCAACGTGCCCAGAGAGGCCGCCTTGTTGCCGGCCAGCATAGCCAGTTCGCGTGCAAACCACGCCGTAGATGTTTTACCGTTAGTACCCGTTACGCCCATGACGTACTGCGGCTGATGCGGCCAGTGTTGGGCAGCCCATTTGGCCATATAGATGCCGGGACGGTCGGACAGGAACAGGTTAGCGGGCTTGTCACCCTTATAAAAATCATCGCTGATGATGTAGGCCGCACCACGTTGCAGCGCCATTTTGACGTAGGTCTCGGCTTCCGGCCCCTGTCGGCTGTCGATAATAAAAATATCTCCCGCCTCAACAAGACGGGAATCATCGA
Source organism: Pseudomonadota bacterium (assembly GCA_016125375.1). GTDB lineage: Bacteria > Pseudomonadota > Alphaproteobacteria > UBA1280 > RI-95 > RI-95. Next base: position 24,289 of record WGLU01000007.1, on the reverse strand, counting down.
CTGCGCGCGTCACTTCGATGTCGTTAGCGACGGGCGCCCCAATTAAAGCTGACAGTTTCATATCCAACCCTCTGTACCCGGGGGTGTTCGGCCACAAGTGGCATATCCCCGGTAATTTGCGGTGTAATCCCCAAAATCGGTGCGGCACGGCGGACAAAAGAGGCGAAAGCGGGCGCAGCAACAGAGCCGCCACCACCGGGCTTCTCGCCGTCGTAACCCTCATCCACCATAATTAACGTAACAAGGCGTGGCTTATCAAGGGGTACAACGCCGACAAACGACGCAAGGTGTTTGTCTTTAAGGTAGGCACCGTTCTCGTTCTTCTCTGCCGTACCGGTCTTACCACCGATATCATACCCTAAAACCTTTGCACGTGTTGCAGTACCGTTTTCAACCACGTCACGCATAATGTTGCGCATCCGCTCGACCGTTGCCGGCTTCACCACCCGCTGAGGGGCAGCGTGGGCACGGTCACGAATCAAGCTCGGCTCACGCCAGTTACCATCGCCCACCAGCGTGCTGACCGCAGCAACCATGTTCACGGGCGATACGGCAATCCCGTGACCAAAGGCAATCGTCATGGTCTGGATGCGTTTCCAGCGTTGGGGTGTCAGTGCGGTTGCGACATGGCTGAACCCGACATCGGTGCGATCCAGCAAATGCAGCTCGTCAAGGAAGCGTTTCTGCTCACCTTCATCCAACGTATCAGCCATACGCGCGGCACCAATGTTGGAGGAGTAACGCAGAATCTCCGTCAGTGTCAGCCAGCGGCTTTTGGGGTAAGGGTCGTGAATGCGGAAGCGGCCAATGCTAATGGAACTGGTACAGTCGTAAGCCTGATCCGGCGACACACCTTTACGGTCCATCATCTCAGCCGCAGTAAACAGTTTAAAGGTCGAACCCATTTCATACACGCCGCCGCTGATGCGGTTGAGCCATTGCTCTTCATGCGCGCTGCCATAATGATTGGGGTCGAAGTCAGGCAGGCTGACCGCCGCGACAATCTCCCCCGTATCAGGTTCCATGGAAATACCCCAGACAGCTTTTGCACGGGTTTTCACCAGTGTTTCCATCAGGCTGTCACGCAGGGCCTGTTGCAGGCGCACATCCAGCGCCAGATGCACATCCTGCCCTTGGCTCAGGCGCTCTTCTTCCGTCGCCTCAACACCGGCAATGCCCTGACCTTCGTTATTGACACTCCCCAACGCATGGGCCAGCAGCGATTGATGCGGGTAAACCCGTGCCATTTCCTGACGGAAACCAAGACCGGGCAGGCCCAGTGCGTTGATCTGCCAGGCCTGTTGGGGCGTCAAATTACGGCGCAACCACACAAACCGCCCCTTGCGACGCAACCGGTCACGCAGGATGGTGGTATCCATATCCGGCAGGACGCCGGCAATCTTGGTGACGGCCTCGCCCACATCCATAATCGTTTTAGGATCCGCATAAAGCGAGTAGGTGTTCAATGTGGTTGCCAGCAATTCACCGTTGCGGTCATAAATATCGCCGCGACGCATATCCGCCGACAGCCGTGTTTGAATGGTATTGCCAGCAGGCTCATACCCATCCAGCATCCCCAGCGTCACAAGCTTGACCTGAAGGCCGCAAAACGCCATCACGAACAGCCCCATCACAAAGGCCGCACGCAGTTTGATGCCCGCACAGGGCTTCTGCTGTACCTTGGGCTTATTATCCAGACGACGGGCACGCGGACGATAGGTCATGGCTGCCCCCCATCAAAGGCGACCGTCAAAGGCACAACCTGCATGCTGCCGACAGGCGCCAGGTTCAGCACACTTGCAAACTGACGCAACCGCTCAGGGCGGGACAGATAGGTATATTCGGCTTGCAGAACACGCATGGATTCATTCAGGCGCATCTGGCGCTCCACCAGACGGTCACGTTTGTCACGCAGGGCCTGCACATCATTCTTAACGTGCATGGTCGCCATAAAAATGAGCGCCACGAGTGCAAAGAACGCGCTAAATACTGCCCACTTGTTCATGCCAACCGCTCCAATACACGCAATTTTGCTGAACGGGAACGCGGGTTGATTCTGGCTTCCTCAGCCGAACACTCCAACGCCTTTCGCAGTGGCAGATCAAAACCGCTGGTTACAGCCTCACCGTCCTGCTTGTAACGATTCACACGGCGGCGCGGGCCTGCCATATCCTTAAACGTTGTCTTGACGATACGGTCTTCGAGGGAATGGAAGCTCACAACCACATAACGGCCTTCTGCCCCCAGTGCCTCAGCCCCTTCACTCAAAGCTTTCTGCAACACGTCCAGTTCGCTGTTAACAGCGATACGGAGCGCCTGAAAAACCTGTGTAGCAGGGTGGATTTTCCCGCGTGGGCCCGGCTTGGCATCTGCAACAGCCTCCGCCAGATCAAGTGTGCGTGTGAATGGGAGCACCTTGCGGCGGCTCACCAGATGACGGGCAATTTTACGGGAATGGCGCTCTTCGCCGTAGAGGTAAAAGATGTCCGCAAGTTCTTTCTCGTCCAGCGCTGCCAAAAGGTCAGCGGCAGACGGCCCCTGCCGCCCCATCCGCATATCCAATGGCCCATCACGCATAAACGAAAACCCTCGCTCCGCTTCGTCCAACTGGTAGGAGGAAACCCCCAGATCCAGCACGATGCCGTTTATTGTTTTGTATCCAAGCCCGGCAACATGGGTGGCAACATCCCCAAAATTGCCATGCACCAGCCGCAAACGGTCGCCGTATTGTTTTTGGAGCGACTGCCCGCGGGCAATGGCGTCAGGATCCTGATCTATTGCGATAACCGTACATTGCGCAGCCTCCAGTATGGCTTTTGTGTATCCACCGCCGCCAAAGGTGCCATCTACATACACCCCGCCGTCGATGGGCTTCAGGGTTTCAACCACTTCCCGCAACATAACGGGAATGTGGCCGTCACTCACTGTCCATCCCCTTCAGACAGAACCGACAGGTCAGCCTCGTAGAACGTCAGGTCTTCAGCCTGTTTCGTGTCATAACGAGACGGATCCCAAATCGTAAAGTACTCCCCCTGACCGGCAAACAACGCCTGCTCGGTCACACCGGCAATCTTCATAAAAGCTTCGGGCAGCATGATGCGCCCTTCCGAGTCAAAGCCCAGCGGACGCGCTGCCGCCAGGATGCTCCGCCCCAGACGCTGACGCTCCTTGCTCATGGGCGGCAGACGCTTGATACGTTCTGCGAACTGCAAAAAGTCATCGTAACCCCACGCAAACAGGAACCCCTCATCGGGCGCTGCATACACCACCACCGTCTGGCGGCTCTGGAGCGACAATTCCGCACGAAAATCGGCAGGCACGCTTACGCGCCCCTTCTTGTCCACCTTATTGGTGTATGACGACAGGAATGTTGCCAAAGTCCGCTCTTTCTTACCCGTTTCCCCCTTTGGGGATGACCCGGCAGGTCTGGTGCCCGCCTTGTATGGGACGTTACCCGTCCTCTCATGGGTCATAATGGTATGATATGGGATGGCATGGGATAGCGCAACACAAAAAGTGTAAAAGACAAGCATTTGCGCGGGCTGTGGCTGTGGATAACTTTGTGGATTCTGACCCGCACACAAGGTCTTGGGGGTGTTTTTCCCATTCCTGCCCATAACCACCCACAAGATATAGAAAATATGTATACAATGCCTTTGATGACATAAAAAAAGGAGCTCCCCGATGGGAGCTCCTTCTTGATGGGGAGGTTGGCTTACGACGCGCCGCCGTTCAGCTCGTCGACCGCGCCCTTGGCGTCGGCCGAAGCGCCGCGCTTGTCGGACTTGGCGTCGAGCGCCTTGGTCAGGAGCGTCTGCTTACGCTGCAGGTCGGCGACGTTCTCGCCGATGCCGTCGAGCTTGGTGGTCACTTCGGCGAAGCGGGCATCGACCGCCTCTTCGAGCGCCTTGCCGCTGGACGTGGCATCGAGGACCTCGACGGTCTTGATGCCGGTCAGCAGACCCGTGCCCGCGATGAGGGCCAGGCCGGCGACGAACAGGACGAAGCCGAAGAAGCCCGAACCCGCGGTGAACAGGGTGCCCGCGGTGACGGAGACGCCGACGTAGGTCACGTAGGTCGCATCGCGCAGGGCGTAGGCGTTGTCGGCATCGGCACGCTTCTTGGCGCCGTTGACGATCAGGGCGACACCGCCGACGATGGCGGCACCGGCCAGCACGGCGTTGCCGCCGAGCATCATGCCGAGGGCGATCGCGCCGATCGAGACGAGCAGCAGGAAGCCGATCTGGGCATAGCTCTTCTTGACCGAGCCGATGAGGGTTTCGAAGGTCATAGTCTCTCTTTCCTTCTCTCAGGATCTGGTAAAAAGAGTAGGAGGGTATCGATAGAAAAACGCGAAAAGATGGACCGTAGTAACGAATCAGACCCTTAGATAGAATGCCACCCCCTCTACGTCAAGGGCAAAGGGCACATTTTTTGTCAAATAAGTTGCCACAACCCGTCATGGGTGCGCAAAACCTCGGCATGCTCTTTCCAGTTGGGCATAAATTGTTCGACAAGACCCCAGAACCTCGGCGAGTGATCCATGTGCGTTAGGTGCGCAAGCTCATGAATTATCACGTAATCCTGCACCGGCTTGGGTGCCATTAACAGGCGCAATGCCAAGCGCAAACTACGGGTGGATGCCCGGCAGCTCCCCCAGCGTGTATGCGCGTTTGAAAAGGCCAGATCAGGGGCCTCTTCCCCCATCTGGGCAGCTAGCGCTGCCACCCGTGGCGTGAAATGCTCCTTAGCCTGATGGCGGTACCAGCGAATGACTCTGCGTGCGACAACGGTTGAGTCCTCCGGTACGGATACCGTAACCAGCAACCGCCCTTCTTCCGCCTCCACTTTACTTTTGGTACTTTGGAGCACAGTCAGTACCAAAGGCTCGCCGTGCAGGTAGAACACATCCCCCGTTTGCCACGTGCGTGTGACGGGGTCAGGCCAACTCCCCCGCTGCGCACGTTTCTTCTCCATCCAGGGCGTATATTCGGCCACAAAGGCATCGATTTTTTTCTGGCTTATCCAGTCAGGAGCGCGCACCTCGAAACGCCCATCAGGGCGCATCACCAGTGCAAGACTGCGACGGCGGTTGGTGCGGCGGATGAGAATATCGTTTTCCATGCCCCTAACCTGCCAGTTTTCAAAAGAAAAATAAAGGACGGGATGACACACTCCGCTTCCCATGCTATACACGCCGTGCAGTCCGCCGGACCGTCGCCCGCAAGGGAGGAAAGTCCGGGCACCGCAGGGAAGGATGCCGGGTAACGCCCGGCGGGGGCAACCCTAGGGAAAGTGGCACAGAAAAGATACCGCCCCGCAAGGGGTAAGGGTGAAATGGTGGGGTAAGAGCCCACCGCTTGGCTGGTAACAGGCAAGGCAGGCTAAACCCCATCCGGTGCAAGACCAAATAGGCCAACCGTTTAACTGTGGCCCGCAGGTGGTTGGCGGGTAGGTTGCTAGAGACGGCCGGTAACGGCCGCCGTAGATGAATGACGGCCCTCGACAGAACCCGGCTTACAGGCGGACTGCCTTTGTTTCAGCCTTCCATCTTTCACGGCAAAAAAAGCCTTTATCTTTGCTTTTTTTTCAGTATGATGGGGACGCTTTACTAGCGGCCTGCGGAGAAGTGGCCGAGTGGTTTAAGGCGCACGCCTGGAAAGTGTGTTGGGGGAAACCCCTCGCAGGTTCGAATCCTGTCTTCTCCGCCATAAAAACCCTTCCGCGAGGAAGGGTTTTTTGTTGTTATAATCACCGGTACTTGGCGTTGAACACCTTCTCCACCTAGGACGCACCTTCGGGGTTAATATCCTCAGCCCAACAGCGGGCACCCATAAGCCTCTCCCGAGTGCCCATCTTTAGGCGGGCTTTCCCAATCAAATAAAAATGGAGCTGGCTACACCAACTCCGATTGTGGCCATTTTATAACATGGTTTGGCGCGCGTTACTAAGAACAGAGGCAGTCAGGATCATAAAGATGCTCCCATTATTCCCCCTTTACGCATTCCCCTTTCAAGCGTAATATCCACAAGACTGAACGGTCCAGTGCACATTCTCCACAAGAAAGGATGCCCCCATGAACACTAAAGCTTATGCCGCTTACAGCACAGATAAACCGCTTGCCCCTTTCACCTTCAACCGTCGCGAAGTTGGTCCGCTGGACGTAAAAATTGATATTACCTACTGCGGCGTCTGTCACAGCGATATTCATATGGCCCACAATGACTGGGGCATGTCCGTCTACCCCGTTGTGCCGGGCCACGAAATCATTGGCCGCGTTACAGAGGTCGGTAAGAAGGTCACGGCTTTTAAGAAAGGCGATCTGGTTGGCGTTGGCTGTATGGTCGACTCCTGCCGTGAATGCTCGGCCTGTAAGGATGACCTGGAACAATTCTGTGAAAAAGGCATGACCATGACCTACGGTAGTCCGGACCCGATTATGGGCGGCATGACCCACGGTGGTTATTCGGACAAGATTGTCGTGGACGAAAAGTTTGTGCTCCGTGTGTCCGAAAAACTGGACGAGAAAGCCGTTGCTCCCCTGCTATGCGCCGGTATTACCACCTACTCTCCACTGCGCCACTGGGAAGTGAAAAAGGGCGACAAGGTAGGCGTTATCGGCCTTGGTGGCTTGGGCCACATGGGCGTTAAGTTTGCAGCAGCCATGGGCGCACATGTCGTGATGATTACGACATCGCCCAACAAGGCGGCAGACGCCAAACGCCTTGGCGCTCATGAGGTGCTCATCTCCAAAGACGCTGACGCCATGGCCGCCCACGCAGGCACTTTTGACTTTTTGCTGAACACTGTTCCCGTCGGCCATGACATCAACCCCTACATGCCGCTGCTCAAACGGGATGCGACAATGGCGATTGTGGGTGCCACACCGTTGGAGAACACACACAGCTTTGGTCTGATTATGGGCCGCAAGAGCATTGCAGGCTCCCTGATTGGCGGCATTAAGGAAACACAGGAAATGCTGGATTTTTGCGCCGAGCATAACATTGTTTCCGATGTCGAGGTCATCGACATGCAAGACATTAACACCGCGTATGATCGCATCATGAAATCGGATGTGAAGTACCGTTTTGTGATTGATATGCAATCACTTAAGAACGCCTGAACCCGAAATACCACCCGACAAAACGGCGCGTTACCTACGCGCCGTTTGCACTTTCTGTTGCCATCGCTCACGCGGGCGTTTAACCTGATGGCCACTTAACTTCCTCACGTTTTCATCACTCACTGCTTTTCCCTTTCTTTGCAGAGGACGGCATTCCTGCCGCAACCCCTATGGCCACTTTCCGCACCCTTGCAATGGCGCTGGGCATGTTGATTGCCGTTCTGGTTGGCCAGAACGTCATCGGCACCTTCATCAGCAGCAGCCAAACCATGTCCTTGGGCCACGAGGATCCGGCGAACAAGCCGACTCAGGCCGACTATGACCGCCTCGACCGTATCATCGGCGAGCTGGCGGTAGCCGCCGGCAAAGGAGACAGCTGGCGGCCGCGAATGGTCATCAAACCGAGCATCCTGCCGCAGGCATATGCTACCAACTCCGAAGTCGGTGTCACCATCGGCCTGATGCGCATGTGCAACGACGCCGAGCTGGCATTCGTTATGGGCCATGAAATGACCCATATGCTCGAAGACCATATGGTCAAAAGCATCTTCCCGCGCCTGCTCGTGCTCTTGCTGTCATTCATGCTGGTGGTAACCGGCATCGTTGCCATTCCGCTCGCCTTCTGGCGGGAGAATCACGGCAAGATGGCGCTCTACCTGTGGCTCGTTATCGGCGTTTTGGCGCTGTCGAGCTTTGCCGACTCGCAGATCAGCCAGGCGAATGAGCGCGCCGCCGACCGCGGTGCCATCCTGCTCACGGGTAACGCCACCGCCGGTGCCGATGCCCTGCAAAAACTCAAGGATATGAAGCGCCCCAAAGACATGCCTTACACCCCGATGCTGGGGCAAGTCATCTGGAACCGCGCCTTCCCATCGCATCCGCCGCTCAGCGCGCGTATCGATGCCCTGCGGGCGGAAGCCAACAGCATCCGCTCGGTCCGTTAACGTCAAGACCCCCGCATTTCGCGGGGGTCTTTTGTCATATATACATAATATAGTGGTATAACTTTTACATATGGGCCGTTATATTCTACAATGCCGCTATGTTATTAATTCATATAGGTGATATCCGTCATGGGTTTGCGTATTCTTACTCTGCTTCCTTTCGTGATAGCTCCAGTTTCTCCGGCCCTAGCCGCCCAGCGTTGTGACCTGCTGCCAGCATATAAGGAAGAACTCGCGTTTGATGGCCACAAGACCATCGACTCCAAAGCATTACGTGTCTTTGATACCGGAGACACCAGTTATACCGTTCAGGCGCCCTGGGCCCCACTTGGGACAACGCTGCATGATGGCTGCGCCAAATTTCCGGAAGGTCAATCCGGTGTATTGATTAATACCGACCAATATGCAAAGCAGGTCATCAAACTGCCCAAAGCACCGTTCGAAATTCACCTCTATACGCCCGAGACGGTCAAAAAACCGGACGTAGAGATGCTGGTCAAAAAAATCGAAACCTTTAACGAGCTGATTGCTCCCCTTTTCCCAAAAGGGTTTGGTGAAAACAGCGAACACCCTACCTTTGACTGGCTCGTTACGACAGGTGCCATGCGCGGCGGCAAGGTACGCGGCATGAACATCATCAGTGACGAGGTTATGAGTCAGGTGCGTCGTGACTTCGGTATCCGTGGCGATGGCCCCAAAGACTTGCTGTCTCCGAACGAGGGGCCCAGCCTTGCTGTTATCGACATGCCTTTCGACCACCCCAAGCTGGATGAAGAGCTGATTCGGGACATCATCCGCCTATACACAAAAGTATATCCGCATCCCGAACTGGGTCCTAAAGAGCGCCAGCGCCGTGCCAACCTGAAAATTGACTTTAACGCCAAGAAGCCCGAGTTGAGTCTGGCTGACTACGATGCCCTGCTGGCCGGATGGGCCAGCCTTGTCTACGCCAATAATGCCGTTGAGCGTAATCGGCAGCTATACGAGAAGCTGTTGGACACCTTAGGATACCTGGGTGACGGCGACGAGAAATCGCAGCCAATCGACCAACGTCTCTATGGTCACAAAAATACGGAACTCGCGACGGACTGGAAGGGTGCGGACAATGCATCCCCGATAGACGCCTACGCCTTTAAGCATGCAATCGCCCCTGTGATGGCGCTTCAGATAGAAAAGGCTCTGGACGATGCAAGTGCCAAGGAAACCCTTAAAGACCTGTTCATCCGTGTAAATAACGGCGATGTGTTCTATCTGGAAAAAGTATTGTCTGAATACCTGACGGAAGATGAGGTCAAACAGGTAACCAGCTTCCCCTTTATACAGAACCGCAATTTAACGACTGTGTCTGATTTGATGATGGAAGCCGTCCGCCGCGGCTATGTTGACGGTGTGTATCCGCGCCCGCAAAGCGAGGAACTAGCTTCTATGGGAGGCAGCCTGGATGCCCGCCTGTACATGAAAGACCCGGAGAACCCCAGCCGCACGGTTTATGTCCTGTCCCATGGTATCGTAAATCGCTCCATGAGCATGTTTGTGCGGATATACGACCTGCTCGCCATGCCGTTGATTAAAAAGCTGATGGACCATGGTGATGTTTTTGTGGTGCAGCGCTACTCCTACGGCGAAACCGATGCTGTACCGCCAGAGTTCCTCAATACCAGCTGTAAAAAGCCGCGCTACCTGTGGGGCATCCGGTCATCCGACCAACACTTCACGAATGCTGCTATCTGGCTTAAGGCAAGCGGTTACGAGAAAATCATCGGCATTGCGAACGATGCCGGCTCACTGCCCCTTATGTCGGCTGAAGCTGCCAATCACAACTTTGATGAACTGTTTCTATTCGATCCCTGGCGCGCAATCGGTACATACGTCTGCGCACCCGAAGAGCTCACCCGCCTGATGAAGGGCTTTATGTCCAAAATTAAAGTCCCTGTCCACGTTACAAACGCCTTGTGGTTGCCGTTGTACGGCGGCCATAGCATCGGCATGGACATGGAAAAGCGCATGGCGGACATCTTCCCTAACAACCTGGTCTGGCTGCCAAAGGAAAAAGCCCCGCAATGGAGTACCCGTTGGAATGATACCGAACAGTATCCGGATAACTGGTGGCCCTCCCTTGAGAAAGCCCTGACCAAATAACACCCCGCAAAAAAGGACTGCCACCCTAAACCGGTGGCAGTCCTTTTGAATAGCCGGATGGTTGGTTACCAGTCACCGCCATCATCACCACCGGAGCAGCTATAGCAACTACACGTCGAGCATCCGGTCAAAACACCACCGCAGCCACAGATACTGCTACAGCTTACACAGCTACCGCCTGTCGTTGTGGTGGTCGTTCCAGACGGGGCGTCCGAAGTACAATTAATGGTACTGCCATTGGTCGTGCACCACTTACCACTAGTCAGACTACCTACTTTGGGATCGCTCTCAGATGTCAGGCCCTGATCGGCAATACAGCTCCATGCACCGCCGCTCCAGTACAGCTTCTGGCTGCCCGGACAGGCTGGCGGGTTTGTGTAGGCAGATGAAGCCGGTACGGCAGCGTCACAAATAACCTGCGCACCGTTTGAACGGCACAACGCACCGTTCGTCAGACCGCCGACCTGCGGGTCGGTCTCGGTCGTGGCAGCAGTTGCGCCTAGTGCGTCATTCACGCATGTCCAAGATGTACCGTCCCATTGGATCTTGTTGTCGCCTGTACAGGTAGGAACACTACCCACGTTGCCGCTGCCCACATACAACTGGCCGGCGGTAACGCGGTTCGTAACGTCAACGTTGCCTGACGGCACGCTCAAACCGTTATTTACTGTGGCGCCGTTATTCAGGGTTGCCAGACCGTTGACAGTAGCACCGCCACTGTTGACGGTCAGGCCGTTATCCACGGTAACACCATTAGTAAAGGTGAAATTGGGGACACATCCTTGCGGATTGGCGCTGGCGTGGGTGGGGGCGTAAATCATACCCGCCGCAGTACAGGCATTCATGCGGTCGTTCTCACCCTGGAGTGAGGTTACCTGCGCGTTTTGTTTAGCGCCTTCGCCACCACCGCGAGAGGATGAGGAAAAAAACTTGCTTTGTGCCAAGGCATTCTCAGGAAGCGCGACAAGAGCAGCCCCCAAGAGAACGTACAAACCCACGGTAGCGTTTACAGACGCACTCAACAGCTTACGGAACATCATGACGGACCTCCAGCCCAGAAAATAGAAGAAGACTTCCCTGAAAACATCTTCTTACTACTATATATGAATGACAACATAAAAATAGCGCTCTGATTTCCTGACAAGGAACAAAAAGCCCCCACATGTGTGGGGGCCCTCTGTTCGACTGGCATGTATTATAAGTGTCTCAATCTATCCATGAACTGTTTGATTGCCGCGTCCATTTTTCGGCTCGCCTCATCAACTTGGTCCATCTGCTGCAACACGTTACCGGCAGCGGTTGCGGCATCGTTAGAGGCTTCCTCAACACCTGAGATGTTTTGGTCAACAGCCGCAACACGACCGGAGACCTCTGTCATGTTGCCACTAATTTCCTCTGTCACCGAGCCCTGCTCTTCTGCTGCCGTAGACATGGTTGCTGCCTGATCACGTACCTGTGCAATCGCGCCTGTAATCGCCCGCATAGCAGCCACGTTCTCGGTTACCGCCGCTGTAACAGCAGACACCTCGTTAGAGATTTCCTTTGTTGACTGCGTTGTCTGCGAGGCAAGTTTGCGCACCTCTTCGGCTACTACCGCAAAACCGCGACCCGCATCGCCTGCGCGCGCCGCCTCGATGGCCGCATTCAGCGCCAACAGGTTGGTTTGGTCGGCAATATCGTTAATAAACGTCACAACACTGCTGATACGTGCCGTGGCCGTTTCCAGATTCTGCAGAACACGGTTAGCCTCAGCAGCTTTTTCATTTGTATTGTCGACAAGAGTTGCCGTTGCCGTCACTCCGTTAACGATCTCGCCAATAGAGGCTGTCAGCTCCTCAATCGCGGCAGCCATACCGGACACACGGGCGGCAGCTTCGTTGGAGTTCTCTTTCACCACCACACTTTGGCGGCTGGTCTGTTCGGCTGTCGCCACCATGGATTCTGCCGACATCTTGGCCATGCTTGAGGCACTGGCAAGAATCTTCATGGTTTCTACAACCAGCTTGCTGAAATCCTGGCCAAGCTTTTGGACCGGACGCAGCAAGAGTGTGGCAAGCACAAAGCCGGCAGCAACAATCACCAGGAACAGGATGCCAATGGTAATCAAACTTTCATGAAGCGCATTTTCAAGATCCTCAAGCACCTCATCTTTGGTGACCTGAGCAATCAGGTACCAGTCACGCCCATCAAGTTTAAGAGGAACATATGAGGCAAATACTTCTATACCTCCGGCGCTATGCGTATGGGCCGAGCCAGCCTTACCTTGCAAGGCAAGATCAACAAGCGGGCTGGAAATAGGCGAGCCGATATCCTCTTTCTCGAGCAGGAGCGGTTTGGAGCGCAGGTGCTTGTCCTTACCGACGATGTAGGTGTCGAAGGTTTTATAATCGCCCACTGTTCTGGCAACAATGTGGTTGATTTTCTCCACCGGCAGCTGGAAGGCCAGCGCACCGACTACTTTACCGCCTTCAAAAATTGGGGAGGCGACAAACGCTGCCCACGCGTTGTAGGATGGCGCATATTCCTCAAAATCGCTCATGTAGACAGCTTTGGGATCATCTGATGCCAATGCCTTGCGCACCACGCGTCCAAGCGCCGTATCCTTGTACGGGCCTTTGACAATGTTTGTGGCGTAATCCACCTCTTTAAATACGGTGTAAACAATCCGACCGCTTTTGGCATCAACCAGGAAAATATCGTAATAACCGGAACTACGCAGAAACTCGCGCAGTGGTGGGTGGAACTCGCGGTGTGCAACGCTGTATGCACTCCCGTCAGACGCAGCGTCCATATTTTCCTTGCTGCCAATCTGGTTGGGGTTTTCAGCAATATAGAGTGACTGCATCAACTGACCAGCTGTGTCGTGTGGCATCCAGCGGTCTGCGTCGGCAGGTGATGCCCCGACGGTATGCTCAACCTGATAGCTGTAGCGTTCCGTCAGGGCTGCCTTATCCACCTGATGCCCTGTGCTTCCAAGCGTTTCTATACCACTTGTAAAGGCCTCAAGGGCATTACGTGTAGATTCTTGATCCGCGAGAATTTTGACCTGCTTTTCTATAGTCTCGAAGTATTCCTCAATCCGGTTTTCCTTCAAGTCCAAGACGCTGGTTACTTCGTCATACGCCGCCTGCTCGGACAACTTGGCCATGCGGGACATATCGAGGTACGAAGTAATAGCTACCGGTGTAATACCCGCCACAAGCAGCGACAGAATTATTTTTGTTCTAAAGCTCACGCGTATCATTTTTATTAGTCTCCCCGTTGAATTAGAAGGTCACCTTCATATTCAGCGCGTAGACGTTGATATCTTCTGTTGGGGTACCTGTGATATCGGCATCGTACATGCGGTACAGGGCAGCAAGGCTAACACCATGCCCCAGATCATACTGGGCGCCTAGACCGAACACGTTCATGCTGTGGTCAACTGTTGCAGCGGCAACAGGGTTATCGACATTGGCATAATCAACACCAACACCCCAGGGACCTTGCGCATAGCTGAGTTTAACGTACAGCCCTTCCGGTTCTTGTTTGCCGGCTGTCTTGCGTTCCAGTGTTTGTTTCAGGTACGCCACAGTTGCTGCAACTCCGCTTGCGTGTTTGACCGAGGCTGAAGCGTTCCACGTGTATTCGGGTACATCTGTTCCCGTTGCGGTGTTATTTTCGAACGCAAGGCCAACGGCACTATCAACGGTCCACTCACTACCATAAGTATTTGCATAGCGGAGGTTAGTATCAATATCGCCGCCCTGACTGTCGGACACGCTAAAGTTGAAACCATTCCAGGAGGCAGAGTTAAAACGCACCCCTGCCAAACGTTCGGTAGAGCCGTCAAAGGCGAGCGACATGGCAACGGGCGTCGCCAGAGAGCCCCCCAGATTCACCAGTGCGCCACCGTTAGAGGCACGGAAACCCAGACCACCCCCGTGGGATGTAAAGCCGTTGGTCAGCACATCGGAAGCGGCACCCAAATCATGGTAGAACGCATCATCAATCGCCGTATCCTGAAAGCCGATAAAAACCGCACCATAGCGGCCAGCCAGACCTACACGGGTCATTTCTTCCTGCAAAGTTGCAGCGCCGGCTGTTGGTGTAGAAGACTGACCTGTCGTGGTGTTTTGCGAGAATGCATTACTGCGGTTGCCCGATACGTAGCTGGACAACAGAACCGATGCCGTCAGGCCATTGTCCAATTCCTGCTCGCCTTCCAGCGCAAACTTGGTTTTGGAAATGTTGTTGTCGGCAAAAACAACTTCGGTATCGCGACCATCGTCAAAAGCGACAATAGATTTGTTCACCTGACCGGAGAGTTTAATTTCGGCGGCTTGAGCCAAGCCCGGCACACACGCCAGACAGACGGCAGAGAGCAAGGATTTGTTCATTACGGAAAAACACCCATTAGCTTATTATTTTTATACATGCTAAAGTAGTATAACAAAGTTAACTAATGGGTTGTATAAAAATATAAAATAATTCTAATTGATATACATCCGACCTATCCCAAAATGTCATGTATAGGTACGCCTTAACGGTTGTGCCTTACTAATTACCCCCCTTTAACAGCGCCATCCGCAATACACCTGCCACAGCAGCATACATGAGTACGAGCACAGGCCCCGCAGGCACGTCCAGCAGCAATGCAGCCACGATGCCCAGAAAAACACCCAGCAGACCGCAGCACATCGCCCACAGAGGCTGCCGGGAGCCTGTTAACGGACGGGTTGCAAGCGCTGGCAGAATCAGGCTCGCGAACACCACATAAACGCCTACAAGCTGAACGGATGAGGTAATGGCGCAGGCAAAGGCAGCAAAAAACAAGCTGCCTCTGCGGATATGGGGCCACAGGAACCACAACGCTAAAATCGCCCCGTAAACGGGCGCATGCATTGCCACATCTTGCCAGGTAACAAAAAGCATCTGGCCCGACAGCAAGTGCTGAATCTCCTCCCCACCATGCGGCTGGTCCGCAAGAACCAGCAGCGCGCACGAAGCTGCCAGCACGAATGCGCAACCGATAATCGGCTCCTGCTCATCCGGCAGGTAGCGTTCCACCATACGGAACCCGCCTGCTGCCAGCAATGCTCCGGCCAGTGCCGCAAGTTGTACGCCGTATGCAGGCGCCTCCGGCCAGTAGACATTGGCCAGCACCAACCCCAAGCCCGCCACTTGTGCAATCGCCAAGTCGATAAAAATAATCCCCCGCCGCAACACTTCTATACCCAGCGGTGCGTGGGTCAGCGCAATCATGAGGCCTGCGGCAAGCGCAGGCCCCACAATTTCCAGCGTTTCAGAACCGGGCAGGTGCATGCGCAGCCCCCAGCAGAACGTGAACCGTTTGGTCAAACAGGGCAAACAGGTCCGTACTTTGCGCGTCGCCACCCACGGTGAACGGCAGAACAACCGCAGGAGTACCCGTTTTTTCTGCCAACCAGTCAGAAGCATCTGCCGACTCATACGGCGTGCGCACAATCACCTGTACCGGCTGCTGACGTACTTTTGCCAGCAGCTCTTCCAGATGGGCGCTCGTCGGTGGAATGCCGGGCTTCGACTCCAGCGACCCCACCTCGGTCAGCCCCAGCCAGTTCACCAGATACACCCACGCCTTATGGTGAACCACGATCGGCATCCCCTTCAGCGACACAGTCTCACGTTCCCACTTGGCAGTTGCTGCACGCCAACGGTTTTGAAAATCCGCCGTACGGGCTTCATACGCTGCCGCATGAGCCGGGTCTATCACCGCCAGACGCTTGCCCAACACCGCCGCCACGGCGGCAATGTTGCGCGGATCAGTCTGAATGTGGGGGTTGCCCTCAGGGTGAACATCGCCCTGTGCACGGTCAACCACGGCAGGCACCTCCAGCCGTTTGACAAAGTCGGCGGCCATCAGGTAGCCATCCGCTCCGGGCTGCACCTGTGCGCCTCCGGCTTTGCCGAGCAGAATCGGCAACCAGCCGATTTCCAGCCCCGCGCCCGAACAGACCACCATGTCGGCCTTGCGCATGGCCGCAAGCAGGCTGGGCTTGGCACGCACGTGGTGCGGATCCTGTTGCGGCGTTGTTGCACTTGTTACGGTTACAGCGTCGCCACCCAGTTCTTTCGCCAGCGCGGCCCATTCCGGTTCGCAGGCAAAAACGTGGATAGCGGCGTGCGCAGCATGCGGTGCGGCCAAAACCGCAGCCGCAGCCAGTGTCAGCATGAAAAACTGTTTCATCATGCACCTCCTTAATAGCTGTGGGCACCGTGAGCGCCGAGGCTCATGGTGTATTGCAGGATAATCTGATCGTCTGTCAGGCTGGCGGCAGGGCGTTCATGGTTGAACTGCAACCGGATGCGGCTGAATTCACTGTTATCCCACTCCACCATCGCGCTGATGCTGTAAGGGTCATGCCCCTGACTGTCCAGCTCGCTGCCAGCAAGTCCGGCCGGAATGTTCGGCGCGTTCAGGCGGGCGTAACGGGTACCCGCACGCCACTGCGGCAGGAACTTGTACACGGCTTGCGCATACCAGCCATTATCGTTGCTGTCGTACGGTGTGGCAGCGATAGCGGCATTGGTATCGGCGTATGTGCCTTTTTCACTACGGTACAGGTATTCACCCTGCAACATCACCTCTTGATCGTAGGGGTTGCCGGTCGGCGCCCACGTGTAACGCAGGTCGGCAATATAGAGGTCGCTGTCACCGGCAAAGGTGACATTATCATCGTTCCCCTTACGTTCCGGCGTATCCCCTTGCAGGGTTGATAGACCGAAGCGCCAGTTCTGGTTATCGCCAATGTCACCACCGGTGCGGGCGAACAGTGTCCACGACCCACTGCCATTACCGGATGCACTCCCATACGGGAAATGATCACCGCGGAAAACCCCACCGCCAAGTTCGGCGTACAGGTCGGTCGGCAGAATCCACGACACTTCCAGACCATCATCCTTATAGGCGCCGTTCAGATAGTTGCGGTAAGGCAGTGGCCTGTCGGCAAAGTCATCCGTGTGGGCATGGTGGTCGTTGAGGTAACCCACAGAGGCCAGCATGCGACCGAATTTGGCGGTCAGGCCACCCGGCAACGTGCCACCGGAGGTTTTGACAAACGCTTCCTCCAGCTCCAGCGTATCCTGCCCGTCCTCGCTGGCGATCGCAGCCGTCAGCGACCCGCTGAACTTGTCATCGATATTCGCGCCAAAGTTCAACTCCGACTCGCCCAGCGACAGGCCCTGCGGCAGTCGCCCGCCCTCTTCGCCGATGGCAAAACCGGACAGTTTGGAATCCGATCCGGAGAAACCGCCGTAGGTCCCGTTCAGGATAATCCCAACCGCCGGATTAAAACTGTTGTCGAACACACCGCTCCCGCCCGCAGGTTTAGCTGCCGGTGCCGCAGTCTGCGGCGCAACAGCCTGCTCGGCCTGCATGGTTTGCAGTTTATCTTCCAGTTGATTGATGCGGCTTTCGTAAGTGCTCCGCATGTTCTGGATTTCATTTTTCAGCGACTCAATATCGCTGTCTGTTGCCGCCATCGCATTGGCGTGCAGCATCATGATGGGCAGCGCAACCGCGCCCGTTTTTGCATAACGCAACATTTTAGTCTTCTCCAATTGTATCACTGTGCGGGATACGCAACCGCACGCCGCATATGCGGCAACGCGGGCATAAACCCAGATTTTTCAGGAAAAATCAGAGAACAACCGGAGGAGCACGGGGATAGGCAGAGGCAGCACCGCCAGATACAGGAACAACGGCACTGACAGGCGTAGCAAACACAGTGAGCGCAACATACACCGGCACAATAACAGTTTCCGGCGTGCCGGAGAGCTTCTGGTGTTCACTGAAGACGGAAATTTGACAGATTTCACCATGGTGCTTGTGCTCACCCGGGCCATATTCAGCCTGGTGGACAACCGCACCAATCTGCACAGCCACAAACAGCAGCGCCGCGAATAGCGCGCTCAGAAAATGCTGCCTGTTCTTGCGTTTGGACATGATTACCATCTGCTTAAGTTTGGTGGGCCCAGAGGGATTTGAACCCCCGACCAAGGCATTATGAGAGGTGCTTTCAAGTCAAAGACATTTACAACGAGAAAGTTCACACACCTTTATTTACAAGGACTTGTCCGATAATATTTTTGTATACAGTTGCGCTCATCGATCTTAATTTAATAATCATTGTACCAAAACTGTACCACAACAACGCCTCGTTCATGGTATTATTTAGGTATATACAATATTAATCAACGTACAATTGTCGAGTTTATTTTTCATGGGAACGATTACGTCACGAAACACCAAAGACGGCGGGACAAGGTACAAGGTCGTTGTACGATTAAAAGGTACCCCCACCCAGACGGCCACCTTCAATGAACTCCGCGCAGCCAAGGCCTGGCTCGTTCAAACCGAAGCAGCCATCCGGGAGGAGCGCTATTTCAAGGGGCGCGAAGCTCAAAGGAAGACACTGGCCGATTTGATCGACGATTACATTCGGCTGGAACTCCCGAAACGGGAAGCCGCAGAGCAACAGAAGATCCGCAACTGTCTCGGATGGTGGCGAAACGAATTGGGGGAAACAACACTTCAAGCGCTGACGCCGTCCATGTTAGCCGAAGCTAGAAACAAGCTATTGCGATCGCCGTCTGAGCGAAACAGGAACGCCAAAAATCGGACGGAAGACAAGACGAAGAGTCCGGCTACAGTAGCCCGCTATATGGCCATATTGTCGCAAGCCTTCACTATTGCAGTTCAAGAATGGGAATGGCTCGATAGCAACCCGATGCGAAAGGTGAAAAAGCCTAGCTTGCCTCAACCACGTGCGCGGTTCCTGAGCGATGCTGAGCGGACCCGGCTCTTGCAAGCTTGCAAAAGCAGTTCATGTCCACTCTTGTACCCGATCGTCGTTATTGCCCTGTCTACCGGTGCCCGCTACAGCGAAATCATGCATCTGACCTGGGAGCAGGTCGATCTCGCGCGTGGAGTTGCACGCCTAGAGAGGACGAAAAACAAGGAACGTCGCACACTCCCACTGACACACCATGCTTTGGAGATCATGAAAGAGCATCATGAGATCGAAGGATGCCCGAACACAGGTTGGGTTTTCCCTCGGCAAGATGGATTAGCGCCGATGGAAATCCGCAAGCATTGGCTGGCGGCTTTGGAAACAGCCGGGATCACCGACTTTCGATTCCACGATCTGCGCCATAGCGCTGCGTCCTATCTCGCGATGAACGGCGCAAGTTTGGCCGAGATCGCCGAGGTTCTCGGCCATAAGACGCTTCAGATGGTGAAGCGCTATGCTCACCTGAGCGACCAGCACGTATCGAAGGTCGTCGAAAGTATGAATAGAGCCATCTTCGACGAACCCGCAAACGACAACGTGGCCGTCCTAAAGCATAAAAAGAAGGCTCGGAAGTGAGCCTCACGAGAGCCTTTCCCGCATGATCCTGGTCATAAGTGATCCTTCGCGGCGGCGGCAGATTGTTCTTTTTATGTTCTATTCCATCGTCGCGAGAGACACCCTCCCGACGCGCGTCGCAAATGAAGAACAGGCATCCTTTGTGGGAGTTGGCCTATTTCTAACAGTGGGATAACATCGATCTTGCACGCTAACAATATCAGTGTTAGTGTTCAATATCATGTTAGAGACGAAGCACGACATTTTCGGAAGGCAGTTTGCTGGGGCGCTGGAGCGGTATCTCGGCGAAACGCTCCATGATCGGATCCGGGTGGACACGCTCGAACGCGCACCCGGCCTGCCCGCCTTCCTAGGGCGCACATACAGCCTCTTTGAGGGCCATATTGCCGGGAGAAAGTGCATCTTCCTGGCATCTTCGGAAAACCACGCCACCCCGTCCGATGTTGCCAAGCACATCGGTCTGGTACGTGACGCATTCGATGCGATCGTCATCTTCGCCACGCCGTCGCTTAGCGCCCACAACCGTTCCCGCCTTATCGGCCAGGGCGTACCGTTCGTCGTGCCAGGCAATCAACTCTACATTCCCGACTTGGCCATGGATCTTCGTGAGCATTTCCGTGCCCTCAAGAACAGACACGCCGACGGACTGTCACCGGCGGCCCAAGCCGTTCTGTTTCATCACCTTCTGAGACTCGATGTAACAGCAACGACGCCATCGCAGATTGCCGCACGACTGCGCTATTCGGCCATGTCCATCGGTAGGGCTTTTGACGATCTCATCGCCGCGGGCCTCGCCTATTCGGATAAGTACGGCAAGGAGAGACATATCCGGTTCAAAAGCGACGGGAGACAACTATTCGATGCCGCGCGAGAGCTGTTGCGCAGTCCAGTGCGCGCCGAAAAGTTTATCAGGGACGGCCACGCCCTCCGAATGTCGAAGCGCGGGGGAGAGAGTGCTCTAGCAGAGCTAACCGACTTGTCCCGGCCGCATCTGGAAACCTATGCCGTTGCCGCCAGTGCCTGGAAAGCCATTGCACAAGCCGACGGCGTGACAGAAACCGACCGTGACCGAGCAGACTACGTTGTGGAGACGTGGTCTTACGATCCGGCCGGCCTGTCAGACACGCACGTCGTGGACCCACTATCGCTTTATGCGCAATTCCGCGATCACCGCGACGAACGTGTGTCCATGGCGGCTGAACGACTATTGGAGAGGGTTGTATGGTAGTTGGAATCGAGAAGTTCCGAGAGCATTTCGCCGGCCACGAGGACCAATACGCGATCATCGGCGGGACTGCCTGCGATCTTCTGTTCGGCGCCGCGGGTCTCGATTTTAGAGCGACCAAAGACATCGACATGGTGCTTTGTGTCGAAGTCGTCGACGCCGCGTTCGGAAATGCTTTCAAAGCTTTCCTCGATGCCGGCGAGTACGAGGCACGCGAGCGGAGTGACGGCGCGAAGGAGTTCTATCGGTTTCACCGCCCGAAAGACCCCAACTTCCCTTTCATGATCGAGCTGTTCTCTCGGAAGCCGGGAACAATCGAGCTCTCGGAGGATACGGGCTTTACGCCGATCCCCGTCGAAGAGGATGTGGTCAGCCTGTCGGCTATCCTTCTCGATGATGGCTACTATGAGGCCCTACAAGCGGCCAAGCGGCAGGTGGACGGCGTGACGATCATCGACGAATCCCTGCTCATTCCGTTCAAGGCCCGGGCGTTCCTCGACCTGAGCGCTCGCTTGGAAAGCGGAGAGAAGGTTGACAGCAAGAACATCAAGAAACACCGCAATGACGTGTTCCGTCTGGTGCAACTCCTGCCGGAAGGGGTCGCGATCGAAGTTTCCGCACCAATCCGCGACGATCTCCGGCGATTCGTCGAAGCGGCGCAAGCTGACGGAACCCTGGACCCCAAAACTTTTGATGTCCCGTTCACGCGCGACGAGGCGGTCGAGCTTCTCCGCTCGGCGTATGCCCTAACATAGCGGCTGCGACTGATTGGGATGGCACGGAAGCCACAGCGGATTGTTGAAGCTGCCCTGATCGAAGGCATTGGCCCTGTGACGGCTCAAGACTTAGTCGCAATGCCGGAAGACACCTGGGGTCTACTGCGCGACCGGATCACGGACCGGAGACAGGGCAACGACGGCCTTCTCGCCAAATGTTTGGCATGCGATAGCCACGTCTACATCAAAACGGCGCGGCGACGCGGCGTCAGCCTTCCGCTCTTCGCACATTACAGCGGTAGCGACCCGAGATGCCCATGGCACCACGGCCGCAACGCCACGCCGGATGATGTCCGCGCGGCCCAGTATGGCGGTCGCCAAGAATCAGATTTCCACCGGCTCATGTGCGAGCAAGTGGCAGCGCTTGTCGCGCTCGACCCGCGCTATGTCAGGCATACGATGGCGGAATATCTGCCACCGACGGAGACGGCGCATGGCCGGTTTCCGGATGTCTATGTCGAATGGGAAGGCTTCGGCACGTTCGCCGTCGAGTTCCAGATGTCGGGCACCTTCCAGACGGAGATTTCGGCCCGCTGCAAACACTATGAGCGCGAAGGAGTACCACTGCTTTGGATCTTGTTCGGCATCGACACCAAGGTCCAGGTGCAGCAGAGCTTTCTCGATGTCATTCGCCGGCACCGGGGCAACGCCTTCGTCCTCGACCCTCCGGCGGTATCGGCCTCGAAGAAGCAACACACGCTGGTCTTGAGCTGCTATCTGCGGAATGGTGACGGATTCGATCCGCCGCAGCTCGTCCGATTCGATGAGCTGATCATCCCGCGGTCAAAGCTCCCGTACCATGAAGACCGGATCGTAGCGCCGCTCCTTGCGGACATCGAACAACGGCGCCGGCCATGGTTCAACAGTCTCGCCAAGTGGGACCACGAGGGACCGCTCCCCGGCCTTGACCGTCCTCAAAGCCTGCTTATGGCTGCGGCCTTCTCTATCGTCGCGGCGGCCAACGGGAAGGAGCGCAACTACGCGAGCGCACACCCGAACATCCGGGCGATGCTCAACACCTACCTGCATGCTGGTACCTTCGGTGGCTACACCGATCTACTGACAAGATTGATAGCGAACACGACCATGGCCGGATTGCTTAACGCTAGGGTTGGGGAGCATCTGCGTCGGTACCGGAGCGACGTACAAGCCGATGAGCGGTCGCAGGAATGGTTGATGCTCCGACACTTGCTGCCCGAGGCGCTAGATCCTGTGGTTCGTGAAGAGCTGCGATACCTCGACGCACTGCCGGCCTGGGCGAGCCCGAAATGAGGTGCAAAGTGATCGGCAAGTTGCTGAGATTTGTTGTAGGCACACGGCACAGCTTGGCCTTGAGTGTGCCAAATATGTGCCAAAATGCAAGAAAGCCCCGTCCGTGAGGATCGGGGCTTTCTATAATATCGTGTCTTTTCAGACAGATGCTTGGTTGCGGGGGCAGGATTTGAACCTGCGACCTTCAGGTTATGAGCCAAGCGAAAAGCCATTCTCGGCACACTCTGCCAATACTTCTCAACAATCATAATGCTGAAATCATGCTATTTTTCCGTTGAGCCCTTCAGGCTCTTGTTGAGAGTTTTTGGTTTTCAGTGTGCCAAAAATGTGCCAAAAACGGTTTGGCACATCAGCGCCGCCCCCTCTCCTCTTCTCGGTTCCCGAGGCACATCATGGCGACCATCCAGAAGCGCGAAGGCAAGAAAGGCCCATCCTATCGGGTCATGGTTCGGATGAAGGGCTTCCCCGACCAAGTGCGAACCTTCAAGCGCCTGACAGACGCCAAACAGTGGGCGTCCGATACCGAAAGCGGCATTCGCAAGGGCGAGGTGAAGAACGTCGTCCGAACGGCGGCGACCAAGACCCTTCAGGACGTTATCGACCGCTTCCGCAAGGAAGTGTTCGTCCACCGGGCGGAGACGACCAAGCGGGCAGAAGGCTCATTCCTGGCCTATTGGGAAAAGACCCTCGGCAGCTACGCCCTGGCCTACATCACGCCGGACATGGTGAGCGAGAAACTGGCGGAGCTGGCCGCCGCCGGGGACGCCCGGCGGAAAGCTGTGGATGACGACGGCAAGCCCGTCGCGCCGCCAAAGCCCAAAAGCCGGAAGACGCTCAAGCACTATCGCGACACGCTCGCCGTGCTGTTCAAGCACGCGATGCAGTGGGGCTGGGTCGGCTCCAGTCCGCTCGACGGCGTGAACAAGATCACCAAAATCCGGAACGAGCGCATCCGCTTCCTGAGCGAGGACGAGCGCAAGAAGCTGCTCGATGCCTGCAAGGCCAGCGACAACGAGCACCTCTATCCCGTCGTGGTGTTCGCCCTTTCGACCGGAGCGCGGAAGAGCGAAATCCTCGGCCTCACCCTGTCGGACATCGACCTCAAGCGAGACACGGCCGTCCTGCGGGATACCAAGAACGGCGACACCCGCGCCGTGCCGGTTGTCCATCACCTGCACGACCTGCTGGAGGACCAAGCAGAGAAGATTGACACCTTCTACGACGAGTTGGAGCCCCCTGCCCCCCGGCGGTGGCTGTTCCCCCGGCGGGACGGCCAAGAACCGATCGACATCCGCAAGGCGTGGGAGAACGCCCGCGACACGGCCAAGATCAACGACTTCCGATTCCACGACCTGCGGCACTCGACGGCCAGCTACCTCGCCATGAACGGGGCCAGCCTAGTCGAAATCGCGGAAATCCTT